>CALRFG010000008.1 GCA_943356525.1 Candidatus Nomurabacteria bacterium | reverse complement strand
AAACGCATGATCTTAAAGAAAATGTCGCGTTTGATTTTTTGCAAAATATTGAAGATAAATATAATTTAGAAAGCATAACCGCTTCACAGTTTATTTTTCTAACTACAACACTAGCTTTTAGACATCATTCTATGGATGTTTATTTCAGCGATACTGATATGAATTGTATTAATTATTTAATGTCAATTTTCAAACATATAAGAAAAAAAAGTGATTTTTCTCCAGAAATGCATGATTTTTACAAATGGTTTATTAAACACCGTCCAAGATAAAAAACTAAACCCAAGCGCGGGGGCCTAACAAGCCCCTGTTTTTTTTATTAATAATACAATCCCTTCAACCTCATTATCCTCTCCTCAACTGGCGGATGTGTCATGAAAAATCTATTTAAACCACCCTTCCCTAAAAATGGATTTACAATATACATATGCGCCATTGATTCATCCGCTTTTATCATAGGCTCATCATTATTTTGATGTATTTTTTGAAGAGCGTTAATTAAGCCTTGTGGATTATTTGTAATTTTTGCCGCACCTGCATCTGCTTGAAATTCTCGACTACGAGAAACCGCCATCTGTATCATTAATCCTACAAATGGAGACACTGTCATAATAGCTATACCCACGAAAGGATTTCTATTTTCACCCTTTGATGCAAATATATATATCATATGAGTTATCATACCTGCCATAACAGCCACAACAGATGATATCAATATATCTTTGTTGCCAATATGGGCCAACTCGTGGGCCATAACACCGTCAAGTTCATCTTGACTAAGCTTGTTTATCAAACCTTGAGTTGCTGCAACTTTCGCATGTGCTTGATTTCTACCAGTAGCAAAAGCATTCATGTTTTCATCAGGGATTATATAAACCTCTGGAGTTTTAAGCCCAGCTTGATTTGAAAGCCTTTCCACGGTTCTTTGTAGCTTAGCTCCATCTGGTGTGTTTACATCAGCCTTGACTGCGCCTGAGTACTTTATAGCAATAGATCCAGAGAACCAGTACGCTACGAGGTTTTGTACAACTCCTATAACTAGAAATATATATAGATAGTTGATATTGCCTGTTCTAAGAGATATACCATATCCCAAAACACCAACTATGGCGAATATTCCCGCCATAAGAAAGAAGGTTTTTAAAGTATTCTGATATTGATTTTTGAATAGATTTTGTTGATTCATGTATGTATTATAGCATATGTGTCAATTTGACATGATAATTGACAGATTGTTTAAATATGATATTTTGATTATACGTACATTAACCAAAATAAAATCATGGAAATTTTCAACATATCTTCGGAAGACTTACTCAAGTTGATAATAGTAGTAAGCCTTTTTCTTGGAATAGTTTTTCTCATCTTAAGTAAAAAAGAATTCATCCTCAGAAAAAAACCTTATCATGTCATAAATATACAGCTCACGTTAGAAGAAAAACAGAGGTTAAACCGTCTAATTGAATGCTCCGGTACCAGAGACGAAAGAGAGCTTCTTGGTCATACTGTTGGTTTTTTTGAAAAATCAATAAATCATGAACTTAATGGTGGATCAATAAAGTTTGTTCAAGAGAACGGTGTCGATTCAGAAACCGTTAACTTACTTGGGCTGGTCAATAAAGATTATGAATCATGGAAAGACTTTTGAAATTTCACATGTTTTTCTTCAGACCCCGGTGTTTATTCACTGGGGTTATTTTATTTGACAAAATTTATAGAATAAATATAATAGTAAATACGAGTTGAGCAAATGCTCGCTCAGCCTTCGGGCCGGGTAATCACCAACTAATCATTGGTGGTTATCATATTTTTATACCGACGTATTATTTTCTTAAATTTCTTCTTAGATAAAATATACTTTTTACCTAAAAGTCTTTTATTATCAAATACCCTGACCTGACTCAATATGACTGAATGATATTTAGAATCAACTGTAAAGATGGTGATTTTATTCTTACCCCTTTTGATTTTAGAAGATAGTGGTAAACCTATAAAATTATTAGAATTAATTTTAATGACCAAAACAGGTCTTAAATATTGAAAACCTTTACCATATATTTCTGAACCTATATTCAAACCTAGATTTACCCACCATATTTCTCGAATTTTAGGGTGATAAGGTTTGTTATAAATATAATTTATCTTTTTCTTTAATGTATTCCATTCATCATAATTTTTATTATTCATCGAATAATTTTAACAATACATAGATAAAGTTCTCATGAAGAATAGTTGAAGTTTTGATTGTTTTTCTGGATTGTAAACATTAGGTTTTTTGTGATAAATAAAGTTTTTTAATAATAATTTGACAAATACTTAACAATATATATACTAAACCTGCAAGCAAATTCAAAAAACAAAACTATGAAATACGACTTCGTTCAAAAAATTAAGGCTATCATTTTAAATGCCAAAACCGCTGGCCACGCTATTGTGGATATTGCCAAAAGCACAGGTGTAGATGTTGAGTACGACCAACATGTGACAATAGACATAATGGAACATCTTCCGTCTATTGAAGAAATTTCTGTCGCCAATTTTAGGTTGGCAATAGTGACAACAATTGTTAGAATCTTTCATCCTGAGTTTACTGACATCAACAAAGTAAACTACCTAAGAAGTATGTATGAAAGATTTTATGAAGAAGGGTCACTTTCACTTGCAGATATGCAAACTTATGACACGATGCTAAACCTTCTTGATCCAAAAACAAAAAATCGTATAGTTCCTCTGAGTAAAGAACAAATTGAAAAATGGGCCGCAGGAGTACCTAGTCGTTTCGCTGAAGCCTGTACAAATGCTGGCTTTAGTTAAGGTATAGTGCACAAAACAAAACCACCACTTCCTCTCGGTCGTGGTGGCGTTTTTTTATTTCTATTTCTTATCAACTATCTTTATCCCCAACTCAACCATCTGTTCCGCTCCCATTTGTGCCGGTGCCCCTGTCATAAGATCCCTCGCCTCTCCTGTCTTTGGAAAAGCTATAACCTCGCGTATGTTAGGTTCATTTTGTAAAAGCATAACAACTCTATCTATCCCCGGAGCAAAGCCACCGTGAGGTGGACAACCGTAAGAAAAAGCTTCCAACATAT
>CALRFG010000007.1 GCA_943356525.1 Candidatus Nomurabacteria bacterium | reverse complement strand
ACTTTATTGCCATAAAATAGGTCAGGTCCGGCTGACATGTCCTCATGTAGAGTTGATTGTAGTACAACGTCTGCACCAAATTTTGTACCTTTAAAAGGGTCCAGGGCAAGGGTTGTATCCCCTACTTGGAGTTTGATGAATTGATTGCCGTAGAAGTTTATTATCATATGAGGAGTATTGTAGCATTTCTTTGGGTTTTCTTCAAAATTTCTTGGGGGGATATTTATCTTTGCCTTGGAACAAGTAATTCTGTATATTTATGTACATGATTGAGGCTAATAAATCAGAGTTAAGTCGCATAAAATTTATATTGTCATACGCCAATATCTTTACTTTATGCTTTTCTTTATTATATTCAGTATTATTATTGTGGAGTCATTTTGTTATTTATTTAAGTAATAAAGATTTAGATATTTTTCCTATATATTTAAGTGTAATTATCCCAGTTATTTTTTTAATTGCTTATTACTTGAACTTAAAAAATAAATGTAATTTATCTAAATTTATTTTAATATCAACAATATTAAGCTTAAATTTTATAGCAGGTATTTCATGGGGTTTTGATCTACCTTCAATTTTACTGTCATATATTTTTTGTATAGTTATATTGTCACTTACTTCAAATAATAAAGAAAATGTAATCTATCACCTATTTTTGATTAGTTCTATTCTTATAGGACACTATTTACGTATATATTTAAATGTAGAAAAATCTTGGCATGGATCTATATTTGGTATAAATGATATCGTAGAGTTCATGATAATGTTTATTTTTATATCTTTTCTTTTAATAAAATTTAATCAAGAACAAAATAAAACATTAAATAGGGCCTTGAGAGTAGAAAATATTTTAAGAAAAGAAAGGAATAACTTAGAAAAAATAGTGCAAGATAAAACAAATATAATTAAACAAATTCAAATAGAGGAAATATCTAAAATGTATCATATGATTGAATTCGGTAAATTATCCAGTGGTTTATATCATGATCTGATTACACCAATACAAACCATGAATTTATATATAGAAAAACTTACAGCAGAGCATTTGGTAGACGATTCGCAATTTTCTAAAATTATTTTAAATATTAAAAATACACATGAAAAACTTACTTTAATGCTACAGAATATAAGAAAACAAATAAGTTTAAAAGTTGAGGATGAAGAATTTTACTTAAAAGATGAGGTTATTGATTTAATTAATCTGGTAAAAAATAATTATTTTAAACATGGGGTTTCTCTAACTATAGAGTATAATAACTATAAAGATAAAAAACTATTAACAAAAAAATCAATATTAAATCATATTATTTTAAACCTTATATCAAATGCATATGAGGCATGTATAGAAGATAAGAAAATAAACAAAAAAGACAACTATGAAATATGTGTTATTTTAGGACAACATGAAAACAAAAACTATGTTTCGATAGTTGATAATGGTATAGGTATAGAGTCTAAAAATTTGATTAAAATATTTGATAATTTTTATTCAAGTAAAAATAAAGATAGGCAAAATTGCGGTGTGGGATTATCTTCATCTAAATATTATGCTGAAAAATACCTAAACGGAAAGATATTTGTTGAAAGTGAGTATGGTGTAGGGACTACAATGACGGTTTTATTTTAGTTTTAGAAATTTTATATTTAAATATTATTTAAGAAGGGTTCATTCATAACAAATCACGTTTACGAGTCGACTAAAACTTGCTTTACGATATTTATCTGATGGACCACTTTTTAAGTAAAAAACCATGGCTGCCTTGTAAGCATAATACTGAGGATTTGCGCTGTCTATTTTATCATTACATAAAAGACCCATAATGTTATTCTTTTCAACTCTATTAACTGCAACACCTCCGATATTGCCTTCATTATTAAGATAACATATATCGTTGGGGTTATAACCATTAGGACTACCACGGCAGTCCGAATTTGAAAATTTCGACATATATCCCTTTTCTACAAGAAACGGAATAAAATTAGGATTACACTTGCAATCATATGATCTTAGATTTGTTTGAGGGGGATAATTACCATTATCCATTTTATATTGGAATATTGCCATATCTATTTGCTGAAGATTTGAGACTGTGACTGTATCTATAGCTTTATCTTTGACTTCATTCAGACTGGCAAGAACAATAGTTGACATAAAAGATATAATAGAAATGACAACCATGAGTTCAATTAAAGTAAAACCATGTTTTAGCTTTGTTCTTAATAAAATTAACATATGCTAAATTTATCATTAATATTTTCCTATTGCAATCAATTCGTCAAAAGGTAGTTCAGGGAGCAGTAACAAAGAAAACCTATTTTAACCCAACCTCATACAACCCCTTCTTATCCCCACCTACTTTCTTCCCTGGATTAAATATATTGTCCGGATCAAACAATTTCTTTATCCCAACTACTACCCCTTCATAAAGATCATCCCCGTAAAAATCTCTCAAAAAAGGTGTTCTTATTATCCCATCACTGTGATCCGCTGACATATTACCCCCCATTTTTTTAACTAACCAAAATACCTCATCACACAAGTTTATGATCTGATCAATAGCCTCTTTTTTATTTTCAAAATCTATAATAGGTATAACTCTTATTGACCCATCTCCTATATGTCCATGAAAACCATATTCTATATTATACTTTTTTAAAATAGCGATTAGTTCTGGGATAAACACATCAAATTTATCTATAGGCACTATAATATCTTCTATACAAGGAACAGCCCTCTTAGTTTTTTTATCATAAACATTATTACCCATAACTCTAAATGCTGAACGTCTTATATTCCATAAGCTAGCTTTCAATTTCTCATCATTTATATACTCTGAATTAATTTCTATATCCTTTATCTCTAAAAAGAATTTGTTTGCAGTATCGTCATTATCAAACTGAGCTAGTACAATCAACTGCTCATTACGAGAAAAATATTTCTGTATCCTCATTGTATCTTCAGGTAAAAAACTTTTTGCTATTGTATAAGTGTTAACATCAAACGTTTCAACACTTTCTGGATTGTACTGTACTATTTTTTGTAAAACTACAGGTAATGAGTTTAGTGAGTTTATAGGTATTGCGATAAGTCTCGTATGTGTTGGTATTTCAACAAGTTTGAGCTTTGCAGAGTGTATAATACCCAGAGTCGCCTGTGCTCCTATAAATATCTTAGCAAGGTTCCAAGTATTTTTTTCCTTGTCAAATATCCTATTAAGTTTATAACCTGAAGCAGATTTACTAACATTTCCTATAGCTTTTACATAATCATTTGCAAAAGTTTTATATATTTGACGAATCTCTTTGTGTATATTACCTATAAAATCATTTTGTAGGGAAAGTTCTAAACATTTTTCTTCAGATATTTCTTCAAAATTATACAATTTACCATCTGAGAGAAAAACTTTAGCAGATAAAACATTATCTACGGTAGCACCAAACCTTATACTTTTTTCTCCTGATGCATTATTTCCAAGCATACCTCCTATGCCACAAAAAACTTTCGAAGATGTGTACGGTGCAAACATAAGATTGTACTTTAAAGCTTCTTGATCAATATCTCTATAATAAACTCCCATATCAACATCAATAGATTTTGAATATTGGTTAATTTTTATATTTGTAAAATATTTTGTAAGGTTTATGATAATATCATTGTTTAAAGAGCCTCCATCCATACATGTTCCTCCAGCTCTTACTGATATATGTCTTTTATTCACCTTTGCGTGAGTAATAATATCGATTATTTCCAATTCATTTTTAGGAAATATAACCTGACGAGGTATAATTTTAAAAATACTTGCGTCTGTACTATGGGTTTCAATTGGATCAATTTCATTTATGATATTTTTCATATATGTTATTATACATAATATCAAATTATTATGAAATGTATCAAAGTTTACCCCATACTAAAAAAGACTTTTTCTGATTCATTGACCTATTGGATAAACGAAGATGTTGAGATCGGGAATATAATAGAAGCACCTTTACAAAACAAAAATATTTGGGTTGTTATCGATTCTATTATTTCTGTAAATGAAGCTAAGGAATTTATTAAATCTCAAGATTTTAAGATTCGTAAAATTGAGAAAATTAAAAAACTCGAGTTATTTTCTCAAGAATTTATTTTCTCTGTTCTAAAAACAAGCAACTATTATATAAAACCATTTGGTGAAGTTTTTTCTGAACTTATACCTAAAAAGATTTTAGAGAGTTTAACTGACGGAGTTGATATAAACAGAGTTGATATAAACAATTCAGCTGAAACAGAAATAAATGTATTTCCAATACAAGAATATTTACAACCTAAGACAAATCTGGAAAATAAAATATTACCTATAGACCTATATAAAATTGATAATAATAATGTTAAAAGAGTAAACGTTTATTATGTAGAATCAGAGTACTATGTGCATTTATTTAAAAAATTTGATTATAGATATTTTATAAGAGAATTTTGCATAAGGAAGAAAATAATACTTAATGAAATAGAAACAGTTTTAAGTATTAAAGACAAAAATCTATACATTATAGAGCAAAATATTAAAAATAAAACTGCAATAAAAAAGAAAAATCTAGATAATGAGATATATAAGGATAAGTTAAGTATAATATCACCAGAACTGTTTTCTGCCTTAAAAAAGATAGAAGAGACAAACGAATCTATTTTTCTTTACACATTGAAAAAGGGTTTTGCATCACAAACGATTTGTCCTGACTGTAAGCATGTTATGAAATGTTCTGAATGTTCTGAAAATCTAGAAATAGAAGTTAAGGGTGATGTGTTCAAATATAGATGCCCAAATAACCATAAAGCGATGAACATAGACTCACCTTGTCCGGTTTGTTTCAATCCGAATCTTTTATCCCTTGGTGCATCAATAGAAGTTATTTATAAAGAAATTAAAAAAGAATTTAATATTGATATTATAAAAATAGACAATGAAAGTCATACAAAAACTCAAGTAAAGAAAATATTAAAGGATATGAATGAGGATAAAAGACCTGTAATAATTATAGGTAATGATTTTTTACTAAATCAAGCTATTTGCTTAGATTTTATATTTGATAATATAGCTATAATTTCACTTGAGAGTTTGTTTTCTATTCCAATGTATAATATGGAATATGATATATATAAGAAAGTAGCACTTATATCAAATCAATTTTATAAAAATTTTATAATACAAACACGAGATATTGATAATATTTTTTGGAAATATATAAAAGAAAATAAAAAAGATATAGTTAATGTTTTGAAAAATGACGAAGAACTCAAAGAACTTAACTTACCTCCCTACTCTGTTCACATACAGATATCTATACCAACAGAAAAAAGTAAAAAAACTTTAGAGATTGTAAAAAACTATCTGGATCGCAACCAGAAATATTTTGAAATAGAAGAAAAAATAAAAACTACTATACATATACTGCTAGATAAAAAAGAATATTTGAAAAATCCTATAACACAATATATCAAATCGTTGCCAGCTTATATAAAAGTGGAGGTTGATAGTAGAAACTTACTGTAGTAATATCAATATATGTCAATTTTATCTATAGTAGAAAAAGGAAATCCTGTTCTAGACAACCCTTCAGATTTTGTTCCTATTGAGGAAATTATGTCTTCGAGTGTGCAAAAGTTGATAAATGACATGAAAGATACATTGGATGGCATAAGTGATGGTGTCGGTCTAGCTGCTCCGCAGGTAAATATCCCTCTTCAGATTTTTATTGTTTCAAAAAGGGTTTTAAATAAAAATATATCCGCACCTGTCGATGATCTCGTATGTATAAACCCTAAAATCATTAAATTTTCTAAAACAAAAAAATGGCTAGACGGCGAAGGTTGTCTATCTGTTCGATGGTATTATGGGAAAGTATTGAGATCGACAAATGTAACCTTGGAATATTATGATGAGAAAGGACAAAAACAAACAAGGGGTGCAGGTGGTCTACTAGCACATATATTTCAGCATGAATGCGATCATCTAATAGGCGAACTTTTCATAGATAAAGCTAAAGATATAGAATATATAGAACCTGAAGAAATAAACAAAAATTATATTTAAAATGAAGAATACAAATCATACTAAATTAAAAATAGAATTTATTTATTTCTCAACAGGTTTTTTTGGTGAAGCTGTTTTAAAAAATCTTCTAAAAGAAAATATTATACCAAAGTACATAATCACATCTTGCGATAAACCTATAGGCCGTCATCAAACAATAGAATCGGGACCTATAAAAATGATGGCTATAGAAAATAATATTCCCTATTTTCAGCCAGATAAATTAAGAATAGAGGAGACTTTGCAAAAATTCAAAGAAATAATAACTGAAAACACAATCTGTGTAGTCGCAGATTATGGAAAGATTTTACCCCAAAGTTTACTAGACTTAAAAACTGTCGATTTTATTAACATACACCCATCCATTTTACCAATGTTTCGTGGTCCTGCACCACTTCAAAATACTATTTTAGAAAATAAAAAAGATACTGGAGTTACTATAATACAAATGGATCAGCAAATGGATCATGGTCCGGTCGTTGCTCAAAAGGAATTTTCTATAAATAAAGATATCTGGCCTTGTTCTACGAAAGAATTGTCGGATATTTTGGCAAAAGTTGCTGCTGATTTACTTATAGAGACTTTAGGAAAATACGAAAATAAACAAATTGTTTATATAGAACAAAATCATGACCAAGCCACTTATACAAAAATGATACAAAAGCCTGATGCTGAGATATTCCCCGACAAAGATTCAATTGAAGATATCTATAAAAAATATCAAGCTTATAAACTCTGGCCTGAAGTGTTTTATATAAATAAGGATTTTAAGCGAGTTAAAATAAAGAAAATGAGTAAAGATAAGATTGAAAGAGTTGTTGTTGAAGGTAAAAGTGAAAGTGACTTTGTGGGGTTTTAGGTCTTTTACTTGATTTTATACAAAAATTATGGCACTATATCGTTGTTGTCCTTTAAAAACCTGGCGTGTGCCAGCCTATATATAATATATAAAGGATTTTGAATATACTACAGATAAAAAGATAAAGAAACATATGAAAATGATTAAATTGTTTACAGTAGATTTTAGTGAGGGTCATCGAGGTGAACCAAAACTCTTTGTTGATGAAGGGATCAGAGGAAACATCTCAAAAGTATTGTCTAAATTAAATGACCAAAAAAAACCAGGTGATTGTTTATTTGATCTCCGCTCACTAAGAGGTCTTAGAGGGGAATATGCAATTTTACGAACAAGTGGACGAGACTCTGATAACTTTACTGTTATCGATTTACTAAGAAGCCACTGTGGACTCTTGAGAATTAGACTTGGGGAAATTTTTTCCTTCAAAATATTTGAAGGTCCTTTTGTTAGGATTTGGATTACTTTTGAGGAAGAAGACTCCAAGGTTTCTTGGTCAATGATGAATTCAGCTGAAATACAATCAACACTTCAGAAACGTCTAGAGTACTCCGTTCGTGTCCGAGAGGGTAAAACCAAACCTTTACCGCAAGCGATATCTTTGTTAGAAAAAGCTTTTAATGAAGTTGAGGTTTGGTCTCCAAGTGATGATTCTATAAAATTTGAAGACAATCCGATAAATTTGGAAAACCAAGAATCAAACACTGCTAGCTTGAAAACAAAAAAAAACAAAGGCGCAAGACAACTGAATCTAATCGTCGGTATAAAAAAATCAACACTCAGGCTTAATACCCTATGATGCCAAAATCTAACACCCTTGTCCTAACGGACTTGGGTCGTTTTTTTTACAAAACTAGAAAAACAAAAAGCCTCACCTTAAGAAAGTGACGCTTTTTGTTATATTATTATCTTAAAGCAAGAGCTTCGTATTTACCCCAACAAGGTCGAGAAGATGACCATGGTTGTGTACCCTGACTCTCGTACAAGTGTCTAGCGTACTCCATGTTACCTTCTATGGTATGTATACTTATACCCATTTTTTTTGAGTCAGATAAGTGATATCTTTCATTGATTTGAAAAACACCAACATCTTTAGCATTTACTATACCTCTTAACACAGAACCGTCTTTATCAAACTGTCTATTTCTTGATTCACAATAAGCAATTTTATGCATTATGGGTGCATCAGAGAAATAGGCTTTGACTTTAGATTCTACGTTAATTTTTCTTCTAATTGTTGTAGTACTTACTATTTCCGTACTTGTAGAAATAATATTGTTTTGACTAGCGCTTGTATCAATATCAGTTGTGTTAATAAACCCAGCTGATACCAGTGATACGAAGGCTATTGATGTAATTTGTAAAATAAGCTTGTTTTAACTTGTAATCTCAATTACTTTATCTACCCGCTTCTGAAAGGCCAAAACCAGATTGATTATGTAAGACTATAATCCTGAGAAATGATGCCGTCTGAGATAAAGCATAGGTTGCACAAATTGAAAACCACTCTTACAGTGGTGACACTATTATAGCATCTTTGGAGTCAAAAAGCAAGTTATGTCACTATAATCAGGAGGTGTCAAATATAGACACATTAGATAATGGATATGATAAAATGTCTATATTATAGCTAAAATAGGTGGATTTTAAAGGGTTATATTCCCTACCCTTTTTGGACGGCTTTGGGGTATTGTTTGACTTTTAGAGTGAGTGTGATATGGTTTTTATGTCTTAGAAAATACTGAAAACTACACAAAAATAACAAAACTATGAAATGGACATTTACAACGATTATTACTGGCAAAAGAAGAGCTGGATTACCTGCACCAGGAAGTAAGATTAATATAGTATTTGAAACCGACGAAACTCGGCCAAACATGCTCATAATGTCTCTCTATTACAAAGGATTACTATACACTGACGGCGATATCTC
Source organism: Candidatus Nomurabacteria bacterium (assembly GCA_943356525.1). Classification (GTDB taxonomy): domain Bacteria; phylum Patescibacteriota; class Minisyncoccia; order Phycocordibacterales; family CAIZLB01; genus CAIZLB01. The sequence goes on along the minus strand of CALRFG010000007.1, from coordinate 37,385 downwards.
AACCGCAGCCTCGATCATGCCACTTTCGGCCATAGTCGAAGAGGTAGAAAAACAAGACGAGCGAAACCAACATCGAGATCAAATTCAAGCCGAAGTAATTCGTTTCCTGAAAGCATTCCATCTTCTCGAAGAAATTAAGCAAACAGGTGCTATGGCCACTTTATTCTTCATGATGGAAACATCGAGATCAATATCCAAGTAAATTGCATTGATCACCCCCCCCCCGAGCATCGCAAGATGCCGGGGATTTTTCATTGTCAATTTTTCCACAGCAACCAAACCCAGATTATAATCCCTACCTGCCCCATCATCAATACGATATAGCCTGTTAACACTATATTGGACTTGAGTCGTGAAAACCCAATTTCCCTTTTATCTGTATTGATTTTTGTGATTATGTCGTGTATACTCATGCTATTATCTTTACCATAGATAATATCAAGAAAAACAAAAGAAATTATAAAGAAACAATAAAGAAAATATAAATATATGGCAACAAAAAAAGCAGGAGGTTCGTCAAAGAACTTAAAGGATTCACAGCCAAAATATCTAGGAACTAAACTTTATGGTGGTGAGAAAGCGTCAGCTGGATCAATAATCATAAGACAAAGAGGTAGTAAGATTTTACCAGGTACAAATGTATCTATGGGTAGAGATCATACTCTTTTTGCAACAAAACCAGGTATTGTAACTTTTGGATCAAAAAGAAAGATTAACATAGACAATACAGTTTCTGTTAAGAAAATCGTTCACGTAAAATAATATTAAAAACCTTTTCTACTTGTAACCCTTATTTAACTCAAAGATTATCGACTGTAAAATAAGAACAAATAGAAAATACACATTAAACAAATGACAACATTAGAAGAAAATTTTAAAGATATCATCAATCCACCAAGTATCGGTGATGATATTGAAGGAAAAGTTATTACTTTATTTAAAAGTAGATTATTCGTTGATTTATCACCTTTTGGTACAGGTGTTATATATGGTAAAGAATTTATCATAGCAAGGGACATTATTAGAAAAGTTAATTCAGGTGATCTGATAACTGCTAAAGTATCCGGCTTTGATGAAAAAGAGGGTTATATAGAGCTTTCACTTAAAGAAGCTAGACAAGCTCTACTTTGGAAAGATGCTGAGCAAGCTGTAATTGATAAAACTCATTTTGAGCTACCTGTACAGGATGCTAATAAAGGAGGACTTATGATGTCATGGCAAGGTATACAAGGATTTTTACCCGCTTCACAATTGAAGAGTGAAAACTATCCTAAAGTAGAAGATGGAAATAAAGATAGAATACAAGATGAGCTTAAAAAACTTATCGGTAAGAAAATATCAGTTTATATGATAACAGCTGATTCTAAAGAAAATAAACTTATTTTCTCAGAAAAAGACTTTGATGGAACTCATACAAATAACAATGGCGGGAATCAAAGTAGAGGCAATGCCGCTAAAATGGCAGAGCTAAGTGCTAAATACTCAGTTGGAGATGATGTAGATGGAGTAATCACAGGAACTGTAGACTTTGGTATATTTATCAAAATCAACGAAGAACTTGAAGGATTAGCTCATATCTCTGAACTAGACTGGGGTTTGATCGACGATCCTAGAACTATATTTAAAGTTGGAGATGTAGTTAAGGCTCGTATTATAGACTTTAAAGATGGAAAAGTTTCACTTTCATTGAAGGCTAGAAAAGAAAATCCATGGACTGAAGCTTCAGCTAAATACAAAAAAGATGATGAAGTTACAGGTATTATAATCAAATATAATAAACATGGAGCATTGGCTTCAATAGAAGAAGGTGTTTCAGGACTTGTTCATATATCAGAATTTGGTGATGATAAGACTATGAAGGAAAAAGTTGAGATTGGAAAGACATATTCGTTTAAGATCTCAATCTTTGAGCCTGAGAAGCAGAGAATGATATTGAAGTTGAATTAATAATTAAAAAGCTAGAAAATAAAAAACCTTCCTAAAATGGAAGGTTTTTTATTTATTTTCTATTCGCCGCCTCAACCGCCCTAGCAACATCCCCCTCGACAAACAACTTCACAGCTTCCTTTATCTTCGGCATTAAACCTTTCAACAAAGCTTTTTCATCAGGAGTAAATTTCCCTAAAACAAAATCATGAACTTCATCTTTACTTTTTTTAACCTCAGGTGATATACCTATCTTTAACCTATAATACCCCTTAGTTTTCATATGACTCAATATAGAATTAATCCCATTATGCCCCCCAGAGTTCCCTCCATAGCTCATTTTCATTTTCCCTATAGTTTGATCCAAATCATCATGAATAACCAAGATATTCTCATTCTCAGAGTCAGGTTTTATATTCTTAAATAGCTTTTTCATAGCCATTCCTGACTCATTTATGAAGCCGGGAAGCACTATAAGCTTTGTCTTGGTCAATGATAGCACCTCCTCATCCAAAGCCTTTTCCAGAGCAAAAACAAGGTCCTGACCTATATTATGACGTGTATTTTTGTATGTTTTGGTCGGATTTCCCAATCCTATTATATATTTCATGTATATGATATAATATAGCAAATATATGACAGAAACAGAAACTATTTCAAAAGAAGTGAAAAAACTCAATAAAAAAAGACATAAAAAAGATATGTCTTGGAAAAGTTTTTTCATATTTCTTGTCTTTATAGTACTTTTTAGACTTTTTGTACTAGAACCTCACAACGTTTCAGGATCTTCTATGGATAACACTTTCAAAGATGGTGACTATGTATTGGTTGATAAGATAAGTTATAGATTTAAAAACCCTCATGTGGGTGATGTTGTAGTTTTTGATCCACCTGCTTCTGCTGAAAACGCTAGTAGATTTATAAAAAGAATTATAGCAACTCCAGGAGAATCTGTAGAAGTAAAAGCCAATGATACTTATATAAATAACAATAAAGTTACAGAAAATTTTATAGATTATCCAAGTACAAAAATAAGCCCATCAATTTTACTAAAGAAAGACGAATATTTTGTTATGGGAGATAACAGATTTGTAAGTTATGACTCTCGTTATTGGGGACCTGTAGTTAAAGACGAGTTGCAAGGTAGGGTTTTGATTCGTTTGTACCCATTTAACAAGATAGCAATATTTCCTGGTGTAAAAGAATATATTGAAAATAAATAGATAAAATATATGAAAAAAATTGAAATAACAAAAAAAACAACAACAGTAATTTCTAAAAAGCCAAGTATTGACTCAGTTTTACCCAATCACCTTAAAATATTTAAAATATTACAACATTTTGGTTTTAGACATATAGCAAAACCTGAATACACAAATTTAGAAAAAAAATTATTGACTAAATATGACTATGAAAACCTTATTGACACCTTAGCTTTACAGAAAAAAATCATAGATAAAAAATTTGAAGGTTTTCCTTTCCCTGCTAACATTGCCTATAGTAAAGATGACAATAATTTTGTTTTTCATACAATAGGAACAAAAAAGAATATATATGACGCTATAGCCATACAAACAGGTTATTCTATATTGGATGAGATTTATAGTAAAAAATCTGAAATAGTAGCCGATATAAATTTTATTGGAGATAAAGAGTCTGTACAAAAATTTGTAAAAGAGTTAAACCATTTTTTTAAAAAAAATGTAAAAAATATACCAAAAAATATATTTGCTTTATCTAAGAAAAATATTTACCAGGCTTTTGCTGAGCTAGAAAATGTTGAAATAACTTCTCAAAATAAAAAAGGTGAAGTAGATGTAATTTCAATCCCGAACCCTATCGACTATCTTTCAGAAGCATCTCGTTTAGAGTTTAAAGACATATTGGAGTATATAGAAAATCTAGATCTAAACTTTAGAATAAATCCGTTTTTGTATAATAGCTCTGATTTGTATTCTGGAGTAATTTTTAAAGTACAAAATCTTGCTGAGGGTAATAATAGTATTGTTGTAAATGGTGGTAGGCATGACATAATAAGTAAAAAAATATTGGGTAAAAAAGAAATACCTATATTGAGTGTTTATGTAAATGGTTTAAAAAATCTTTCAAAACTGATGAAGCCTTTAAATACGCTTAAAACTATAGATGAGTCAGATGTAAAATTTTTCTATGCCCAGTTTGGAAATGAGGCTAGATTTAAAACATTGAGAGTGTTAGATATGATGCTTCAGGCAAATATACTTATACATCATGATCTATCTAAGGATAAGATTTCATTACAACTTCAACATGCAGAGAAGTTGAATGTTCCTTATCTGTTACTAGTAGGACATAAAGAAGCTCTACAAAACTCCGTTATGGTACGCAATATGAAAAATCTTTCACAAGAAAGTATAGAACTTGGTGGTCTTGTCGAATATATAAAAAAATTACTTTAATAATAAAATAAATTAAATATAAAGATGCATAATTTTATCGGTACATTAATATTAAATAATAGAGGAAAAGGATTCCTTAGAAAAGAAAAATCAACCCCTGATGAAAAGGATATATCTATACCTCACAACTTTATAGACTCTTCTCTACCTCAAGACAAAGTTGAAATACAGACATTTCCAAGAGCAAATAAATGGGGTGAAATTGAAGGTAAAGTTATAAAAATAATAGAGAGATATAAAACAGATTTTTCTGCAAATATTACAGAAATTAAAGATGGTAAAATTATCGCTACTCCAGACAACAACAAGCTTAATTGTATATTTGAAATACAAAATAATAAAAATTTTGAAATTAGTATAAATAAAAAAATTCTTGTAAAAATTGATTTCGAAAAAACTCCAAAGGTTACAATAAATAAAAATATAAATGATAGAGGTTACACAGATATAGAAGTAAAAAGAATTTTTTATGGTGATATAAAACAAGTGTTTGGTGATAAAGGTGAAAATAATGCTGAGATGTATTCTATTGTGGCTGACTTTGGATTTGATATAGGCCATAAGCCTGAAACTGAAGCAGACGCAAAAAAAGCAGTTGATGAATTTGGCAAAATTACAGATGAAGAGGTGTCTCGTAGATTGGATATGAGAGGAGTATGGACATGTACCATCGACCCAGTGGATGCAAAAGATTTCGATGATGCCCTTTCTTTCCGTAAACTTGATAACGGAAATGTAGAGATTGGAATACACATTGCTGACGTGTCTCATTTTGTACGCCCTGGAAATGCATTGGATGACGAAGCTGAGGATAGAGCTTTCTCAGTTTACCTTGTGGACAGAACTATACCCATGCTTCCTGAAGTTTTATCAAATGGTTTTTGTTCACTCAACCCAAACGAGGATAGATACGCATTTTCTACAGTTTTTGAAATGGATATGTCTGGAAAAATAATAGACAGAAAAATTTCAAAATCTATAATACATTCTAATAAGAGATTTTCATATGAAGAAGCACAAAAAGTATTAGATGCTGGTGACGAATCAATATATCCTGAATTATTTGAACTATCACGTTATTCAAAAATATTAAATAAAGAAAGAAAAAATGCAGGGGCGATAGATTTTGAAACTGATGAAATAAAGTTTGTGTTGGATGATAAAGGCTTTCCAGTTCAAGTATATAAAAAAGATAGAATATGGACAAATCACCTCGTTGAGGAGTTTATGCTTTTAGCTAACAAAGAAACGGCTTACTATATCTATACTCATAATGTTGAAGGAAATAAAAAACTACCTGGAGTTTATAGAGTTCATGATTTACCAAATGCTGAGAAAATTCTTGATTTAAGTATTTTTGTAAATGCACTTGGTCTTGATTTTCATCCTACAAAAAAGATACACAGTAGGGATATACAAAAACTTTTGGAACAATGTGTGGGACTACCCTCTGAAACTATTATCAAAACTGCGACTTTGAGATCGATGGCAAAAGCAGTTTATCAAACAAATAACATAGGTCATTTCGGTCTTGGTTTTGAATATTATACCCACTTTACTTCCCCGATCCGTCGTTATCCTGACCTTTGTATACATCGTATACTTTCAAAACTATTGGATAAACAAAAGTTATCATCATTGTACCTTGCGTCTCTTGATAAAATTTGTGAACATTCATCGTCTCAAGAAGTTAAAGCTGCTGAAGCCGAAAGAGCTAGTACAAAGTATAAACAAGTTGAATTCCTGTCAAATAAAATTGGACATGAATTTGAGTGTACTGTTTCAGGTATATCTGACTTTGGAGTTTTCATACAAGAACCTGAGTCTTTGGCAGAAGGATTGCTTCGTTTGAAAGATCTTGGAAATGATTTCTGGGAAGTTGACAAGAAAACTTATACTGTCAAATCACAAGGTTCTGGTAAAACTATAACTTTAGGGGATAAGCTAAAAGTTAAATTAAGAGGTGTTGATATGGATTTGAAGACGATTGACTTTCAGGTTTTGTAAAAGCTCTAAGCTAAAATTCAAAATTACTCATTCTTTACTTGAATGAGTAATTTTTATTGAAGCTTTATTTCGCGTTAACACTCGCCTCATCAAATCCTATAGATAGCAACTGTGAATAACCAACTGAACCCATTGTTACACCATACAACACTCCTGCACGGCTCATAGTCTCTCTATTGTGAGTTACCAGTATTAACTCTGAATGCTTAGACAAAAGCTCTATCATGTCACCATAGCGACGACTATTGGCCTCATCCAGCGCTGCATCAGTCTCATCCAGTATAATAAAAGGTGGTGGATTTACCTGACTCATTGCGAACAAAAGTGCTATAGAGGTCAAAGCTCTTTCACCTCCTGATAGCATAGATAAACCTTTGAGTTTTTTATGAGGTAATGACACAAAAACATCTATCCCTATTTCTTTTTCAACACCTTCGTCCTCGTCCATCTCTATCTCTTCGTCTTCATCAACAAATGATTTTCTTTTTCTTTTCTTCTCCTGAGTAATGATAAGCTTAGCTTCCCCGCCACCAAACATTTGTTTAAAAAAAGTAGAAAATTGTTTATTAATTTTTTCAATACCGTCATTGAACAGATTATTTATTTGCAAACTTACCTCTTCAATAATAGTCTCAAGATCATGCATCGACTTAGTTAAGTCTTCCATCTCTTTTAATAAAAAATCATCTCTTTCGTTTACATCATTATATTCCTTCATGACTGACTCATCACCCCCTCCACCCAACTCCTCTAAACGTATTTTATGTTTTTCAACTTTATATTTCCTATCATGTTGTTCCTGTTTATCAAAAATATGGACATCAATATCATCATATCTAATAGCTTCAATACCTATCAGGGTAGTGGCTTCCATCATATCCCTTTCATACTCCTGATTTCTTTCTATATATTGTATTTCTTTTTGTTTTAAAATATCTAGCTTAGATTGAACCTCATGTTTACGAGACATTATTTTTAATAAATCTTTTTCAGCCTCTACATTCTCATTTTTGAATGATTCTATTTTATTTTTTGTTTCAGAATATTTCTCAAGAATATTAACTTCTTTATCGTTTAAACCATTAATATCATCTTCAATGTTCACTATCAGTAGCTTAATACGATCTATTTCATTGAAATCTGGTTCGAAATCGATACTTTCACCTTCATTATGTTTAGACTTAACGTAATTTTCACACTCTGCAACAAGGTCATTTGATACCTGTTTTATCTCAGTCTCATCTTTATATACACCTAATTTAATGTCAGTAAGTACAGTTTTAATTTTATTTATAAGATTTTTTATTTCAAAGAAAGAAACTTTTATATCTGTATTGTCTTTATTTTCAAGCTCTAGTTTTCTCTTGTCAATATTTTTATTTATATAATTTATCTCACCCTCAAAACGTCCGACAGATCGAGATAATTCTTCTTTATTAAAACGTATATTTTTTAACTCAGCCTCTAATTCAAATAATTCATTTGTAAATTCTGTAGAGGTTTGATTTTGTGCCAAGATTGTTTTAACCTCTGTCAACTTTTCGTCAAGGGATACCTTTTCTTGCTCTGGATCTATACGAGAATTTTTAATATCATTAATTTCTGAATCTAAAAAAGTTTTTTCATACGCAAAGTATTCTTTATAAATATTTTTTAATTCATACCTTATCTCGCGAGCTTTTTCTATTTTCTCAATCTGCTTTTTTAAAAATCTAATATGTGGGGCGAGTTCGCGACGTAAAGATTCTACTTCTTTCATATGCTCTTCGGTTTTGACCAATCTTTTTTGAGATTCTTCTTTTCTGTATTGATATAGTTTAAGGCCAAGTGCCTCTTCTATCATTTCTTTTCTATCTTTATTTGATGATGAAAGTAATCTATCCGCTTCACCTTGAGAGATGATATGATGCCCTGATGAACCGATGTTGGCTTCAGCTAAAAGTTCTATGATATCACGAAGTCTTACAGAGTTTCCATTTACGCTGTATTCATTTGTACCATCCCTATTTACAGCACGCTCTATAGTCACTTCATCAAAAGTATGATTATTAAAAAGTCTATTATGTTCTCCGTTTTGCTCTATAATCCTATTATCAAAAACAATCTTAACTCCGGCACGATTTGATTTTGATAGATCACGACCACCATTAAAAATCATATCCTCACCTTTTTTACCACGCATAGAGCGAAGTGATTGCTCCCCCAATACGAAACGAAAAGCCTCTACGACATTTGATTTTCCTGAACCATTTGGTCCCACAATGGCTGTTATAGGTGTATTGAAAGTTAAATCAGTCTTTTTAGCAAAGGATTTATAGCCAATGATGTGAATTGATTTTAGTCTCATATTGGATATATTATAGCTTTATTTTAGCTAATTTGAAAATTTTTTAAACAAAATTTACTTACCCAAATCCAATACATTGTCTATCCCTATCTGATCAACAAATTCTTGCATGTGGGAAATCACAATCATCGCTCCTGTAAATTTTTTCAATGAATCTGCGATAATCGGAAGGTGGCGAAAATTAATATGGTTTGTTGGCTCGTCCAATATTAAAAGTCCCGGCTTCATAGCAACCAAACGCGCAAAAGCAACTAAACCTTTTTGACCTTCTGATAAACGACCAATAGGAGTATATGCTGTATCACCTGCTATTAAAAATTGTGCTAAAGTTTTTCTTATAAAATGTTCACTGTCATCTTTATCAGCAGCTTCTTTGATAGTGTCATATGCATTTTTATCAAAATCTAAGTTTGAAAAGTCTTGTCTATAATATCCTATTACAACACCTTCTTTTACTGCCTCTCCTTTCGCATGACCTCCTGCAAGATTTTCCAGTAAAGTTGTTTTACCAATACCATTAGGCCCTTTTAGGAGCAGATGCTCACCTTTTCTTAACTCAACATGAGTCTTTTTAGTCTTCAAAGAACCATCATCTTTATGTATATCTATGATCTCAACCGATGAAAGAGAAAATAGTATTCCAGATAAATCTTCCTGTGCTTCTATAGTGAATGGTTTAATGGTTTTATCTTCTCTTCTAACATCAACCATGTTTTCCTCAGCTTCTTCAGCATCTTCACGCATACGTTTTGCAACAAGTCTCATTCCTCCTCCTTTATTAGCAAAAAAGTTGGCCTTATCTTTGTTTTCTTGTATCTTCTTTTCAGCTTGTGCATTGGCTCTTTTTTCTTTTTCTACACGGGCCGCAATCTCTGCTACTACTGTGTTATATGTTCCAACATATTGTTCAACTTTTTGTGTATGTATATCAAGATAAATAACTCCTTCTGTAAAACTATTTAAGAAATCAGCATCATGTGAAATTACAATAACAGTTTTCGTATATTCTTTTAGGAATTTTGTTAAATGGTCAATACCAGCTTTGTCGAGATTGTTTGTTGGCTCATCAAGTAAAATAAGATCTGACTTCTGTATTAAAGCTTGAGCAAGTAAAAGGCGTGCTTGCTGTCCACCTGAAAAATCTTTAATCTTTTTTTCTTTATCCGCTTTTAGATGTACAATTTTTAAAACTTCATCTATACGAGGGTCAATATCATAAACTTTTTGTTTAAACATTGATTGAAAAAATTCGCGAACAGTTAATTCTAGCTCTGTGCGAGGGATAACTTGACGAGATACAGCTATAGTTAAATCCTTTTTGATATTTATATCACCTTCATCATTCTCTAGCTCACCGGTTATTAGTTTGAAAATAGTTGACTTCCCTGCACCGTTTTGACCCATCAGAGTTATCTTGGCATTTTTACGTATATTAAAAGCCGCCTCTGTTAATACAGGTTTATTTTTAACATGAGAATAAGAAACTTCATCGAAACTTACTATTGATTCACCCCAATTTGTTGACATATTTGTATATATTACACTGTTTTTGGGGTTTTGTCACTCAAAAATTATAGCAAAGACTGTAAAACTTTTTCAAGAGAAACTGTCGCAACAGCAACAACATCATCAGCACCTCCATAATACATAAAAATATCATCACCTCTGACACAAGCACCACAAGGAAAGACTACATTTGGTACAATTCCTATCTTTTCATAATCAGTTTCCGGCTCTAATATAGGATAAGTCGTCCTAGATAAAACTTTTAAGGGATTTTTCAAATCTAATAGGGCTGCACCTACCCTATAAATATGATTTTGAGATGATACGCCGTGATAAATTAATAGCCAACCTTTTTTTGTTTTTATAGGTGGTGATGAAATACCAATTTTTTCACTATCCCACATGCCTGCTCTTGGTAAGATTATGGGCGTAGATATTTCCAAAGGACCATCAGGGAAATCTAAGGATTTTACATAATCAGCACATATATCACCATTTATTCTATGTAATACTAAATATTTTCCATTTATTTTTTCTGGAAAAATACAGGCATCTTTATCATCTTTACCAACTGGGGATATCAACACGGGTTTACTCCAATTCCAATTATTTTTTTCAAAATCTTTTAATGAGATATAAGTTAATGCTACTCTTGGTGGATTTTCACCATCATATGCTGTGTAACACATATATACTTTTTTATCTATAAGAGTTAATCGAGGATCTTCACAACCAGAGTTTCCTGGTCGTCTTTTATTTTCAAAAGACTCTCTAGGTATATATATGGGATTATCCTCTCTTTTTATAATATCGTAACCATTTGTAGTAAGTGCATATCCAATATAGGAAGTGTCATCATTAGACATCGCCCTATATAAAATATGTATGTTTTTACCTATTTGCAAGACTGCGGGATTAAAAACTCCATGAGATTCCCATTTAAAATCTGATCTTGGTTTTAAAATGGGGTTATTTTTATATCTCTGTGTATATTCACTTATAGAGTTTCCATGCATACTACTTAAAAGATTTTTTAGATTAACAGTTACCTTACAGCAAAAAGTATCGCTTGCACCATAGTATATATTTAAATTTTCGTTATCAATCAAAGCACCTGAAGGAAAAACTATATCTGGAAATTGTCCATTTTTTTCATAGATTTCGCTCGGTGTAACTATAGGCCACTTTGTTCGACCTATTATTTTTTTAGTGTCATGTAAATCCAGAAGTAATGCTTCTATACCAAAAACTCTTGGAGATGGATTATTATCTCTAAAATAATTTTCTATATGACTATATATAAGCAACCATCCTTTATCGGTTTTTATAGGAACGGCACCAACTTCAACATGATCTTTATCAGATCGATTTATATTTATACTATGTTTATCAAATTCTTTATACCATTTTTGCCAGTATTTTTCATTCCAAATATCCTCCAAATTATCAAATTCAGCAAAACATATTTTAGCTGGGGGCATGTCTGTATTAACTGATAAAATAACTACATATTTTCCATTTATTTTTTCTGGAAATAAAGCCATAGCTTTGGCGTTAAAAGGTGTAACAAGATGTTTTTCTTCTATAGTTTTAAAATCTTTCGTTATAGCAACAGCTATTTTAATACTATTTGCATCAAACGGATAATTCGATAAAGCTGTGTAGAAAATGTAAAATTTATCATCTATTTTTGTTACTCTTGGGTCTTCACAGCCATATCTTTCCCATTCATATTCTGGTGCTATTAATTGTTTTGTTTCTGAAAAATCTATTTCATTTAAACTAGAAGTATATCCAATAGAAGAAATACTTATAGTATTACTAAAATAAGATTCATTTGAAGACATTGCTCTGTAGACATAATGGGTAGTGTTACCATCTTTAATGGGACACCAGTTAAAAACGGCTTTGGCTTCCCAGGGATCATTTGTATTCGGTGATAATAATGGATTATGCGATGATTTTTTAACTGTAAACATTTTTTTTAATTAAAATATTAAGAGAATTTTACTTTTTTAATAGAAGGTGTTTGATCTTTACTATTTTTTAAGTTATTAATAAATTCTTTCAGCGATGCGGTAGCAACACATACGTGTTTATCTCCTCCTCCGTAATATATATATAGTGAATCTCCTTTTATGATAGCCCCGCAAGCGTATACTATTCCAGGTTTTGAATCGTTTTCATACCACATATCCGGTGTCAAAATTGGAGCGGTTGCACGGGCGATAATTCTAGTTGGATCATTTAAATCTAATAACAGCACTCCAAGTTTATATTTATGAGTTTCATCTGCTGTTACAGCATGGTAAAAAACTAGCCAGCCATCTTCAGTTTTTAGAGGTGAAGGCCCAACACCTCTAATCCACGTATCCCATGATTTTGATTTAAGCTTTCTTTCATATTTACTTTTTATTTTTGCCTTACCTGATTCTAAATCTTCTAATCTATTTATATAATCAATTTGTATATTTGGAGTTAAGCTGTGTAATATAGCAAATTTACCATTTATTTTTTCTGGAAATATTACCCAGTTTTTGTTGATTTCACCTTGAGGTGATATTAACCTTGGTTTATCCCAATCCCAATTATTATTTAAAAAATCTTTTTCTTTTATGGATGTATAGGCAACTCTAATAAAATCCCAACCATCAAAAGCGTTAAATATCATATATATCCTATCATCTATTTTAGTCACCCTAGGATCTTCACAGCCACCCCAGCTACCCCCAGATTCATATAAAACTGGGTCATATTTATCTTTCATATGTCCTCGCCCAAAATGAGATCTTTTTAGATAAAATACCGGCTTACAATGAGTATCGTCAAAATTAAAACCATCTAAGCTATCTGAATATCCTATTCTTGATATACCATCTTCACCGACAGCCCTGAAGAGAAGATGAATTTTTTCACCTAGATTTATAGCCGTAGGATTAAATGTACCATTTGCAGTCCATTTTTTTATTTCATTTTTACTTACATTATTAATATTTTCAAATGAATCAGGTGAAATTATTGGATTATTATCATGTTTTTCTAATTTTTGAAATAATTTGGAATCTAAATTATTTGTAAATGGAAGATTTAATGTCGCACTTAATATACCTGTTTTTTTAGAATGCCAGTAAATTGTAAATTGATCATTATCAAAAACCATACCTTTCGATTCAAAATCATTTTCAAAAGGTATTTCATTTTCAAAAATAGCATCATCTGATCGCCAAATTATCTTATTTGGATCATTTAAAGAAAACATAGCTAATCCTATTTGAATTTTTAAGCTTTTATTAACCTTATAAGATGAATCATAAAAAACTAATATACCTCTGTCTATTATTTTTGTTCCTAGAAATTTTAAATTATTATTATCAAAAAATCCAGGTCGTTTTTTTAATACAGAATCCTTATCCTTATACCACTTACCTAAATTTGAAGAAAAGGCTGTACTTATATTTGAATCTCCATAATACATATAAATCTTTTTATCAAAAATATAATCAGATATAACACCCGCACTCTCTTTTATCTCCATGAAAGTATTATTAATTTTCCAATTTGTATTGTCCTTACCTTTGTTTACAGCTAAATAAAGTTTCTTCTCTTTTGTCTTTGTATCTATATAAAAAAAGGTTATAATTTTTGTATTATTTATTTCTGAATAAGTTATATTATTTATTTTTTCTAAATCTATATTTTTACCAAATAAGCCATTTTTAATATTAATTTTTTCTTTATTTTTTAATGAAAAATTATTTATATCACCATTTTTATTATTTATAAGATAAATATCATTTAAAGAAAGGCTTGATTTATAAAACATTGAAAAATAATCATTATTCTTAAAAAAACCTAGAGGGGTAAAACTTTCTAATTTCTTAACTATCTTGACTTTTTTGTTATGTGTTTTATTGTTCAATAATTTAGACATGGTTTTATATTCAATATTGTATTACATTGACTATTCCTATGCAACTTAAAGATAAAAAGTTATAATTATAAAATATGAATTTCACTAAATATAAGATTATAGTATTTGATTTAGACGATACTTTAGCTATAAGTAAACAGTTCCTGGATGAAAACATGTCATCACTTCTATCTGAATTGTTAAAAATAAAGAAAGTGGCTATAATTAGCGGGGCTGGATTTAATCAAATAAATGATCAGGTTATAAGTAAATTACAATTTGATGAAAATATATTCAAAAATTTATACCTTTTTCCAACATCAGGTGGTATGATGTATTCTTTTAACAAAGATTGGACCAAAGTATATGAAAACATTTTGAATGATGAAGAAAAGATGAAAATAAAGCAGGCTTTTGAAAATATGTATCAGGAAATAGATTTCTTACCAAAAATAACATATGGTGAGGCGTTGGAGGATAGAAACACTCAATATACTTTTTCGGCTTTAGGACAAAAAGCACCCATAGATTTAAAAAAAGAATGGGACAGCGATATGGTTAAAAGAATAAAAATAAAAGAATGTCTAGATAAATATTTACCTGAATTTGAAGTAAAAATAGGTGGAACAACATCTATAGATATAAATAAAAAATCAATAGATAAGGGTTATGCTATAGGCAGAATTGAAGAATTATTAAATTTGAAAAAAGAAGAGATTTTATTTATTGGTGATGCAATATTTCAAGGTGGTAATGATTATTCTATAGTAAAAACATCCGTATCCTATATAAAAGTCGATAACCTTGAACATACAAAAGATATAATAAAAAATATTATCAATAATTAATAAAATAAGATAAAATACAAATATGAATATAAAATATGATGAAAGACCTTGGGGATCAGAGGAAATATTTACCCAAAATGAAATAAGTACTGTAAAAATACTGACTATAAATCCAAAACAAAGACTTAGTTTACAGTATCACAATCATAGGAAAGAATTTTGGAAACTAATTGAAGGTGAAGCAATTTTTGAAATAGACGGTAAAGAGATAAATGTCAAAACTGGGGATGAATATATAATAGAAACAAAAATAAAGCATAGACTCGTAGGAACAGAAAAGCCTGCTAAGGTATTGGAAATAGCATTTGGAGAATTTGATGAAAATGACATAATTAGACTAGAAGATGATTATGGGAGACATGTTGATAAAGAAATTGTATAGATTGCGTTATTTGTCTTTTTTTGATAATATTTGAACAGGTTGAGTTGAGGTTGTTTCTTTTAATATACACTGGTATATTTAATTGAAAGAACTTCAGCTCACCCTAATTCATTCCTCTGTAGCTCAGCGGTAGAGCAGTTGCCTGTTAAGCAATTGGTCGTAGGTTCGATCCCTACCGGAGGAGCATCTAAAAATAACCTTATTTATATGGGTTATTTTCTATTATTTATTTTTTAAAACTCGCCTATAAATCCTATTTCCGTTTCAAGTTTGTAACCAGTATCTTTCTCAACCTTGTCTTGAATCATTTCTATAAGCAACCTTACTTCAGCAGCAGTACCACCTCCTGTATTAACCAAAAAATTTGCATGATGAAAAGATGATTGTATGCTACCTATAGATGAACCCTTTAGGCCAACCTGTTCTATCAGTCTTCCTGCCCCAACCCCGTCAATCTTTTTAAAAACTGACCCGCATGACGGATATTCTGAAAGTTGTGGCTGTTTTGATTTCCTCCAAGCAATATTTTCTTCAGCTTGTTTTAATATTTCTTTTTCAGATAATGAAGATAAATTAAAAGTCGCCTCTAGGACTATGAAGTTTATTTCATGAAGAATGGAGTGATCGTACCCGAAATTAAAGTAATGCTTATCGAGCACAATAACTTTATTATCACTAGTTAGAACTTTTGCATTAACAAAAATCTCCTCGATAAAAACTGTTCTTAATCTGTCAGGAGAAAGAAAGTGTAAGTTCTGCCAAAGGGCGCCACCAACTGTACTTGGAATTCCAGCAAAGTGCTCGAATCCAGAAAGGTTTCTTTCTGCCGATACTGAAATCAAATTCTCTATTGTGGCCCCGCTTTCAACACTAAGAATATTAGCTTTAAATGTAAAATTTTTTGACTCATTCTTTATTACCAAACCTCTGAACCCCTTATCTCCAAAAAGAATATTTGCTCCTATACCTAGAACAAAATATGCGATATTATTTTTTCTAGCTTGAATAATTGCGTGTTTTAACTCATTCTGACTACGGGCTATAAAAAAATAATCTGCATGGCCTCCAATTTTATAAGTTGTATATTCTGCCAAAGATACTTTAGTTTTAAGTCCTGGAATAGATAACATTAATTTATTGTAACATGAGATAGGTTTGAACATCTTATCAAGTTCGCAGTATTCGAAAATAGCCCTATTTAGTATAGTTTTTTTTACCTTATAACGAGCTCAAACCTGTGATATTATTCATACATGAACATAGGAATATTCGACTCTGGTCTAGGTGGACTACTCATTACAAAATCTATGATTAAAAAACTTCCCCAATATAACTATGTTTATTTAGGTGATACAAAAAGGGTTCCTTACGGAAATAGATCAGCTGAAACTATTTATGAGTTTTTAAAAGATTCCGTTGAATATTTATTAAAACAAAACTGTAAACTTGTCATCGTTGCTTGTAATACTGCATCCGCCCAAGCATTAAGAAAAATCCAGCAAGATTTTTTACCATCAAATTATCCTGATAGAAAAGTTCTTGGAGTAATCATTCCTGCCTGCGAAGTTGCTCTAGAAAATAAGCAAGCAAAAAATATCGGTGTACTCGCTACCGTTGCTACAGTTGCTTCAAATGCTTTTGTAATTGAGCTAAAAAAAATTAAACCTAATACTAAAGTTCTACAGAAAGCTGCCCCACTACTTGTACCTTTTGTTGAAAATGATGAATTAGGTTTTATTAATCCAATCTTGGAAAATTATCTAAAATCATTCAAGGGAAAAATAGACACCCTGATACTCGGATGTACACACTTTCCCATGCTTCAATATAGGATACAGAAAATAATAGGTCCCGAAGTAAGAATAATTTCTCAAAATAAACTAATACCCAAAAAACTTAAAACGTATTTAAATAATCATCCAGAAATTGAGAAAGTATTGTCTAAAGAAGGTATATATAAATTAAACGTTACCGATTTGACGGATACAATATCAAAAACCGTAACGAAATGGTTTGGTCAAAACATTAAGGTAGTTCAAATTGATTTATAAAACCCTCGTTTTAAACTATTCACTTAACACTCCGTCAAAATCTTCTTCATTTTCCATAGCCTCTTTTTTTGTAGCGCGAATAATACCGTTTTTATGATGCGCTGGGGTGTATATCGTATACATCTTAAGATCTTCAGATCCTGAAATGTTTATAACATTGTGTTGTGTTCCTGCTGGGACTATTACAGTATCACCATCAGTCACCCTATATTCCGATTCTCCAATCACAACCTTACCTTCACCTTTTTCGAAACGAAAATATTGATCATTTTCGACATGTACTTCAAGACCGATATCCTCCATAGGTTTTAAACTCATAAGTACAAGTTGCATATGCATACCTGTATATAGAACTTTTCTGAAGTTTTCATTTTCTATAGTTAATTTTTCAATATTATCTTTATATCCTTTTTTCATGTATATTATTATAACATGGAAATATACCTAGTCAAACTCGCCTTCATATATCCAAAAATATTCGTTTGTAATATGATATAGTTAAAATTAAATATGTTATTAAAAATTATCCTAAACCTTAGTATTGAGTTTGGACCAATAATAGCCTTTCTTATAGCTTCAGAATTTTTGGCTTTTTTTCCTGCTGTTACTATATTTGTCGTATTGACAATCATAGCCATGATTACTGGGCAAATAGAAAGAAAATCTTTTGCATGGTTCCCTTTTATAGTTGGTATAAGTATTATTATATCAGGATCATTGACGGTGATTTTAAAAGATTCATTTTACATAATCATAAAAGACACTATTTACAATGGTCTTTTTGCAATGGTTCTTATTGTAGGCTTATTTTATAAAAAATCATTATTAAAACCCTTATTTCATGGCCTATTTTCCATGACAGACAAAGGATGGAGAATATTAACTATACGTTGGACTATTTTATTTATACTTTTGACCATAGGAAATGAAATAGCTAGAGTGAGTATAACTCCCAAAGAGTGGGTTATCTATAAAACAATAACTACATTGATAACAATTGTTTTTTCTTTATATCAATTTAAGCTTTCAAAAAAAGAAAGATTGTCAGGATCAAGTCCTTGGGGTATTCGGATTATAAAGTAATACTGATTTAGTAAAATTTAGTTATTTAGACTTAGGTGGATAACGCTTTTAAAAAATTTTCATCCTTAATAATAATCTTTATCCATTCCGTATAGTTTTGAGGGTTTGTTTCACTATTTTTTTTCAACCACTCTATACTCACCCATTTATAATCGCAGACTTCTTCTGGATTTGGTTTTATAATTTCATTGATATAATCCCCAACTAAAACATGATCATATTCATGTTCTATCAAACCTTTATCCAAAGCGACATTGTAGGTGAAAGAATAGACTTTTCTTAGGCTTGATATGTCAAAACCCATTTCTTCAATCATTCTTCTATGTATAGCCATGTTTAAATCCTCACCTTTACGTGGATGACTACAGCATGTATTTGTCCAAAGTCCACCTGAATGATATTTAGTCAAAGCCCTTCTTTGCAGTAAAAGCTCTTTATTTTTATTGAAAATGAATATAGAAAAAGCTTCATGTAATAAACCTTTTTCATGGGCTTCGAGTTTTTCCATGCTTCCAATAATCTCCCCTTCGGTATTTACTAGATTAATGATTTCTTGCATATACTGCCATAATAACCAATATCGACCTTATTTTCAATGTTATTGTATGATAAAATAGTATCTATGATTTCAACAATACTTATTATACTAGCTACTATACTTTTATTTCTTTTTTCAGTTAGTAAATTCTCTCACGCTATAGAAAGAGTTGCAGGTGATAAATTAAAATATTATTTAACAAAAACAACTGAAACTCCAGTACGTTCAACTTTTACAGGTTTTATTGTAAATGCAATCTTTCAATCAAATACAGCTATAACAGTAACCTTAGTTGGTTTGGTGAATGCAGGTCTTGTAACATTTCCCGGTGCTTTGGGTATAGTTATTGGATCAAATGTTGGTAATACCTTAACTTCACAACTTATAGCATTTAACATTATGGCCTTTGCTCCAATTTTTATAGTTATTGGTTTTATGATGAGAAGATTTGAAAACCCGATCAAACATTATTCTAGTCCTGTATTTTATTTTGGTTTACTATTTTTGTCTTTAAGTTATTTACAGCTTCTAATAGCACCATATATAAGTAATCCAGATGTTTTATATTTTATATCCCATGTAGACTCTATATACATAGCCATCCTGGTTGGAATTATAGGTGCAGCTATTTTTCAATCAAGTACCGCAATATCTGTTTTAGCAATAACTTTTGTATCTCAAGGTATATTAAATTTTGATCAGGCTTTTAGTATAGTTGTAGGGTCAGGTATAGGTACTACGGTTACAGCGCTTATAGCTTCTTTTGTTATGAATACTGCTTCACAGAGAACAGCTTTTGCTCATCTTTGGTTTAATATTATGTCTGTTATAATAACTATTATATTATTTAACCCTGTTAAATCGTTCATACTTTCACTTAACACTGGATTGAGCCAGTCAGTCGCCAATGCTCACCTTTTAATTAGTGTGGTGACGGCAATATTTCTTTTGTTAACTTTTAAATGGTATATAAAATTTATAGAAATAATAATACCAAATAAAGGATTTTTTCATAAATCTAGAGCTGTAGTAGGAAATAAAATCTAATTGAAAACCATCTACAAGATATTTTGATATTTGTGTATAATGATTTTATATGGAATATATAATGCAAATTCAAAAAATATTATCTTTAATCATTTTTAAAGATATATTTGATGTTTTAATTATAACAATTTGTTTTTATTTCCTTCTTGTTTTTATAAAACAAACAAGATCATTTTTCATACTTGGAGCTTTTGTATTACTTTTTAGTTTAGACTTTATTGCCAAAAAATTTGACCTTAGTTTAACGAGACAATTATTTGAACCCTTATTAACTTTATTTATTGCTATATTTGTTATAGTTTTTCAACCGGAGATTAGAAAATTTTTTAAATGGATTTCATCAGGTAGAATAAAATCATTTTCAAAATCTTTAGTTTTGCCTAGAAATAATATACAGACTATTGTAAGAGCGGTTTTCGAAATGGCTACAGGAAAAGTTGGTGCCATCATAGTTTTTCCAGGTGAATACCCACTTGATGATTTGATTGAAGGTGGTTTTCCGCTTAACGGACAAATAACAGCGGCTATTATACTAAGTATCTTTGACCCATCATCTCCTGGACATGATGGGGCTATACTCATAGAAGGATCAGAGATAAAAAAGTTTGGACTTCACCTCCCTCTCGCTCGTGAGTTTAGTGATTATAGAAAAGTTGGAACAAGACATCGTGCTGCAGCTGGTATAACAGAAGGAACTGACGCTATGGCTATAGTTATTTCTGAAGAAAGGGGCGAGGTCTCTGTTTCTTCAAAAGGTGTTTTAACAAAAGTAAAAACTCCTGCGGAGTTAGAGGTTATTATTGCTAAGTTTACAGGTGAAGAGTCTAAAAAAGTTAAAGTAAGTATAGGTAAAAATTTATTCCAAAAGGTTTTTGTTAAAAATTTTATCTTTAAAAGTGTAGCTATATTGTTTGGCTTAACTTTTTGGTTTTACTCAGCATATAAAACTGGAGTTATAAAAGCGGATTATAATGTACCTATCGAATATAGATACATAGATTCAAATATGGTTATAAAAACAAGTCAACCTGACGAGATCACGGTTACTGTTGTTGGTAATAATAGAGATATAACTAATATTAAAAAAGATGATATTAAAATTATAATAGATGGCAGTAAGTTTAAACTTGGTAATAATAACTTTGTTATACAGAAAGATAATATTCAGACACCTTCATATATAGAGTTAAGTAGCTTTACACCTAAAAATGTTTATATAAAGACAGTCGAGAAAGTTCAAGAGTAAATTTTTATGGTAGTCAAAATATATTTAAATAATCTAGTTCAAACCGCCCATATTTGTAACATTCTTATATTGCATAAATTCCAATATACTTTTTACTATAGCTGCTCTAGCACCTGATGCACAATATACTTTTATTTGATCATTTTCTTTATCTATGTTTTTTAAAATAGCTAGTGCATATTTACTTCTATCAAATAACTCATCTACAGGTAAATTTATAGCATTTTCTATATGACTGCTTTTATATTCTTCTGAGCTACGAACGTCGAGTATGTATGTTGTCATATTTTGATATAATAGCATAAAAATACTACCATCTACCGCTTGATCCTCCACCTAAACAGTTTGGACCGATACAATGTGTTTTATTTTAAATAACTCCCACCCTCTCGTAAATAGTGACATGTATACCCACGAGGAACTTTTATGAGATAATCTTGATGATATTCTTCAGCTTTGTAAACTTTATCCATGTCGAGTTTTTTAAGTTCAGTCATAACTGGTCCTGGCCATCTTTCTGATTTATTTACCAAATCAATAAACTCTTTTGCTTCAGTCATCTCTATTTCATCGTTATAGAAAATGATTGACTTATATGATTCACCGATATCGTTACCCTGTCTGTTGTATGTTGAAGGATCATGTATTTGAAAAAAGAAATCTAAAAGATTTTTAAAATTGGTTTGAATATCGTCGTATTCTATGAGAACTGATTCTGTGTAGCCTGTGTGATTTTCATAGTTCGGATTTTCTATCACACCCCCAGCATAAACAACATCAGTATTTATTACACCTGGTAGTTTTCTTATGAGGTCTTCCATACCCCAGAAGCATCCACCTGCGAGTACTGTTTTTTTTGTCATAGGTTTATTATAATAGCTTATCGAGATTATTCAAAATAAATCAATCACGGATATCGCAAAATTAATTATTTTCTAGAGTTATTTAAGGGAAAAACAGCGAGTTCCATCACTAGTCACCCAACCATTATTTATATATTGTTCATATTGAGGTAGATAGGAATAGTGATTAAAAATTTTAGTATCTGTAGTAGGACTAAGAAATATTATAACATATTTTGGTACAGAAACGTCACCTACACATCTGTAGTTTCCATCAGATAGTGTATTTTTATTAGTTCTGTAAAACCAAGGACAAGACCCTTCTCTAAGCACATATGGACATTCATTTGAAAAATTAGGTAATATTTTTATATAATTTGACATCATAGTTGCAACAGAAGTTTGTGTTGGGTTTGAGCTCCCATCATTTAAGGTAGTTCGGTTGTCGTCGCTATTAAAAGTAGTTAAACTACTTTTGTTTTCATAAGGATATTCACCTTTATCAGCTCTATACAACTCCAACGCAGTCTTAAATTGATTTATCTCAGAGCTAAATTTGACTACATTCGCCTTATCTCTCGCGTCTTTAAGTGAGGCTAAAACAATACTTGAAAGTAATCCTATTATTGATATAACTACCATTAGCTCTATCAAGGTAAAGCCTAACTTATATTTCTTAGAAGCATGGCGATTTAGAAATACAGAAATGCTATTGTGGTACTTTTGTGATGTTTTCATATTATTGTAGGTTTTTTGTATTGTTTGTAGTTTAATATCTTTATATAAATCAATCATTGATATCAAATCGATTAATTATTTTCTAGAGTTATTTAAGGGAAAAACAGCGAGATGCAGTGTTAGGCGTCCAGCTATAATTATTACCACCAATATTTATCGATATACTACCACCTGTAAAAGAAAAAGATGAAGAAGTATATATTTCACTATGAGGTAGATAGGAATAGTGATTGAAAATTTGAGGATTTGAACTATTAAAAATTATCAGATATTTTGGTACAGAAACATCACCTACACACCTGTAGATTGGTGAAGACAGTGTATTATCATTAGTTATATAGGCCCAAGCTTCAATATTAGGGGATTGCAATAATCCCACATTAGTCTGTATCGATGTGTAAGAGTTTTTAGGTACCTGAGGGTTTTTAGGTACCTGAGGTAAATTTTTCATATAATCTGATATGAGTGTTGACAGAGAAATTTCAGAATTTAATGGATACTGTATTGGGCCAATAAAATTAGGGTCAATGTAGGACTGCACAACACTAAGATTGTTATTATAAAACTTATTCACTTTTAATGTATTTTCATTTGGATATACACCCTTAACACCCCTATACAACTCCAACGCAGTCTTAAATTGATCTATCTCAGAGCTAAATTTGACTACATTCGCCTTATCTCTCGCGTCTTTAAGTGAGGCTAAAACAATACTTGAAAGTAATCCTATTATTGATATAACTACCAATAATTCTATTAAAGTAAAACCTTCTGAAGTTTTTTTTGTATTTTTCTTAAAAATAAAGTTTTTCATTATTTTATTTACTTTTATTAAGCTTATCTAAAGCATCTCTTTCTAGATTATAGAACATCTCTTGTTCTGGTGTAATCGTTGGAACTGCTGGTTCCTTAAAAAAATTTGTATAAATAATAAAAATACTTAATCCTAGAAACAGTACCGTTGTTATTGATAAAATACTCATTGCTTGCTTCTCATTCTTAACTATACCCTTACCCAATAAAAACTTTGTCATACCTGGTACTTGAGTCTGTCCTAGTATAACTCTTGATTTGTATTTGAATTTATCGGATTCGAAGGTTATGTTGTTTTCTGTTGACATGTGGGTATTATATCATTTGACAAAATAAACACAAAATATTAAATACACTACTTCTCCACAGGTGTAAAATTCATACTAATAGAGTTAACACAATACCGTATATTCTTCACTGTCATATTCTCTCCTCTAAACACATGTCCTAAATGCCCTCCACAGTTGTTACATACTATCTCTACTCTTCTTCCATCTGTATCCAGTATCTCTTTAACCGCCCCATCAACTGCATTGTCAAAACTTGGCCAACCACAATCAGATTCAAATTTATCTTCTGATTTATATAAAGGCGCATCACATCTTTTACACGTATATATTCCAACATCTTTAAAGTTTACAAATTTTCCTTTAAAAGGTGCCTCTGTTTTTTTATAGACAATTACATCTTCTTCTTCAAATGTTAATTTATTCATGAAAACATTATATCACAACTCTATTTGTTTCAATAAAATAAATTTACATATTCTATTATATACTTTATATTCGGACTTGGACTATTTATCCATATCAATGGTTTCTTGTCCTTATTTATCTTACTGTTTTCTATAGTATATTTTATCCATTCTATAACTTGCTGTTTGTCGGGTGGATTTTCTTTATCATTTAGATCTGGAAGTTCAGGTTTTCCTATTTTCCTTTTCTCTTCCTCATCTAGTTGAACCACCCTTGACAATATAGTTGACAATAATTTGACATTTTTATTTGTATACAAGATTATGCAATTTTCTTTATCTATATCTTCCAAAATTTTCAGCAATGAATTTTGAGCTTGTGGAGAAATATCATCAAAAATAAGTATACCGAGTTTTTGAAAATCATCATTTAAATCAGATGAAGATTTCTGAAAATCATTTTGAAAATCACGTATATCATCTATTGATATAGTTTTATTTTTTAAAATAACAATATCAGAACTTGAAGCAAACGTGTTATTTATAAAAATTACCCTTTCTTCAAAAGTTTTATCAGATTTAAAAAATACGGCTTCACCTTTTTGTATTTCCATATTATCTTTTAGTTACTATGGCTTTTTTATATGCATTCAAATGGTCAAGTGCTATACCTGTTCCTTTAACAACACAATAAAGTGCATCATCTGCAACATGAGCTTTTACTCCTGTACGACGAAATACCAACTCATCTAGATTTCTCAAAAGTGATGAACCTCCTGTCATGGTTATACCTTGATCTATAATGTCGGATGCCAGCTCTGGTGGAGTCTCTTGCAATACGTCTTTTATTGCTTTTATCATATCCCTCAACTCTTTAGATATAGCTTTAACTATTTCATTTGTTTTCAACTCTATAGGACGAGGAAGTCCTGTTATATAATCTCTTCCTTTTATTGTCACAGACAATTCCTCTTCAACGGTAACTGCAGAACCTATCTTTATCTTTATATCCTCTGCGGTCTTTTCACCTATAGCTAGGTTATAATTTTTCTTAACATAATCAATGATAGCGTTGTCGATACGGGTACCAGCACATTTGACCGATGAACAGACTACAATTCCCCCAAGTGATATAACAGCAACATCTGTTGTACCACCTCCTATATCAACTATCATATTTCCACAAGGATCTTGTATAGATATACCTGCCCCTATAGCTGCAAGTATCGGCTCTTTCACCACATAAGCGTTTTTAGCGCCAGCACGTATAGCCGCCTCGATAACAGCACGTCGCTCAGTGGAAGTAACACCTGCTGGAACAGATATCATGACTTCAGGGGCTATTATATTCCACTTACCCAAGGCTTTATGTATAAAATATCTGAGCATAGCCTCAGTGACTCTGTAGTCCGCAATAACACCATCACGCATAGGCCTATAAGCTATGATGGAATCAGGTGTTTTTCCAATCATTTCTTTAGCTTCTATACCTACAGCAAGTATCTGATTGTCTCCTTCTGATACAGCTACAACAGAAGGTTCGTTCAAGATAATACCCTTACCTGGTAAGAATACTAAAGTATTTGCTGTTCCAAGATCTATACCAAGTTTTTTTGAAAATAAAGACATTTTTGAGAATATATTATATAATTAAAGTTATAAAACTAATATATCACAAAATAGCAAAAATATGAAAAATTTTACAGAAGAATTTAAAGCCTTTGCAATAAAGGGTAATGTTATGGATCTAGCAGTTGCAGTTGTAATCGGTACAGCTTTTGGTAAAATAGTTACCTCACTTGTTGATGATATAATCATGCCATCTATCGGACTTATCGGTAACGTTGATTTTTCAAATTGGTCACCCGCTGGTGTAAGATTGGGTATGTTTGCAAACAATATAATAAACTTCTTAATAATAGCGGTTTCAGTTTTTGTCGCTATAAAGTTTTTAAACAAATTGTCAAAAAAAATAGTTAGGAAAAGTGACGTTGAGGAGCAACTTGATTTACAATAATTCCTAAGAAAGTTTTATAAATTTTTTCAAACTGAACACAAAAACCAAACAAGATATCCATGAACCGATAGTAAATGCCGTTGCAATTGACACAGCATCTTTATTTGAAAAATAAGCTAACATTATAATCAGAATTGCTCCAACAATACTTAAAAAAGCAGGTGTTCTATTTTCTCCTCTTGCATAATAAACACGAATAATCAAAAGCTGTAGACATTGTGGTATAAGGGACAGTGTAAATATTCCAAAAGATAAGGCAATTATTTTATAGGCTTCTATATCACCCAACAAAATGAAAACTATATAATCTTTTAAAAACCATATACTTATAGTGGCTAATCCACAATAAATAAGTATTTTTTTAACTGTATATTGAAAAATATCCCAAAAAGATTTTTCATCTCCTTCGGCAAACCTTTTGGTAAATCTTGGGAACGCGGCAACAACAAAAGATACACCTATTAAAGCCATAGGTACACCCTGAAGGTTATTGGCAAAGTTTAATATGGAAGTATTTCCTGCATTTGAAAGCGATGCAAAACTATTTAAAAATAAAAACTGTATTTGGAATAATGATAATATAAATGCACGAGGTAGAGATGATAAAATTATTTCTTTTATTATAGGTAAATCAGATTTTTTAATTCTAATAAAAACAGGTAAAAATCTGTTTGCATGTATAAAAGGTATTTGTATAAGTCCATGCATTATACTTCCGATAAGTATACCGTAAATCACTCCTTTGATTCCAAAAAATGGATATAAGAAAACTAAACCAAAAATAGTAGCAATATTGTAAATAAGCGGTGATAAAGAGTATAGTAAAAACTTTTCTTTCATCTGCGTATATGAACCCAAAAGATTTGATAAGCCTAAGAAAAATGGTTGTAGCAATAGCAGTCTTGAATAAAGGATAATATCATTCACAACATTTAAATCTCTCACTCCAGGTGCAACCAATTTTGTTATAAGAAATGGCATATAAATTATCAACAGTAATATCAACACAGTAGAGAAAATAAAGAATACTGAGAAAAGTATATTGTAAACTTTTTTCATTGTCCCATGATCATTATCTTTATCGTATTTTACTAAAAGCGGGATCAATACAGTAACTGAAACTAGTGAGGTAAAAATTGCAAATAGTATGTCAGGTATTCTAAAAGCATAATAATAACTATCTAGTATCAAACCTGTTCCCAGCTGATTGGCAAAAAGTCTATCTCTAAAAATAGACAGAAGCTGAGACAAAAAAGTAAAACCGGCGATCATGATAGCAGTTTTTTGTATAGACTTTGATTTGAGTCTGTTTTTTAATGTATTTAGTAATTGCATTGAGCTTATTGTAGCAGATTGGCATTAGCAAATTACTTGACATAACCCAAAAAATACGATAAATATATTATGTCCTCCAAACAGACAGTCGCTGTATTTCTTTATAGAAATCACAGAGGAAAGTCCGAACACTTGCTGAAATTTATTTCAAGCAGAATTGTAGAGGGTAATTCCCTTATATGGCAACATATCGATGCGAACAGTGACGTGTGTTTTTGAAAATTAACACTAGCTTACACAAAGTTAATTTTACTATCAGTGTTGTAAAAATAGTAAAAGTGAAACGGCTAAATTCTTACATAAGTGCAAGGCCGTGTGCGTGTTTACACGTAAGTGCCGCTCGAGTTGAAGAGTAATCTTCATCCCAGATAAATGACTGTCGTCAGTACGAAAGTGCTGATACAGAATTCGGCTTATCGTTTGAAGGACTATTAAAAACCTAACTAAACCCTAGTTGGGTTTTTAAATTTTCAGTCTTTTATTTTTTTTTATGGTAAAATAATGATATGCAAAATTTTATATTAATAACAATATTTCTTGGTCTTGCTTTTTTTCTCTACCTTATAAAAACAGGTGAAATATCTAATGAAGATTTTAATATTAGAAAATTGCAGGGTAATACAGAGTTTATTATAAGAAAATCAGAAGATATAAATTCATCAAGGTCTTCTGATATTTATGTGATTGTAAGAGGTAGAGAATATAAAATTTTTACATTTTCAGGAAATGATTTTAAGAAATTAATAAAAGCAGAGTATCCATTAGAAAAATTTAGAGTACCTCTTGAAGCTAAGGATGCTGTAACTGGTACTTGGATTGGAAATAGATATGTTTTTTATATTTTAGAAAAATATAATTCTGAAACAGGAAAAAATTTATACGAAGTTTATAAAACTGAATACTCTACTGATGATACTGATTCAGTAGAGTATACTAAAATAAAATCTATTGAGGAATATGAAGTTGATAATTCTTTTGAGGTACGATACTGATTGTTACTTTAAAACAATGAGTCAACTGCATTTTTAACATCCATACCTTCTGCCTTTCCTTTTAAGTCTTTCATTATTTCTGACATCAGTTTTCCTTTGTCTTTTACATCTGTAATACTAAGTTCAGCTTTTTTAGCTTCAACTATTTTTTTAACATCATCGTATGACATCATTGTGGGTAGATATACCTCAAGATATGCTAGTTCAGCTTTTTCATCAGAAGCCAAGTCTTCCCTTCCACCTGTAGTAAATTGTTCTATTGAGTCGCGTCTTTGTTTAACGGCACGACGTATAACAGCAAGAGTTTCCTCATCTGTAAGCTCACCTTGTGGTGTTCTACCTTTGTCTACCAAGTCATTTGTTATTGATGAAGACACACCTCGGAGTACTGATAGTTTAACTGTATCCTTGGCCATCATGGCTTCTTTAATTTGATTTTTGATTTGTTGTTGTAGAGTTTCCATATTGATGATTATATATGATTTTTAGTTTTGTAGCGAGGTTTTTAATTCTTTGACTTTATAGCTATAGAATTGTATTGTATTTGAGTATGAACACAATAAAAAATATTAACCTTGCATTTCTTCCTCATGTATCACTTATTCCACCAGCGATTGTTTACAAGACCTTTCGTAGGCATCCCATATTTCCCTGGCACAAGACACATATGAGATCAGTACTCTGCGAACTTATTGCTGACCCTTGTACCCAGATTTTAATAGCTAATTATACCAACAAAAGGACTTATAGCACTTTCCTCAGCAAGAAATCTGCCGAGCATTATCTTGAACTAGAAATTCCTGAGTTTAAGGATGCTGGTAAACTATGTATAGAGAAAGCAAGGGATGTGACTGTATTTTATGTTTGTATGAAATGCGGCTGTTTAAAAAGTCACCTGATGGAGATAGTTTTTATTGGTCCATTTGATATCGTAACAGGACCAATCACAACTACAACAAATAGTACTTGCCCAAATTGCAACAAAGCAAGTGTTCAAATGGATATTAGTGCAGAAACAAGTCTTATAGACAAAACTGATCAAGACTGTAACCTGACCAATTGAATGCAGACAATTAAAATTCCCAAACCCGGATTAGCTATAAACAGCGAAGTCCGGATTTTTTTTATTTTAACAAATCCCTTCTAAGGCTTTTAATGATTATTAAACAACAAAACTCACAATTTTACCTTTAATGTATATAATCTTTTTAATAACCTTACCTTCTAGATGGTTTTTTACTATAGTTTTAGCCTCATCTATGATTTCATTTTCGGTTTTGTCTGCTGATACTTCTATATCACCTCGAAGCTTACCATTTATCTGTATACCTATCTTCACAGTGCCTTCGACTATTTTACTTTCATCATACTTTGGCCATGGTGCAACATTTATAGATTTCTTATTTTTGAAAATAGTCCAAATCTCATCAGATATATGCGGTGCAAAAGGTGTCAACAATTTTACAAAATCAATAAAATCTTTTTGATCAATATTTTCTTTTTTTTGAATCATATCTTCAAAATTATTTAACAATATCATCAAAGAAGAAACCGCTGTGTTAAAAGCAAAACCATCAATATCTTCCGTAACTTTTTTTATTGTTTTATTTATTTCTGAAACTAACTTTTCAGATGTTTGTATTTTCTTATTTTTTTCATTTTGTATTTTAACAACAGATGCAAGACGCCACACTCTATCTATAAAACGACGAGTACCGATGATGCCATCAGTTGACCAAGGTAAAGATGAATCGAAGGGACCTAGAAACATTTCATACATTCGAAAAGCGTCCGCACCGTAGGTATTTATACAATCATCCGGGTTAACAACATTCCCCCATCGCTTACTCATCTTTTGATTATCATCACCTAAAATCATACCTTGATTTCTCAAAGCTTTAAAAGGTTCCTCTGTTACCGTTAGACCTATGTCGTATAAAAACTTATGCCAAAAACGTGAATACAATAAATGCCCTGTAGTGTGCTCCCTGCCTCCAATATACATATCAACTTGTTTCCAATAGTCTATGGCTTTTTTTCCAACCGGGGCTGTTTTATTATGTGCATCCATATATCGTAAAAAATACCATGATGATCCAGCCCAACCAGGCATAGTGTTTGTCTCATACCCTGCCTTAACCCAAGATTTTATACCAGCCAATGGAGACTCACCACTTCCTATAGGCTCGTATGAAGAAACTTTTGGGAGTTTAAGTGGTAATTCTTTTTCTGAAAGGGGTGTTATATGTCCGTCTTTATCATGTTTTAAAGGAATTGGTTCACCCCAATATCTTTGGCGTGCAAAAACTGCGTCACGAATCTTATATTTAAAAACTTTTTTGAGCCCCAATCTTTTTTCTATAGACTCTGGTTTTTCAAGTTTCGTTTCTTTAGTAGGGACATTATAAACCGAAGCAAAATCTGCATCTCTTTCGTCTTGATCAGGCACACCCATAACAGCACCAAAACCATAATCAGACAAAACATAGTTTGTTACATATATAGGTAACTTACTTTTATTATCAGGATGTACGGCATAAATATCATCTAAAATAATTCCTCTTTTTATTTTTAAGTCTTTTTCATCTGTTCCCCATGATTTTGTTTGAATTATTATTTTTGAAAATTTATCAACATTTTTAGTTATCAAATCATGATCTTTAGATATGGCTAAAAAAGTTACACCTGACAAAGTGTCTATCCTTGTTGTGAAAATTTTAATAGTCTCTACTTCTCCAATTTCTCCTTGAAGTTTAAAACTTAGTTCATGTCCAAAACTTTTACCAATCCAATTTTTTTGAACTGTTTTCAATGATTCATCAAAATCCACTGTATCAAGTCCTGATATAAGTCTATCAGCATAGTCAGTTATACGTAGAAACCATTGACGCATCATCCTCTTAACAACTGGATAACCTCCTCTTTCACTTTTTCCTTCTATAACTTCGTCGTTAGCTAACACTGTTCCCAAATCTTCGCACCAATTAACTTCAGAAAAACCTTCATAGGCCAATCTGTATTTCATCAGTTCTCTATCTTTATCAGCTTGAGAGAGATGGGAAAATTGTCCCTCTAGTTCAGATATAGGTTTAGCTTTACCTGCTTTGTGGTCATAATAATGATTATATAGTTTAAGAAATATCCACTGTGTCCATTTATAATAGTCTTCATCTGTTGTGTTTATCTTTCTAGACCAGTCATAAGAAAGTCCTATAATCTCTAATTGTTTTTCATATGTCTTTATATTTTTCAAAACAGCCTCCCTAGGATGAACGTGATTTTGTATAGCATATTGTTCCGCAGGTAAACCGAAAGCATCATATCCCATCGGATGCAGAACATTATAACCTTGCATGCGTTTTAAACGAGCGTAGACATCAGCAGCTATATATCCACGAGGATGTCCCACATGTAGCCCTGCCCCTGACGGGTATGGAAACATTGATAATACATACATTTTCTCTTTCTTTGATCCAGTCACAGCTTTATATATCTCATCCTTTATCCAATTTTTCTGCCATTTACCATCTATCTTTTTATGATTATAGAATTGACCGTCTTGGTCTATCATTGTTTTTACTTGAGCCATATTATTGTAAATATATCATAAACATGATACTATATGCCAATATGTCATTAAATGTATCAATCAACAAAAACCAAAGTGAATCTCCTTCTTCAGTATTGAGACGCTTTACAAAGAAAATGCAAGAGTGGGGTGGATTAAACAAATCAAGAAGCAAAAGATATGCCGAGAGAAGTCTTTCTTATTACAAGATGAAAAAAGAAGCTCTAAAGAAAATAAAAAACAACGAAACTCGTCTTGCTGATATAAAGATGGGTAAATATTTCAATCAACCAACAACTGGTAAAAAGAAATAATCATTCTTTTATTAAATACTTTCATGCGATATATCTTAGATACAAAAAATCTGACAGTATCCTATACAACAACAAAAGCACCTAAAATTGATGGTGTTTTTTTGCATAATATTAAAAATGAAATTCTGGGCAAAAGTTATGACCTTAATATATATTTTGTTGGCGAAAAAATGATAAAATCTGTAAATCAAAAATATAGGAAAAAGGATTATGTAACAGATATTCTCTCCTTTCCTTTTTTGGATGATAATTTTGGTGAAATCTACATTTGTTTAAAAAAAGTTGAACAAAAAGCAAAATTATTTAATACAACAAAAGAAAGCTATCTGAATTATCTTTTTGTACACGGTATGATACATCTTTTAGGACTGGATCACGGTGAACCTATGGACAAATTGGAAAAGAAATACACAAAAAAACTTAACATTTTCTATCCTTACTAGTATACTATAAGGAATGAAGAAAAATGATTCAGATGTAATAATAATCGAAGTGTCTACAACTATGCTTCGTTTGATTATTATAAACAAAGAATCAAATAAAATCATAGCTACAAGTAGTGTAAGTATAGATTATATCAAGAGAGGTATAGTTAAAGATGTTGAGGCTTTGACTCGTAGTATAAGATCATTGGTTGCGGATACTAACAAAAACTATCTAAACAACATAAAGAAAGTTGTTATTGCCTTGTCAGGCGGCGCATTGTCATCTATTTCCTCATCAGCTGAAATTAAAATAAATAATAAAAATAATATAGTAAATGAAGAAATAGTTGAAGAAATATATCAAAAAGTAGAAAATAGAATACCGGAAAACATTTCCCAAAATAAAAAAATAATACATCTAATTCCGCAAAAATATAAAATAGATGGCAGAAGTGTAAATACAAATAAACCGCTTGGATTGAAAGGAAATAATTTTGAACTTCAGGCACTGTGTATCTTTACAAATAAACAGCATCTAGAAAATATATTACTTGCATGTGAAGAAAATAATCTTGAAGTTGAAGATGTTATAGTGTCGGAGTATGCGTATTCGAAAAACCAAGTTAATGAAGCGGATAGATTGGCTGGTGTTTGTATAGTAAATATAGGTGGTGATACTACAACAGTTATAACATATGAAGAAAATATACCTATACTTTTAGAGGTTATACCTATAGGATCAGAGGATATAAGTCGTGATTTAGCACTTGGACTTAAGGTCTCATTGGCACAAGCAAAAAGTATAAAGATTAGTCCTGATCTTGAGCTAAGACGTCTTGCGTCAGAGTTAACTGAGGTTTTTATCAGCAGTCAAAGAATGAACATAAGACGTGATCAAAGAGACAAAGCTTTTTTTCTATCTCTTCAAGAAAAATATCATGAAATAATCTATGCTCGTATCATAGACATTTTTGAGCTTATACAAAAACATTTAAAGAAAATAGGTCGTGATAGACTATTGCCTGCTGGAATAATAATACATGGCGGTGGTGCAATGATGAAAGATATAAATATAATTTCAAAAGAAATACTTCATCTACCAACTCAAATAAGAAATGATAGTGTTTGCAATAAAGATTTGTTGAAATTTAAACAAAATCAAAACATATGTATAGAAAATGGTGATACCATGAGTATATATGCAACAGCCTTATATTACCTTCAACAAGATGAAGCTAATTATTTTATAAATAAAGGACGTAAAGATTTTCCTGTTATCTTAAAAAATACAATAAACTGGGTAAAACAGTTTTTACCTTAAAAAGTAAGTAAATACCACAACACAAAATAGTTTCACCCTCAAATTGGCATAGTCCGACTTGCGTGATATAATCGTAAATCATGGCACAAATAAAAACAGATATACAAACATTTGCAAGAATAGAGGTTGTTGGGGTTGGTGGGTCTGGAAAAAACGCCACAAATCACATGATTAACTCAAAAGTTAAAGGTGTTGACTATTTGGCTATAAATACAGACGCTCAAGACTTAAATAACTCTTTAGCAAATAAAAAAATACATATAGGTAAAAACTTAACAAAAGGTTTAGGTGCTGGTATGAACCCTGAGGTTGGTAGAAACGCAGCAGAAGAAACTAGAGCTGAAATACAAGAGGCTTTAAAAAATGCAGATATGGTTTTTGTTGCTGGAGGTCTTGGGGGTGGTACAGGATCTGGTGCTTCACCTATAGTTGCTAAAATATCTAAAGAAATGGGTGCATTAACTATTGGTGTTGTAACAAAACCTTTTATGTTTGAAGGTCAAAGACGTATGAGATTGGCAGAAGAAGCATTAGGCGAGCTATCAAAATCAGTTGACGCTCTTATAGTTGTACCAAATGATAAGCTAATGGGTGCCATATCGAAAGACACAACTGCGAAAGATGCATTTGCTATGAGTGATGAGGTTTTGAAGCAAGCTGTAGAAGGTATATCAGAGCTTATAACAACTCCTGGAAATGTAGGAAACATAGACTTTGCTGATATCAGAGCGGTTCTAGAAAATGCAGGATCTGCACTTATGGGTATAGGAACAGGCACAGGTGAAAACCGTGCAGTTGACGCAGCTAAAGCCGCTATCTCTTCCCCACTTATAGACGTATCTATACATGGTGCTAAAGGAGTATTGTTTTCTATCGCCGGATCTGACGATCTTACCATGTTTGAAATATCCGAAGCAGCGCGTGTGATCACTGAGTCAGTTGACCCTGATGCCAAAATAATATTTGGAACAGTAAAAGACGAAAAACTAAAAAAGAACGAAGTGCGTATAACAGTTGTTGCTGCCAATTTTCCAGATAAACTTACAGCGGTTAGAAATATTTTTAGGGACAGAGAAAATATGGTACAAGAATCAGTTTCATCACAAGATGAAAGTAATAAGTCTGGTAAAATCTTCAACTCAATAACTATAAATAAAAAAGAAGAACCTGTAGAAATTGAAGATATATCAAATGTTATGAAACCTGCAGCTCCGGGAGAAGATGAAGATGATTGGTCTGCGGTTCCAGCATTTTTAAGAAGAGCAAAAAATAGATAATTTAATAATTAAGACATAAAAACGCAATTTAGAAAATAAATTGTGCTTTTTTTTATGGTATAATTCCAAATACATGTCACATGAAAATACATACAATTTAGTAATCATAGGTGGCGGACCTGCGGGTGCTGCTGCGGCTGTTTATGCAGCTCGTAAAAAAATTAAGTCGGCTATAATCACAACAGATTTTGGTGGTCAAAGTATAGTCTCTGACGACATACAGAACTGGATAGGAACTCCACATATATCAGGGATTGATTTAGCAAAGTCTTTAGAGTCTCATGTTAAAGAGTATCAAGGAGATATTTTAAATGTTATAAAAGGTCGTGTTGCACAAGTAACTCAAAATGAAGATAAAACATTTTCTATAAAAACAAGTAAAGATTTAGTCCTGACTACAAAAGCACTTTTGATAACCACAGGAAGTGTAAGACGAAAACTTGATGCTGTAAACGCCGACAAGTTTGAACACAAAGGTGTGACGTATTGTGCATCATGTGACGGTCCTGTTTTCTCAGGAAAAGATGTTGTAGTTATAGGAGGTGGAAACGCGGCTTTTGAATCAGCTTTACAACTTGCTGCATATTGTAAATCAGTAAAGATCCTAAACAGAACTGACAAATACAAAGCAGATGAAATAACTGTTGACAAAGTGTCTAAAAATGCAAAAATACAGATCATTAATGATGCTATTGTAAATGAGATTCATGGGGATCAGTTTGTAAATGGGTTAACATATAACAATACAATAAAACTTGATGTTGAGGGTGTTTTTGTTGAAATAGGACAAATGCCAAATACTGATTATGTAACTTTTTTAGAGAAGAATCTTGTAGGTAACATTATAGTCGACCCAAGGACGCAAAAGGCATCGGTGGAGGGTGTGTGGGCTGCTGGAGACTGTACGGATGGCTTGTATCATCAAAACAATATAG
Organism: Candidatus Nomurabacteria bacterium; assembly: GCA_943356525.1. Taxonomy (GTDB): domain Bacteria; phylum Patescibacteriota; class Minisyncoccia; order Phycocordibacterales; family CAIZLB01; genus CAIZLB01. The sequence goes on along the minus strand of CALRFG010000007.1, from coordinate 785 downwards.
CAACAGGAGACGCTGTTAAGGCGTTGGAGAGTTTGTATATTTGGCTGCAGGGTTAGTTTTATTTTTATTTCTTCGAAACCCTCTCAACATACTCACCTGTATCCGTGTTTATAGTAACTATATCTCCTGGTTCAATAAACATCGGTGTCAGTATAGTTGCACCAGTTGAAAGTGTTATCAGTTTGTTTCCACCTTTTGCTGTATCTCCTCGAACTGCAGGAGGGGCCTCAACAACTTCTAGATCAACTTTTATCGGCATCTTGATTCCTATGGGTATTTCTCCAAAATATTTAATATCAAGAATAGCATTTGGAAGAATATATTTTTTAGCATCACCTAATAATTCATCCTTTAACATAAATCTGTTTGACGCATTTTTCTCATCACAAAACCACCATTCCCCTTTATTGTTAAAAAGGTATTTTACTTTTTTCATCTCTATCTCAGCTTCCTCAACTTTATCAGTTGCCTGGAAAGACACTTCAATAGTTCGTCCTGAAAGTAAGTTTCTTATCTTAACTGCGTTTACAGGTTTACGCATCTGTTTACGAAATACATGATAATCCAGCACTTCATACGGCTCATCATCATGAATAATAGTTTTTCTTGTAACAATTTCGTTGTATTCTAGCATTGCCATAGGTATATACTATATGCTTTTTTTACGATTTTTGCAAGATAATCAACCTATCTAAACCAACTTTTTATCTTATTAATCCAATTTGATATTGCACTTCTTTTAACCTCAGGTGCTACAGTAGGTACTGGTTCAACAATATTTACAT
>CALRFG010000006.1 GCA_943356525.1 Candidatus Nomurabacteria bacterium | reverse complement strand
GTGACCCCACGGAGAGTCGAACTCCGCTTAACAGATTGAAAACCTGCTGTCCTAACCGATAGACGATGGGGCCTTATTTATTTGTAGTATTATAACAACAAATAAGGTTTAAAGCAAATAATGTTATTTATCCAGCTTTCTCTAAACTCTCTACAAGATATTTATGCTTTACTATCTCATCTTCCAATCTCCTAATTTCTGTTTTAGTAGCAAAATCTTCAACACCTGAAACCTCAAGTTCTAATTTTTTAACCTCAATTTTACCTAAAGCTATCTTAGCATCCATTAACAACAACTCTCTTTGTTGATCTAAGGTTAATTCTGATTTATTAGTATCCGCATCATCTTCCGGAATAGCGGGAATAGCAATTGGTCCTTCATGGTTTATATTTATCATACCCTCAATAATACCCTCAAAACCCTCATAAAACCATTTGCCTCGCACAAATCTTTATGCTATATTATTCTTCATGTTAAACATAAGACTACAAAGAGTTGGAAGAAAAAACGACCCATCATTCAGAATTGTATTAATCAATTCAAAATATGCTGCAAGAAGTGGTAAGGCTATTGAAGTACTTGGATCTGTTGATTTTCGTAAAAAAACTATAGAAAAAGAATCATTCAAAGCTGATAAAATAAAAGCATTTATAAAAAATGGTGCCCAAGTATCTCCAACAGTGCACAATATGCTTGTTGCCGCTGGTATAACAGAAGGTAAAAAGAAAAACGTTTTACCTAAAAAAACTCCTCAGAAAAAAGCCGAAGCCAAAAAATAACATCTCTGCAAAAATTGACTATCTATACATGAGGTCAATTTTTGTTTATAATAAAGTTATTAATAATTAAACAGTAAATCAATAAACATATGCAACAAATAGACGACACACAATTTCTCCTAAATATAATAAAACCTCTTGTTGAAGATCAAGAGAATATTAAAGTTATCAGAACAGTTGATGAAATGGGTGTTTTATTAACTTTAGAGGTTAATAAAAACGATATGGGTAAAATTATAGGTCGTGAAGGTTCTACAGCTAAGGCTATAAGAACATTGCTTAGAGTTTTCGGAATGAAGAATAACTCAAGATTAAACTTAAAGATAAACGAGCCTACAGAGACAGTATAAATCACTACTTCCTTATCGAATAAATTAAAAAATGACTCTTCCTTTCCTTGGAAGATGTCGTTTTTTAATTTATGAGATCTGTGCTATAGTTACCAGAAATATGGCATTTAATTTTCTAAAATCAATCACAAATAACAGGGTTGCGGCCATGAAAGGTAAAGGGCAAGGTGTTGGTATAGACTTGGGTACTGCAAATACTCTGGTATATGTTGAGGGTAAAGGGGTTATAATAAATGAACCATCTGTTGTTGCTATAAATCAAAAAACAAATCAGGTCGTTGCTGTGGGAAATCAGGCCAAGATCATGCTCGGTAAAACCCCCAGTCACATAGCAGCTATACGTCCACTTGTTGATGGTGTTATCTCTGACTTTGAGGTTACTGAAGAGATGCTTGCTTATTTTATTAAAAAAACTATTGAGGTTTTAAAGATTTCTATACTCCAATCGGTTGTAATCGGTGTTCCTTATAGTGTTACAAACGTAGAGCGACGTGCCGTTCGTGATGCTGCTTATAACGCTGGTGCAAGACATGTGTTTATTATAGAAGAACCTATAGCTGCTGCTATTGGTATAGGTTTACCTATAAAAGAAGCTCAAGGAAATATGATTATAGATATAGGAGGAGGTACAACTGATATTGCCATCATATCTTTAAGTGGTATTGTCCGTGGTAAAAATCTTAAAGTTGCGGGCGATAGATTTAATACAGACATCATTTCATATATTAGAAATGAATTTAAAGTTTTAGTAGGTGAAAAAAGTGCTGAACAATTGAAAATAGAATTATCAAATATCATACCATCAAACCCACCACTTGAATCAACTATTAGAGGAAGAGATCTTGTTACGGGTTTACCAAAAGAAATCACTGTTACCGAAGAAGACATACATGATGCTATACATATATCAGCCGACTCACTTTTCGAATCTGTAAAAGAAGTTTTAGAATCAACACCTCCTGAAGTTCTGTCGGATATTATGGAAAATGGTATATACTTAACAGGTGGTGGGGCATTGATAAAAGGGCTTGACGAAGCTTTGTCGGAATATTTGGGTATAAAAGTTACAGTGGCTGATGATCCTTTGACTGCCGTTGTTAGAGGTACTGGTATTATCGCATCTAACATTGAATTTTATAAAGATATAATAATAGAAAATGAAGATGAATTATCAATCAGGAGATAGATTAAAAAACAGATACTTATCAAATGATGCTTTTACTAGTTTAAAAAATAAGCTAGGTGGTAGAAGTATTACGAGTTTAGGAAATGATAGAAGAAGAAATTCATATAAAATGAGTAATCAAGGATTTGGTTTACTTGATTATAAATCCTTCGTGTATAAAACATTTATTTCAATTTTATTGTTAATTATTTTTATCTATACTGTTCCTCAAACTAGGTATTTTATACATGGTTTCGTGTCACGAAAAGTTGAAAATCCAGAACCTCTTTCTGATAATCTTTCAAGAAAAATGACTGAAAATAATTTTTACAATGTTGCACCTAATCTTTTAAAAACAGATCAATTTATTGCTAAACAAAAAGATGTTTACGTAAATGATACGACTTATGTTTATGATTTTTTTACTGATAATCTAATCGGGCTTACTACAGATAATTCATCATCAACTATAAATATTAAACTATTTTCTGATTCAGGTTTTAAGAATAATTTTCTAATTGAACAGGAAAATATCATTGATTTTGCTACTGATTCTCTGGCCACTGATAATTTGAATAAAAGTATTGATATATCTACAACCTCAGCTATTTTAAATGATATACCTGGTCAGGTAGAAGAAACTGTAACAGAAAATAATACAAATTATCAATCTTATATATTTGAAGGTTTAGGTTATGGACAGTTGATAGCGAAAGTTCCACCAAAAACTGAGGTTAAAAAAGATACTTTTATCTATATGAGAACTTTAGATGGTTTGAAGCCGATAGCTAAGATTGTAAATATTGATGAAGATAATAAGTCAACTTTTACAATAATCTATGCACAACTTATAGTTTCACCTCAAAATATTTATAAAGTTATTTTTAAATAAAAAAATAAATATAAAATGAGGCATCATAGAAGAAAAGAAAAGAATAGAGATATTTCACCAGAAGATATATTGATAGATCAATTAAATCTACCATCCTTTGACCACAGTCAGCTCGAAGGTCGTATTATAAAACCTATTTCAAACTATATTTTTTATATTATTATATTTTTTGTTTTAGCTATATTTTCTCTCTTTTTTTATAATTCTTATAAATTACAAATAGTTAAAGGGGATTTTTATAATAATAAAGCTGAAAATAATCGTTTTGAGACAACACCTATTTTCTCAGCAAGAGGTATTATTTACGATAGAAATAAAATCCCGCTAGCTTGGAATGAAAATACATCAACAACTACAGAGGTATCATCATCCTCAACTGACAATACTCAAATAAGAAGATATAAAGATAGTTATGGTATAGGTAATTTATTGGGCTATATTAAATTTCCAAAAAGAGATAAAAATGGTTTCTACATAAATAAAGAAGTAGAAACAGTCGGAGGTATAGAAAAATACTTTAATGATACACTAAATGGTAAGGCTGGATATTTTTATTCTGAAATAGATTCGTCAGGTAAACTTATTTCTCAAAATACTATTGATCTACCAAAAAATGGTAAAGATATTTATCTAACAATAGATTTTGAAATACAAAAAGCTTTGTTTGAAACTTTTAAAAATGCAGGACAGGAAAGTGACTATAATGGTGGAGTTGCTTTAATTGCTGATGTGAGGGATGGATCCATACTGGCATCTGTTACATATCCAGACTTTGATTCAAATATAATGTTTGATGGTACCGATGTTGAAAAAATATCAAAATACATAAACGATCCAAGAAGTATATTTTTAAATCGATATGTTGACGGTTTATATGCTCCGGGCTCTATAGTTAAACCAGTATTTGCTTTGGCAGGTTTAAATGAAGGTGTTGTCTCGGCAAGAGAAAAAATATTGTCTACAGGTAAGCTTGTTGTTCCAAATCCATATAGTCCTGGAAACGATACTGTTTTTAAAGATTGGAAAGCTCATGGCTACACAGATGTAAGAGAAGCCATCGCAGTATCATCTGATGTTTATTTCTACACTATAGGTGGTGGAGTTCCAGGAAAAAAAGGTTTAGGTATTTCTAAACTTGATGAATATTCAAAATATTTTGGATTGGATAATAGACATGAAAAAACTTTTTTTAAAAGTAAGCAGTCTGTTATACCAAACCCAGAATGGAAATTAAAAGCCTTTGATGGAGACATATGGCGACTTGGAGACACGTATAACTCGTCCATAGGTCAATATGGTTTTTCTATTTCACCTATACAAGCTTTGGGTATGACAACTATCTTAGCAAAAGATGCAAAAAATATACCCGAATTTAAAATAAATACAGCTGAAGCTACAAAATATATAAAAATAGAAAATAAATTAAAAAATATTAATAAAGATAATTTTAATGAAATATCTGAGGGTATGAGATTGACAGTAACAGCTGGTACTGCCAAGTCTCTAGATTTTACTGGATTAAAACTTGCTGGTAAAACAGGAACAGCTCAGACTGGAAATAGAAATCAATTTATAAATTCTTGGTTTATAGGTTTTTGGCCATACACAGAACCAAAATACGCTATAGTATACATGTTAGAGAAAGGTCCACATACAAATACAAAAGGTGCTGCTGCATATTTACGAGAGTTTTTACAAAGCTGTACAAGTTATCAATGTGATTTTGAAAATAAAAATAAAAAAGATTTAACTCCCTTTATTACTCCTGAAATTATTAATTCAGATATAGAAATAGAATAAATAAAATATATTAATTTAATACATGACAATAGATCAATTTAAAAAATTAAAAATAGAAGATAGTCCTGGCGTATATTTTTTTCAAAAAGGAAAGGATATTTTGTATATTGGAAAAGCTACCTCGCTCAAGGAAAGAGTGAAAAGTTATTTTTCTAATGATCTAATTAAAACTAGAGGAATGTTTTTGGTAGATATGGTTGCAAAGACTGATTCTATTAAATTTCAAAAAACTAACTCAGTACTCGAAGCTTTACTTTTGGAAACAGAACTTATAAAGAAAAATCAGCCTTACTATAACACTAGAGAAAAAGATGATAAAAGTTATTCTTACATAGAGATTACTTCAGATGAATTTCCAATAGTTCGAATAGTTCGTGGACGTAATGTAGAAAATCTTAACACGGAAAATTATTATGGGCCTTTCTTGTCTACAATACAACTCCGTGCTGCTTTGAAAATAGTAAGAAAACTTTTTCCTTATAGAGATGAAAAATGTACAGTTGGGAAGAATAAACCATGTTTTAATTACAGTATAGGACTTTGTCCAGGAACCTGTGTTGACGCCATATCACAAAAAGATTATAAAAAACAGATAGAGAAAATAAAACTTTTTTTATCAGGTAGTACAGAGAAAGTTTTAAAAATTTTACAGAAAGAGATGAATGCTTTGGCTAAAGAAAAAGAGTTTGAAAAAGCAGCGCAGGTTCGTAATAAAATATATGCATTGAACCATATCAATGATATATCTCTGATGAACAGGGAACAGTCTGAAAATGATATTCGTATAGAGGCATATGATATAGCTCATATGAGCGGGCAAAATATGATAGGAGTTATGGTTGTTATGTTAAATGGCCAGTTTTTAAAACATGAATATAAGAAATTTATCATAAGAGGACAAGAAAATGCTGACGACGGTAAGGCTTTGTTTGAGGTTTTGACTCGTCGCTTCAAACATACAGAATGGGAGAAACCGAATATCATAGTAACTGACGGAAATAAGGTTCAACTCGGTATAGCCCAAAGATTTTTTAAAAATTCTGTCTCAGTGGTTAAAGATGATAAACATAGAGCGAGAGAAGTATTAAACGGAGAGATTTTAAAAGAAAAAAATATAAAAGAAGAAGAAATAATTAAAATTAACGCAGAAGCACATAGATTTGCTATAAAATTTTTTAGAGAGAAGTTGAGGAAGGGTGCTTTCAAGTGATACATATATAGTAATAAAACGTTAACCGCGATATAATAGATTAATGCAAAAGTTTTTATTTATTAAATCAGCATACATACCTGAAGAAAGTCTAAGAATAAGTGTGCAAGATGATATTTTATCTTTAGAACAAACTATTATAAAGATTTATAAAGATATAGATATCGACATATCATCTGTAACACAAGATGGTGAATGGCTTATCCATGGAAGAAAAATGACACCAGAGGTTAAACTAAAAAGCTATGACCATGTTTTTGTATTTGTTCACAACATCGACATCACTATTGATAATATAAAACAAAATACAAAGCTATTTGCTAAACAGGTAACTTTTTTATACAAAGCTGAAGATGAGATTTTCCACAATGCACAAAAGTTAGCTGAGCTCATAAAAATAAATAATACGGAAAATTTTAAAATAAGATTTCCTCATCAAATACATGTCAACATTAAAGAACATAATGACAACGCAATAACTACAGGTGAGATAGTTTCAAAATATATACGACAATTATTTTTACCTATACACACCTTAGAAACTAAACATAGTAAACACAAAAATCATAAAAATATAAATCTTTCATATAATTCAATAGAATTTATCAATAATCTGGATATGTTGAGACATAGGTATGACGACATAACTTTTAGAGAGTATATTGAAGGAAAACAAGTTTATATTGCAGTTATTCCTGATTTTAAAAATGAAGACTTTTATACTTTCTTACCTTTGACAAATAAAAAAGTAAATGAAATCGAGATGTTTGAAGTCGCAAATCTTTCTATGATAGAAAAGGAGGGTGTTAAAAACGTTGTAACAAATATTTCTAAAATATCATTTCAAAAGCAGTCAGTTGTTTATAAACTATCAGTACATCCAAAACGAGGTATATTTGTACAACATAGCTCATCTTTATTGACCTATTTACTTTATTATCCAGATTTCGTGTTTGAAACAGTTGGATCTTTAGGGCTAGATATTGAGGAGGTTGCAGCTAAAGTTTTTTAGCTCATTTCGATCATAAGTCCTCGAAAAATTATAACAATTTTTCTGCGGATGATCTCATTCGCTAAAAAACTTTAAGTATTAATATTTCGATCATAAGTCCTCGAAAAAACTATAAACCCATGCTATAATACTCTATATATGTCATATAATTTTTCAAATTTCCTAAATAAATCCAAGTCAATTGAGATTTGGTTACAAAATGAATATCAAAATATCAGAACAGGTAGAGCTTCAACAGCTTTTCTTGATCAAGTCCGGGTAGAATCTTACGGTGAGATGGTACCACTTTCAAATGTGGCTTCTATAGGTATAGAAGACGCAAAATGTATAAGAGTTTCACCATGGGATGGATCACTTATAAAAGCTATAGAGAAAGCTGTGATAGCAGCTGATCTCGGTGTATCCACTTCAGTTGATGAAAAAGGTTTGCGTATTATTTTCCCAGACCTAACAGGAGAAAGAAGATTGCAACTTATAAAACAAGCTAAAGAAAAACTTGAAGATTCCAGGGTGTCACTTAGACAAGAAAGAAACTCTGTAAATGATGATATGAATACTCAAAAGAAAGATGGTCTGATGTCTGAGGATGATGTAACGCGCGCAAAAAAAGAGTTTGATAAACATATAGAAACTACTATGGGACAGCTCGATATATTATTCGCTAAAAAAGAAAAAGAAATTACAAATTAATGTTAACTGCAATATTATTTTTATTGGTATTATCTATACTTGTTTTTGTTCATGAACTTGGGCATTTTCTGGCTGCGAAGTTTTTTAAAGTTAGGGTTGACGAGTTTGCACTCGGCTTTCCTCCAAAACTTTTTTCTTTTAAAAAAGGTGAGACAACATACTCATTAAATGCATTACCTCTAGGTGGTTATGTAAAGATACATGGCGAAAACCCTGAAGATACTAATAATATAAAAGATGATAGAAGTTTTCAAAATATATCTTCGTGGAAGCAGATAATAATTCTTTCAGCTGGAGTTGTTTTCAACATATTATTTGCTTGGCTTTTAATGTCACTTTCTTTATTTATAGGAACATCTAAAATAGCACTTGATGATGTACAAGATAAATATATAAAAGGAGAAAGGCAGGTTCTTATACATCAGATATTGAAAGGTAGCCCTGCTGATAAAGCTGGTATTGTTGCGGGAGATTATGTTCTATCTGTGAACGGTTCAAGTACAATCGATATTAAACAAGTACAAGAAAGTATTAAAAAAGCACCTTCACCATTTTCTATAATCATTTCTAAAAATAATGCTACATCATCTATAGAAGTTGAAAAGCTAGATAATAACACAATCGGTGTAGGATTGGCTGAAACAGCCATTGTTACTATGGGTGTATTTCCAAGTTTTTACTATGGTGCTCAGGCAACTTATAACTTAACAACTCAGATCTTTTCAGGCGTTCTAACTTTCTTTGGAAAATTATTTACAGGCAACGGTTCATGGGATGAGGTTTCAGGCCCTGTAGGTATAGCAAAGGTTGTAGGTACTTCATCGCAACAAGGTTTTGTATCATTACTTTTTATAACAATACTTATATCTATATCATTGGCAGCTATGAATATATTACCATTTCCCGCACTTGATGGGGGACGTATAATTATAGCGACTATTGAAGGTGTTATAAGGAGAAAATTACCAATCAAGTTTGTTAATACTTTAAATAGTATTGGATTTATATTATTATTAGTGTTGATGCTAGTCGTTACAGTAAAAGATATATTATAGTATTTTATTTATCATACATATAAAATGGAAAATAACCCATACAAAGCTGATTATCATAAATATCTTGAAAATCTAAAATCAAATTTAGATAAGTCTAATTCTTATGTAAAATCAAATCAGGATGTAAATTTGGGTTACTATACAGCAGATGAACCAGTTAAACAAAAAACTTCTTTATTTAAATATAGCTTGATAGTAACCGCTATTTTAATTTCAGGTATATCCGTTGTTTCTTTTTTAACACAAGGTATTCTTCTTGTCTTTGATAAAACAACTGATAACATGGTCGACAGAACTCAAGGGCAAATTGAAGATTTAACAGATCAGGAAAAAGTTGATCAAGAGTTAAAAAAACTTTATGTTAGAGCTGATCTAGGTAGAGATATTTTTACAACTAATATAGATAATTTAATTAATACAGATAATTCGACAAATGTTTTGTCTACAACAACACAACCTGAAGAAGAAATAGTTAAAAAAGAAATAGTCGATGAAGATATTACAAAATATTTCAATGTAAATATTCCAGGTGTGTCACGTATAGGATATGATGAAAGTCTAGGAAATGCTTTTTTGACTGAAAATATAAATAAATACAGTTATAATACTTTGGTGATAGGTGAAAGAGGCGGTACGGGAGATATATCTATTGGAGGAGGAGATACTGCTGATGATTTACTTATAGACAAATATGATTTGATAACTAAAGCGAGTATTCCCGCTTTGAGTTCAAGAGCTTTTATTCTAGCTGACCTGGATAGTGGGGAGATAATACTAGAGAAAAAATCAGATGACATATATCCAATAGCTTCTGTTAGTAAACTAATGACTGCCATTATAGCAACAGAGAAAATGAATCTACAAGATGTTGCAATAGTGTCTAGTGATGCGACAAATACTTATGGTGGTCAAGGAGGTTTGAGACTGGGAGAAAAGATACGATTGTCAGATCTAGTGTTTCCGCTTTTGATGGAATCCTCTAATGACGCTGCAGAAGTTTTTGCAGATCATTATGGCCATCAACAATTTTTAGACGAGATGAATATAAAAGCAGCATATATAGGTATGGTTGATACATATTATAATGATCCATCAGGTCTTGATCCAAAAAACACTTCTACTCCAAAAGATTTATTAAAACTTATTCGTTATATTTGGAAAAATGATCCAACTATTTTTGATACAACCAGAGTAAAACAATTTTCTATAAAAGGGCATACTTGGCTTAACAGAAATGCACAGCTTCCACTTAATGGTTATATAGGAGGTAAAAATGGTTATATAGATCAAGCATTACAAACAACGGCTTCTATATTTGAAATACCAACAGCTAAAGGAGGGGTTCGGAAAGTTGTTATAGTTATATTAAAAAGTAATGATAAAAATGGGGACGTGATTAAGTTGATTAATTTTATGAAGAAGTCGGTAGTATATACTCAGTAAATTTAGTAGGTTATACAAGCAAGTTCAAATTTGATATAATCTCAACATGAACGACATAACATATTTTGGTATAACCGATGCAAGAGGTAAGCAGCAGAAATTTGGTATCAAAAGAGAAGATAGGCTTCGACATATGTATGCCATAGGAAAGACTGGTATGGGTAAGTCAACCCTTCTTGAAAATATGGCTATACAAGATATACAAAACGGTGAAGGTATGGCTTTTTTGGATCCGCATGGTAAAACAGCTGAACTATTACTAGAGTTTGTTCCGGAACATCGTATCAAAGACGTGATATATTTTGCACCTTTTGATATGGAAAACCCAATTGCACTCAACGTGCTTGAAGACACAGCACCTGGAGATGAGTCATCATCAAGTATAAGATCTCAGTTTATAGTTTCCGGTTTGATGTCTACATTTAAAAAAATATGGAAAGATCAATGGTCAGCTCGTATGGAATATATCCTGAACTATACGCTTTTAGCACTCTTAGAAATTCCTGAAGCAACACTTTTAGATGTTAACCGTATGTTATCGGATAAAGTTTTTCGCCGCGACGTTATAGCTAGGCTTAAAGAACCAACGGTAAAAGCTTATTGGGAAAAAGAATTTGCTTCTATGACAGATAAGATGGTGGCTGAAGCTGTACCTGCTATACAAAATAAAGTAGGTCAGTTTATTTCAAATGCATTGATACGTAATATTATTGGTCAAACAAAATCATCTTTTGATTTTAGAAAAGCTATGGATGAAAAGAAAATAATTATTTTCAATCTTTCTATTGGACGTATAGGTGAAGATGCTGTAAATCTACTTGGTTCACTTTTTGTAACAAAGATATATCTTGCGGCCATGAGTCGTGCCGACATGTCAGATAAGGAGATGCGCGATGTACCAAACTTTTACTTATATGTAGATGAGTTTCAAAACTTTATAAATGATTCATTTGCACAGATATTATCTCAAGCTCGTAAGTATAAACTTGGGCTTATAGTTGCCCATCAATATGTTAAACAAATGACAGAGATAGTACACGATGCTATTTTCGGAAACGTGGGAACAATGATTGCTTATCGTATAGGTGCTGACGATGCCGATGCCTTTGAAAAAGAGTTTAAACCAACTTTTTTGCCAGAAGATTTTACCAACATCGGTCGTTTTCAAATGTATTTAAAACTTATGATAGACGGTGTAACTTCACCTGCTTTTTCTGCTACAGGTATGGGTCCATGGCCAGAACCTGAAAAAAGTTTTGTTGCTGAGATTATAGAATCCTCTCGGGCACTTTATTCACATCCTAGAAAAGAAGTCGAAGCGCATATATTGAAGTGGACTCTAGGGGGCGAGAAAAGTGCAAAATCAGAAACTATACAAAATCCGCCTGTGAGAAATATCCCTAAACAAGAACAAAGATCAGAAATAAAAAGAGAAATATACAGAGATATGTCAAAAAGTGATATTCAAAAAAATGTAAATAAAGAACCTTTTAGAGACACTAGAGAATATACAAGTCTAGCAAGATCAAATGATCAAAGATCTGAGCCAAGACCAGAAGCACCTCGAAGAGAAATAAGACAAGATAGGCAAGTGGTACAAGATAGACAAAATATTCCAAGACAGGATATTATAAAAAAACCTTTTCAAGTTCACAATCCTTTTCAAGTTGCTTTTGAAGAGATAAAAAAAGAAGTAAAAGAAGATGGGATTCCTGTGGACCCAGCACCTCTAACAGAAAATAAAAAACAAGAAGCTAGAAAAGAGATAGATGAAGATACGCTTAAAAATGTTTTAGGACTTTAGGTGTAATCTTATCAAGAGTTTTATCAAGAATTATTTTACCACGACGCTCGAATATCTTGTGAACTAAGAAAGATATAAAAAATATAAATATTAATATAAAGGTAAATGAGAAGAATAAAGGTATATTATGTATCTCAGAATACTTAAATATTATACGAGCTATTTGTTGATGCAAAAGATATAAAGGATAAGTCAAAAGACCGAGAATATTTATATATTTATTGTTAGGTATTTTTATTTTATTTAAAGATATTAAAAGAAAAAAGATATACGAAAATAGTATATATAAAGTAACAATACTTGATTTGAATACTGCATTATAACCTTCAGATAGATAAGGTAGTCTATTTGATGCAAATATTAAAGAGGCTATAAAAGTATTTATTAAGGCAAATATACGCCAAGTATTTAAACCATTTTTATATATTTTATAGAAAATTACTCCAGCTATGAAATTTGGTATCCATATTAAATCCGAGTCGAATTTAATATTTAAAAACACAGCAGACAATAATATCAGTAAGGACAAAGGTATAGTAAAAGTCTCTATTCTTTTAAATTGTTTCAAAACTAATAATAGTAAAATTACAAAATAAAACTTCATCTCTATAGCAAGTGTCCAATAGGCTCCATCTAGAAAATCTATAGTTTCTTTGCTCCAAATTATGGTCGGTATCATAGTCAGGTTAGTTAAAAATCTAGTCAACGACATTTCTGAAGATATAAGATTTCCGCCGAATATGAGAAATAAAGTTGTGATTATTGCAGATATCCAAAAAACAGGGTAGAGACGACCGATACGGGATTTAAAAAAAGCATAAGCATTTCGACCTTCGGCTGAAAGAGCTATAACGAAACCAGATATTATAAAGAATATATCAACCCCAAGATAACCGTATTGGGATAAGTATCGAAGTACAGGTATATCCACATAAGATAAGTCTCCATGATAGAAAGTAAAGCTATAATGATAAAAAATGACCATCATAGCAGCTATGAAGCGAAGTGTGTTTATAGAGCCTATTTTAGGGCTTTGAAGGGCTGTTTTAGAGGATATTTGTGCTGGTGTTTGGGGTATATTTTCTATGGTCATATATAGGTTTTAGAATATCAGAATTGAGGTGGGTAGTCTATGGATTTTTGGGTGATAATGTCGGGTGTTTTAAAAAAACATGTCGAGATAAAGTTTTTTTTTGCATAAAAAAAGCATTTTTAAATAAATATTTTTACACAAAATCTATAAAAAATAAGTTAAATTATACTTTTTTATTGACTTATGAAAATGATACTTTGTTGTTCTAAAGAAATTTGACCAAAGGTTCTTTGTCTATATAATTATCAATATGAATCAAGAAATGAAACAAGCCTTTGAAGGGATAAAAACTCACATAGACACACAGATCTCTTACGTAAGAGAAGATCTTTCTGGTATGAAAGGTGATATATCAGTGATGAAGGTTGATATATCAAATTTAAAACAAGATGTGGCAGTACTAAAACAAGATGTATCAAGCATTAGAACTGATATGGTTTCTTTAGAAAATCGTATGATAGCCAAGATGGTTGATTTAGCTGATTCGATGATGGAGTCTTTGGAAAATACTAAGATTGAATTAAGGGGTGAGATTTAAGAAAGTGCAAACAGTTTACGTACTGAATTAAAAGATGATATTTTGGTCACCAAAATAGAACTTAAAAAAGAGATATCTGATTTTACTTTTGAGATAAAGAAAAGTACAGTTTCTAAACATGATTTTTCATTACTGACAAAAAGGGTTGAGGTATTGGAGGTAGTTTAGATCTGAATCCAGTTTTTAGGTATTATCTCTAACTCGTCTGCAGTTTTTTTTACTGTCCATTGTTTAGGGGCGACAACTATCTTACCTTGGTTTTGATTCAGGTATGCTCCCCACCATGAAAAAGTTGAGTTGGCTATTATGTTATGTGAACATTGACTCATAAGATACATTTCTTCAGTTTCGGCTATTTTAGGATTTGATATAAAAACACAATTTTCAATTTTAAGATTTTTTCTTACCCATTCTATATCATCTGAGAAAATAAAAAAAAGAGGATTGTTTATTTTTGTTTTTATGAATTCGGTTGCTTTTTTATAATAATCCAACTCTATCAATCCATGATGTTTAAGTGCATGAGGATTTTTTGCATAGTCACCACGACGAATATGAAGAGACACAGAATTTGTTTGTAGTCTGATACTGTTATATGCATTCTGAGCCTGGTCTGAAAGAGGGTTTTTTAGGGTAAATTCTTTTAAGATTGTATCTTTGATTGATGCGAAATATCTTTCAGATTGATACAGGGGATAGTTACCTGTGATTTTGTAAAGTATTTTTTTGAAAATTTTGATGATGCCGTTTTCGGGGTTTGGTGAAAATTTGGCTTGAGGATTTATGTTAAATCGGTCCAAGAGAAATGGGCGAGGAGTATCTTTTTGTGAGTTCTGTTTTGCATGCGGATTTGTGAAAAATGATGTGTTAAATACTATCGATTTTTTATCTATGATTTCGAGTTTACGACCATGGGCGTATTGGAATAGTTGATTACCAAGACCGCCGGTGATTGAGATTAGTGTTGGTTTAGGCATTGTATTATATTTTCTATAGATTCTTTATATGTATAATTTTTAATTTTTTCTTGTTGTAGCAAAACTTCTTTTTTATATTCTTCTCTAGATAGATTTAATACTTTATTTATTACACTTTCAGTATTTTGATTATTATTTATAATAAATTTATCCCCCAATATATCTGAAAATTTTTGTACATTGGTAATACCGAGTTGACCGTAAGATATATTTTTAAACATTCTGCATGGTAAGTAATTTATATTTACTTGATATTGCCCAGCTATCGCAGGAGCAATTCTGGATCGGCGAATAAAAAAAACATTTAAAAAATCAGGTATAAATCTAAGCTGTTTAAATTTTAGATTATTCTCACTTAAGACTTTTTTCAACTCATCTATTTGTTTAATATTGCCTTGATTTTGTTCATTATTCCATATACTACCTATCCAAAACACAAATCTATTTTTATTGAAAATGGGTTTCTTAAAATCTTTAAATAATAGATCTGTACCCCAAGGTTGATACAATGTCTTTGTGATTGAGTTAAAATATCTCAACTCATCTATTTTTATATCTGATTTGTCGGCCTCATTTTGATATACAGCCAGATTTATATAATTATTTTTATCCAGTTTGATTTTAAATGTATCACTATAATTATGTAGACAATATTTTATATCATTACGCACTGGTAAATTATAATCCTCAAATACATTTTTCTTCGGTATCATTTTCCCATGCACTTCTGAGGCTATAATAATATCTCCGGTTTTTATATACTTTTGATTCTTTTTATCATCTTCAACCCATATAACATCATAACCAAGCCTCTTTGTATTTTCATAAAAAGCTTTGTGTATATGTCTATGTGTATGATATACATTTTTTAATCCCCATATAACTAATCTCATTTATCTATTATATCATATCTGATACAATCTAAATATGACAAAGATCTCAGTGATAATGCCAGTTTATAACGGTGATAAATATATAAGAAAAACAATAGAAAGTGTCCTATCTCAGACTTTTTTTGATTTTGAATTTATTGTAATAGATGACGGTTCTACAGATAATACATATGATATTTTGAAAAGTTTTAATGATAATCGTATAAAAATATTAAATCAAAATCATGGTGGAATAGTTAAGGCTTTAAATCTCGGCATAAAAGAATCTCAAGGCGAGTATGTTATACGTATAGATGCAGATGATATTTGTGCTTTTAATAGATTTGAAACATTAGTTAAATATATGGATGAAAATGTTGATGTTTCAATTTGTGGCTCATGGGCTAGAACAATAGATGAAAATAATAATATTATTGGTGAATTAAAATATCCGCCAATAAATCATAAAGATATAAAAAAATATGCCATATTACATAATCCATTTATACACCCATCTGTTATTTTAAGAAAAAAAACTCTAAATATTTCTGGTCCTTATAAAAATTTTAAACACAATGAAGATTATGAATTATGGACTAGAATTCTAAAAATAGGCAAGGGACACAATTTGTCAGAATTTTTGATTGATTATCGTATACATCAAAATCAAGTTACTCGTAAAAGTAATATTAAGATGAGATTGATCGGTGTGTGGGTGAGAGTATTGGCTGTACTTAGATTATCTTTTTAGGATTTGTCTCTAATGTTAATATTGCATTTTTTATATTTTCAAATTTAACAGCCGAGTTAACATTTTCTATTTTCCATGTACTATCTGAATTAACCCTATGTATATATCTACAATTTTTGGGTATACATAATTTTCCATTATTACATAGCCAAGTATAATTTATAAATATTGAATCAGCCGCATATGGTATGCATTCTTTATAATCTTTTATTGATTCTTCAAATTTATTTTTATTAACAAAGAAATTCCCAAGATTTAAGAAGTGCTTCATATCTTTAGAATCATGTATAAGTACATCTTTTATGTCTTTCATTGTATATGTTTTATTGGAAAGACTTTCATTATTTATTAAAGGCCATGCAAATGATGGGCAATACATTGTATTTATATCCCAATCTTTTTCATTATATATAGAGTCAAGATATTTTTTGGTTATAGTATTATCTGAATCCAATAATATAATCCAATCATTTTTAGCTTGAGATATAGCATATATTTTATTTTTATACATACCCATATTAACCTCATTTTTTATAAGTTTTATTTTTTTATTATTTAATTTATTTATAAATTCCTCTAGGTATTTTACAGATTCAGCCTTAGAACAGTCGTCCACTATTAGTATTTCATCAACTCTATTATCATTTAATATATGATACAGTGCTTTGTGTATAGTCTCATGTCTATTATAATATGTTATTATCACAGATATATTCCTATTATCATTTGACACTATCTCTTTCAACTTAAATATATTATTTTTATTATAAAATATATTATCGTATATTTTAAACAAAGAATATGTAACTTTATTTTTAACCCTATTGTAAATATTTTTTAATAAAGTTTTGGATAATTTTATTTTTATATTTCTTATGCTTTCAAGATGACCAAATTGATCTTTGTTTCTTATAAATAATTTTGGTTGTAATGTTAAGTTAAAATTTTCTGGATATAGATAAGAAGGGGATATAACTTTTAGATTTTGTCTATTTTCATCCAAATATTTATTCCAATGTGATTCGTCCCACCATACTGATATAATATTTTTCTCCAAATCCTCATCTATATTCTTCTGAAGTTTTTTCATAACCTCTAGAAAAGGTTTTGTTTTACCACCGTTTATAGCTCCCTGATAATAGAAAAAATCTTTATTTTGATTTATATCTATATAAGCTTTGGATAGGGGATTTTTTTCATAAGTATAAGTTCTTTTATCTTTTTGATAAAAAACAGGATGTAAGCAAGCTAGTATATCCTCACTGTCTTTTGTTGGTAAAAATTCTTCAGCTGTAACATTTTCTAAGAATAACAAATTGGCATTAAAAAATACTATATAGTCATATTTTTCAAGTTCTGATCCTTGATTAGAAAACATCTCATATCTTTTAAGGGTGTCATATGGCCAACCTAAAACCTGTTGGTCTATTTTGTGTATTCTCGGGTTATTTTTTTGGTCAAAAACTTCATTTTTATCCGTAAAAACAAAATAGTGCTTTTCTGCATCTGTTGCAAAATATTTTTCTGCACTTAGGTAGAAATCTTTCCAAAAGATTTCATACTTACCAGTACATACATATAGAATGGCTATTTTCATATTTTTATTTTTTAATTTTTGTAAAAAACTTTTTATCGTATTTTATAAATAATTTATTATACATTTGTTTTGTTTTTCTAATCAGTTTTTTAACATTTTTTTCTTTACGTTCTTCTTCTTTTTTCCAACATTCTACATAGTCACTTTGTTGTGGTGTTTTTTCAAATATATTAGCCATTTTTATTTTTTTAGCTATAACTATAATATATGTCTCATAGTTGTTTTTGAAAGTTACCCTGCTTTTTATAGATTCTGGATCATTGACTTTATACCATTTATTTTTTTCACTTATGTAAACACCTTCCATCTCAAATCCATTTTCTTCTGTAAAAACTCTAAAAAATAATTCAGGGGAGAATTGATAAAAACCATGACCACTGAAGTTATTGCAAGTTGTTACTGACATAAAATATCCTTCGGTTTTAACCATCTCCATACAATTTTTTATAGCTATAGGGAAGTTGAATATATGTTCTAAACTACCACCATCAAAAACGATATCGTATTTTTCTTTATGTATATCTTCTATAGGTGTATTCATGTCATGTACAAAATCAGCGTCTTCATAATTTGAAAAATCATATGAGTGAACTGTATTAAAACCGATCATCTTAAACAACCTATCGGCAAATTTTTCTTTATTTAATCCCTCTTTGTCTTTTTTCGATAAATTAAAAAAAGATATTTTATTAGCTTTTATTTGCAAGCTTTGTCTACCTATTGTTGCTAGGTCTTTTAGTGATTTATTTTTTGATTCAATTAACGATAAAGCTTTTAATGCATTGTATTCTACTCCCATATATTTATTTCTTTTTAGCTATTAATATTATTTCAGGTGAATAAATTCTCGAAGACGGTATAAATCTTAGTGTTATTTTTGTTAATATTTTTCCTAGTATTTTTTTGAAAATGTTATTATTTTTACTACTTATCCAAAAATCAAAACCACCGAAATATCCAGATTTCACTATTTCAAAACCTTCTTTTACTATAACATCTTCCCACTTTTTAACATCCATGGCCAAGAGATTGTGTTTATCAAAACTCTCTCTATCAAAGGTTTTATGTAAAATTTTTTGTATTGATCCTGCGAAGTTTGGAGCAGTTATGTAAATCATTCCACCTTGCTTTGTCAAATCTGCGTGTATTTTTATTATATCTTGAAAATTTTCAAAATGTTCAATGAAACCAGAAGAAAAAACTACATCGTACTTTTTATCTGTGTTCATTTGTAGTAAATCTCCTCCGTCAAAATATCCTGTTTTAAAATTTTCTGTTTTAAACCAATTTATCATTTCATTTAAATAAGGTGTTTGATCTATACCGTTTATTTCATAACCTAATTTACCAAAATGATATATGAATCTGCCAGGAAATATACCAATTTCAAATATAGTTTTATTGTCAGTTTTCGGAAAATACTCATATATTGCTTTACATATAGGGTATGATTTAGGCATAGCAAAGAATTTAAAATTTCCGTAACCCGCATCCCAATATTCTTTAGATGCTAAATTTGTGTTATTTTGTGTATTATTCATGAGTTTGTATTTATTTAATAAATTTGGTTTTGCTTTATACTATTTACAAAGTAAATAAGTCATTACTATATCTTTATCTTTATAATGATTTTCTGATTCAACTTTTTTTGTATCTGATAGATCTATAATATCGTATTTGTAGTCTAAAAGATATTTTAGAATTAATTCACGATATTCTGGTTTATTTTGCTTATATATATGAGGTGAATACTCTATTAATAATCTAGGTTTGCATTTTTCAATAGTTTTTTTCAAACCTAGTAAAACCTCATATTCAAAACCCTCAACATCTATTTTAATATAATCTACTTTATTTTCATTAATTAAAATATCATCCAAAATAACTATTTCAACCAATTCTGTTGTTTTTTTAGATCCAAAACCAAGTTCTATAATACTAGACCCGCCCAGGTCACCATCTTTTTTATTAATTAATATATTTTTATTTTCATCCCCACATCCTTTGTTGTATAAAGTTATGTTATCTATATAATTTTTTTTAATACTCTCATTAAATTGATTAAAAATATTTTTTACAGGTTCAAATGCTATAACTTTGCCTTTTACACCAACACAGTACGATGCAAATAAACTATACTGGCCAATGTTGGCACCCACGTCAATAAAAGTATCACCCGGTCTTAAAATATTTTTAATATTCTCTAAATGCTCTCCATCTAAAACACCATCAAATAATATAACATTGTCTACCGGTCCGTTTTTGGGATTTACTTTTATTAAAAATTTAATAGTTAAAAAATTAAATTTTTTAAAATAACCTTTTGGAAATATTAATAAGAATATTTTAATATATATATTTTTAACCAAAATGTGGATATTGTTAGGTATTATTTTTTTTGATTTATTCCAGATTTTAGATATCATTTTATTTATTAATTAAATTATCGTTTAATGCATATATATAACCACTGTTTGAATCACCTAAAACTTTTGTTGAAAAACCGTTATTTTTTAGTTGGTTTATAATTTCTCCATGCTTGTGCTCCCCTATAATATCATGATATTCCATTGAAATTTTTTCAATATTATTTTTTAAAAATTTTGCTGATAGGGAATTAAAAATATCATATTCAGCACCTTCACAGTCCATTTTTAAAAGATTAATTTTTTGTATCTTGTTTTCAAAACAATAATCTTCAAGTTTTATTGTATTGATTATGATTTTATCATCTGAAGCACTTCTTTTAAACAGACTGTGACAACCGTTGTGGGTTTTTGAAATATAAAACTCAATATGTCCTTTTTTGTTAGAAACAGCCAATTGCTCCAGTTTAATATTTGATATTTTATTTAAGTCTATGTTTGTTTTGATTTTATTTACTAATTCAGGTACAGGTTCAAAAGATATAACATGTCCACTTGTGGCTTTTTTTGCTGCAAAAATAGAAAAAAAACCATTATTTGCACCTATATCTATTACTAAATCTTTTTCACCAATCTCAAACCCTAAAGGTGTGTAATCGTGATTAAACCAAGTTTCTACAAGCATAGATAGATCTGCTTTAGGTATTATACCATCTACACTAAATTTAACCCCATCTTTAAGTTCTATGTTTTTTATTTTTAAATTAAATAATTTACTAAAAATTATTACATGCCAGTTTTTGCATATTTTGATAATTGGTATTATTACATTTATATAGTTTTTAATCATTTTTGTGCTCGTATTAACGCTCTCCTTAAATAAGGTTCTTTTATAACACCATCCCAAATAGATAACATATAGCCTTTTGAAAAATTAGTTTTAAAACCATATTTTTTTAATTCTTCGTTTAGTATAATTTCATCATTATGTTTATGATAAGCTGCTAATATAATTTTCATTTGATTTTTTGTTGATAAAAGTTTTTTGGCACCTTGTATAAAATCATACTCTGCACCTTCAATATCAACCTTTAGAAATGTTGGTGGTTCTTTATCTTTAAAAAAATCATCAATTGTTGTGAATATTTCGTCTGATTTATTTGATACGTATTTATTTACTATAAAAACCTTATATTTCCATGGTTCAAATGTGGTATTTAATGCTTCTATTAATTCAGGATTTGATTCAAAAATATAAATTTTATTAACTTTTTCAACAATTAATAATGAAAAATAACCTTCAGCTGCACCAATATCTAATACAATATCATTTTCATCTACAGTAAAATCGTCATTTAAATATCTGTGAGGTGACTCATTGTCTTGTTCTAAATTTAAAGCAGATAATATCTGTTGAGCCTCATTTTCTGAACAACTTCTCTTAAAGAAGATTTTTTTATTATTAGACAGGCCGTATTTTAATCCATTTTCTCCGTCGAATATTTTTATATCGGAACTATTGTATTTTTTTAT
The DNA here is from genome assembly GCA_943356525.1 of Candidatus Nomurabacteria bacterium. Lineage (GTDB taxonomy): Bacteria > Patescibacteriota > Minisyncoccia > Phycocordibacterales > CAIZLB01 > CAIZLB01. The sequence continues at coordinate 46,569 of CALRFG010000006.1, read as the reverse complement.
GAAATCATAAGGAAAGAGATTTATCTTATTATTTCTTAAAAAGTTTATTACTTCTAATTTTTCAGGATCAATTTCTTTCAAATTAAATTGATCAAAGTATTTCAATATAACTTTACTATTATATGTGTGTTTATTAAATTGATCATTTATATTTATAAAAACACCTCTTATTTTTTTATTTGAAATTTTTCTTAATACAGGTTTAAGTATTTTTTTGATATTAAATATTAATTTATTCATATTTTAATTTTAAAATTTTGACAATAGTGTTGTTAATTTATTTTCTACTCTATCTATGGAATAATCTTTTTTTATCATATTAATACATTTATTATTATAATTTTTTATTATATCAGGGTTATTAACGTAAAATAATATGTTCTCAGCTAGTTTTTCATGGTCATATATATCATGAAATAAGGCTACATCTTTAAAAACTCCAATAAAAGACATTATGTTAGGCAAACAAAGAACACATCCACACAAAGCTGCGTCATACACTGCCACACATTGACCTTCATCTAATGATGAATTTAAATATATTAAATTTCTATTCATCTCATCAATCAGGGTACTGTTAGGTAAAAAACCATACCTTACTATATCTTTTTTGAATACTGATTTATCTATAGCTTCATTGATTGATTCATCATGTATCTTACCAATAATATTCAACTTAATCTCAGGGTATTTTTCTTTTACTAATTCAAAAGCTTTTAATATTGTAGGTAAATTTTTTTTCTCTGTAACGTTACCAAAATACACCAAATCCTTTCTTGTGCCTATATCAGTATTTGTAAGTTTAAAAACACTTTGCGAAACCACAAGGGGTACAACATGCAGTTTTTTTTCATCAGTTCCTTGTTCTAACAAAAAATCTTTTTCTGTGTCATTGTTTAATCTTATTGCTGTAAAAAATCTATAAACAAAGTTTTGAATCATTTGTTTTTTCTCGGTTTGTCTTTTTGGTTGTGTATGTGCCATGAATATGGTTTTTTTGGCTATAAAGGGAACCATGAAAGACTGCCACTCGTAACTATTTACATAAAACAGAGTATTTTGAAATGAAAATTTTATGATTAAGAATAAAAACTGAAAGATATTTTTATAATCAATAACCTCTATATCTTTGTCAAAGTTAGGATCATTTTCCATATTTTCTTTAGATCCTTTGACTATAGCGTAAGGCTTGAAACCTGATTCTTTGGCTACTTTTAAAAAATGTAAATGATAATTTTCTTCAGGCGCAAGGTTGTACATGTGGGTATGATAACCCCATATTATGGAAACAACTTTTTTGTTTTTATTTTTGTCCATATTTTAAGTAAAAGGGTTTACTACAGCTTTGATAAATGTAATTCTTTGCTCTCTCATGTTTTTTAAAGATAATATTATTATAAATGGCAATGTATATGCAACTATATTTGCCAAAATAGCACCCTGTATTCCTAAAATGGGTATCAAAATATAGTTAAGCGCAACACTTAAAGACATTCCTATGATATTCATAAAAAGAATGGTTTTAAGTTTACCTTTGGCAAACAAAAACTGATTTAAAGCTGTTGCTATAAAAAATCCTACTATAGACCATATATATAGTCTCAGGATATTTACACTTTGACTATAGGCTTCACCGTACAGTGTATTTATAAGTATAGGTGAAATTACATACATTATTATACATACACCTATTGCTGAATAAAACAACAGGCTATACAACCTCTTACTTCTGCTTAAAAATAATTCATTATTAGTTTTTTCTGCATTTAGTATTGCAGGCAATAAAGAAAGACACATTACTTCGGATATAATAAACCATACTTCCGAGAATCTTACTGCTATTGCATATAAACCCAGTGATTCTGATCCAAGTAAAACTTTTATAAAAATCTGGTCAATTCTTATATATATAGTGGTTGCCAATGCTGATATGGTTAAAGGCCAGGATTTTATTATTAAACCTTTTACAATATTTTTTTCTACACTAAAATTGAAAATACTACCAACGTATTTTTTGTATAAATATATATATCCAATTGCACCTATAATATGATCTAATACATAAGATAACAATAGGTATACCAAAGGTAGATTATAGTATAATATCCCGATCTTGATTACAGATGAAAGTGATACTACTACAATACTCAATATTGATATTGGTTTATTTTGTACATTTATTTTAAAGTAAAAATCTATAACCCCAAAAGATTGAAATATTGTAAAGGTTGAATATACAAATATCATCAATACTGTAGTTGATGTATTTGCAAAAATTAAACCTGCGAGTGTTGCTGTGGTTATGGTAAATAAACTATTTACAAACTTTATAGCAAGAGCTGAACCTAATATCTTATCAGTACTATCTTTATCTTCATTTAGCCTCTTCATTACAAGTGAATCAATTGCAAATAGGGTAAAACCTGCAATACTCACAAAACTTATTATAAAAGAAAAAGTACCATACTGTTCTGGTCCAAGCTGTTTGGCTATGAATATACTTACAAAAAGATTAATTAAAAGTGTCAACACTCTAGCTCCAAACATCCACCCCGTATTCCGAAAATACCTCTGAAACCCAGCCTCACCCCATTTTTCTTTTATCCTTTGTTTAAGTTTATTCATATATTATCTCTTTAAAATACATGTTATAATACTCCGCATGAATACACAAATACAAGACATTAAAAAAATACTAAGAGTTATCACTATAATATTGATTGGCTCTACATTATTAACACCTTTTATTTTTTCTGGAGAATTATTCTTTCCATATATAACCGGAAAAGCAATTTTTATGAGGCTTATGATTGCATTATCATCTGTATCATATATTGCTCTTGCACTTATTGATAAAGATTCTCGTCCTAAAAAATCAGTCATGCTATATGCTATGGGCGGTTTTATGTTTATTTTGTTTTTAGCAATGTTAAACAGTGTAAACCCTACACGTAGTCTATGGTCAAATTTTGAACGTATGGAAGGTTTGGTAACCATGCTTTACATGGCGGGTTTATTTATTATCTCCGCTTCTGCTATAAGACGTCGCGAGTGGATATATTTGTTGAACATATCAATAGTCATATCTATTTTTATTGGTATACAGGCTTTAGGTAATTCGACTGGAGCAGCTGATCGTATATCAGGCCACCTAGGTAACTCATCTTACTTGGGCGTATATGCCCTTATACATGTATTTTTTGGTCTTTTAGGAGCTGCTATGATTTTTAGAGGAAATAGGGAGGCAGAGCTTCTTGAGTCTGGTGAACATAAGTCGGCCAAAAAACTAAACACAAATAACTGGGTTTCAATCGCTCTATATATAGGAGTTGCTGCATTCAATCTATTTATACTATTGAAGACAGGAACTAGAGGAGCATTTGTTGGATTGGTTGTAGGTCTTATACTTGCGTCAGTTTATCTTGCATGGAAGGAGAAAAATAAAATCATCCGTTTTGGAGCTATAGGATTCTTAACTACTGTTGTCGTTTCAGTTATGTTTTTAGGTATTTTCAAACAATCTGATTTTGTAAAAAACTCAAATCAGCTAAATCGTTTTGCAGCACTTATAACTACAGATTATAAGTCAGTTTTGAAAAATCAAGGAGAAGCTCGTACTCTAATATGGCACATGGCATATGAAGGTGTGAAAGAAAAACCACTTCTAGGTTGGGGACAAGATAACTTTGGTTATGTTTTTGCAAAATACTACAATCCAGGTATGTATGCTCAAGAACAGTGGTTTGATAGATCGCATAATGTGTTTATGGACTGGTTGACCGCAGCGGGTGTACTAGGACTACTTGGGTATTTGTCTCTATTTGTCACAGCTTTGTATTTTATATTTTCGAAGCGTGCAGGTCTTACTATCATAGAGAGATCTGTATGGCTTGGACTATTGGCAGCGTATTTTATCCATAACATATTTGTGTTCGACAACCTTTCAAGTTATGTATTATTTTTCCTAATACTGGCATATATAAATGATAGATATACACATGACAGAAATGAAAAAATAGAACATAAAAACCTAACTGAAGATGATAAAAATAAAATTATCTTAATAGGAATAATTTCTCTGATAGCTATTTCATATATTGGTTATCAAACTATACTGAAACCTTATACTCAAAATACAAAGTTAATAGGTATACTTAAGGGTTTACAAACAAAAGGTGTTACAAATACCATAGATAAAGATTTTAAAGATGTGTTAGAACTTGGTGGTTCAGGAAAGTTTGAAGCTTTCGAACAGCTTTCAACTTTATTACCAAAGATTTTGACACAAGAAAATGTTTCCAGTACAACAAAGCAAAATATTTCTGTGCTATATAAAAATTTGACTGATGAATATGATAAAGAAAAAAATCAAGATGCAAGATATAATTATTTCGTATCAAATACTTATAGAAGTCTTGGTATCATAGATCAAGCACTTGTTTATGCTGATAGGGCGTATAAACTTTCACCAGAAAAACAAAGTTTTGCATATAATAAAGCAATTATACTTATGAACAAAGGGGATCTAGATGGAACAATGGCTTTATTAAAAAAAGCATATGAAGATGCACCACAAAACATTACTTCGTATGGTTACTACATAGGTGTGTTATCTGAGATTGCTAAAAAAAATAACTATGACAATAAAAGTGTTACAGACATAGCTCAAGCTCTGGTAGACGGTTATAAAAATTATAATTATGATCTTATACTTAAAGCAGAATTTTGGAATCAATTTACAGTTAAAAAAGCAAAAAAAATAATAGCAAATAAAATCGTAGAATTAATGCCAGAAAAGAAAGTTGAGATATTAAACGCAAGCAAATAAAACCTTAGTAAAAAAAGCCGCTGTCTAAGAAAAGGAAAGCTCAAAAAAAACAGTAAGCAAGGAAAGCTTACTGTTTTTTTTATTTCACTTTAGCAGGAGTGATTATTTGGATAATGATGATATATCAAAGCTCTTTATTTTACTCAGGTTCGGCAAGAAAAATTTATACAAAATTTTTCTAACATACAACTACCTAGATAAAATTTTTCTCAAATAAACATCAAAAAAATATTTTTTTATAAAATTTTTCTTAAAAATAAAAAAAATAATTATCCACAATTATTTTTAGTAAAAAATATTTGCATTGTAAAAAATATTTAGTGTATAATATAAGTACGTGATAAGAATATGTTTGTCGAACATGAACTTCATCACGCGATAATCATTTTCAAATAATTTTAAAAATAAAATAAACATATGGCAGTAAAAAAAGCAGCAAAGAAAACTGTAAAAAAAGCAGCTCCTAAAAAAGTTGTAAAAAAAGCAGTTAAGAAAGTTGTAAAAAAAGCAGCTCCTAAAAAAGCTGTAAAAAAAGTTACAAAAAAAAGATAGATCATTCTATCCCACTAAATAAAAGTACGTAAAAGCAAACCTTCTACGTACTTTTGTTTTATCTTGATTGGACTTAATATTTATAAGTATTTGTGCTATAAATATAGTCATGTCATTTTTAAGCATGTTAGGTTCTCCTATCAAAAAATATCAGAAAAAAGTTAATATTATCAATGGTTTAGAAGAGGAAATTTCTAAGCTTACTGATATTGAATTAAAACAAAAATCATTAGCTTTAAAAGCAAATCTTACAGGTGCTAATAAATCAAAACTTGATGAAAATTTACCAGAAGCTTTTGCACTTGTTCGTGAAGCTGCTAAAAGAACTCTAAGCCAACGTCATTATGATGTACAACTTATTGGTGGAATGATTTTGCACGACAACAATGTTGCTGAGATGAAAACTGGTGAAGGTAAGACACAAATGGCGACTTTACCATCGTATCTAAACGCTCTCGTTGGACGCGGAGTACATGTTGTTACTGTGAATGATTATTTGTCTGGTCGTGATGCAGTGTGGATGGGTCAGATATATTATTTGCTGGGTATATCTACCTCAGTTATCATGCAAGATAAATCTTTTATATATGATCCAACTCATACAACTGCAGATGACGATAAAAAAGAAAATGAAACAGGTTCATTTAAAATTGAATATGAGTTTTTAAAACCTGTGACTAGAAAGGAGGCCTATGAAGCTGATATAACTTATGGAACAAACTCTGTGTTTGGTTTTGATTATTTATTTGACAATATAGCTAACTCTAAAGAGGAGTTGAGACAAAGAGATCACTACTTCGCCATCATTGATGAGGCTGACTCTATACTTATAGATGAGTCACGTAGTCCACTTATAGTTTCGCAACCAGCCGAAGAGTCTGATAATGTTTACAAAACTTTTGCATCGATAGTTCGAGGCTTTAAAAGAGATGAGCATTATATATATGATGAAAAATTTAAATCAATACTTATAACAGAAGAAGGGATAAACTTAGCTGAAAAAAAACTAGGTATACAAAATCTGTATAACAATGAAAATATTAAACTTATACATCATCTTGAGACAGCGATAAAAGCTCAGGCTATATATCATAAAGAAGTAGATTATCTTATTAAAAATAATGAAGTACTTATTGTCGATACTTCAACTGGTAGAGTGCAACCAGGACGCCGATGGTCTGACGGTATACATCAAGCTATAGAGGCAAAAGAGGGAGTAAAAATACAGAGAGAAAGTAAAACAGCGGCTTCTATAACTTATCAAAACCTATTTAGACTTTATGAAAGACTTTCAGGTATGACAGGTACAGGTTTTACGTCACGTGAAGAGTTTTTAAAAGTTTACGGACTTGATGTCGTTTCTGTTCCTACTCATAAACCTATAGCCAGAAAAGATGCAAATGATCTTATTTTTATGACTGAGCTTGGAAAATTTAAAGCTATCGCGAAAAAGATAAAAGAATTAAATCAGAACGGTCAACCGGTTCTTGTTGGTACTATTTCTATAGAAAAAAACGAACTCCTATCACAATATTTAAAAGTTGCTGGTGTTAAGCATAATCTTTTAAATGCTAAACCTGAATTGGCTGAGCGTGAGGGTGAAACTATAGCTCAAGCTGGAAAAAAAGGTGCGGTAACCATAGCCACAAATATGGCTGGACGTGGGGTTGATATAAAACTCGGTGGTACACCTGCAACAAGTGAAGAGGCGCAGGAAGTAAAAGATCTAGGTGGACTCTATGTTATCGGCACAGAGAGACATGACTCTCGTCGTGTTGACAATCAGCTTCGTGGTCGCTCAGGACGTCAAGGAGACGCAGGTGAGACACAGTTTTATGTATCACTTGAAGATGAACTTATGCGTGTGTTTGCAAACAATACAATAAAAGGTTTGATGGCTCGTATGAATTTACCTGAAGATGAGGCCATACAACATAAACTTGTATCACGTTCACTTGAGTCTGCACAGAAAAAGATTGAAGGTTTTCACTTTGATTCAAGAAAAAGAGTTTTGGAATTTGATGATGTTTTAAATCAGCAGAGACAAAGTATCTACAGTAAAAGAAAAAGTATATTGTTAGCCGAAGGGGAAGAATTGAAAGATTTGATTGACACAATGTTGACTGGAAATGATATTCAAGATAATAAGAAAACAGATGACCTCTACAAGATAGCTAGACAGTTGTGGTTACAAGTTAATGATTATTATTGGATGAATCACCTTGATAACATGACACATCTTCAAACTTCAGTAAACTTTAGAGCCATAGGTCAACATGATCCTATTGTTGAATATAAGAGAGAGGGTCTTATCGCGTTTCGTGAGTTAAATGAAAAGATAAAATCTGACTTTATTGACAATGTGATGAGGATGGTTGGAACAAAATAAGGTGTATTGACCCGTGTATATACTAGGTATATACTAGGTATATATGAAAACAATACTCAATATAAAAATAGATAAAGAAATGAAAGATGAGGCTAAAAAAATAGCTGATGCTATGGGTATTCCTCTTGGAACGATTACAAATATATTACTTCGTCAATTTATAAGAGATAAAGAAATAAATGTATCATTAGCTTATAAACCTTCAACAAGGTTAGTTGATTCTATAAAAGAAGCTGATATGGAATACAAAAAAGGTACTATGAAAAAACATAAGTCTGCCAGTGAATTATTTAAAGCGTTATCTATATAAATAATTTAATTAATGAAAACTTTTTCTTTTTTCACTAAATTTAAGAAAAATTTAAAGAAACTTGATAGTAAACCTATTAAGTCATTTAAGACTAGATTTATTCTTTTTCAAGAAAATGAATTTGCTATTATATTAAACAATCACTCATTAAAAGGTGAATATTCTGATCATAGAAGTATAAATATTACTGGTGATTATAGATTGGTTTATAAGAAAATAGATAATCTGTATATATTGATTGATATAGGTACACATAGTCAATTATACGAATAATTGATTTTAAACCATATTTTTGTTACTATCTATATATGAATGAAGAATATGATGCGATATTAGCTCGTCTAAGTAATATAGAAGAGACTTTAAAGCAGAATCAACTTATACTGGAAAGTATACAAAGAAGAGCTCGCTTATCTATACTTTTTTCATCATTGAAATGGCTTGTTATATTAGGTCTTACTTTTGGAACGTTTTACTATGCAAAGCCTTATTTAGAAGAACTTATGAAGGTGTATGGTCAGATTTCAGACATAAGATCTTTTATAAAATAATTGAAATAAGCCAAGGTAGCTCAGTTGGTAGAGCATATCCCTGAAGAGGATGGGGTCGCCGGTTCGAGCCCGGCCCTTGGCACCAAAAAGAAAAAACTGTGATTATTATTTTCACAGTTTTTTCTTTTTGATGCAGGGAAGAAATCCTAAGGATTTCTAGGGCGAGAAAAGCTTTACGATGTTTACGAAAAATCCAAGAGTTTGAGGAAACCGTAAAGGTGTACTGGTCCTGTAAGGACCGAGACCCCGGCCCTTGGCACAAAGCGCAACAAAAAATACAACAACCAAGGAAAGTTTGTTGTATTTTTTGTTATGCTTTGTAAAGTAAAAATCTTTCAGATTTTTACGAAAAGCCAGGGGTAAAAAACGTTATTTTTTAGGGCGAGATCCTGGTCTAAAATTTACTAAATAAAAAAACACCTTCATAAGGTGTTTTTTTATTTCTTTGAGAGTTTTACATACCCTTAACCTTCAAACTCGCTTTTCGCTCTCTATCTATTCTCGGAAGTCTTATTGTAAGCATACCTTGTGACTCTGTAGCCTCTGCCTTATCTATGTCTACTTCATGCGGTAACTGCACAGTTCTTGAAAATGCTCCCCAATATAATTCTCTATAATGATAATCATCATCAGATATAGTTTTCTCATCTTTTCTTTCACCTCTTATAGTCAACATATCACGAGACAAAGAAATATCTATATCATCTTTTCTTACTCCTGGTATCATAGTTTTAACTATAACTTCAACCGGTGTTTCAAATAAATCAATTCCTAGTTGACCTTCAACTGTAACAAGTGCATCACCATCTTCCAATTCTATATTTATATCAACATCCTCCTCATCATCATCCATATCTATATTTTTTGAGCTCAGTTTACCAAAAGATCTACGATTAACTTGACTCATCTTTTCTATAGCTTCTTCGTCTTCTTCGCGAAAGCTACCAGTTAATCTTTGTAAAAATGATTTGCGTGTATTATTCATGTATCTATTTTAAATGTTTAAGACAAGATGTGCAAGCTTTTTATAAACTTTAATTATGTTTTTAGAATTTAAGTATGTAATATTTCTTTATAAATATACATAATAAAATTATATATTATTTAAAGACCAATCTCCATCAGGTTTTATTTCTAAAAACGCTTTATCATTTGGATTTATTATACTTACATATTTATTATTCAATCCAACTATTGCAGCCAAAGCTATCATTACAGCATTGTCAGTTGCTAGAGATTTTTCAGGTTTCAAAAAATTTATATTATTTTTTAAACACCAGTTTTGTATATTTTCTTTCAAAAATTCATTGGATATTACACCACCGGCAACAATGAGATTTTTGTATTTTCTATTTCCAGACTTATTTGCAAAGTTTAACTTACTGATTAAAACTTCTGAAACAGAATTTTCAAACTCATGGCATATAAGATCAATTATCTCTTCTGGGAGATTTTCAACACTTTGATTTTTTTTCAAATCTCTAACCATATAAAGAACAGCAGTTTTTAGTCCAGAAAAAGATAGATCAAGATCTTGACTATGTTGCATTGGTCGAGGAAGTTTTATAAGAAATTGATTTTTTTTAAACTGTATATCTGATTCTACAGCACTCTCTCTCAGTTTTTTAGCTTTTGCTGCTATCAACGGTCCACCAGGATAAGACAATCCAAGTATACGAGCTGCTTTATCATATGCCTCGCCAACTGCATCATCACGTGTTTTACCAATGATCTTATATTTCCCCCAATTTTCTATATCTACAAGCTCGGTATGCCCACCCGATATAAGTAGGGCAAGAGAAGGAAATTCTATATGACTTGATTCAGTATCTAAAAGCACAGATGAAATATGACCCTCCATGTGGTTTATCGGTAACATCGGCTTTTGCCAAAGTTTTGATAAAAATTTTGCAAAACTTAAACCAACCCAAAGAGCGGGTTCAAGTCCAGGACCACGTGTGACAGCGATATAATCTATCTCTGGAATTTTTAGAAGTAAGGAAGATGTATTTTCAAGCTCAGTTTGTATTTTTTCAGTTAATTCTTTTTCACGATTTATTAGCTCAAAATCTATGTTTTTTTTATCAATACTTGACCCATCTATTGACACAACATTCTCTAAACAATGCGTCAAGAGTCCTGTCAAGTTATTACCATGCTCACGTTTAGCAACCATAGGGAATACACCACCAAATTCTTTATGGATTTCCACTTGGCTATTTAAAGAATCAGACAAAACAGTGTATTTTTGTGTAGTTTTATTGTATTGAACTATAGATACACCAGTTTCGTCACAGCTTGTTTCTATACTTAGTATTGTTGTTGTATTATTCATGTTATGTAAGGCTATAATCTCATATTATTATGGAAAGATAAAGTCGAATATGATATAATCTTTTTTATATGCCAAAGTCAAACAAGTCAAACGACAATGAAAATACAGAAGTAGAAGTTATACCTCATCAGAACGTTATTCAGAGAAATATAGTCGACGAGATGGAAGAGTCATACATAGACTATGCCATGTCGGTTATTACAGATCGTGCCTTGCCAGACATAAGAGATGGTTTAAAGCCGGTACAAAGACGTATACTGTTTGCTATGAGTAGACTTGGACTTTTACCTACATCAAAGTTTCAAAAGTCAGCTAAAGTGGTCGGAGAAACTATGGGTAACTATCACCCTCATGGTGATGCTGCTATATATCAAACTATGGTGAACATGGTCCAGGATTTTAACATGAGATATCCTCTGATCTGGGGGCAAGGTAACTTCGGTAACGTAGATGGCTATCCTGCAGCCGCGTCTCGTTATACTGAGAGTAAGTTGAACAAGATATCACTTAACTTGTTGGCTGACTTGGATAAAGATACTGTGGATTTTCGTCCAAACTATGATGGGACTAGAAAAGAACCATCGGTTTTACCAACACAGGTTCCAAACTTCTTACTAAACGGTACTTTAGGTATTGCTGTTGGTATGGCTACAAACATTCCTCCTCATAACTTGAACGAGGTTATGGATGCTGTAAAACACCTTGTAGACAATCCAGATGCAAGTGTTATTGATTTGATGCAATTTATAAAAGGACCAGACTTTCCAACGGGAGCTATAGCATTTAACCAAAAAGATATAGAACATGCCTGTACTCATGGTCGTGGAGGTGTTGTTGTACGTGGAGAGGCTGAGATAGTCGAAGAAAAAGCAGGACAATCAAAGATTGTGATCAATTCTATACCATATAGAGTAAACAAATCATCTCTTATAGAGGCTATAGCTGACCTTGTGCGTGATAAAAAGCTCGAGGGTATAAAAGATATCCGTGACGAGTCCACCTCAGATATACGTATCGTTATTGAGCTTAAGAACGGTATGTATCCGCAGAATATTTTGAACTATCTATATAAACATACACAACTTGAATCAACATTTCACTACAACCTTGTTGCACTTGTAGATGGGGTACCTCAAACTCTATCTATAAAATCAGCTCTTGAAAATTTTGTCGGCCATAGAAAAAATGTTATTAGACGTAGAACGGAATTTGATCTTAGGAAAGCTGAAGATAGAGAGCATATTTTACTTGGTTTGAAAAAGGCACTTGATCATATCGATGAAATTATAGCTATCATCAAGAAAAGTAAAGATACTCCTTCAGCCCATATAGCATTGATGAAAGAGTTCAAGTTTTCAGATCGACAAACAACTGCGATATTGGAGATGAAATTGGCAAGACTTGCATCTCTAGAAAGAAAGAAGATTGAAGACGAGTTGAAAGCATTGCAATTAATCATTAAAGACCTTAAGGATATATTGAAAAATCCTTCAAGAATATTGACTATTATAAAAGACGAATCTGATGCTATAAAAGAAAAATTTGGTGATGAAAGACGTACTCGTATTGTAAAAGGGGGTGTAGCAAATGTTGGAGTAGAAGATGTTATACCAGATCAAGAGTCTGTACTTGTACTAACTGCAGGTGGGTATGTAAAACGCACAAACCCCGACGAGTATAAAAAACAAAAAAGAGGCGGTGTAGGTGTTGTGGATGTGGATGTGAAAGAAGAAGATTTTATAACACATCTCATTTCAGCGACAATGCATAACGAGCTTCTTTTCTTTACTGACAAAGGTAAGGCTTATCAGATAAAAATGTACGATATACCAGAGGGAAAACGTGCAACTAGAGGAAAATCTATCATGAACTTCCTTTCACTTGCTCAAGATGAAAAAGTTACATCTATATTACCTATGCCAAAAGAGATTAAGAAAGTTGATGATATTTCTTTGATGCTTATAACAAAACTTGGAACAGGAAAACGTGTAAACCTTTCATCATTTCGTGATGTGAGACGAAGTGGCATCATATCTATATCATTGGACGAAGGTGATAGTTTGATAGAGGCTTCTTTTGTTAATGAAAAAGACAGTATGATATTAGTTGCAACTGATGCACAATCTATACGTTTTTCTATAAATGAAATAAGGGAGATGGGAAGGTCTGCAGGTGGTGTTCGTGCCATGAAGCTAGATAAAGGAGTATATATAATCGGCGCTATACCAGTTCGATTTGATTCTAAGGATGACGCAGAGTTATTAACTGTTTCTGCAAACGGTTATGGTAAGAAGACATCACTTTCAGAGTATAAAATACAAGGTCGTGGAGGTTCAGGTATAAAAACTTTCAAAGTTACTGATAAAACAGGTGATCTTATTGCATCACAAGTTGTAACTCCAGAGTTAGATGAGATAGTTGCTATCAGTAAAAAAAGCCAGGTAATACGCTGTGAGTTGAAAGAGATACCAAACTTAGGTCGTGATACACAAGGTGTGAGAGTTATGAAGTTAAGAGAAGGTGACAGTCTGGCTTCAGTTATAGGTGTGTAATGAGTATAATTAGGTATTATATAGTATAATTACTCGTATATAATTTATAAAAATTAAATAAATAAAAATAATGAGTAATATCAAAGATCTAAACATATTTCAAGTTGTGGTTATAGTAACCTTTCTTGTTATTGGAATAATTGGCATAGCTTTATTTGCAACAGGTAAATCAGGTATAAATACTTCAGGTTATAAATCAACTATTTGGGGTGTTTTACCCAAAGCTAACATAGATGCAGGTATAGAACCTTTTCGTATTAAAGGTCAGGATCCAACTTTCACATATATTGAATTTCAAGAAGAAGGTTTCGAACAGGCTATACTTAAGGCAATAGCAGAAGGTAATGGTCCAGACGCAATCATTTTCCCTGATTACATGTATTACAGTCAGATAAATAAACTTCTAACTATACCAAATGAAACCGTAACAGCAGAAGTTTATAAAAATACTTACTTAGATATTGCAAATAAGTTCACCGTTCAGGGTGGTATAAAAGCCTTTCCTTTGTTGATAGATCCGTTGGTTATGTATTACAATGTTGATTTGTTAAAATCAGAAGGTATACTCATACCTCCAAAAGATTGGGTGGAATTTACTAACTTAACAGAAAAAGTTGTACGTAGGCAAGATAACGGTATTATAGATAGGGCTTATGCAGCACTAGGAGAATATGATAACGTTGACCACGCTAAAGACATACTGTTTGCCATGCTTTCACAGATAGGTATTGATTTATCTTTTTACGACGATGGATCAAGAGCTTACGTTTCAGGTTTAGTAAAAAACAAAAAACAACTAACAGAAAATGAACAGTCCGCATCTACTTTGTCCCGCCAAGCTCTTATATTTTATACAGAATTTGCCAACCCTACGAAATCATCATATACATGGAATAAATCATTTAGCTCCTCACGTGAAGCATTTCTTGCTGGAGATTTGGCTATATATTTTGGTCCAGGATCTGAAGTGGAATATTTGAAAACTCGTAATCCGAACTTATACTTTGATATAGCGGCTATACCTCAAGCTTATCAGGAGAAAAAAGTCACAAAAGGAAAAATATATTCTCTCGGGTTTTTGATTACATCAAAAAATGCAAACGCTACATATCAAGATGTTATGAGATTTTTCAATACATATGAGTTAAACGATTCACTTTCAAACTCTATACGTTTAGCTTCAGCGCGTCGCGATGTTTTGTTAAACTCAAAAGCTGCAAAAACAAATCCTGATATAGCAGTTATAAACCAATCTGCTATATTTGCTCAGACATGGCTTGATCCAAACAGTAATTCATCTGATGACATCTTCTCTAAAATGATAAACTCTATAGTTTCAGGAACTCAAAACATATCAGATGCAATAACAGATGCATCAGATAGACTAGATAGATTATATTTAACAAGATAATATGATAATATAAATACATATGCAATTATTTGAAAGTTTATCCGTATGTTTTGGAAATGGGGAAAAAGCTGATCCTTATTTAGGTGGTTGCGGTTGGAAAGATTTAGGTCCCATTATAAATGAGTTATTGCAAAATATTATATTGCTAGGTGTTTTTATTGCCACAATTATGATATTTTATGCAGGTTTTGTTTTAGTAAAAGGTGAAGGTTCTCCTCAGTCACGTAGTCGCGCTAAAAGTATATTTTTAAATATAGTTATTGGAATGATTTTGTTAATAGGTGCTTATTATATAGTTGAATTTGCATTGGATAGTCTTGGTGTAAATGCAGAATTTAGACAGGATTCATTACCTAAAAGATAAACTTAAAGTATAATACAAATATGAAAAAAAATATTCAAAAAATTATTGCATTTATTACAATAACTACACCGGTTTTTATGTTTGCTCAGACAAAACAAACTAGAGGAGACGGTTTTTTAACTCCACCTATAGGCGATGGTACAGCAGGAGGTACTGACTTAAGAACTATCTTTATGAATATTTTAGATGTAGCTCAAACTATAATGATAATGGTCGCAACGTTATATCTATTGTATGCAGGTTTTATGTTTGTTACTGCAAAAGGTGATCCTGCAAAACTTAAAAAAGCCCAGAATGCATTACTTTGGGGTCTTGTAGGTGCTGCGCTTATATTGACAGCAGAGGTTTTAGCTCTGGGTATAGGTGATACAGTTAAAGAGGTATTCAAAGGAAAATAAATAATAATTAAATATAATAATATAAATATGAAAAAAATTTTAATAATAATGATTATGTTGAGTGGGGTTGGAGCCGGGGCACAGTCTATAGAGGATGCTTTTGATAACGGTGGAGGAGCTGATTCCTCTATGTTTGGTGGAGGAGCTGATTCCTCTATGTTTGGTGGAGGAGCTGATTCATATGATGCAAACATTATGATGGGTGGTGGTGACGGTAACAGCGCTTTAGGTGCTGGTTTAAACAGAGGTGAATATTCAGAACTAAATCAAAAACCAAACTATACTCCTGGAGCTAGTGGTGTACCAAAACTTTCTCTCGAGGGTGTTGTTTTATGGCTAGTTGGAATCATGAATCAGCTTGTTTACGTTATCATCGGAGCAGCTTTGGTTATGTTCCTGTATGGAATACTAAGACTATCTTTTGTTGATGGACAAAAACCAGAAGCTCGCGAGCAAGCTAGAAAGTTTATGTTCTGGGGTATTGTATCACTCTTTGTTATGGTGTCTGTTTGGGGACTTGTTAGAATACTTCAATTTACTTTATTTGGCAGTGGTAACTTGATTGTTCCACAACTAAAGTAGTATAATAAAAACATAATTATAAATTAAATAAAATCATAAATTTACAAAAAAAACATGAAAAAAATATTATCACTTTTAGCAACATTTGCACCAGCTCTTGTTCTTGCTCAAACAGAAGCCCCTATAGCTAGAACTATTGATGGCTTACTTAACTGGGTTATATACATAGCAGGACGTGCATTACCACTTCTTATATTGGCAGCACTTGTATTATTTTTACTTGGTATAGTGAAAAGATTTTTCCTAGGAGGAAAAGACGGGGCAGATAGGGCAGAGGCTGGAAAATATATATTGTGGGGTGTAGTTGCATTATTTGTTATGGTGTCAGTTTGGGGACTTGTAAACCTTTTGAGAGGATCATTTAACCTTGATAACTCAAATATACCAGTAGCACCTGCTGTCCCAGTACAACAAGCTCCTTACGCTACCCCTCCTTCAAGATAGATTTCTTTAGTTAGTTTAATAAAAAAGATTTGAGGTTTATAGCCTCAAGTCTTTTTTTATTGTATGATTATGTTATATGCAAAAAGTATACTCTATACTGTCAAATATAAATCAAATTATTATAAATCCAATTATTATTTTATTATTTGCTGTAGCATTTATATATTTTATCTATGGAGTTTTTGAATATATATATAAATCACAATCAGATCCAGGAAAAATAAAAGAAGGAAGGTTGCATATAGGTTGGGGGTTGTTTGGAATGTTTATTATGATATCGGTGTTTGGTTTATTTAAACTTATATTAAATAGTGTTCCAACAAGTGATAGAACTAAAGACAATGTTAACAGAGTTTTAAATATAGATGATAATTAGATTAATAAATTATATAAAAAAAATAGCGCCACACCTGTAAACAGGGGGCGCTTTTTGATCAATTGTGATCAGTGATGTTATTCAGACCTATAAATAGTCGGTCCGACCAACGATTGACCAGGGAGGGGTATAAAACGCATTTCTGCTGTATTGTCTACCACCTCCAGTAGTCGATCAGGTTTCCAAAGCTCAGTAGTGCCTTCGGTGTAATGGTTAGAGTTTTTATACTCAATTTTTACCACTACGTTTTTCCTGGTAATATCCTTGAACTTGTATTCGATAAGGCAATCAGATTTTACCCGATAGCCCCAATAGGATACATTTTCTACGTTAAACCACTCCGTGGCTTGGTTTAGGCTCGTTGTCGGAACCGACCAATCCATTCTCGAGTTATTTTTTGGGTTGACCGTTTGACGATCAAACACCCAAGGTTTCGGTTGCACAGGTTGTGGTTCAGGGACTTCAGCAGAGAGGGGTGGGGATTGTTGTGGTTTTGAAATCTCCGTAACCTCTTTTTTGTTGAAAACTAACGTTTTCATGAAAAAGATTGCCGCGAATACCGTAAAGACCTTTATGACTGCATTTCTAATTCTAATTTTTTTCATATCATTTTTGTATAATGTCCAGTTTACTTGTTTATTATATCATATTATAAATTTTGTGTCAACTATAATAAAAATACCCTGCAAGACTGGTTAGAGTCCTGCAGGGTTTTGAAACAAGGTTAGATAATGACAACGGGCGTTGCTGCTGCCTTGCTATTTTTCTTATTTCCACCGCTACCCCCGGTAGTATTAAACGTAGTTTTCTTATTGATTCCTCTTAGTGTTAAGATTAGGTCAGCAATATCCTTATCTGACATTTTAGGGAACTGAAGCCAGAGTTTTTTAGATTGCTCTATGAACCCTTCAAGGTCAGTGATTTCCTTAGCTTCCACGATTTGTTGAGTAATAATATCTTCCGGTAGTTGAATATCGATAACCCTAGGGTCAGACATTTTTTTACCATAAATTACTTCAGCGTCATCCAATGATTTAAGTACATTCTTTTGAATATTCACAATGTCAGCTTTTAGACCTTTTACATCAGTATACTTATTTGCATTTAACCAATCTGTAAGGCTTTTTTCAAATATTTTTTCCAAGTCAGATAGTTTACTTGGTACCAAAAGCGTTTTCAGTGTATCTTTAACTTGCTCGTTAAAACTTGTATCGAAAACAGCTGCAAACTTTCTGTTGAGTGGGTCGCCGTCTATTTCAACTTGTATAACAAATGTTTTTTTAACAGGTGTTACTATACCAGGAATTTTCTTAATTGAAACCAGCCACGCTGGTAAACCTGTGAATACTCCTAGAGGGCCATTTTTAAGATTTGAAGCCCACTTTTCTTTAGGTAACCACTCTGATATAGACCAGTGACCTAGATCAGTTGCCCCTAATGTTTCATCGTCCCAGCATGAGAAAATTGAATAAACTGATAAACCAACGAGCGCTGTACAGGTTACTGCTTTTAAAGAATTATTCAACCAATCCCATGCATTTGAAATCAAGGGTAACCAATATTGGTCTAGAAAATACCAAACTAAGGTACTAACTATCAACTGGTAAACCATAAACATAATAATCCTAGGTGACAAAATCCATCCCAAATAAATCACGATTGATAGTAAGAGCATCGCCGTGATAGCAATATCTTTTGTTATCCAATAAATTATCAATAATGCGGTAATTGAAAAAATTGCAAGCCATTTTGATTCTGAAAAATCTATATTTTTTAAATAGATTAACTTTTGTTTTATCCATATTGTCATTTTAGTATCTTTCTTTGTTCGTTTTTTTTGTTCAAATTTCATCCCTCACCTACCAAGGCAAGGGTATTTACCTAATTATTATATCACTTTTTAAGTAAAAAAGCAAGTTTATCCCCAATAAAGCCTTATAAAGCAAAAAAGCAGCTATTTAAAGCTACTTTTTTGTATTTTGTGGGCAAGGAGGGACTCGACCTCTACGAGGTCAGTATACCTTTGCAATTTTCTCGGACTAAGGATCCTCAAAAATATAGCAAAGCTTTTCGAGTCCCTCACGGATGTGCAACTCTGCACATCCTTTTACCCACAAAAATAAAACTCCACTTTCGTGAAGTTTTATTTTATGGTGGGCAAGGAGGGACTCGAACCCTCAATCCGTGAAGAACTAGTTCCTAAGACTAGCGCGTATACCAATTCCGCCACTTGCCCATATTAAATAACTACCTTGTCCGCCTAATAGGATTTGAACCTATGACCGTTCGCTTAAGAGGCGACTGCTCTACCAACTGAGCTATAGGCGGTTATATATTCAATGCTAATAAGCGTGTGGACCCGAGGGGATTCGAACTCCTGACCTCCTCAGTGCAAATGAGGCGCTCTACCAACTAAGCTACGGGCCCAATACATAGTAATATACTATTTTTTAAGGATGAAAGCAACACTTTATCTTTCCTTTATCTTTTCTTTTGTTTTTCTTGATGGGTGTTTTGTTAATATTCGGGTATGGAAAATAATCAACATAAAAAATGATATCCATTAAAAATCGAAAACCCTCCTTTTACAGAGAGTTTTCTCGGATCCTTTCGGAGCTTTGTTAACAACAATATTATCAAATAATAAAATCTTTTCAAATCACATGAAAAAAACAATACACAAACAACATAAAAATGGCTTTATAGCATTATTCTTCGTACTTGGTATATCTTTTACTTTTCTAACTTGGATATCATTAAGTTCAGAAAGAGTATTCGAATATATTTATATTAAAAAAGAGTTTGTTGAAAATAGGACAACATTACACAATCACATACTCTGCTCCGATGCATTTATGAATATTCTCATAGGTTCAAGGTATAATCTTGGTTTTATAGGCCAAGCTTATGATTTTGATCGAAATCTTTATTTTGCAGATAGTCACAAATGCAATATCAAAAAAATAAGTATTACTTTCGATAATAATACCGGCCTTAAATATATTTTCTTTATCTCTGGTGATTATAGCTTTGAATATCAACTTAAAAATGGTTTCGTAAACTTCAGCAAATCTTTTAGATTACTTTAACCTCTTTTGTTTATTATATATTCATTATCAATTAATTAAAAAAAATAAAAAATATGAATATAAATAAAAAACAAATAAAACAAAAAGGTTTTACTCTTATTGAAATACTGGTGGTTATAGGTATCATCGGTATACTTGCTACCGTTGTACTTGTGGCTGTAAACCCTTCACGTCAGTTTAAACAAGCTCGTGATTCTCAACGTGTAGCCAATGTAAACACTATATTGAATGCCATAGGGCAAAATATTGCTGATCACGAAGGTATGGTTTTTTGTGATGGTACGGTTAGAACTCTACCACAAGGTATTCACTACGGCATATCATCAGGATTATCAATAGATGGTATAAATCTTGCTGACTGTTTGATACCTGAATATTTACCAAAACTTCCTCATGAGCCAGGAAACACTTCAGCCTATTACATAAATGAAGATGATTACTTTACCGGCTATTCATTATATGTAGATACAGGAGGTAGAATTACAATATCTGCTGCAGGTGAAATACAGCCAGATATATCTGTTACTAGGTAGACTTGATTAAAGCTTGAATTAATATCTAATTAATGTTATATTCTATTCATTATGAAATTATTATCTTCACTTAAAAAAGCAGACCTTCGCCAAGGGGAGTTTATTGTGCGTCGTGGAAAACATCTATATCGTATAAATAAGGCCAATCGTAAACGAAACGCAAAACAAGGGTAAAACCTTGTTTTTTGTTTTATAATGAATATATGAGATTTTTGCTAAGTTTTATAATAATATGTTCTTTAACGTTTAATCATCAATATGGTCTTTTGATATTAAAAAACGGAGAAGGCAAGAGTAAAAATTTGGTCGTTAAAATAGCAGATAATGAAGATGAAAGAATCAAAGGTCTGTCGGGCAAAAAGTTCTTATTCCCAGGGTTTGGAATGCTGTTTATTTTTGATAAAGAGTATAAGGCTGGTATATGGATGAAAGATATGAATTTTCCTATAAATGTATATTGGTTTAAAAAAGATCTAAGTTTGGACTTCGTTTTAAAGGACATTCGACCCGATACTTATCCAAATGTCTTTTATCCACAAGGCAATGTCTTATATGTCCTTGAAACCAAAACTTACGACGTCCTTGACAAAACACTTGACCTAGATTTGACTTATATCAACAAATATGATAAAAATGTAAAAACATTATGGTAAATACTTCAACACCTACATTTTCATTTAAAGTGAAAAATGTAACTAAAAAATTATTATCAGCTATACCTGAACGTTCAAGGGTAATTATTTCACATCGTTTCGGTCTTGATAAAAATATTGAAAAAATGACACTTGAGGCTATTGGAGAAAATTATGATATAACCCGAGAAAGAGTTAGACAGATAGAAGCTAATTCCATCATTACAATACGTAAGTCTACAGTCTTTAAGGAAGAAGCTAAGGTTTTCGAAGAATTGGCTCTATATATTAAAAAGATTGGAGGTATTATGGCCGAGCATGATTTGTTAAACCATTTATCTCGTGACGAATCAACACAAAATCATTATCATTTTTTATTGATAATAGGTGATGAATTTAAGAAAGAAAAAGAAACTGAGGAGTTTCACCACAGATGGCACGTTGACTCTGATTTATCAAAAAAGATACATGACGCACTTAAGAAGCTTTATGTAAACTTGGATGATAATTCATTAATACCAGAAAATGAAATGATAAAAGCGTTCATGGATAACGTTAAAGATATATCAGAAGAGCTGAAAAATGACGAAATATCAAAAAGATGGCTACGTATATCAAAACATATTGATAAAAACCCCTTAGGTGAATGGGGCAAGTCAGCGTCTACTAATGTGAAAGTTAAAGGTATAAGAGATTATGCATACCTTGCCATGAGAAAACATGGGTCACCTGTTCACTTCAAAGAAATAGCTAAATTGATACAAAGTGTATTTGGTAAAAGAGCACATGAAGCTACTACTCACAATGAGCTTATAAAAGATAATAGATTTGTTCTCGTTGGACGAGGTCTATACGCCTTGGCAGAATGGGGTTATGTCTCAGGTGTAGTAAAAGACGTTATAGTTAAAGTGTTAAATAAAAACGGTCCCATGACAAGAGAGGAGATATTTGATAAAGTTATGAAAGAGAGATATGTAAAAGAGAACACTATATTGGTTAATTTACAAAACTCTTCTGCCTTTAAAAAGGATTCATCAGGTAAATATCATGTAATAGCCGAAAAATAAACTTGATTGCCAATATTATTTGTGCTATGCTTTTCTTACTATTTATTAATTAACAAAATTCAACAAAACTAAACAATTTCATGCGTATACTAGGTATAAATCTTAACGATAATCAAAGAATAGAAATGGCTTTAACTGCTGTTTTCGGTATAGGAAGGTCACGTGCTCATACTATATTGGATAAAGCTGGTATAGAGTATGGTAGAAAACCAAAAGAATTAACAATTGAAGAGGAAAATACAATTCGTACAGAAATCGAAGTTTTTAAACTCGAAGCTGATTTAAAAAGAGAGATTGGTACAAATATAAAGAGATTGAAAGATATAAAATCATATAGAGGTGTTAGACATACAAAAAGATTACCTGTTCGTGGACAAAGAACAAAGTCAAATGCACGTACTCTGAAGGGTGTTAAAAAGACTATGGGTTCTGGTAAAAAGAAAGAGACTAAAAAATAAAAAATAGACACAAATAATTAATATTAATATTCAATATCATGGCAAAAAAAATAGTTAAAAAAACAGCAAAAGATGCAAAAACATCTGCAAACAAGCTAAGTAAAAGAAAAATGGCTTATGCTGTTTTAAACATACAATCTACATATAACAATACTAAAGTTGTACTTACAGACGAAAAAGGAAATCCGGTAGCATCTTCTTCATCAGGTTCACTTGGTTTCAATGGTGCTAAAAAAGGTACACCATTCGCAGCTGCAAAGATTGGTGAAGTTCTAGCTGACAAAGCTATAATGATGGGTGTTAAAGAAGTGGGTGTTGTTATAAAAGGAACAGGTTCAGGCCGTGAATCAGTAGTTAGATCATTTATATCTAAAGGTATTGCAATAGATACTATAAAAGACAGAACTCCTGTGCCTCACAATGGTCCTAAACCTAAGAAGCCTAGAAGAATCTAGTCAACATAGTCATTTAAATAATTATAATAATAAATTAAACAAATATGAAAATCGGTCCAAAATATAAAATAGCTAAAAGATTAGGTGCCCCAATTTTTGAGAAAACTCAAACTCAAAAATTTAGACTTAAACTAGAAAACGCTCCAAAGGGTAAAAAAGGAAAGAAAAACGTTTCTTCTTATGGTCTTCAGTTGATTGAAAAGCAAAAAGCTAGATTTACATATGGTATTACAGCTGGACAATTTGGAAAATACATAAAACAAGTTATTGACTCTAAAACTATTCACGCCCCAGATGATTTATATAAGAAACTAGAAACAAGATTGGACAACGTTGTTTATCGTATGGGTTTGTCAAACACTAGACGTTTTGCAAGACAAATTGTTTCACATGGTCATATAACATTGAACGGTGTAAAAACTACTATTCCTTCAGCTGTTGTTAAGGAAGGTGATATTATAGCGGTGCGTGAAGGAAGTAAGAAAACTAAAACTTTTGCAGAAGTTGCGGAAAGAAATAAAACTAATACAGTACAAGATTGGTTATCATTTGATACAGATAAAATGACAGGAAAAGTTTTGAAAATGCCGACACTGACAGGACAAGATGTATTATTTGATCTAGGTCAAGTGATAGAGTTCTCAAAGAGATAAGATAAATTAATAGTTACTTAATTTAAATAAAAATAAAAACAAAATTATGAACACATCAATAGTATCACCGTCAAAGCCAAAAATAATAAAAGAAGATGGTAATAAAGGAAGTTATGAGATAGGAGGTTTGTATCCAGGTTACGGCCATACACTAGGAAACTCTCTTCGTCGTATTATACTGTCATCTCTACCAGGTGCAGCTATAACTTCTATAAAGATTAACGGTATACCACATGAATTTTCTACTATAAAAGGTATAAAAGAAGATGTTATCTCTATGATTTTAAATCTTAAGAAAATCAAATTTTCTATAAGTGCGGGAGATGAAGTTGTTCTAACTCTAAAGAAAAAAGGTGTTGGTGCTGTTACTGCAGCTGATATAGATGTTGCTGGTCAAGTTGAAGTTCTTACTCCTGATCAATATATTGCAACTATAACAGAATCAGACGCTGTTCTACAAATGGAGATCACACTGTCAAACGGTATAGGTTACGTATCACGTGAAGTATTGCAAAAAGAAAGGGTACCAGTAGAGTCTATTGCATTAGATGCAGCTTTCTCTCCTATAGTAAATGTATCATATGATGTTGATCAAATGCGTGTTGGTGACAGAACTGATTTCAACAGACTTGTTATAAATGTAGAAACAGACGGATCAATAACTCCAAAAAAGGCTTTAGAGAAATCAATCGAAATCATGATATATCAACTAAAAGCTATTATTGATTTTCAAGATATTGAGGTTGTAAAAGAAGAGGTTGAAGGTAAGAAAGAAGATGATAAAGAAAGTGAAGAAAATAAGCTAGATAAAGATGTTCTAGATGATGTTTTAAAAACTCGTATTGAGTCACTTGAAATAAGTCAAAGAACCATAAATGCACTTATCGAAGCCAATATCAGAACTATAGGAGGTTTGATCCGAAAAAAAGAAAAAGACCTACTAGATGTTGATGGTATGGGTAAAAAAGGGATAGACGAGCTTAAAGAAATATTAGCAAAATTTGATTTAACAATAAAAGAATAAAAAGCTTGATTTTTAACAATATTTAAGATATATTTACAAGACTATGAGACATCACAACGCAAACAGAAGATTCAATAGAGGAAGAAATCAAAGAAAAGCTTTGATTAGATCTTTGGTACGTGAATTTTTCCTACATGGCAAAATCCAAACTACATTGGCAAAAGCTAAAGAACTTAGACCTTATGCTGAAGATTTTATAACAAAAGCTAGAGTTGATACAGTTGCGTCAAGACGTGATGTTCTTAAAAGAATGGCAAACAACGATATAGTTGGAAAATTGTTTTCAGAGATAGCTCCAAAGTACATAGATAGAAATGGTGGTTATACAAGAATTATTAAAACAGGTCAAAGACAAGCTGACGGAGCATTTATGGCTGTTATAGAATTAGTATAATAAATATAATAAAATGATAAAAAAATACACAATAGACGCAACAAATAAAAGATTAGGATTTCTAGCACAAGAAGTGGCTGTGGTTCTTATGGGTAAAAACTCAGTAGACTTTGCAAAAAATACTGTAGCTCCAGTAGAGGTTTTAGTTGTAAATGCTTCTAAGCTTGATATAACTGATAAGAAAAAAGATGAGAAATATTATCTAACCTATTCTGGATATCCAGGTGGACAAAAGAAAGAATTCCTAGGACATCTACTAGAAAGAAAAGGAGTAGAGGAAGTTATAGTTCGTGCAGTATCTCGTATGTTACCAAAAAACAAACTTAGAGATAGAATGCTTTTAAATATAGAAATAACTAAATAATACTATTTAATTTAATAAATACCATGGCAACAAAATCAACATCAAAATACTATGAAGCGGTAGGAAGAAGAAAAACATCTTCTGCAAGAGTTCGTATAACTCCTTCATCAAAAACAACTGTAGTTGTTAATGATAAAGAACATACTGACTATTTTAAAACTAAAGAATTACAAAATCTATCTATAGAATCTCTTGTAAAAACTCTACCTGATAAATCTTTTGAGATTACAGTTAAAGTTTCAGGAGGTGGTATAAACGGTCAAGCGGAGTCAGTGAGACTTGGTATTGCACGCGCACTTGAAGTGTTTGATGCAGAGCTTAGAGCTCCACTTAAAAAAGAAGGATTTCTAACAAGAGATGGTAGAGCTAAAGAAAGAAGAAAATTCGGTTTGAAGAAAGCGAGAAAGAGTAAACAGTGGTCAAAACGTTAATCAACGTTTTTCCAAACTAAAAAGCGCATTATACAATGCGTTATTTACTTTTAAGATTTATTTTTGTATAATATAGCAAATGAGTCTATACTTCAGGAAATTTCTTTCAATATGTTTTTTTGTTGTTATTTCTTTTATATCAAACGAAGCTTTGGCGGACAATGGTGTATATAAGATAGATTTTGGTTACATAAACACAGTAAACCCTACAAACGGAGAATATTGGAATAGCTGGCCCAACTCTCTCGGGACCCCATACACCGGAATAACTTCGCTTATTGACTCTTTGGGTGCAACATCTACAGTTGTCATGTATTTTTCTGATGCGCCAACTTGCGGTGCAGGCGAAACATTGAGTATGGGTAACGGTGCTCCCACAGTTACGACAACAGGGTATCCTGCAAACGCAACAAACGACTATGTATATGATGGTTTGGGTGGATGTATTGGTAACTTCAAAAGTACGCTTGTTTTCAATGGTCTTAATCCAGCATATACATACAATGTTAAATTGTTTTCATCTAGAACATTTTCTGGTTCAAGGTTGATAAAAATGACCATAGGAAGTGCCTCAACAACTTTGGAGTCTATAAATAACACAGCTAACACGGCTCAAATATCAAACATAACTCCAAGTGCAACAAGTAGTATAGAGGCAACTTTTACATCAGGATCAGCGGGGCAATATCACCATCTAAATGTTATTGAGCTTATAGCTAATACACCAAACCTACCCCCAGTAGTTGATGCTGGTACAGATATAACCATAACTTATCCAACAAACTCTATAACACTTAACTCCACAGTGACTGATTCTGATGGAACCATAACTTCAAAAGCGTGGTCTTTGTTTGGTGATGCTTATGCAACTTTTGCGAGCTCTACAGCTACATCAACCACAGTAAGTAATCTTTATCCAGGAAAATATACTTTCAGAATGACAGCTGTTGATAACAGTGGATCTGTTGTTTACGATGATGTAGACGTGACAGTTTTACCAGCAACTCTTCCATCTGTACGTCCTGCAAAAAAGTTTGTTGTGTTGGGTTCTTCCACGGCTGAGGGGTATGGTTCTATGCCAATACCAGGTGGAATATATGAAAACTCTTGGGTAAGACTTTTTGAAAAATATGCAAAATTATATAATGCCAGCTCCAGTGTTGTTAATCTTGCATTAGCTGGATATACTACAAATAAATCTCTACCGACAGGCTCTGGAGGGGAAGATTCAACAAGAAACATAACGGCTGCACTTGCTCAAAATCCTAATGCTATATTAATAAACTACACTTCCAACGATGCTAATTTTAATTTTCCTATAGCATCATCAACTGGATATATAAGAACAATTGTTGAAACTGCCAGGGCTGCCAATGTGCCTGTTTGGATAACAACCTCTTCAGGAAGAAATTTGACCGCACCAAAGTTACTTTTATTAACAGGGTATTCAAATGCTATTCTAACAGAATACGGAACATCAACCCAAAGTAATACATCTAGAGGTATTGATATGTTTTCAAGGGTAGCAAACCCAGATGCAACCATAAAATCTCCCTTCGGAGATAGTTATTTGGGATTTGTTGCTGACACGATTCATATTAACAATTACGGACATTCTGAGGTTTTTAGAAGTATGATCGAATCTAACATATTAGCAACGTTGTATGCCTCGCCGGCAGATACCCCGACAGCCCTATCTGCTTCAGTTTCAGGAACTTCTGCAACATTGACTTGGTCAGCGCCTTTAGTTGTTGATCCTGTCGCACCACCTACTCAATATAATATTTACAATACTGATACAAATGCACTTATAGCCACCACAACATCAAACAATACAACGTACAGCATATCAAATCTTACAAAAGGTAGTACTTATTTGTATTACATAACTGCTACTAATATCGGAGGTCAATCGGCATCATCAACAGCTGTTATGTTAACAGTTCCAAATGATATCGCAAACTCAGTCTCGTATTGGACACCTGGTTCTTCATCAGGTATTAGATTTGTACCTGCATCACTACTACCTAGCTCAGTAGCATCTTCCACTTCTGTGACGGCTTATATGCCATTCTCACGATCCCTCACTCAAGGTGCGAAAGGGGATGATGTGAAAAGATTACAGCAATACCTAAACTCAAAAGGATTCATCATAGCTCTGTCAGGCGTCGGATCTAAAGGCAAGGAAACCGGCCTCTTCGGACCCGCAACAAAGGCAGCACTGATAAAGTTTCAAAAAGCTATGAAGATCACCCCTGCCGTCGGGTTCTTCGGTCCATTAACTAGAGGAGTGATTAAATAGCTTCAATTACACAAGAAAAAATTCCACTACACAATGGAATTTTTTGTTTTGTAAGGTATAATAGTTCTATGAATAATGATAATAGTGATGAGATAAAAATCGACCTTGATGCAGATTTAAAAAATGATCTTGATATAGAGCTTGATAATGACGAAGACGATATCATATCCGAAGATGAGTCAGAAAACCCTAAAAACGCCATTAAAAAGCTTAAAGATGAACTAAAACAAGTTAAGCAAGAAAAACTCGAACTTTTAACAAACTGGCAAAAAGATAAGGCTGATTTTATTAACGCTAGAAAAAGAGATGAAGAAACAAAAGCCGATGTTATCAAATTTTCCAATCAAATACTTGTAAATGATTTATTACCAATCATTGATGGATATGAACAAGCTAAAATGCAACCGACATGGACTAGCGTTGACGAAGCTTGGAGAAAAGGTATAGAGGCTATAATAGATAAGATATATGTAACATTACAAAAGACTGGAGTTGAATCATATGGAAAAATAGGGGACGAATTTGATCCTAAAATACACGAAGCTTTAGGTCAAGAAAAAACCGATGATGGTTTAAAAGATCATAAAGTATCAATGATTATGCAAAAAGGCTATAAACTTCATGACAAGGTTATAAGGGTTGCATTGGTGAAAGTTTATCAGTTCGAATAGGACTTGACACATGGTGTATAATAGAGGGTACAATTAATAATAATATTAATAAATAAACAAAAAACAAATACAAAATATGGTAAAAATACTAGGAATCGATTTAGGAACAACAAACTCAGCTGTCGCTATCATGGAGGTAGGTGAGCCTAAAATATTGGAAAATGCAGAAGGTGCACGTACAACACCGTCTATTGTTGCTATATCTAAAACAGGTGAAAGACTTGTAGGATTATTGGCAAAAAGACAAGGTGTTACAAACCCTAAAAATACTGTTTTTGGTATTAAAAGATTTATCGGTCATTCATTTGATGAAAATAATGTTCAAAAAGATAAAGACACTGTTCCTTTTGCTATAGTGAAAACTGATACAAATGGTGTTGGTATTGTTATGGCTGAAAAAACTTATACACCAGAAGAAGTGTCGGCTATGATTTTAACAAAGCTTAAAAATGACGCTGAGGCGAGAGTAGGTGAAAAGATCACAGAAGCTGTTATCACAGTTCCTGCATACTTTAACGATGCACAAAGACAAGCTACAAAAGATGCAGGTCGTATTGCAGGTTTGGATGTTAAACGTATCATCAATGAACCAACAGCTGCGGCACTTGCCTATGGATTTAATAAGAAAGCCGATGAGAAGATAGCGGTGTTTGACTTTGGAGGTGGAACATTTGATATCTCTATACTTGAGGTTGCCGCTGATCTTGTTGAGGTAAAATCAACAGATGGAGATGCTCACTTGGGCGGTAAAGACATTGATCAAAAAATTATACATTGGATCGCTGATGAATTTAAAAAAGAATCAGGTATCGACGTTAGAACTGATGCCCTTGCATTACAGCGTCTAGATGAAGCTGCGGAAAAAGCAAAGATAGAGCTTTCATCTGCTATAGACACTGAGATTAATATCCCTTTTATTACATCTGATGCAGCAGGACCAAAACATCTTGTTTTGAAAATGACTCGTGCAAAACTTGAAGAGTTAGCCGACGAATTTATAACTCGTGCTATACAGATAACAAAAAGAGCTATAGAGGCTTCACCATATAAGATTGCAGACATACAAGAAGTTATATTAGTTGGAGGTCAAACTCGTATGCCTAAAATGAAAGAGGTTGTAAAAGAATTATTTGGTCGTGAGCCGAATCAATCAATCAACCCTGATGAAGTTGTGGCACTTGGTGCTGCTGTTCAAGGAGGTATTTTAGGAGGAGATGTTAAAGATATTCTTCTACTTGATGTTATTCCACTTTCACTTGGTATAGAAACCATGGGAGGAGTTGCTACTCACCTTATAGAGAGAAATACAACTATACCAACATCTCGTTCACAAGTATTCTCAACAGCTGCAGACAATCAAACATCAACAGAGATTCATATCGTTCAAGGTGAAAGAGCTATGGCGACTGACAACAAATCCCTAGGACGTTTTGTTCTTGATGGTATACCACCAGCACCAAGAGGTATTCCTCAAGTTGAAGTTACATTTGATGTTGATGCTAACGGTATCTTAAACGTGAAAGCAAAAGACAAAGCTTCAGGAAAAGAAAATACTATTCGTATCGAAGCTTCAACAGGTCTTTCAAAAGATGATATCGAGCGTATGAAAAAAGAGGCTGAAGCACATGAAGGTGAGGATAAGAAAAAGAAAGAATTGATTGAGGTTAGAAACACTGCAGATCAAGCTATATACACTGCTGAGAAGAGTTTGAGAGAAAGTAAGGATAAGTTGAGTGCTGAGCTTGTGGCAAGCGTAGAGACTAAAATAGGAGCCTTGAGACTATCTAAAGATAAAGATGATATGGATGTTATCAAAACTGATACAGATGCTTTATCAATGGAATTGGCTAAGGTACATGATGAGATTTCGAAGGCAAATCAAGATAATGCTGCAGGTCCAACAGAAGGTGCAGCAGGTGCCGGTCCTGAAAATGGTCCAGCTCCAGAGGGTGATGTTAAGGATGCGGAGGTAAAATAAGTTTATAAAACTATAAAACAAAAAGAGACTATATAAACAGTCTCTTTTTTGATAACATAATAACCATGTGTGGTATATCTGGATTCATCAATTATAAAAGCATTCAGGACCGAGATCTTTTAAAACGATCCCTCGACTGCATCATACACCGTGGACCAGATGACGATGGTATGTTTTTCACCGAAGGTGTTTCTATGGGTATGAGACGTCTTTCCATCATCGATATAGCTCACGGTAAGCAACCAATCTCGAACGAGGATCAAACTATAACTGTGGTTTTCAATGGCGAGATTTACAATCACCTTGAACTTCGTAAAGAGTTGGAAAATAAAAATCATATTTTTAAAACTCAGTCAGACACAGAAACACTAGTACATGGCTATGAAGAATGGGGAACAGAACTTCCTAAAAAACTGCGCGGTATGTTTGTATTCTCTATACATGACAAAAGAAGAAATAAACTTTTTATAGCTCGTGATCATTTTGGAATAAAACCACTTTATTATTCTTTACAAGATGAAAAAATTTCAGCATTCGCTTCAGAAATAAAATCTATTCTTGAAGATAAAAATATCAAACGCGATGTCAATATTAACTACATTTATGACTATGTTTCTTTTCAATACAATCCAAACCCAGAAACATTTTTCAAAAATATTTTCAAATTAGCACCAGGTCACTCGCTAACAGTTGACCTAGAAACTGGTGCATACTCTATAGAAAAATACTGGCAATGGAATTTTCGCGACGATCGAGATACTGATTATGAAAAATCACGCGATGAGATAAAAAAAGTTATGATAGACTCTGTTAAGCATCATATGATTGCGGACGTTCCTGTTGCTTCATTTTTATCTTCCGGTGTTGATTCATCTATTATTGCTATGCTGGCACAACGTGAGCTTCAGTCTCAAGGTAAAAATCTTAAAACATATACCATAGGTTTTAAAGACTTGGATTCTGAGATATCTGACGTAAAAGAATTTGCTGGGTTTATAAAATCAGACCATAAGGAAATCATCGTTACTTTTGAGGACTATTTTGAGTCTCTTGAAAAATGTGTTTGGTATTTTGATGAGCCTATAGCTGATCCATCTGCAATATCGCTTTTCTTACTGTCTCGTGAAGTTGTAAAAGATGTTAAAGTTGTTATGTCTGGTGAGGGTGCTGATGAATTATTTGGAGGATATGGGATATATCAAGAACCACATAATAGATACATACAGCTTATATCTCAACAGCCGGTTTGGTTTAAAAAAATATTTTTATCACCTATACAAGATATTGTAAATTTTACGGTCAAAATGTTTCCAGTTTTTGCCCAGTTTCCAGGTGTATCATTTTTAAATCGTGCACTTACTCCAGTCCGTGGCCGTTATTTAGGGAACGCAAACATTTTCAAAGAGTCAGAAAAAGAGAAACTTTTCAAAAACTATTCTCGTCAAGACTTGACGTCAAGACTAGACTTACAAGATCAAGATTTAACAAAACTTTCAGAATCAGAGTATATGCAATTTGCAGATATACATAACTGGATGAGAGGGGATATTTTACAAAAAGCTGATAAGATGACTATGGCAAACTCTCTTGAACTTCGTGTGCCATTTCTGGATACTGCCGTATCTGATGTGGCCACAGGTTTGATTGATGCTTGGAAATATAAAAATGGAATAACAAAATTCATACTTCGTGATGCATTTTCTTCAGACATGCCTGATAAAACAAATAAAAGACCAAAACTTGGTTTTCCAACACCCTGGCACACTTGGTTAAAGAATGATAGTCAAAAAGTACAAAGTATTATTTTGGAAAATAAACTGATACAAGAAATATGTAATATGGGATTTATAAAAGATTTATTCACAAAAAGAAATTTAAATGATAAATTTATAGGTCGCAGAATCTTTACTTTATTAATGCTTGCCCTATGGTATAATAGATTTATAAATGAAGAAAAATAATCAAATCACAAAAAGAGAACAAGGTGGTTTTTTAGAATTGATAGTGATTGTCTTTATAGCACTGATACTGCTTAGGTTTTTGAATTTAGATATTGGTGTAATTTTGTCAAAATCTTGGGCGCAAGAATTTATCACATATACAAAAGAGATGCTAATACTTGTATGGCGAGATATTGTTACTATTTTTAATGCTATAAAAGGAAATTAAAAAACTGTCTTTATAGTAAATAAAAAAATTAGACCCGGGTTAGGGGTCTTTTTTTAAAGTATATTAGTTTAGTCATCTTTAAATCCTCGTCCCAAATATCCATTTCCTCCATAATAGTCGAAGGCTGTTTTTCCTTTAGGGGTAAAATTTTGTTGAAAAGTCTCACCGGTTTGCTTACAAGGTGTTATACTTCTGGGTGTGTCTTTTAAACAAAACAATTCTGTTTCGATATCTGTTATAATTTTATCTTTATCTGTTGGCGGTATGTAATGTATTTCTTCCATAATTTCATAATGCTTGACCTTTACAATATAACATTACAAACTAATTGGTGTCAATATATTTTGTTATCTCATCAAAAGGTAAACCTCCTGTTATTCGAGTGTTATTTCCTATGATAAACGAAGGTGTAGCTTTTATACCAAGATCCATAGCATCTTGCTTATCTTGTGTTACTTGATCTACATATTTTTGATCACGAGATTCGGCAAAAACTTTATCATAATCAACACCCATGTCAACTATAAGTTTTTTTACATACTCCTCTCTATCTTTTTTTCCAAGTACAGCCCATTTTTGTTGAGTTTCAAAAACTTTTGTATGTATAGATTGATAAACCTCGCTACCAAGTATTTGCGAAGCCAAAACAACACGAGCTACATCAACGGAAGCTTGACCATGTACTGGGAATATTTTTCTAGTTACTACTATATTTGAACCGTATTTTAAGAGCAAGGCTTTAACAAGAGGTTCTCCATTTGTAGCACAGGCCGGGCATTCATAATCTAAAAACTCAGTTACCCGTATCAATGTAGTTGATGCCGTGCTTGTTGATAAAGATACACCTGTTATCTTAGGGTTATAGTCTCGAGATACTTTTATTTTATCTAACTCTAACCCAGTGTTTACATACTTAGAATAATCTTTTGGTCCTTCAGGTACAACACTTCCTTTGTACAGGGTTATACCCCCAAAGATAATAATTGCTGTTGCTGCGAATATTCCTATAGTTACTTTTGTTTCTGTTTTCATATTATTTTTTATTTTATTCTGTTTTTTATATAATATCTACTAATAAGTGATAAAGTTATGATAACACTAAATGCTATTAATGCTAGGAGAGGAATGGTCACGAAACCAAAATATTCTATGTATTTACTAGTACATGATATACCACGCGTACAAAAATCTTCATTTTTTATAATACCCACGTATAAAAGATTATGATAAATAGATATAATTATTCCAAGTATTGATAATGTTAGAGTGTATTTGTAAATATCAATTTCTTTTTTAAATAGAGCTACAGCTATCACTGGAATCTGTGAATACATAAATATTCTTTGCCACCAGCATAGTATACATGGTTCAAAACCTTTTACATTTGAAAAATATAGACTACCCAATAGTGCTAGTATAAGCTGTAGTAATATAAGGTAAATCGCATTCACCAGGATAAAATTACTAATTTTCTTGATCATGTAGTATATTATATTAGAAAGGCTATCCACAGTAAACTTGACTTTAATTTATAGAAGGTATAGTATTTTAATTGTTGAGAACATAAGTGGTCCGTTGTTACCCGGGGGGGAGTAACGGATAGCAAAAAACTCAATAAAGGGCGGGGTGAATAATCACAGACAGCGTACATCGCTTGTTGTTGGTGAAAGTTCTCCCGCCCTAATTTTTTTTGTTTAAAATTACCCCAAAGATATAACTGTAACGATATACATAACCCCAATAATCATGGCCAACAAGTTTTGAGTCATGTGTTTTTTATTATCACAATGGGCCTCAGGCAATATGTCTGATGTGGAGACATATAAAAGTACTCCGGCAAACAAACCAAATAGTACGGCCATTATATTATTTGGAAATTCAAAAAATGATCCGATAATTATTCCTAGCATAGGAGCCACTGCGTCAATAAACAATAATTTTTTAGAATGACTTAATGTAACAGTATTAAAACCATCTGAAAAATCATGAGCTATAACACCTATAGCAACAATAAGTCCAAAAGCAGGGGATACATTGTATGCTAGACCTATAGCAATACCGTCAAAAAGTGAATGAAGTATCAAAGCCCAGGCACCTATTTTTTTAGATGATATATGATTGTGATTTTCATGATTATCTTCATGATGACTATGCAATGAAAATATTTTTTCAATAATATGAAAAAATATAAAACCAGCTATTACAGATAATAAAATAAGAGGGGAATCGTTCAACTCTACAACTTCAGGAATTATTTCCAAGAAAATAAGTGCCAATAATGTTCCAGCTGTAAATCCTGAAAAAATATGTATAAATCGTTTATATTTGAAAGCTATATATCCACCGAATAGTGTTGATAAAAAAGCTAATATTGCTATGTATGTTAATGACATGGTTTTATGTTAGCATATTATTTTTAAACTTAAGTATACTTTGTGTATACCTGTTGTCTCCATTTTCTTTTATATATTTTTGAACATGTATGATTATCTTTTCGGCGTATATATCATCTATATTTTCACCAAAAGGTATATAGTCTATTATGTGTTTTTCATCCAACTCTTTTTTTATTATATCTAAATCACTATCTACTTTTACTTTATTTATTATATAGGCATATGGAAGATGATAATGATTTTCCAATAGATTTGATATCTGTTTTGCTGCCTTCACCCCATAAACAGTTGCTTCAACTACTATGATAGACATGTTAAACCCAGAAGGTATACCTGTGCCGACACTGTCTACTCCAGCTTTTTCATCAACAATTACGTATTCATTTTTATCAATCCTTAAAAGCGGTAAGTATGCTTTTAATAAAGCACCTAATCCATGCGAACACATTTTACCATTGAGTACATTATCAGAATGTGGTCCTACCGCCATCAAGCGTAGATTTTCTTTTATTTTTTTACTGTGTTTTTCCGTAAATTCGTCGGGTTGTGATATTGAAAATTTATTGGCGTTATTTTTGTCTAACACAATATCTGCATACATTGCTTTTTCATCAACATCTAAAACTATTTTCATTAAAAATTTTGCATCGTCACCAAGGAACTGCAAATCATCACCAGCTTCAAGGTTGTGAAGCAAGTCCATGTTATAGTCTGCATCTATTGCAAGAATAATGTTGTTTTTGTTTTGACTTAAAAAGTTTATAACTTTTGTTGATAGGGTAGATTTTCCAGATCCACCTTTTCCTAAAAATCCAATTATCATATGTTTGTTTATTGTGTGTATAAAAAATGGGGAAGGCACACTGTGGTGCCGACCCCAAGGGATTGCTAATTATTAGCTGTCGGTGCAGGACGAGCATCCACTGCCGTCACAGCAGTTACGGCGACGAGGGATAGCTGGTAGACGGGCGATTTTGTATTTCATATCAGTATTTGGTTTAGGTTCAGACCCAAAAGCGACACAGGAGTGTGTGCAAATGAGTTGCATTTAGTATAGCATAACTATTTTTGATTGCAAATCATTTGCATTTGACATATTATACATATATATGGTGCATAATCATGATTTGGAAAATATACTCAAAATAAATGGTTTTAAAATAACCCCAACCAGACTAGCCATCTTAAAGGTTTTTTCTCATGACTGTGAGCCTATAAATGCTGAATTCATTTTCAAAAAACTTAAAAAAGAAAAAGTTAACATAGTAACTATATATAGAACTTTAACTTCATTTGAAAATGTTGGTATACTAAAGCATGTAGATCTTCAAAAAGATTCTGCATACTATGAATTATCAGGACATCATCATCACCACATAATCTGTACTGAT
Organism: Candidatus Nomurabacteria bacterium; assembly: GCA_943356525.1. GTDB lineage: Bacteria > Patescibacteriota > Minisyncoccia > Phycocordibacterales > CAIZLB01 > CAIZLB01. Next base: position 9,470 of record CALRFG010000006.1, on the reverse strand, counting down.
TGTGGAATGGTTGAAGGTTTTGAAGTATGTGACATTGATAACCTTACAGATAAAGTTTTAAAAAATTCAAATAAATTTAATATAATAACAAAACATTCTCTAGAACTTTTTGGTCTTTGTAAAAAATGCGTAATAAAATAATTGAAAAAAATTAATCATATGAAAAAATACCTTATAATAACCATATTACTTTTCTCACCTTTTTTACTCGTTAAGGCACAAGAAGGTTCAGAAATTATTCCTGATAAGCAAATCGTTATGAAAGCTAAAGTGCTTGAAATATTGAAACAAGAAATGATAGATGTTCCAGGTACTGACGCTAAACACAGTAGCCAGACTATAAAGATAAAGATTTTAGAAGGGCTTGAAAAAGATAGAGAGATGATCATTGATAATGATCATCTGAATCTAAAGGTTGGAGAAAAATTTTACTTGAGGCAAACATCAAACTCTGTTGACGGTATTGATTATTATAATGTAGATGAACCATATAGAACACCGCAGTTGTTATTTTTAGTTGCATTATTTCTCATCGCTGTTTTTGTGTTTGGTGGTATGCAGGGTGTTCGAGGTGTTGTGAGTTTGGTTGGAAGTTTTCTGTTGATACTTTATGTACTTTTACCAGGTATACTCCAAGGCTATTCACCCCTGCTTGTGACCATAGCTGTTTCTTCGCTGATTATTATCGTTGGATCATATATAACTCATGGTGTAAACAAAACAACATCATCAGCTGTTTTAGGTATGATAGCAACAGTATCATTCACAGGTCTATTTGCTTACTGGTCTGTATATTTTACTAGACTAAGTGGCTTTGGCTCTGAAGATGTTGTGTATTTAAACTTAAACGCTGGTGGCAATATAGATGTTTTAGGTTTATTACTTGGCGGAATAATGATTGGTCTTCTTGGAGTTTTATATGATGTTGCCATAGGACAGGCTATATCAGTAGAAGAGTTACTTCGTGCAGCACCGCATATGCCAAAGAAACTTATTTATCAAAGAGCTATAAGAATGGGACGTGAACATATAGGTGCATTGGTCAACACTCTTGCAATCGCATATGTTGGAACATCTTTACCTTTACTTTTATTATTTACCCAGTCATCAAATGAAAGCGTTTTTGTAACAATGAACAGAGAAATATTTTCTACTGAGATAGTTAGAACAATGATAGGAAGTATAGGTTTGATATTGGCTGTACCTATAACCACCATGGTTTCAGTTTACATACTTACAAAACATCTTAAAAATGATCATGTAGATAAAGATACTTTAGAAAAAGAAGAGTATGCCTTAAAACATATGTCTCACTCACATCATCATTAACACTCTCCCACATACAACTCAATAAATTTTTCATAATCAAAAAATGACATATTTCGAAGACTGTCATGAGCTAGCCTCATACTCATATCTATTCGAGACCTCATCATTGTACGTATATAGTCGCTACCATACTGTGCTCGCATAAGAAAAGTAGCCGCTGTGTATGTGTTATTTAACATATCATCGACCATATCTTTTTCGTCATCGGATAATTGTCGAGCATTTAGATAATTTTTAAAAAACTCAAATGTTTCTATGTAATTATTACTATTTATTTCATATCCTAAAAGCCAGTTTATAATCATAGAAACTATTGCCGTGCCTATGGATTTTTTATAAGAATTGTCACACATGTATTTGAAATGATAATGTATATCCTCTACAGTTTTATTATCAAGATAATGTGCGTCTATTGTGTTTAGCAAATTATTTATAATATTAATCTTATTTTTATCACTGTTCACTAAACCGTAGAAATCTTTGATTGATTTTTGCATCATGATATTTGCAACAGATACACTAAGGTTGATATGTATTTTCTCAATTTTTCCATCTCTGATATAGTCGTACAGAGTATAAGATATCCAAGCTTGCAGATTAGCTTTCCCTAGAATAAATAACTCATTTTGTAAATCTACAACGTTTTCATTTTCAAAACAGTCATAGAACCAATAAGGCAATAAGCATATTGATTTTAGAAATTTATTATTTTTACCCAATTTATTGATGATACAATCTATGTCACTCTGTTTGCATATGCTTAACATATTTTCTAGTACAGATGAATAAATTGCTTCGAATAATTTTTCTTCATAGTTTTTTATTTGCATAGAGATATATTAACAATATGGACATAAAGTTCTCATAAAGAAAAGATAAAGTTTTGCCGAAGAATATGTTAAGATTTGAATATATGTCACAGTATTATAGCGACTCTATTTTTTGGATAGAGATAGAGAAAATAAAACCAAATCCTTATCAACCACGTAGAGATTTTGATCAAAATGCATTGCAAGATTTATCTGAGTCCATTCGCATGTATGGTCTTTTGCAGCCCATAACTGTAACTCGTATCGAAACTACCAAAGATGATGGTGGTTTAGCAGTGCATTATGAGCTTATATCAGGTGAGCGTCGTACACGTGCGGCAAAACTTGCAGGTTTATCGCAGATTCCGTCTATCATACGTGCCAAAGAAGAAGACGCTAGAACAAAACTGGAGCTAGCTATCATAGAAAATATTCAAAGAGAGGATTTGAATGTTATAGATCGTGCCAAAGCTTTTCAACAGCTTGTTAAAGAGTTTGGTTTTAAACATGCTGAGGTTGCTGTTAAGATGGGTAAATCTCGTGAATACGTTACAAATAGTATGAGGCTTCTAAATCTACCTGATCATATGCTACAAGCTCTAAGTGAGAAGAGAATAACAGAGGGACATACAAGACCACTTCTGATGCTTGTGGACCGTCCTGAGGAACAAGAGACACTTTTTCAAGACATATTGACAAGAAAACTAAATGTCCGCGAATCAGAAATGATAGCTCGACGTATAGCAAAAGATAGAGCTAGAAAACCAGAGAAAGAATTGAATCCAGAAATAATAGAATTTGAAAATAAGTTTAACGAAGTTTTGGGCACAAAAGTTCATATCGAGAGCAGGGAACAAGGAGGTAAGATTACTATCGACTATTATGATCTTGTTGATTTGAGAAAATTATTGGACAAGCTTCAAAATGAACAAAGTGAAAAGTTAGATGATGACCAGGATACAACTTCAGTTTTAGTAAATGATAATGGTGATGAGATTATTATAGAAAATGCAACGATGTCTACTAAAGAGGAATACAAGGAGGAGGATCCGGATATATATAGTGTGATGAATTTCTCGGTTTAGTCCTAAAGTTGAATAATAAAATAAGAGTATCCTTTCATTGGATACTCTTATTTTTTATGAAGCTTTATCTTTCTTCTGAAAACCTCTAGGTTTCTTCGGTGTATTTAACAATTCCAAAGCCTCCTCTAGTGTCACCTTATGTACATCCTGAGTCTTCAATGATCTGAAATCTCTCTCACAACCCACATAAGGTCCAAAACGACCCTTGTTGGCGATAACTTCTTTTCCATTGCTTGGATTTACACCTAACACTCTCGGCAATGAAAGATATAACAAAGCTTGCTCCATAGAGACATGGGCTAGGTCAACCTCTTTCGGAATACTCGCCATACGAGGTTTTTTATTTTCTTTAGTCTTTTCACCAAGCATCACATAAGGACCAAAGCGACCAGTTTTTACATATATAGGAAGTCCGGATTCCGGATCAGTTCCGATCGGTTCATCGTCCTTTATTTCAACACCTTCAATAGTTAATGCGCCATCACATTCTGGAAACTTAGAACATGACAAAAACTTTCCATTTCGTGACAATTTTACTATCATCGCTTCACCACATTTTGGGCACTTGAAATCAGATGATCCTAGATCCGTTATCTTTGCAGATGTACTTTTTAATTGTACTTCTTTTGTAAATGGACCGTAAAAATCTTTTAGAGTTTGTAAATATTTTGCTTCACCGTTTGCAATAAGGTCAAGTTTATCTTCCATATCTGAAGTAAACGAGTCACTTATATAGTCTGCAAAATTTTCCTCAAGAAAAGTAGAAACAACATCACCTGTGTCAGTTGGTTTCAATGCACGTCCAAGTTTTTCAACATATTGTCTATCCTCAAGGGTACGCATAATAGATGCGAAAGTTGAAGGACGACCTATACCTCTTTTATCAAGTTCTTTGATAAGTCCCGCTTCAGTATAGCGACTAGGTGGCTCTGTAAACTTTTCATGATTTTCTATAGATATAAAATCCATTCCCATACCTTTAGATAATGCTGGAACTGCAACATCTTCACCAGCAGACTCTGGATCAGCCACAAGCCAGCCATCAAAAAGTATACGAGAACCATTCAGAGAAAATTCAGGAAATTTTTCTGCTTTATATTCTTTGATTGATGATGTTATTTTAGTTCTCAAAGTCAAGGCATCAGACATCTGAGAAGAAAGAGTTCTGTTATGTATCATTCGATAAAGTTTTTTCTCATCATCAGATATACCAGCATTTATTTTTTTTATATCCGATGGACGTATAGCCTCATGGGCTTCTTGTGCATTTTTAGATTTTGATGCAAAGTTTTTTCTGTCTAAGTATTTTTTATCATAATTTTTTATAATAAATTGTTCAATAGAGTCCAATGCCGAGACACTTAAACTTGTACTATCTGTTCTCATATAAGTTATGTGACCTTGTTCGTATAGTTTTTGGGCAGCACGCATTGTACGGGATGGAGAAAATCCTAAACGAGTAGATGCTACTTGTTGTATAGTCGATGTTATAAACGGGGCGCGAGAAGTACGTTTTACTTCTGTTTCCGTTATATCTATTACTGTCCAATTATTTTTATTTAATTGAGATTTGTTAACAATCTCTTCAGCTCTTTTTTTATCTTTTATTTCCTCTAAACATGTAAACTTGAGTACATCGGTTTTATTTCCTGATTGTGAAAGGTTTGCATAGAGTACATAATAAGCTTCTGGTATGAAAGCACGTATCTCTCTTTCTCTTTCCATAACAATACGTAGTGCAGGTGATTGTACACGTCCAGCAGATAAACCATATCGAACTTTTTTCCAGATAAGACCTGACAAATCATAACCTACCAGTCTGTCCAATACACGACGAGCTTCTTGAGCTCTAAACATGTTCATATCTATCTCCCTAGGGTGTTTCAAAGCCTCTAGAACAGCTTCCTTTGTGATCTCATTGTAAGTTATACGTTTTGGTTTTTTAAGCTGCAGAGCTTCTTTTAAATGCCAAGCAATAGCCTCTCCTTCACGGTCAGGATCAGATGCAAGGTAAACATCGTCTACTTTGTGAAGAGCTTGCTCTAGGTCGTGGATAACCTTTTCTTTTCCACGAGATACTTCATAATGGGGAATAAACCCAGCCTCTATATCTATAGCTTTTTTATTTGATTTAGGTAGGTCTCTGATGTGGCCAATAGATGACATGATAATATAATCTTTACCAAGAAATGCTTCCAATTTCTTTATCTTTGATGGTGATTCTACGATAACTAAATGTTTACTCATGCATATAGTCATAACATATATATATAGAGTGTGGCAAATTGGGGATAATTTACATCTTATTTGTGTTTAACTGTTAAAAACATTTCATAAAAATTATATAAAAAAAGACCCGCCTCTTAAGCTCCAAAAGGGAACTCGGGCGGGATACAATTCTCAAGAGCCTCTCGACCTTAAGGTGGGAATTAGTTTTTTATCAAATGACACTAACTATGAGCAGGGTGAAAAACAATTTAACACCCACAAATTTAATTTTATTCCTAATAAATAAAATGTCAATAGTTTTAAAAAAAGACCCCACCATCGTCACGATGGTGGGGTTGAATTACATCAGTCCCGATGATTTTTGTAATTCATGTGCTTACCCTTACTTCTATATAATAGCATGTGCTTAGAAAATGTCAAGCCTTTATCCTATGCACCTGTAAGCCATAGACCAAAGCAATCTGTACCAATATCTCCCGAAGATTCTCTAATGTTACCAATATCTGAGCACCTTTATCTATTAAATCATTTGTACCTTGAGAATTTCTTGAGAAAATATTTCCAGGAACTGCTAAAACCTCACGATTGTAATCAGTTGCCAAGTTTGCGGTTATAAGTGTTCCTGATCTTTCTTCAGCCTCTATAACTATGGTTAGATGCGATATACCAGCCATGAGTCTATTTCGAACTGGAAAAGTCCAAATACTTGAGCGAGTATGTGGTTCAAACTCATTGATGATCAGTCCAGCATTTTCCAAAATCTCATGTTTAAGATCGAGATGTACTCTCGGATAGAAAAAATCATCATGTATACCCGAGCCTGGAACACATATAGTTTTTATATTATGCTTTATAGATAAACTATGAACTAAACCATCTATACCATAAGCTGCACCCGATACAGTGACCACGTTGAAATCTTTAATAAAATCCAAAATATGTTCAGTGACTTGTATGCCATACGGTGTGGGTTTTCTTGGACCAACAATACAGACAAATATATGTTTTGCTTTTAATAGGTCAAGATCTCCCTCATAAACTAGTTTTCTAGGCTTGTCTGGTATACTCGAAACTAGTTCATTTATATTGCTTATATTTTTTGTTTCTTTGATGTTGTTTGTATTCATATAGGAAAATTATAGCTTTTCTGATATGATATTTTCATAAAGAAAGTATAAAGAAACAATAAAGAAACCATAAAGAAAAAACAAAATGTTAGATATAAAATTCATCAGAGAACATAAAGACTTTATCAAAGAAGCTGCAAGAAAGAAAAGAATTTCTTTTGATGTTGACGCACTTGTTGAGTTAGATGATAAAAGAAAAACTATATTAGCAAGTATTGAGACAAAGAAGGCAGAGCAAAATAAATACGGTCTTTTTATAGCAAATCCACAACATCTAGGTTCAAATTATCAGAAAGAAGAATTGATGCAGAAAATGACAGTGTTGAAAAATGAAATCAAGATTGAAGAAGAGGAGATGGGTATGGTTATGAAAGCTTGGCATGAGCTCATGCTTCAAGTGCCAAATATACCTGACATGTCCGTTCCAGAAGGAGAAAGTGATGCTGATAATCAAGAGTTGAGAATATGGGGTGATATACCAGAGTTTTCATTCCCTATAAAAAACCATATAGAGTTATGTGAAGAAAAAGGTTTAGCTGACTTTGAAAGAGGTACTAAGATCTCAGGTTTTCGTGGTTATGTATTGAAAGGGGCAGGTGCCCAACTTGAGTTCGCTGTATGGCAATATACTATGAACTTTCTGATAAACAGAGGTTATGATCCAATGATAGTTCCATCTCTAGTTAAAAGGGAAACTTTGCTTGGTTCAGGTTATCTACCACAAGGAGAGGAAGATTTATATAAAACACAAGATGGCCAGTATTTTGCGGGAACTGGGGAAGTTGCAACAATGAGTTATTATGCCGGTGAAGTATTGGATAAAAAAGATTTACCAAAAAAGATGGTGGTTTTCTCACCATGTTTCAGGCGTGAAGCAGGTAGTCATAGTAAAGACACAAAGGGTTTGATACGCGTGCATGAATTTTTTAAACTGGAGCAGGTGATACTTTGTGAAGCCAATCACACTTTATCTGTAGAATTTCACGAAGAACTTTTAAAAAATACTGAAGACTTAATGCAATCTTTGCAAATACCGTACAGAGTTTTACTTATATGTGGACAAGATCTAGGTCTTGGACAAGTTAAGAAATATGACATCGAAGCTTGGGTGCCAAGTCAAAATACATATAGAGAAACGCACAGTGCTTCTTATTTTCATGATTTTCAAACAAGAAGACTTAATATCAGATATAAGGATGATGAAGGGAAATTAAGGTTTGCACATTCATTGAACAATACAGCTATCGCAACACCTCGCATTCTAGTTTCTTTATTGGAAAATTATCAACAAGAGGACGGATCTATAAAAGTTCCAGACGTTTTAAAACCATACATGAATGGCACTGAAATCATCAAATAGTAAAAATAAGCTTTGGTATAAAATACTATCTATAGTTTTTTTGATAGGTTTATTGTTTTTTTTGTATTGGTTTACATATGGTTCTTTGTGGAAAATAAATAATATAGAGATAGTAGGTGCAAAACATACTGATATAGAAATTTTAAAGACTGATATATATAACATTAGTGAAAAGAAAAAGTTTTTAATTATTCCGAATAATCATATTTTATTTTTATCAAATAAAAAAGTAATCGCCCACATACTTGAAACTTATCCTTCAGTTGAAAATGTTGAGATAAGTAAAACTAAAGAAAGAGATGTTGTTATCACAATAAAAGATAGAATGCCTATGGGAGTTTGGTGTGATGAAAATTGTTTTTTCTTTGATGATTTAGGAATATTATTTAAGAAAAGTTATAACTATACCGGAGCTGTATATACTAGATGGAGGAGTGTGCCAAGTGGTAGTTTAAAATTCTATGATAAAGTTTTGTGTTTAGATATTTGTATAGATAAAACTTTTGTAAATTTTCTAAGTCAAAATAAAATAAAAGAAGTTTCAATAGATGGAGATGATCTTAGAATGTACACTGAATATGGTTTTTCTATAAAGGCTTTAAATAATGCTAGTACAACTATGAGAAATATAGCTTTGTTTAGTAAGGAGTATAGAGGAGATCTGAAGACTTTGGAGTATGTTGATGTCCGGTTTAAAGATAAGATTTTTTATAAGTAGATCTGCTATACTTAAAACATGTTAGATAAAATCAAAAACAACAATGCATTATTAGTTGGAACTATTGCAGCAGCTGTAGTCTTAATATTTTCTCTTATCTTCCTGATCTCGGCAAGATCTTTTTCAGATCAAGGATCATATGTTGAGGTAAAAGGTCTATCTGAGAAGATAGTTAAGGCTGATGTTGCTATCTGGAATCTTAACTTTGATATTAAGTCAAATGATATAGATAGTTTGTATGCCGATATAGAACGAAATACAATAACTATTAAAAATTTCCTTAAAGAAAAAGGATTTGAGGATAATGAGATAAACATGGCACCGATAAATATTTATCAAGACACCTATAAAGATGCTGCTTTTAGATATAATTCAAGTAATCAATTGTCAGTGTATACAAACAAAGTTGATTTGGTAAAGTCTACGTCAAAAGAAACTTTAGCTTTGGTAAAAAAAGGCGTGACATTGAGTCAAAATAGTATAAGCTTTGAATTTTCAGATATAAATAGTGTAAAGCCAGGGATGTTGAGTGAAAGTATTAAAAATGCAAAAGATACTGCAAAGCAATTTGCAAAAGAATCAGGAGCAAGTTTAGGATCAGTTGCTAGAGGTAATCAAGGTGTGTTTGACATATCTGAGAAGGATCCAGGATCCCCTGAGTATAAGAAAATAAGGGTTGTGTCGACTTTGAGATTTTTGTTGAAATAGATAGGGTCTTTGTGCTATATTCTTTACATGGCCCTATCGTCTAACGGTTAGGACGGAGCGTTCTCAATGCTCAAATCAGAGTTCGATTCTCTGTAGGGTCACCAT
>CALRFG010000005.1 GCA_943356525.1 Candidatus Nomurabacteria bacterium | reverse complement strand
TTATCTAAGATACCTGTTTGCATGTTTTTGTTTTATTTTTATTATTTTTTTTTAATTAATTCTTTACTATATTATATACAATTTTTATAAAAATTAATAGTTATTTTTATAGACTAATGACCTGATTTACTTCTGTTGGTATTATTTGATCATTATTTTCCGTTGTTTTATCTAAAACCACTTGTACTGTTTCAGTTACATTATTTATTATTTCTTCAATAATATTATTTACTGTTTCAATAACTGAATTAGTGGCCTCTGTCGACCCATCTGTTGTCGTTGAAGTATTTAAAATCTCTGTTGATGTAGAGCTATCTATAAGTGTTGATAATGGGATAGATATATCTGTTGTAGTTGAAGTATTTACAGTCTCTGTTGATATACCTGAAGCATCTTGAGTTGTTGTTGCTGAAACATAATCTGTACTTGTTGCGGTTGAAGTTGCAACATCTTTAGTTTCAACAGGAGTCGGGATAGATGTAAATGAAATAATTCTTTTAATAAAGAAAGTTGATCCATTTTTTAATCCTTGAGCGATAATCTTATCACCTATTTTTATATCAATAAAATTAATCGGAACGTTTTCATTTGTCTCTAGTATTGTAAGATTTTTAATATTTAAGCTATATGATGATTTACCTGATTTATCAGATCCATTCGCTTCTTCTATCTCCAAACTATCGTCTGATATATTAGAAACTATACCCAAAACTGAAAAATTTACAGATGCTGTTTTTGTGTCTTCGGTTGCAAATGAGACTATTCCATAACCCATCAAAACAACAGCAATCACAATAGATATAAATTTTATAAAATCATTTTTTACTGCATCTTTAAAGTTTATCAAATTTGTCATATAAGTTTAATTTTAACATTATATTGATAATAAAGTAAACAGTCTTAAATAAAAAAATTATCTTATGGCCCATCTTTCCAACCCTATCCACATCTCTTCTTCCCCTCCATGTCCATTATGATATACATCAAGCAATTTACTTATGTTTTTTTTATCATGAGATGCATACTTTTTATACCTCCACCATAATATTCCAAAAAACTCTTCGGGAGCTGTCCCGTTTTTTTTCATATCACTAATTTGATTGATAATACTAACTTTATCTTGTATGCTCTTATTTGTTTTCATTATTAAAGCAGCAAGGTTAAACAATTTTCCAGAAACCTCTTCTTTAAAGACACTTTTATTTTTACACTCTTTTAAATGGATGTCCTTTATGTTTTTTATCTTATCTAAATATTTATCTTCAATTTCATTTTCTAGAACTATATATAAATGATTTGATGATATAAAGCTTTCAAGTTTATTAAGGACATAGTCTCTTATGTCCTTTTTAGCTTCAATAAAATTCTTAAAGACAAATATATGCTTATCAAAAAATAAACCCTGCATTGATTGTTGAGTCTCTAGATTTTCTTTATTAAAATTTTCTGGATAAAAATAAAATACCTGAGCAAATTCTCGCTTTGCCTTCAGTCCTTCAATAAGCTTTTGGGAAGTACTGAGAACTTTTTTTATATCATTTCCATAGAATATGTACAGCATTGTATTTAAAATATTTACTCATTTTTTATTCTACCACCTATCCCCAACTTTTACATTGGTAACTATAGGAACTTCAGTTATTATATTCCAAGTTTTCAAAACATTTTCCATGATATTTTGTAAATCTTTGACTATATTTTTATCTCCTTTTTTTATTTCAAATAAAATTTCATCATGTATTGGTGCTAACATACGAACATCCATAGCTAAATTATTTTTTTCAATATATTTATTTATCTGGACCATAGCAAGCTTTATCATGTCAGCATTGGTTCCTTGTATTGGTGCGTTGATAGCCATACGTTCACCTGATGCTCTGATAAAAGGTATATTTGATTTTAATTCTGGAAAATATCGACGGCGACCAAAGAGTGTTGTTGTAAAACCGTTTTTCTCAGCGTCTATCTTGCAGTTCTGTAAATAGTTCGCGAGCTCTTTAAAAGTTGCATAATATGCGAGATAAAAATCTTGCGCTTCTGACTCACTTACTCCTATGGATCTTTTTAAAGCCTGTACACCCATACCATAAAGTATGCCAAAGTTTATAGCTTTAGCGTGACGACGCATCTCTGGAGTTACTTGATCAAGGGAGTCTAGTTTATAGACTTGTTTTGCTACAGCAGTGTGTATATCCTCGCCTTTTTGGAAAATGTCCTCCATACTTTTATCTTCCGACAATATAGTTGCTATACGAAGTTCTACCTGTGAATAATCAATAGATACAAAATCATAACCAGATTCAGAAACAAAACAAGATCTTATAGCACGTCCAAGTTCAGTTTTTATGGGAATATTTTGTACATTTGGATTTGTTGATGCCATACGTCCTGTCACCGCACCGATCTGTATAAACTCAGGATGTATACGATGATCTTTTTCGGCCTGGGCCATACTTAAAATCACATCTATATAGGTAGACAGTAACTTAGCATATTCGCGATGCTCAAGTATTTTTGGAATAATAGGGTGCAAGTCCGTCATCTTATCGAGCTCGGACTCTTTTGTTGATCTTGCACCTGCTCCAGTTTTTTTAATACGGACTTTTGAACCCTTTGTTATGTCGAGTTTGTCATATAGCACTTCTCCAAGTTGTTTAGGGGATGAGATATTGAACTCCTCACCCGCAAGTTCATATATTTCTTTTTTCAGATTATCTAAATAAGCGGTATACTTTTTTGACAAATCTTCAAGATACTTTACATCAACTTTTATTCCTGTTGCTGACATTTTTTTTAGTATCGGTATCAGTGGTTTTTCTATTTTTTCATATAGATCTAAAACACCCTCTTCTGTAAGATAAGTATCGAGTGACTTTCCTTTATCAAAATTATTCTCAAGATCTATCCTTTGTGGATTTGTTATATGGGATCTAAGAACTAAAGCCTTTATCTTCTCCTCATCGGTTAAAGGAGTTTTATCTTCTACACCCCAATTGTCTTGCACTATCTTTAAAGGCTTATTCCCTTTTTGTATTTCTATAACACGCTCGAGTTTACCTCTTATGCTTTTCAATTCATATTTTTCTATAAGTTTATTGAAAGCTGAAACATCAGCACTTTCATACCAAGGAACACTTTGAACTAAATCAAAATCAATAGGGGCATCAAGTCTTATGGTTGCAAGTGCTTTTGAGAAAATGGCATCATCCTCATGCTTAAGTAAAAGTCCATGAAAACGTTCTGTTATACCGGCGGCTTTAAAACGAGTATCTGTTTTAGAAAATGGTGTAACTTTCAAGTATGAGTACATACCCTCTATGCTTCCAAACTCTTGTATGATCAACGTTGCTGTTTTTTCACCAACACCAGGAACCCCGATGATATTGTCCGACGTATCTCCTCGTAAACCTTTGTAGTCAATAAGTTGTATCGGTTTCATACCATATTTTGCAATCACAGCTTCCTCGTTATAGATGATAGTGTCATTTAAACCTTTTTTCAAAGTATAAACCAAAACTTGATCACCTTTTATAAGTTGCATAGTATCCATGTCTCCTGAAGCAATGATAACTTTATATTCTTCATCCTGATTGTGTCCATCAGATGTTACTTTGTGAACTATGGTTCCCAGTATATCATCGGCTTCAAAACCAGCTTTGTCATACATTGGGATGCACAGATCTTGAAAAATCTCACGAGAACTTTTTATCTGTGTAATAAGATCATCATCACTTTTCTTTCTGTGACCTTTATAAGCTTCATATATCTCATGACGATACGTCGGGTGAGGTAAATCATAGCAAGCTATCACTGCATCAGGCTTATATTTTTCTAAGATACCAAAAAGCATGTTAATTATGCCAAACAAGGCACCTGTTGGTACCCCTTGCGAATTTCTAAAATCAGGTACAGCGTGGTAGGCACGATGAATAATAGCATGTGAGTCTAATAGTAGTAGGGTTTTTTGCTTTTTAGGTGAGATGTTGGCCATATGGGAATATTATAGCAAAATATAGGTGGTTTGGCGGGGTTTTTTGAGTATTAGATTATAAGCGTTCGTGGGTTTTTGTATTAGACTTGACTTTATTGTTTATATAGTATATAATATGCATATCCAAAGCAATGTCGCTTAGGACTCTACACTGTACCCTATATGAAAATATTTAAAATCGTTGTTATGTTTGGCATTATTGCAAGTCTTGCCGCTGTTGGACTCATGTATTCCAACAAAGGTATAAACCTTATGGATGATGTATCAAAGATACAAACATACCAAAGCTTGCTTCAGCCCGAGATTGGATCGTACTATTCGATCCAATCCATCACGAAGAAAGGCTCCGCCATCTTCGTAATTGGGCAGAAAGTAAAGCCGTTGGTTGGTGGAAAAGTTACCCCGCAAGGACAACTAGTCACCATCGAAGTGCCATCGGCGAAAGGAACAGGTCTGATGAAAGGACCGTTTCTAACTGTTACCCGTGGAGTGACTCATTACTTCAACACTGAAGTAGAAGTTGTGCAGCACGCACTGGACAACTAACCCTGAGTGAATCACCCACCCAATCACGCTGGGACCTATTAAAGGTCTCAGCGTTTTTCTTTTATTAAAAATTGGAATAAAAAAACCCGGCGACGACTGTTATGTCGTGCCGGGTTGGAAGTTATGGAATCAAGTCCCTGATACTTCCATCAATTGTTGAGCTCCTCGTCTGTGACTTTGCCTCGAAGCCAATCAAACAATATTCCTTGATCAAATGCTTTCAGAGCATTTTGTGCCACAGCTTTAAGGTGATTACCAAGTCCGTGACCACTACGATATGATCCATGACTTCCACCCGCAGTGTGCCAATAAGGATTTTGCGTAGAATTGAATCCGTTAAGCTTAGACTTATTTGTACGTAGGAATTCGACAGTATCGCCAATCAACTCTGCAAAGAGTGGAAAGGTTCCAGAGTCACTAAACCGTGCCAAAATGAAGAAATATGGTATCCCTTTCTTAAAGCCTACAACATAGGGATCAATAGATCTCATCCATACAGCATCTTGCCAGTCCCTGCCTACAACATCGTGATACGGTGTCATAATAACAACGTAATCGAAATGTTGACTTGCCTCTTTCATACGTCGCATAACTGCCGGGGGAATAAGATCACCTTTATACATCTTCAATGTCCTGAACCTACGATTAAACATCTGGAACATGTCAGCCCAATTTTGATTGGGAAACAAGTCACAAAAATAATCAGTTGATTTATGAACTTGAGGATCGTCACTAATTTGTGCATTATCGGAGTCACGCACCCCAGCTTCGTCAGCCCATAAATACCAAACGGGCACTGCTGTAAAAAAGTCAGGAAGATATTCAATGGGAATGATCGTATCACGCCGTACCAAATTTTCCTGAACCATCAACATCAGTGCCTTGCGAAACGAGAGAAATTTTTTAAATTCTTCCTCAAGTAACACAAGTTGATCCAACATACCCATATCCGTATGAAGCACCTGTGCCTCATTCATCTGTATTTGCAGCTCTTCTTCGTTAGCATCAATACGGAAATGACTACCGAATTGTTCCATTGCAGGAAACAAGAACAATAGAAACTCCTTTAGTAGATCTGTAACGTTAGGCGGTACAGATGAATCTCGAGGAACTCCAGAAGCAGGTTGATTCGCGAGGACGGTTTTAACGACCTCAGGATCAACATCCTTCATTTTATTCTGTGCAGGAGTCGCAGCAACAATCAGGTTTCCATTACTAGAACCAAACGGCATCAGCGCATTGAACCCTTCCATCGGTTTTCCCTCAGGCATAAGCTCAAGTTCTTCAACATGTTGAATTGCACCAGTGGCACGGAAAAATCCTTCACCACGATTAAGGTCCGGAATTACATTAAATCCAACCTTGGTACCAACTATAAGTTCTACAGAACATTCATCCTGGTGGATAAAAATATCTGCAGTTCCTAAATCTTGATAACCCCCATCCTTTTCAAGTGATACAGTTGAAATACCAATGAAGGCATAATCTTCTCTTCCCGGAACAGTTACGATCCGGCCAATATATCTATTATTTTGCATTTCAGTCAGTTTATTTGTTGGATAGTAGAAGTCAGTCTTTGTTAAGGAACTATCCTTTCCTTCAAAGATCCTAAATACCAGAATTGGTATACAGGAGATTGAAGGAAAGATTACATACACATTATAGCACATAATATACCAATAAGTCAAGAAAGCGTCGTCAATCAACAAAAAACCACCTCTCAGGCGGTTTTTCCATTTTCCTAAATATACAACACTAAAGTGTCACCAAACCCTACTTTCCTTTCCCCCACTTTGACATAGTCACCAACAGGTTTGACCCTACAAATATAGATGAATATGTTCCTGCTGCTATACCGACAATAAGCACAAGAGCAAAGTGACGTGTTGTGTCAGGACCCCAAACATAAACTGCAATCAAAGCCAAAATGGTAGTCAAAGATGTGTTGATAGATCGTATAAACGTCTCTGAAACAGATGCGCCTACAATATTTTCAAAGTTTTTATCTTTGCTTACTCTCAAGTTCTCACGTACACGGTCAAACACCACAATTGTATCGTGTATAGAGAAACCAAGAACAACAAGTAAAGCTGTAATAAACAAAGCATCTATTTCATAACCTCCGAAGAAATGATTCATGATTGCAAAAAATCCCACAGGCACCACGACATCGTGAAATAAAGCTATGATAGCAGCTAAACCATATTTCCAAGAAGAAACTGTACCTGAAACTTGTCTGAAAGCAAAAGTAATAAACAGAACTATGGCTAACAATACTAGTATGATTGATGTAATTGATTTTTGTTTTAACTCAGCACCTAGTGTTGGACCAATAGTGTCAACTCTTGCTATCTGATGTGTTGGTAAAACTGAAGCTAATTTATTATTCAAAGTTAGATCTTTTGCATCTATAACTTCTTTTGTTCTTATTATAAAACCTTTCTCACCATAAGGTCTAACTGTGGTATCTGAAAAATTTTGATCTAAAACTTTTTTAGCATCTATCATGGAAATATTTGTTGAAGAAGCTATAGGCTGTACTTCTATACTTGATCCGCCTGTAAAATCTATACCGTAATTTAAGCCATATTTAAAGTAAGAGAATAATGACACGCCTATAAGTAGGAATGAAAATATGTAGAATACGATTCTGTTTTTAACTATAAGCATATATTTGTATTTATTTTATTATTTATTTTTTTTAGACATTGCTAATAATAGGTTTTTAGAGACTATAACTGATGTAAACATCGATACAGCTACACCTATGAAAAATACTATAGCAAATCCCTTTATAAGAGGTGAAGCTGCGAAAGCAAACAGTATGAATGCAGTGATCATAGATGAGATATTTGAATCTCTTATAGATGGCCAAGCTCTTTCAAAACCAGCTTTAAGTGCTTCGTGTTTTGATTTACCACGTTTCAACTCCTCTCTCATACGCTCAAAGATAAGAATGTTTCCATCGACTGCCATACCCATAGATATAATAAATGCAGCTAGTCCAGCAGATGTTAAAGTTATGCCAAATATCTTGAATATCACTAGGTTTAATATAACGTAAACAGCTAAGGCAATAGATGCTACAAGACCTCTAAATCTATACCAAACTATCAAGAACAAAGCTACTATGACAAACCCATATATACCAGCATTTATACTTTTATTTAAAGCATCAGTTCCAAGTGAAGCACCTATAGTTTGATTACCAACAAGTTCTATGGGTATAGGTAGCGCACCAAATTTCAAACTACGTGACAAAGCGTTGGCTTCTTGTATAGAGAATGTTCCTGAAATCTGAGCTTGTCCACCCAATATCTCTGATTGTATAGTTGGAGCAGATATAACTTGTCCATCTAAAAGTATAGCTAGTTGTTTACCTATATTTGTTTTTGTTATTTCAGCAAAAAGCTTTGAACCTTCACTGTCAAACACGATACCAATTTGAGGTTTATTTGTTGTTCCATCGTATTCTACACGAGCAGTCTTTATGTATTTACCTGTAAGCAAAGTTGGTACTAATATCTGCTCTGTGGTTGTAGCCATGGCAGTTGATGTTGCTGATACTCTAGTAGATGTTGCAACTTCTTCTATAAGAGAAAAAGTAAGTACTGGAGTTTGCCCAATAAGCTCTATAGCCTCTTTTGTATCAGACACTCCAGGTATCTCAACTATAAGTTTATCTTGCCCTTCAGTTTGTACAGTAGACTCTTTTCTTCCATCAGAGTTTATACGAGCTTCGATAACATTTTTCAAAGTTTCCATAGAAGGTCCAACTTCCTCTTTGGCAACTTTAGAGATATCTGCTTTGTATACTAGGTGTATTCCTCCGTTTAAATCGAGGCCAAGTTTAAAGGGTGAAGTTTGATAAGTGTTGTTTAGGTATAGAGCCAATAGTCCTGAAATAAGAACTATTATAATGGCCCAAAGTCTTGTTCTTGTCATATAAGATATTATTATACTCATTTTTTGAGTTTTGGGTAGGGGGAAATGGGTTTATATACCTAAAGATTTAAAGAGCTCACCTGCATTTTTGTAGGTTTTCATACTTCCTTTTTTGTATTGCACAATAACCTCTTTTATGGATTTTAAAAGTCCAGCTGTTAGTTTATGATTTTTCAATCGAACCTTGAACTGAGACAAATATCAAATCATCTTCTTCCCTACCTGAAACACAAATACAATCCAGTATTTCATACTGTAAACAAAAACACTACTCACTTTGTAGTGTTTTTGTTTACGATCTCTATCTATCACCTTTACAATTCCAAACTTGCCATTGTCTTTGGTCCAACTGTACCATATCCATTGGTTGTTGGAGACCCTGAACAGATTGATAGCTTGTCACATTGGAACTTCTTTACTTGAGTCAAAGTCTCTGTTCCAAAAAATGTTGTTTCGACTGAAGCTGATGTCGGTACACCTGCAGTTCCATAAGCTGATGAATATCCAAGGTTTCGAAGTTTGGTTCGAAGTGCTTTGACATCTGCGCCACTGTCTCCAAATTTTAGTATTGGCTTTTTTATTAAACTAGTAGTAACAGAAGTGGTAGTAGAAGCGGAGGGTGCAGATGTTTGTGTTGGTGATGTTTCTTTGTTAATGACTGCTCTTGTGCGAAGTCCAAAGTATCCTAGAGCTGGGAATATCTTTTTTGATAGCTGATATCTTCCCAAGGAGTTTTTGGTTGCTGGGCCGAAGTAGTCTGACTCTAAGCCTGGTGATCCTGCACCTACTGCTGAGATTTTAAACTGTAGACTATTTAGGATTACTTGAAGTGCCTTTACATCAACTCCTTTTGAGCCTAGTGTGAGGTTTCGGGTGAAGTTGAAGTTTACTTGAGGTACTGTGCTTGCTGTAGTTTGTGTGTTTTGTGTTGAGACAGAGGCATTTGTAGGAGAGGTATAGCTCCCATCTCCACCACTGTAAACTGGTGCTGGAGCAGAAGTTACAGGTACAGTTTCTGAGGTTGTTGTTACAACGATTACAACTGGAGCGGTTCCTTCTTTTACTTCATAAGTTGAAAATCCAGTAACAGTGAACACCAGTATTCCATTTACAAATGAATTAATCACACAAGTCGTACACTCCAAACCATCTTTCAAGATTTTAGGTCTAGTCTCTGTAATACCATACAATGTAATTTGTGCAGGTTTGTTAAGTTCTGGAAGATTAGCTGAGTTGAGTGTGATCTTCTTTGTTGAAAATGTCAGGTTAGTGTCTACATCAAGCCGTGCATCACTTCGAGTCAATTGTACAGCAGGGATCCATTTAATCTTACCTACATTTGTCTTACCAAGCTCAAGAAATGAGATAGAGGAGAGGTCAAGGTTTGTATCATCTGGTTTAATATCAAATGTTGAAAATTTAGGTTTAATACATCCGCGAGTGTTTACAAACTCTTTCATTCCAGCTGGGGTTCCTGGACAGAAGTCGATTGATTCGACAACTCCGTCTTTATCATTATCTGTAATAGGAGTTGTAGTTACCGGAGGAACTGTTGTTGTTCCAGGATTTTTTCCATCACAAGATGCAGTTGTAAACACAACGTTAGAGCCATATGCTATTCCTCCGGCATTGATTACATATGGACGAGCGTTGTATGTAGTATTACAAACTAAATCTCTTATAGGCGCACCAAAGTTTCCAATGTTGAATGAACCGTTTTCAACTGTTGCTCTTCCGTATGCAGTAGTTGTCCCAAATTGGAAACCTCGAGAATTAATAAACCCTCCACCTATTGAAGTAACACTTGCATTACCCCATGCTTTTGTTGATTCGATAAATGATATTGGTCGAGAGTCTATGGTTGGAGAAGAAACCGCAGCGCCTACTCTTGTGAAGTTGGCCTTTACTGTTATGTCATTGTAAAGTGAGGGGTAGCACTCAGTTAAGGACCCTCTACATCTTCCTGTACCACTCCATCCACTAAACACACTTCCAGCATCAGGAACCGCAATAAGTTTAGGTGCTCCTGCAACAAAAAATGAGATAGTACATAAAATTCCACAATTTAGTGGAGAATATTTTCCAAGAACATACCCTCCTCCATTGCCAATTCTTTCAACTGTAAGATTGAAATAATTAGAAAATGGAGTAGTGACTGGAGGATTTAAGGCAGGGTTTCCATCCGGTCCTTCAGCCCCCATACTTGTACATAGTCCTGTTCCATAAGTTGAATGAGCAGGATCTAAACAATCTCGGAGTGAGTTCCAAAGACTATTCGTTACAGCATTTCCAAATCCCTCAGTAGGATCTGAGTTAGCTCCATGTAAATTTGTCCACCTTCCGTTCAATGTAGTTGCCGGATTCGCACTATGTAACAGACATTGTCCTGGGTTTACAGGGTCAGGACCCCATGTTTTTTTGTAATATTTACATGTACTCTCATTAAATGGGTCACATGTTGGCAATTCTCGAGTATCAACACCAGCACATAGGTCTGACTTACCATACCATCCGCCAACGTTTCCTAGAGTGTTCCTACCTCTCATTCGATCAATATATTCAATCAATGCATCATAACCGTTGGCATATCGATACCATGGCATTAGAAGTTGATTAAAGGTAAATATTGCAAACGGCCCTGAGGTAACACCTTGATATGATTTAGTGGATTTACCACTTCCTCCGTCAATATATCCATACGGATCTCCTCGACCACCTACAGCTCCACCTACATAACCGTTAAAGCCTCGCCACTCTGACATGTATTCTGACCAATAGTAACTTTCCGGTGCAAAATCACCCCAAATCGGAACTCCGAATTTATTTCTTTTTACTTGTGTATCTTCTTGGAAAAATCCTCGATACTTAGGATCAGTTGCAATCGCTCTCACTTGATTTAAAATTGAAGTGTCATCGTAAAGTGCCGCAAAGTATGCAATAGGGCCTTTCTTTCCCAATCTTTGTCCTGCTCCTGATCCAAATCCTATCCCTGCTCTAAACATGGCATATTTATCAATTCCTTTTTGCATCAGTGCATAGACAATAGGAGCCTTTTGTGTATTTGTTTCTGACCCTAATGTCAAGTGTACACTTCCATCAAACGCAGTTGCCTGATCTCTTGCATACCCTTCCATAGCATACAACGGTACAATATCTCTATACGTGTCGCCGGCAGAAAGCAACTCATACATAGCAGGTAGTTGCATATATACAGCCCTGTCTGCATTTGCCTGGAATCCACCCTTAAATGTTGCACTTACAGCAGGGATAGATGCCAATCGCTCAAAGCGCACTTTGTCAGTAGTAAATAATGGTTTCCAAGTTCCAGAGAACGGAGGGCGGAAAACTGTGGCTCCGTTGTTTGGTGGAATTGCTGGTAAAATAGTAAGCACATCGTTTGAACCTACACAGCCAGGCGGTCTGCACTTAGGTTTTGTTCCTCCCCCACCTCCAAGGTGATATGGTACTGTAAGGGTTGGACCTACAGCGGTAATGACATATGATTTAAATATTGAATCTCCAGGATTTGCAGTATATGGCAATTGAAGCATAATATTTCTTGAAGCTCTGTAGAGATCCGGATACATTGGCATAAGCCCCTGAAATCCATCGACGATTGGATTCACTTCAGCACCATGAGAAACAGTCTTTCCTGATACATCTGTAGTACTTACTGGAGAAATATTTGTAATAGTTACAGTTCCAGTATTGTTTCCTTGGTCATCGATTGGCACAACCCAATAATCACCGTTTACGAATTGTCCATATTTACACGCTCTCCCTCCGCAATTAAATTGCCATGTAAAATCAATCATAGCTACTTTGTGCGTTATTGAATTTCCAACACCAACTGTACCTACAGTACTGATGGGAGTAGCTACTACTGGTGGAGTTGTAGCTGGCGGAGTTACAACAGGAGGTATGACTACTGGAGGAGTTGTAACAGGAGGTGTCACAAGTTCAGAAACATCCCCAGAACTCAAACCTCTATTGTATATTCGTAAATCATCAATAGAGTATGCACCTGACCCACCGATTGTAAGATTTTTAAATGCGTTAGACGTATTCCCTGTTAAAGCTACTGAATTTCCCGCTATGCCGTCAATATATACAGTAACTTTAGACCCGTCATACACACATGCGATATGATGCCAATTAGCAGTGTCGTTTGTAAACGTTGCTTGTGCATTCACATTATATGTTGTACGAACATTACATTTTATATTGCCTTTATTTCTAACTATACCAATGGTAAAGTTTGCTGAGTTTAAGTAGTTTGAAACAATGTGTTCATCAGATGAGCTTAAGGTATCAAACTTAACCCACATAGCAACTGATAACGCAGGAATATTTTTTATCGGAATTTCTGATGCGAGAGTAAGTGGATTATTCTCACCTGTGAACTTCAATGCGTGTGAACTAGACTTTCCAGCAACCCAAGTTGGTTTAGTACTTGAGACTCCTGCACTATAGCCAGCTCCACTTGTATCGGCGAGTGATCCTGTAGCCCCAGAAGCATCAAATGGAAGGTGAGTTAAGAGTCCGTTTGATATATCGGCACGAACATTTAAACTGATAATTATTACAAATAATGCAATGATTGGTAATAGTTTTAATTTATTCATTTATTTTTTGATGTTTGGTGTTAATTTGTTGGAGTAATTATATCATGGCCATAAACCAAATGCATGGTGTTGTAGACTTGTCTAAGACAAGATTACACCCAAATCACTCTTGATTACTATCCAAAAGACATCGAAATACGCAATGGCTCAACACCTCACACGGATTACCGAATAGTCTAAACCTACAAAATCCCTTTATCTTACATCATAAAAAAAACACAACCAGCATTCATCTTTTCCAAAATTATTTTATAGAATGAGTTTCTCCGCAGACCTTTTGTCCTAGACAAAGGATCGAGGATCAAAAACGAAATGAGAAAAATAAACTCCTTAATTGAACCCTACAAACTCATTTTTCAAAGAATTTAGCTGTATACCTGTATTTTTCTTACCCATCGATATATTTGAGACTATTCCTAGTGCTATAAATTCTATAAGAATATGCGAACCTCCGTAGCTCATAAACGGCAATGGAATACCTGTTATAGGCATAATACCCAGATTCATACCTATATTTATAAACACATGGACACCAAAAAATATAAATACCCCCGAAGCTATCAGTGCATTGAAATTAGTGTCAGCATTCATGGCTATAATGAGTATGCGTAAAAGCATTATCAAAAATAAAATCAATACTATACATACACCTACAAATCCCCATTCTTCTGCAAAAGCTGAGAAAATAAAGTCAGTTTGGTATTCTGGTAAAAACTTTAATTTTGACTGAGTTCCATAACCTATACCCTTACCAAGTATCTGTCCTGAACCTACAGCTATAACAGCCTGATATTGATTATATCCAGAACCTCTTATGTCACGCATAGGATGTATAAAATTTATAACTCTATCTTTTTGATATTGTTTAAATGCAAAGTTCCAGCCTAATGTAAGAATAATTATTGAAATAGTAACTAAAAACAAAACTTGTTTTTTTGAAAGTCCTGAGATAAAAATAATCCCTCCCCAGATAGCAAATATAGTTATAGCGGATCCAAAGTCAGGTTGCAATAAAACAAGTAGCCCAAGAATCCCTGCATATAACCCCGAGATAAAAACATGTTTAAAAACTGATATCTCTACATACCTTTTTGAAAAATATTTTGCTAAAAGTATAATTAAAACCAACTTGGCAGGGTCAGTTGGTTGAATGGATAAAAAACCAAGCTTTATCCAGGATTGCGCACCTTTGGCTATATGACCTGATATAAATAGTAGCAGTAGCGATGCTATTGATATAGCATATATGGTCAATATAAATTTTCTATTTTTTAAAAAATAAATATGTGTTTTTTGTAAATATATAAATAAACCCAGTCCAAACAATACCCAAACGGATTGTTTTATAAAACGTGCCGAAATTTCACCGAAAGATATAAGTGTAAATAAAGCAAAAATAGACAAAAGTAAACCTGGTATAATCAAATACCAATCCACTTGTATTTTTTTCAGATAATTAATCATCAATTATATTATTTAATTATCTTTATTTATATTCCTTTAAAGCAAGGTTTGGAATAACTTCAATCTTCGAAGGCTTGAAAGATATGGGTTCGGGCCACGTAAATACAACACTTGCCTCACCTTTATCTCCTATACTATCTACAAAAGTTCTAGAAGATAAAACACCATTACCTTCTTCGTCGTAAATTATAGCAACTACTTCTACGTTTTTAAAAGTATTCAAGGTTTTGTTTACTATCTTAACATCAAGTTTTGGTGAACTGTCTATACGTGTTAACTTCTGTTCTACGACCTCAAGTTCAGGCTTATTTCCAAAATATTCTATCCAAGTTACAGGCTCGACGAATTCAAATGTAACTATCTTAGGAATACCATTACCGGTACTTACCGTTGGTTCAAATATAGGAAAAATTTTAGATGTAGGAATACCTACAATACCTTTTCGTGTAGTTATTAAAATATTTTTTTCATCATATACTCTAAATATATATTTAGTCGGTTTTGAAATATAATCTATGTTTGGGTTTTGTATATAAGCAGTTAAGTTATATACACCTGGTGCTACATAATAAGCTCTAGACCATTGTATTGCAGGTTCAGCTGTTACATTTGCTAAACATGCTATACGACAAATACCTCCGCAATCCACACCACGTTCGTCTTGATTTTGTTTGTCGTCAAAACATGATTCAGGTTTTTGTAGTTTTTTATAAACATAAAAACCTATCGGTGTACCGAATAATATAAAAAGGGATAATATGATGGCTAGTTTTCTTTTAGATGACCATGAAAGCATAAACGGATTATACCATATTTTTTATATCACATCAGTAAAATACCGTGATCTTCTATATGTTTCAATAATTTTTTATGACTTACATCACTTAAGCGAATTACGTCAAAAGTATAAGGTACAGATGTTTCGTACTCCAGGTATGTTTTATAACTTAAAAATGTTTTTCTATCTTTACACAAAATGGCAATATCAACATCTGAGTGTTTTTTTTGAGTTCCCAACGCTCTGGATCCAAACAGTATGATTTTTTGTATACCGTATTTCTTACCAGCTTTTTTTATTTCATTTACATATTTATTTTCAAGTCCCATATATTATGATTTAAGAGCATGTAAAGCATTGCTTAATTTTTTAAATAAACCTAAATATGTATTTTCTCTTATGTCATTAAACAATTCTATTGAAAGTTTTTCATCATAGGTATGATTTGAAAGATTTCTGTCCTCAAGCATGTTTAACCATAACTCACTATCAATCATCTCAAGTTTTCCAGCATGCTTTATAATGTCTCTAGGGGACGAAAAAACTTCTATATCTTTGTATTCAAAAAAATCTTTAAGTGTTTTCCAAGATAATTCGAAGGCCATTTCAAAAAAATGAATTATGCCTGTTCTTTCTATGAGAGAGAACTCTTTTTGCGGATCCGCCAATTCTTTTTGTAATTGCAACAAAACACGATCGAGATTATCGAGTCTTTGTAGCCAACGCTGATCATTTTTTAGGTCTGTCATGTGTGTTAGTATAGCAGATATGGTTGAGTATGAGAATGATGGGTGTAAAAAGCAGAAACCACAACACTAGGTTACGGTTTCGCGTTCTGCCATCGAAATAACAGAAGGAGTACAGTATTTATACCATTTTACTGGGCTGGATGCAAGCTAGTAAAACACTATTCATTACATTATTTTAAATTCTAAACAATAAGCTTTTTGGTTTTATTATAAACAAATTTTAATATTGATAATATTATAAAAGAAATTATATAAAACATAACTGACATTATGATAACAACTACAAGATTAAAACTTGGATTATCTAGCCCTAAAATACTTCCATAGCCAATATCATCCAACCATCCAAATAAAAACATTGTAATCAATACAATAAAATTACCACTTTCACCTAACATTGAATTATAAGAAAGAATATATATTAAAAAAACAGCACCGGCTATAATTAAACTTATTTTATTTATTTTAGACATACAAATATCATACCACAAAAAAACCACCAGTGAGGCGGGTTATTATTTCAAAAATTTTTCAAAGAAAAATCGAATACTTTGTTCCGGCGACAAGCTACTCTCCTTGCGTAAAGCTTGTACCATCGCCTTAAGAGGGCTTAACTTCTGAGTTCGGAATGAGATCAGGTGTGGCCCCTCCAACGAGTCACCAGAACAAAAGATTCGATGACGCTCGCTAAGCTTTCAGATTTCAAGAAAGAAATCTTTCGCTTAGCTCACGTACTTTTGATTTTCAATTACAATTTAATTAACATACACTTTCACGATTGGATATACATATTTCCTAATAGTATGGGCTAATTAGTACACCTCGACTAAACACATTGCTATGCTTACATCTGGTGCCTATCAACGTGATAATCTCTCACGGGCCTCATAACGATATCTAATCTTAGGGCTGGCTTCGCTCTTAGATGCATTCAGAGCTTATCCATTCCCGACATAGCTACCCAGCGGTGCCGCTGACGCGACAACTGGTAGACCAGAGGTCAGTTCATCTCGGTCCTCTCGTACTAGAGACAAATCCCTTCAAATATCAACGCCTGCAGTAGATAGGAGACCAACCTGTCTTGCGCATGTCTTTCACACATTACTGTGTGCATTGGACTATATCATCATCTTTCTCGTATGAGTTAAGATGGTTAACGTGTAGTCTCTACGGGTGCTTTAATTACTTATTGCTTCCCTCGGTATTGTCCGTGACATTTCGTCACTAGGATTTCACCGATATTAGTTAACTTTATATCATATATATCTCTACATATGACCGCCGCAATATTCTAATTTAATAGAATGGTTAATCTCAACATTCTTTGTTAGTTATTTTATTTTCCTCGTGTGGATTCAGACTGTGTAAAGACCAACTCACAATATTTCATAAATGCACACGTTCCCATCTTACGATGAGCCGCTCTGCTCGGACTACTACGTAGTCCTGTGCAAGGCATTTATTGCATATTGTTCGTTGTTAGTATCTACACGGTCTGAACCCAGCTCGCGTGACTTTTTAATTGGCGAACAGCCAAACCCTTGGGACCTTCTCCAGCCCCAGGATAAGTCGAGCCGACATCGAGGTGCCGAACTCCGCCGTCGATAAGGACTCTTAGGCGGAACTAGCCTGTTATCCCTAGAGTAGCTTTTGTCAGATAATCTTCCCCTGCATCTAATGCAAAAGGTCGGTTCACTATGTTCTACTTTCGTATCTGCTTGACATTAACGTCTCACAGTTAAGCCCACTTGTGCCATTGCGCTATCGGCACGGTTTCCATCCGCGCCTAGTGGACCTTAGTAAACTCCTCCGTTACTTTTTGGGAGGATAGCGCCCCACTAAAACTACCCACCAGATACTGTTCCTGAGAGTTTTTGCCTCTCAGGTTAGAATATACACTGTTATAGAGTGGTATTTCACTGACGAATCCATGTAAACCAAGATCTACACTTCAAATTCTCCCACCTATGCTACGCAATAAAAACGTATATTCAATACCAAGCTGTAGTGAAGCTTCTAGGGTCTTTTCGTCTAACTGCAGGTAAGCGGCATCTTCACCGCTATTGCATTTTCACCGAGCGAGTCTTCGAGACAGTTTTCCAGTCGTTACACCATTCGTGCGCGTCGGAACTTACCCGACAAGGAAATTCGCTACCTTAGGACCGTTATAGTTACGGCCGACATTCACCAGGGCTTATATCAGTCAGCAGCCATATAAATATGTCACCGCCAATATTTGACCTTCTGGCATTGGTCAGGTGTCACCCCCTATACATACTCTTGCGAGTTCGCAGGGAGCTGTGTTTTTGATAAACAGTCGCTGGAAAAACTTTTGCTGAGGCCTACCTTGCGGTAGGCGAACCTTATCCCTAAGTTACGGTTGCTTTTTTGCCGAGTTCCTTGAAGACCTCTCACTCGTTCGCCTTGGTCTACTCGACCTGATCACCTGTGTCGGTTTGCGGTACAGTTTTAATATAGATAAGTTTAGAAGCTTTTCTTGGAAGCGTGCTTTGTAACCTTACGTCAAGTTGCTTGATAGTGACATCAAAGTCAGCGGCCCGGATTTACCTAAGCTGCGATCTTACAACCCAAACAGAAATTCAATAATCTGCGTTACATACTACACTCCGTCACTCCGTCACTCTATATCAAAGTCATGGAATATTAACCATGTGTCCATCGGGTTCGGATCTCTCCATCCCCTTAGGCCTGACTAACCCTCAGTCGACAATCGTAGCTGAGGAAACCTTGATCTTTCGGCGTCGATGTTTTTCACATCGATTGTGGTTACTTGTGCCAACATTCTTACTTTGCAATGCTCCAGAGTGGGTCACCCCTTCTCCTTCATCGCGATGCAAACACTCTCCTACCACTCATGTATTCCGAAGAATACACAAATCCCAAATTTCGGTACTATGCTTGAGCCCCGATCATTTGTGGCGCAAAATCTCTTGATGAGTGAGCTGTTACGCTATCTTTAAAGGATTGCTGCTTCTAAGCAAACCTCCTCATTGTCAAAGAAATCTTACATCCTTACTAGCACTGAGCATAGATTTAGGGACCTTAAGTATGGATCTGGGCTGTTTCCCTTTTGACCAGTGAAGCTTCGCCCCCACGGTCTAACTGCCACGTTCTTAACTCTTAGTATTCGGAGTTTGATAGAGTTCGCGAGATTGCTCCCTGTCGAACTCTTCCAGTGCTCTACCCCTAAGAGGAACACGTGACGCTAACCCAAAAGCTATTTCGGAGAGAACCAGCTATTACCAAGCTCGATTAGCTTTTCACTTCTTATCACAGATCATCCCAATGAGTTGAACGACATACGGGTTCGGGCCTCCATCTGTCTTTCGACAGACTTCACCCTGTCCATGATAAGCTCGCATTGGCTTCGGGTCTAATATATAAGACAAAGGTCGCACTATTAGTACTCGGTTTCCCTGTGGCTCCGACCTTTTCGATCTTAGCCAAGCCATATATATTAACTCGTTGGCTCATTCTTCAATAGGCACGCCATGACGGACATAAATGCCCGCGCTGACTCCTTGTAGGTGTGACGGTTTCAGTATTATTTCATCGTCCTCCCGGACTAATTTTCACCTTTCCCTCACGGTACTTGTTCACTATCGATCACAACATGTATTTAGCCTTAGCAGTTAGTACTGCTGGATTCCCCCAAGCTATTCGTGTCCTGGGGTACTCAGGAACAGTGGTAAGAGATATAAACTTTTCGCATAAAGGACTATCACCTTCTAGGGTCAAGCTTTCCAGCTTATTCTGCTAAGTTTATACTTTGTAACTCTTTGAATATAAATATTCGTCCACTGCCCTACAACACCAAGCTACCCAATGCATCAAACGTAATGTTTTTGATAAATCAAAAATAAAAAATGTGATGCATCGGAAAGCTACGGTTTGGGCTGTTTCCTTTTCGCTCGCCGCTACTTAGGAAATGGTGCACATACGTGCTTGTTTTCTTTTCCTTCAGGTACTGAAATGTTTTACTTCCCTGAGTTTGCGAATTAACTTAATGTTAAAACATGAGAATCAAGTTCTCATAGGTTTCCCTATTCGGAAATCCCCGGATATAGCGATTGCTAGACATCTCCCCGAGGCTTATCGTTGTCGTGCTACGTCCTTCATCGCCATGTTGTGTCAAGGCATCCACCGTCCACCCTTGTATTTCTATTAGGAAATACATATACCACAATCGTGAAAATGTATGTTAATTATCCTTCTGCGTTTACCTAATTTTTCAACCGGGGGCTTTCCTGAGAAATCCCGATTGCCAAACTGTTTACTCAACAATTTGTTTACGCGAAGGTTTGTAATTGTCAATTTGCGAAGGAAAATCCGCTTTCAACGAAAAGCGGATATGAAAACTTTAAGCTATTGCTTTGGTCTTTATATCCGTTTTTTTCGTTGGTTTATTATCATACTGTATGGTCGTCTATTATACTCGAATGGGAAATAAAGTCAAGCATTGTATATACCTTTATCTTTGTGGGTAATTTGTGGATAATCTGTCCCGTTCAAATCAAGCTATACACTATATAAACAAAGGTTCTTTTAAAGGACACTCTGTCCATTAAAAAAATCTATTTTAACCCGCTGTTTTCCTTCCATTTATCTATCTCTTTATGATTACCAGAAAGTAAAACTTTCGGTACTTTGTATTTTTTATTTTTATATATCAAAACTTCTGGACGAGTGTAAACATCAGATGATGATATACGAGATTCTTCACGTGATTCAAATTTTCCAAGAACACCTTCTACTTGCCTAGCAATAACATCTATCATTATAAGCGCAGGTAGCTCACCACCTGTAGTTACCCAAGGACCGACAGATACATCTATCATAGGAAAAACTTTTTTTACTCTTGCATCTATGCCCTCATAGCGACCACAAACGATGATTATATCTTTATATTTTTTTGAAAATTTGGTGGCTAATTCTGTATCAAATTGAACTCCTGATGGTGATAAAAAAACGATCAGAGTTTTAGTTTTTACTATAGTTTTTTTTGAGAATATTTTCTCTACAGATTTTAGAATCGGTTCAGCTTTTATGACCATACCTGGTCCTCCACCATAAGGCCTGTCATCAACTTTTGAGATGCCTGCAGGATTCGGTGTAGCAAAAATTTTTGGATTATAAAATTCAACTTTAATGAATTTTTTTTCTATAGCACGAGCTATGATTGATTTATCTATATATGAATCAAAAGACTCTGGAAAAAGAGATATTATGTGAAAATTTAGCGTATCGGTCTTTTTAGTTTTTTTAGATATTTTAGAAATATTCACACCCATAGTCGACTAGCCGAATGCGAGCTCCAAACGAAATGTTAATGTGAGTGCAGTGGCTAGTCGACTATATTAATGAATACCCTTCTATTATTACATAAATATACAAAAGTAAAAACCCTTCAACACAGCAGTGCTAAAAGGTTTTTACAATTTCGTTTGGAATTAGAGGGTTTCTGTTAATTGCTTAACATCCTTCCTCCACCTCACATAAGCTATGATAGCATGTTCAGACACGAAAGTCAAGCTATTTTCTATGAGTTAATTCATCAGATGCCTTGTTCAATATACGAGTAGCCATATCTTTTCCACCAAGACCAAAGGCTAAGCCTGTTGCAAGTGAGATTGCTACAACAACACCTATGAATATTGTATTTATAAGTGTAACTGCAATACCTAGCTGCACTAGGGCTGAAAGTACAGCAAATATTATAATAGAAGCTTTAGTAAGGGAGCCTAACATTTTAGCTGACGCCAAGTGAGCATTTGCAGCACCTGTGGTTACAACTTTTTTTAATACATCACCTAATATAAATGCGACTAATAGGATAAGTATAGATGCAACTATCTTTGGAAGATATAAGGCAATTATTGATCCTATAATCATTGAAACATCACTTAGACCCAGCATTTGTAGTATTGCTAGGAATATTATTGTAATAATAGTCCATTTTAATAATCCACCAAAGAAAGATCCTGTGCTTAGATTTACTCCACCTTTACGTAGAACCTCACCAAAACCAGCTTGTTTTAAAGCCTCATCTAACTTCATTTTATCAAAAACTTTTTTAACTAATTTTCCAATATAATCTGCAACAACCCAAGTTATAACAAAAATAATTGTCGCAAATACTATAAGTATACCGTAGCCAAGCAAAGCTTCTTTTACGCTAAGGTATGATTCTGATACTGCACTTCCTAATAATCCTGAACTAAAAATTTGTGTCGGCATATGTTTTGTTTTTTATATTTTTTTATATTTTATTAAGCTAATAATACATATTAATTATATCATATCTTTATCTAAAGAAAGACAACTTATCCATAGCTATTATGTGGTCAAAATCAAGTATATCGCGAATAAGCTTATCCCCTATAGAGTGTCTGTACTTGAAATCATTTTGATCTAAGGCTGAATAGGTCAACTCTTTACCAATATTGTATTCTAGTTCAGAAACTACAATATCTACATTGTCAGGAACTTTCTCAAAAACTAATAGTAGATCAACATTTGAGTTCATTGTATTTGATAGAGTTTTTTGTTTTGCTAGCTGGGCAGTAAAAAAACCTGATAGTAAAACAACTTTTAAACGACTTAGTCTGTTCAATTTTTCTAAAATTTTTTCTACTGATCTAGGTATTACAGATAGAATCATTTCTGTAATCTCCACAAGTAAGGGAAAATCTTTATTTGTTCTATATGTAATAATTTTTTCTTTTTTTCCAGCTTTGATTATTCCCAACCTCATAAGATCGCGTAATTCCAATATAAGAGTATCATGCTTAATTTTTGTTAATTTAAGTAAATCTTTTAACAAAAAATCTTTCGAAGTGTTCAGTAAAAAAACTTTCCATAATTTAACCTTATTTGAACTACCTAAAAAACTTTCTAAGATCTGATTGTCATTGGCATCTTTTGAGTCTACAATTATTTCTTTTGGCCTAGAAATAACTTGAACTTTTGGCTTTAATACAGGCTTAGGTACTGGCTTAGGTGCAGGTTTTGACATTGACCTTGTTTTTGTTTTTGATATTGATTTTGATTTTAATTTTGATTTCGATTTCGATTTCGATTTCGATATTTCGATTTTTTTAACAATCTTTTTTACCTTAGAGACTGTTTTTTTTACAATAACAGGTTTTCTTGCAGTTTTTTTGATAGCAGATTTATTCTTATTCATATATATAATATAACATGCTTTGACCTAGTTTTAGGTAAACAAAAAAACCATATAATATATACGGTTTATTTGTCAAAAGTGTTAAAACTTACAAAAGATTGTGTAGGATGTTGAATTATTTCAATTCTACAGTTCCACCAGCCTCTTCTATTTGTTTTTTCAAAGCGTCTGCATCCTCTTTTTTCATACCTGCTTTTATAGGTGATGGGGCTGCGTCAACTAAGTCTTTTGCCTCTTTAAGACCTAGACCTAGTACTTCTTTGATAACTTTGATAACTGAGATTTTGTTAGCACCTCCATCTTTCAAAACTACATCAAATGATGATTTCTCATCTGCAGATGCCGCACCTCCGGCTGGAGCCGCTACAGCTACAGCTGATGCTGAAACGCCAAACTTCTTTTCTAGGAATTTTACAAGTTCATGTAATTCTAGAACTGTCATTTTTTCTATTGCCTCTACAACTGTTTTAAATTGAGCTGGAGTTGCAACATTTTCTTCTACTTCTACCTTTTTTTCAGCTACAGGGGCTGCTACAGGAGCTGGAGCTACTGTTTCTTCTACTGTATCTGCTGTTGTATCCACAACCACATCTGCGGCTGTATCTACGATTGTTTCTTCTTGATCTTTCATAATTTTATTTTAATTTAATTATTATTTAATAAATATAGTTGATTGTTTTAACTGTTCTTTTTCGCAATAGCGTCAAGAGCAAGTACAAATCGTTGTATCGGTGAATTGATAAGTTGAACGAATTGAGCTTGTAATGTTTTAAAGTCAGGAATAGAAGCGATTGAAATCATTTCCTCTTTTGATTTGTATTCATTATCAAATATACCACCTATTATTGTAAGTCTGTCTTTGAATTTTTTTGTAAATCCAAGAACCTCACGTGAAGGGGCAAGCAAATCATCTCCATATACTATAGCAACTTCCCCATCAAGAGATGGTAGTTCACCTTTTATACCTAGATCAGATAAAGCTCTTTTTATCAATGTCTTCTTAGCGACTCTATATCCAACATCTGCTTTTCGAAGTGAGTTTCGAACTTCACCTGTCTCTACAACATTCAATTTGTGAAAATTCACAAACACTAATGATCCAGATTTTTTAGCGATATCAGATACATTCGACACAACTTCAACTTTTTTGTTTTTTGAAATTGCCATATATTGATTTATATTAAGTTTCTTTTAATTAGGTCTGGCATTTGTCAAAGACATTTGCCGGAATCTACACAGGGTTTATGGTTTTAAACTTTCGTTTATTGCCACCTATGGTATTCGAGACCACGTTGATACATTATCACGGTTTTACAATA
This sequence comes from Candidatus Nomurabacteria bacterium, assembly GCA_943356525.1. Lineage (GTDB taxonomy): Bacteria > Patescibacteriota > Minisyncoccia > Phycocordibacterales > CAIZLB01 > CAIZLB01. The sequence continues at coordinate 45,651 of CALRFG010000005.1, read as the reverse complement.
TTAGCAATAATAATTTTAGATAAATATAATCCTCTTTCACCTTAGAATAACGGGCTTTCAGAGCAGGGCTGTATGACAGTTTCGCTATAGAATCTATGGCATCAGCAACTCTTTTTCCTAGGGTTTTGAGATATTTATCATCTTTATTTTTCCTATATACTTCTATACGTCTTATATATCTATCCTTTAAGTAAAACTCCATCTTGGAAGAGTTTATGTCACTAACTATTTTATTAATTTTTTCATCTGTAGAGCTACCAGATTTTTGATTATGAAAACTTAACATCTGCTTTGTTAGAGGTAAACTTATATTTAAAGCATCAGAGTTTTCATTAATATCAAAAATCATCTCACTATTTCTAAATACAGGTATATTTTTATATTCCAATTCTGAAATCTCACCATCTATATTTTCTAAAATACTAAGATCTAAAGTGTTATTTGTTTTTGAGTTTATGGATATTTTATCTAAATCATCACTATATAGATAGTTTATACTTTGATCATATAGTTCAAATCTATTGCTATTATCCAAAACTTCTATTACTTTATCAAAATTACTTAGACTATTTGAGTTGTATTTATTTATATATAACTCATTGGCTGGATTATGATTTAACTTTGTCATACCTAAACTCAAATCCATATCTAACGGAGCTAAATACTGAGAACCTTCGTTTTGGCTCCGGGTGATTCTTAATAATTTATAATTATTGTTTTTGATTATCTTATTATAATCAAGACCATAGTCAGTGCGGTCAAACCGTATTGGGTTTATTATACTGTTTATATTTGATATAACTCTATCACTATTCATAATATTGGCATGTTTATATATAGTGTCTTTTAAATCAACAAAGGTTGTAGTTCCGTAACGTGATGAATACATGTCTTGAACAACCCCATCTCCATTTTTATTATAGAGCGGTATTATTTTAAATAAATTTTTATCATCAAGTTTTATATCTGACATGGTGTTTATCCCTGTACCGAGTATTTGATAAATATTTATGTTTGATGGGTACACAATATTGTCTAACTCTTGGTGTAAAGTCTTAGCTTTTTCTTGAAGCGTTAGATTTATACGCGAATAATTTCTGATAACAGTTTCTTGTAATAGTTTATCGGAGTATGGATTATATGTGTAATATTTTTCTGAAGGTAAAAACGTGTAGGCTGTTGGCATATTTTTTCCCAACTCCCGAGCAATAGATGACCGCATGATCAAACCACCTGCCAAAGATTGTTGATGTCCAAACATAAGTGCTGTTATTGCCTGGGCTGTGCCATACTCGGGCATAGCAACAAATATCACATTTTCAATAATGTTTTCTAAATGTTGTTTTTTAAGTTCAATGATAAGCTGTTTGGCAACAAGTCCCCCATTACTATGAGTGATTATAGTAACTTTTCCATTACGAGATGTTTTTTGTAAATCTTGTATAGTTTTTATTAGGTCTATATTTTTATCTTTTGTTTTTATACCTTCAGATAATATATAATCGGCTGACATTCTCCAATCGTACGGAACAGCATTATAATCAGTTATAATTTTATCTTTTTTTAATTTTTCTAAGTAATCTGAAAAATCTTTATATATATCTTTATCAACAAACGGTAAGCCTCCTAAGATATTTGTCTTAACAATAATATCCTTAGTGAATATATTATTTATACTTTTACCTAACTCATCAAGATATAACTTTTTAACATCAGTATTCTTATTTGGTTCCCAAAGTTGATTTTGAGTAAGGCCTGACATATATAAACGACTACCCATAACACCTGGTAGAAAAAGGATATTCGAGCAACAGTTTTCTAATTTTTTAATGTTTTTCTCTTTAGAAAAGATATTTATATTAAATGGTCCAGCCAATATATTATTTTCATTTTCCTCAGCACTATCTTTGAATGAGTGTATAGTTGGATTATCTTTTTGAAAATAGTTATTTTCGAAATTACCTTTTATATATGATTCTATGGCTATATTGTTATGCTCGAAATCGTTTTTATTTATCAAAGTAGAGCTTGCATAATATAACTCTATAACCCTTTCATTCTTTATAAACTCAGTATTTTGAATATTAACTTTATTTGCATTATTTATACCAAAGACGTTACCTTTATAGTTTTCAATATAAGAGTTTGTCATATTTAGGTTTGAACCACCATAAAGACTAAATAAATCTTTATTATAAGAGTTTAGACTTCTTAGATTATCTATATTTATATCGCTTCCATATGATTCAATAAATCTATTGGTATTTATCTTTGTATTTTTGAGTGAAAACTTAGAGTTAAACAAAGCAAATGCATATGAAGGAGATATTCCAGATATATCTGTGTTATTTATATTTACAAAACTATTGGTGAATAGGTTTATAGAGCTGTTTTCAAATATGATTTGAGCATTATCTATATTTAACGTAGACGAGGCTAAAGTTATTTTTTTTTGAATAATATAAGGACTACCGTCAGCAGTCCAATTTATAGTTTTATTGTTAAAGTAAGTATCAGTGATAATGGTTTTAGCTGATATATTCGTAGATAATATGAATATGATTGTTATGATTATTTTTTTCATAACAGATATTATACGGACACCAGATAAAGTCTCATGAAAGAAAAGTTAAAGAAACGCAAAAGAAGTTATGAAGAAATGGTAAATCATTTAGAGTAAAACATATTCTTATTTTTAAAGGTGAATATTAACTTAATATGTTTATATATAAATTATTTTATAGTCATGGTTTGATTTAGTGATGTATTATGGTGAAAAATATTACAATAAAAAAACCACCTGTGAAGGTGGTTTTTTGGAAGTTCTGGGTGAATGGGGTTGGATTAGTTACAAACACCAGCTGCATTAATAACGTTTGTAGGTAAAGCGGCAAGAGTCGTACTCAAAGCTGGGCCAGTTATAGTAACAACTTTTGACACACCTGAACTATCAACACAAAAAGCTTTTGTTGTATCTGACAGAACTGCAGCAGCAGCCCAAGCTGTACCATATGCAGAAACTGAACACAGAGTTTTATTGGCTGCGCCAGCCTTGGATACTAAGTCTGTAGTAAGTGCCAACAAACCACCTGAACCTGCAGCAACTCCTAGTAATCCACTAGTTGAACTTGCAACAGCACTGGTTGGACATGTTATGTTACTAGCGGCAGTATTTCCACCATAGTTATTGTTGGTACTGTAATACAACTCAGCCTGTGATCTCATGTTTGAAAGAGTTGACTGAATTGCTGTATCAGTCCCTTTACTTCTAGCACTATTCAATGACGCCAACACTATACTTGAAAGTATACCGATGATCGCAATCACCACCAATAGCTCTATAAGCGTAAATCCTTTTTGTAAATTTTTCATATTATTTAATTTTTTTTATTTTTTGATTAATGAGTAAACAAATTGGCTAATCTAACTCTTTTATTAATTTGTAAAAATAAAAGATAATTACATTATACCCTAAATAAAAAAATAAATGCAAATTAAATGTTAATAGCTTTATTCTTATTGCTAAAATTAAACTTAAATTATTTAAATTTGATAATATATAGACAAAACTAAAATACTCCTTACCTTTTAAAATTATTATATAGATGTAGAGAGGACTGAAACGGAAAGAAATAAATAAATTTACCCTCTAACTATACTTAGTGCCAAACCTCCCAACTCTCGACTCAGGACCCTCATATATGTCCCCCTCTTGCACTTAACATTTAAGCTTAAAACTTTAAAATTTCCTTTATTTTTCTCAAAAAATTTTTTCCAACTAAGCTTTATCTCATCCAATCTGAAATCTCCTTCCATTTGACACAGATTCAATTTTGTAAATATCTTAAATTTAAGCTCCGTATTCGAAATATTTTCCAAACTTAAAAAATCTATACTATATATCTCACCATCTTGTTTTTTTAACTCTACACTCTCACCTTTTAAAACTTTCTTTATATGAGGTGATGAATATTTTGGATAATTATAGTGAAATGGACCAATAAAATTTTTCAGAATTTTTATATCAAAATCAGCGGTATGGACTTCAGTCTCAATATTTTCAAAATCAATCAAGCCTAAAATATCATCTGTATCAGTTTTCACACCTAATAGAACGTCTATCTGATATTCTTTATCTTGTAATGTTATAGTTTTTTTCTCTTCAGCATCGCCGCTCCACAATACATGTATATTACCTTCAGCCATAGGATCAAGTCTTCCAACAAATGTTAATTTACCTCTACTTTCCTCATCTATAAATGGTTTTATTTCTTTTAAAACCTGAAATGGAGAAAAGCCAACTTTCTTGTATATCAAAATACAGGTCTCTGTTATGATCCTGTATTTTGTGTACGTATGACCTGTCTCAGGTATATGATTATTTTTCTGATGATTCAATCGCTTTTACTTGCTCCATATCTATATCTTCTGGAGTATTATCTAATAAATCATTGTCAGGAGCAGCCGCCAAAGCGTCTTTTTTAGGAGCTCTTACCATCTGCATCTTAAGGCGCTTATTGATCTCCTTAACAGCCTTATCTCTTATATAGTACAGTTTAGCACGTCTAACTTTAGATCTCTTAACAAGTTCTATCTTGTCTATCATAGGTGAATATAGTGGGAAAATCTTTTCTACACCGTATCCGTTAGCAGATCGTCTAACTGTTAAAGTGGCACCTGCTTCATTTCCATGCTTTCTTGCCAAGATCATACCTTCAAAAATCTGTATACGAGTTTTGTTTTTTTCTTGAATCTTTTGATGTACTTTTACAGTATCACCTGTACGTAAATCAAGTGTTTTTCTTGTTGTTTTGTCTAATGTCGATAATGTTATAGCCATAATAGACTAATTATTAACATATTTGCGTTATTAAATCAAGCATATCAGTACTCAACGGAGCCTCAAAGGAAACCTCTTTATTTTTCATGTTTTTAAACGTTATTTTATAAGCATGTAAAGCCTGTCTTTTAAGACCTAAAGTTTTATGTTTTGGCATATATAAACTATCTGCGACTATACCGTGGTTAATATGCTTCATATGCACCCTGATCTGATGTGTACGACCTGTTTTAGGCTTAACAGACACATAAGAGTATTTATCCCCTTTTTTTTCAAACTCTTTCAAAACTTCATAATATGTAACAGCTTCCCTAAGTTCACCTCGGGCAAAACGACCACAGACATATTTTCTAAAATCTGACTGACTACGACCGATAGGATCTTGTATACATCCCTTAGAGGATTTGAAATGTCCATAAACTATAGCTCTATATTCTTTATCTATTTCATGATTTTTAAACTGTTCCTTTATATATGTATAAAACTTTTGATTGCGAGCTATGATCATAACCCCTGAAGTTTCTAGATCAAGTCTGTGAACTATGCCATATCTTTCAAACTTGTCATTTTGCTCGCCCACTGATGCAGTCTCCGGGTATAATTTTAAAATCTGAGCAGCAACTGAGTCAACCGCTTCTTTTTTTCTACCGTCACTATGGGTTATAAGACCTGCAGGTTTGTTGATGATAACAAAGTCTTTTTCTTCGTGTATGATTTGTATTTGCTTCTGTTCTATTGTCATTATATTGTCATGGTAGCATAAAACTATAAGAATGATTTTGCAAGTTCTACCATTTTTTGATATCCAGATTCAGACATATTATATGTAAAATTCTCCACCTTGACTGAACCACGTAGATTTTGCCCAGCACTAAAGACCTTATAAGACTTTTTAAAATCTTCAAAAGGGATAACTTGTCCGTCGTGAATCGCCGCTTCTGCAAGATTTTTAAATGCCTTCACTGCATCTCCACCGTTTTGAATAATCCAGTACTCAACCCCAATACCACCCAAACCACCTTGTTGTTCACCGCCTTTATTTCCTTTTTTATAACACTCTGCTTCTTTGAGTTTTTTCTTTGCAAACCTGATATTTGTCAATGTATCCAATAATGCCTGTTTTCCTTGAGAATTTTCGATTGCATTATATTTTTCCTTAAGCGCATCATGTGCTGCAAACTCCTCAGAATCTGATTTTTTATTGAAACCTATATCAATATCCATCTTAACTCCATCGATTTCTATCTCCTGTGATCTAAACATTATCATTCCATTGTCATCATATTGATCTTTAACCTGGAAAATTTCTTTTATTTTTTCAAGAATACCTGGAACCTTATTCCAATCAGTATCATCTAGCTTTACTACAAAATCAAAATCAAACTTTTCATCAAGGGCAGATCCACGACCCGTAGACCCTGTATCTGAAATGATAGCACCCAGAAGACTGTCATCGAATTCACCTTTATGTATGAGAACCCCTGTATCGGTCAATATTTTCTTTATTTTTAATTGAACATTATCTCTGATAATTTCCATATTGGAAATATTTTCTTCTGTTTGAGTTATAGAATCTATTTCCTCTGACATCTTATCCGTTTTCCATTCTTGACTAATCTCTAATTCTCCACCTTCATATCTTTTTATACCTTTAAATATTTTTCGATACTCATCATAATCTTCTTTTGTAAAAACTATATTTCCATCAAGGTTACATATTGGAATATAAAATCCTTTTTTTGCTATGAAATATTTTATTTTATCTATACCTGAATCTTTTATTTCTTGAGGCTTGATACAGATTGCATCTATCTGAGTTGAACCGAAACCTGTGCGAATACCATAATGGTTTTTTGAGATTACTCCAGTTCTAAATATGTCTAAATCGTCTTGTTCAAATTGGGATTTATTTTTTAATATCAGGTTTATATCACCGTACCCAGTGAGATTGTCTTCTAGATCCGTTTTATCATCTTCTATTATTATTAAATCAGTATCAAACGGTGTACCATCACTTGATCTACTTACAGATTTTGCACCGACACTTTGCGCACCAACAAATTCAGGCGCGTAGACACCTTTATCAAGATAGGTATCAAAATAATTACTTGATACACCTTTTACTAAATCACCATTTTGTAGTGATATTTTTCCTGATATGGACAACTCAACATTTCGATTATGTGCCCCAATCTTACGTTGCTTCATTATTTCAATTGCTTCATTTATTGTTTCTATCCCTATTCCTTTTAGAAAAAATTTCTCAAATTTATGGATTATACTTCCTCCTTCCTCAACCCCCAATGACGTACTCAGTTCTCGTATTTCCTGAGCCATTTCTTCATCAGATATATCATCTCCCATTACAATAGATTCTTTTCCTATATGACCTGTTAAGATATTTATTTTTTTTATAAATGCCTTCAGACTTTTCTTTTCATTTTCCTCAAGAGGTGTGTCACTTTCAAATTTTTCTAAAGCATTTCTACCTTCCTTAAGTGCAGTTAAGTATTGCATTAGATTACTATCGGCTGATGCAATATGAGCCCTCATCAAATCCTTAAAGATTGTTAATCGTTGCTTAATAGGGTTATTCATTTTTTTCAAAGACTCGACTTTACTTCTTGATACCCCATTTTTTAATTGTGTATCTCCATATAATATTTCAAAAACCTTATATTGCTTTCCTACCATCGGTATATTATTAGTTAAAAATATATGCTCGATCCTTGAAACATACTCATGCATTAATTCTATTGTATTGTTTTTTAACAAGAGTGGAATTATTTCTGTAGAAAGATTTTTTAATTCCCTTGATGGTGAATCGTTAATTCTTTTAAAGATCTCTACATATCGCATTTGTTCCTCGGTAAAAGGAAAATCTTTAGATTCTAAGAGTTCTTTTGGTTGGGTTACAATAAGCGTATCAAATAAACGGTTTAGTAATTCTTGTTGATTATTAGTATGGTCAAGATATTCTTTTTTAAAGAAATAAAATCTATTCAAAATTTCAGGTGATGATATCCCGGTAATACTTCTTGTTATTTCAGCTCTCATTTCAACTGTCAACGGAAAAGTATTTTCTGTTAAAAAAATGTTAGGATTCGAGTTTAAAATATTATAATATATTGTCTCAATATCTTGTTCTGAAAATTTGCTATTTTTAAGTTTTAGATAACCGTTTACCTTTTCAAAATTTTGAAATGTATGTAAACACATATTCTGATCATTTATAATTCGCGGAACAGCAAACGACCTTTCATACACGAATCCAGCCAAAATCTCATCAAGTAAAAACTTATCTCTTGCACATTTATGCAGTGTATACTTTCCGAAGGCGCTTTCTATTAAGTCTAGAAGATCAATATCTTTTTCTTCTTCCACAACTCCCATAAAATAAACCAGATCTGCTAATGAACGATTATCTTCTATATAAAATCTTAAGTTATGTGTTTCACCAATCCTATCAATAAACGAAATAACTTCCTTAAAGCGTTCAGAGGTTAGCGATTCATTTATTGAAGTAAAAGTTTTTAAAGCAAGATCTACTCTTTTTGCTGGTGTTTTATTGTATATTTGCTTAAATAGATCAAATTCGTCATCAGACATACTACTTATTTCCAAAAACAAACTGACAGGTCGATAGGAACTGCCTATATATATATCCAACTCTTTACACCTATCAAAAATATTTTCATTAAGTTGTAAATATTCTTTAATATCGTCTTTTTTCCACATTGAGACGTCAACCTCTTTGACCAACCTGTTTAAAATTATTATTTCTTGCTCTTTTAGGTTTTTAAGCATATTGTAGCGCATATCAATTTCATAGTTAGTCAATATCTGATTTATTTGTCCACCATTACGGTGATATAAGAAATCACAAATACCCTGAACACCTTTAGGTAAATTAAAAACTTTTTCTACGAAAGTAAAAATTTCACTAATGTTTTTACTCGGATACATCGGACCACTAATAAAATCCTTGATTTTTTTAAGATTTTCCTCGGTAATATAGTTATTTATTTTATCTACATTTAGATAATAAGATTCGTGAAATGAAATACGTAGAAACGGATTTTGAATAATTAGATTTATTTTTTCAAGCTCTAATTTCTCTATCTTATACATTGGAATATCTTTTAGATAAAGCTTGAAATCAGTTTTGTCCAATAAGATTAGCTTAGCTATTAAATCTTTATTTTCTAATACAGAATCGCTATTGTAAAAATCATGATCCAGATCAAAACACCCTATCATTTGTAAAGAAACACTTTTTTTATGCAGCTTGTGCATAAAATTTACCTTCTTAATTATACTCTCTACATCGTACATAGACCCGATATCTTTCTTTTTAATATAAGATATTATTTCTAAACCATTTTTATCAAGTGGAAATTCTGGAACCGGAATTGAATACAAATAATTTTTTTCAACCTTTTGCCTTAAATCTTCTAACAACTCTTCCTTATTTTCACATACTAAATTTTCAAGTATAAAATTTACCCCATCTATCTTTTTTTTACTTTCTCCAAAATTTCTACCGTATGCTTCAATACCTTTTGCAATAGGAGTAAGCACAGTCTCGGCTACTTTTTCTAATCTTATTAAAAATTTCTCTTTAAAGGATAACGTTTTATTTTCTACACTTGCAAGTTCTGATCTAAAAGCCTCTTTATCAGCAAGGGGAATATCGGCACTTTCTATTAATAATGCAATTTCTTCATTTCTTGCTTGTATGGTATCCAACTCTTCAATTGCATGTTCTACAGAATCACCAACCTCGTGTTTTGTAGCTCCGACAAAATCCTCAACCTTTATATATTTTTTTTCACTATTTTCAGACATAGAATTACTTGCCTAATTTGCTGTTAATCTTTTTCAATTTTGCTACATCTATAGATTTTTTTACTCTAAATAAAAGATCTTTTTGCTCGATTTTAAGAGTTTGGATTTCATTATGAAAATCCTTTAAAACTATGGGTAATTGAGTGGATTTTGAATTCATCTATACTTACATAATAACATAGTAAGCTTTGATTTGTATTTATTTATGAATATTCTTATCTCTGGTTTCGTCTACACAATTAATACTAACCTTCTTTAGTCCTGAATAAAAAATAAACCATTCACAGAAAGAATAGCTTTTTTCAAGTTATTATCCAAACGTAAATGTAAACACCTTTAACCCTGGTTTTGATACCTTGATCTCAATAGTATACTGTCCATATTCAGTTCCTTCAATAAGGGTATATAAACCCGCATCTTTAATCATTAACTTTTTTAAAAACTGCCCGTCTAAATATATTTCTACCTCTAGTGGGAGATCTGATCCTGCTGTTATATATATATTCTTTGCATCATATTTGAAAACTACACTTCCTGGATTTATATTTTCTGCATACTCAGAGGTCATATTCCAACTACCATCAAAATATAATCTGTTGGGTAAAATATTTTTAGGAAGTTTTAACTCCTGAACTCCAAGGACTCCGACTTTTCCATTTGCCAGATACTCATTTCGAACAGAACCAAAATAAATTTCAGGACTACCTACATTTCCTTTTTCAGTTTTTATATTTACAAGTTCATCTAAAGATATATCTAATACTATACCCATGCGTTCCGCTCTTTCTTTTAAGGCATATTGTATAACTTTTTCTGTTTCCTCATAAGCTCCCTCACCTATATGATCATATATAACATATCCATCTATATCTATAATATATTTTCGTGGCCAGTATTGATTTTGAAGAGCCTTCCACGTTTGATAATCATTATCCAAAACAACAGGGTATTTTATTTTAAAACCTAAAACCTCTTTTTCTACATTTGCTTGAACTTTTTCAAAAGCAAACTCTGGAGTATGTACACCAACAACTTCAAAGCCTTGATCTTTGTATTTGTCATACCACTGATTTATATAAGGTATTGTTCTTTGACAATTTATACATGTATATGTCCATATATCTAGAAGTATAACTTCGCCCTTTAAACCTTCAAGAGTTATCTTTTTACCATCGGTATTTATGTATCCATTAGGAGAAACAAGCTCAGTAAATCTTTTATATTTTTTTTCTTTTTCTGCTATAGACAAATATCCACCAGAAAGATTTACAGATGAACTTTTTTCGTCTTGTGAACGTAATAACATTTGCTCTATCTTAGTCACATCAAAAAAACCTTTATCTAATATATATGTCTGTAGTTTTTTATCGGCACCTGTAACTATACCTATAGCAACGATAACAAGGATTATTCCAAGAGTTTTCTTAAACCAGCCGTCAGGATTTGCTGCTACGCCCAATTTATCAACTATTCTTTGACCTATCAATGCCACCATAAGCAATGCCAAACATAAACCAAGTGTATAAGCCAATAAGTAAATAAAGCCAAGTAAAAGACTCACTGGCAATACAGTAGCCAAGATAATAAAGTATGTTGGACTACATGTTGAGAACACGGGACCAAGAGATACACCAACTATCACGTCTCCCCAAAAGCTTTTCTTCTGATCCCCTTTACCTAGGATAATGTTAGATTTTCTACTTAACTTTGCAATAAATTTATTTTCCCAAAGTGAAGGAAAAATAGTGATCAAGCCAAATATCAATATTATAATACTTGAAACTATTTTCCAAGTATATTCTGGTATATCTATAAATAACGTACTAACTTTTAATAAAAAAGTAAATACTATAACCGATATTCCTAAAGAAAGTATTATTATTAATGTCTTTTTTTTATTAGCTTTTTTATTATTTAAGGAACCACCCAAGATAACAGGGAGTACTGGTAACACACATGGTGCAAGTATGGTTAATATACCAGCTATGAATGATACTGTAAGTAATAACATACTATGTTTTAATTATTCTACTTGATCTACAACAGAGTCAAGTGTCGATCCACCTATCCATTTTTTAAATTTACCTTTTGAGTCAATTTGAATAAATGTATGTTGTGTAGTTACTCCGTATTTTTTCTTAAGATCTGAAGATTTATCATAATCAATATCTAGTATAGTAAGATTTGGAGGAATATTTTTTATATTTGCTTTTATATCTGCGTCTACGGTTCTACATGTTTGACACCATCCTGCTCTGAAGAATAGAACTACATTACCTTTCTCTGCATTTGCTAGTTTTTCAGGTGAGTAAGCTTCATAACTTCCACCTTTTACCATAATCATGGTATCATCTTTTTTCATCATAGTTTCAGATGTTGAAGACATCGTAGCATCTTTCTCCATCATCATTGTCTCACCTGGCATTTCATCTTTTATCATACTTTCAGTGCCGGTATTATTATTTAAAACATATATACCTCCACCGATTAAAATAAAAATTATTATTGTAATTATTATATTTACTGATTTCATGTATTTATTATACTCGCTAAACAAGTTTATGTAAAACTAGCTTCATTTAAAAGGCTTACAAAAACTTCTCACCGTACTCAGACAAAGCTATAACAATCTTTTTTAACCCTTTACCTTTAACGGTCAGTGAATACTCTACATGGGGTGGTTTTTGTTTGAATTCAACTCTTAAAATAAGTTTATTTTCTTCAAGCTTCTTGAGTTTTTCTGTTAAGGTTCTTGTGCTTACCCCTCCCAATGATTCATATAATTCTCCAAACCTTTTTGAACCACCCAATAACTCTCTAACAATTATTAGTATAACCGAATCACCAACTAAGTCAGACGCCTTGGCTATTGGACAATTTATGCACATTTTTTTCTTTTGTGATGTTGTCCTAAACATATCTACAAAATAACATTTTTTTTGAAACTTTACAAATGAAAGTATAGAGATTATAATTAAATTATTATCATTAAATTTTAAAAAAAAATGTTAAATATAATAAATGCTTTAAATTGGAGATATGCAGCAAATGCATATGATACAAATAAAAAATTATCAGATGAACAAGTTAATACACTTATAGAATCTATAAGACTTGCACCTTCTTCTTACGGTTTACCTGTATATAAAGTTATTCATGTTAAAGATATTGAAACTCGTAAAAAATTAAAGGCTGTAGCTTGGGATCAACCTCAAATAACAGATGCTTCAGATTTATTTGTATTTGCAGTAAAAACTGATCTGGGGGATGCTAGCGTAGATGACTATGTAAACCTTATTATGGAAACAAGAAATGTTTCCGCTGAATCGTTATCCAAATTTGCAGCTATGATCAAAGGAACACTAAAATCACTTTCTGAAGATCATAAAACAACTTGGGCTGCCAAACAAGCTTATTTAGCACTTGGCGTCTTACTTTCCACAGCAGCACTTGAGGAGATAGACTCTACTCCCATGGAAGGCTTTGATAAGAAACAGTTTGATGAAATACTTGGCCTGAAAGATCTTGGATTGACGTCAACTGTTGTTTGTACAGCTGGATATAGATCAGAGAATGATAGTTCTGCAAGTATGGCAAAAGTTAGAGTGTCTAAAGAAAATTTGGTTATTGAGAAATAATTTTTAGATTCAAAAAAAACCACTTATATTATTTAATATAAGTGGTTTTATATTTACCTATTCCAATTCTTTTTCTATTTTCTCTATTCTTTTTGCAAAACAAGTCTCTGCTTCTTCCAAATCTTTTTCCAGATTTTCAATAATAACCTGATCTTTTTCAACTATATCAATTTTATTTCTCTTAAGCATTGCTTTATATCTCTTAGCATCATTTTTTAATACTTTAAATATTTTATATACATCTATCTCGGCCTTATTTAATTCTTGGATAATATCTTTATTTTTATTTCTTTTAAATGTAGATAGGTATAGTAACATGAATATAATTGCTATAAGCCAAGGTATTGTCCCTGAATAGTTTTTACGTATCATGCTTAAAAATTCTTTAGGTACTCGAGTTAAATCACCTTCAACAACTTGTACTGTCAGCTTTTCAGAAAGTACACACATATCTTCACAATCATTATTCAATGATACCCATAAAGTTTTCAAACCTACTGATTTAAAAGCTTCTATAGGAATACTTATAGAACCGTCTAAACCACTAACTGTAGAAGAACTCGTTACTTTTCCGGTTTCATCTTTTATATAAAGTACTATTTCTATATTTGGATATGTATAAACGGAAAGATTGTTACCTTCATCTATTTTCGTTTCTATTTTTGAAATTTTTATTTGAGGAGATTCAGCTTCAGGAGAATTAATGTCAATTATTTTTGTATTTTTATTTCCTGCGACATCGTAGGCGATAATAGTTACTTTATTCTGACCTGTTTTAAGTAACGGTAAATCTATAGTAGTATTTTTATCAAAACCACCTTTTATTTCTGCAACCTTTTTTCCATCAACATATGCCTCATATCTATCTATCCCTGAGTGCAAATCTTCAGAGTAAACAGAAAGAGATATAAGTTTTTTATCATTTAAGACTGAGGTGCCCGTAATATCTCCTGGCGAAAAGGAGTCTACCATTATTTTTTTATGTAATATCCCCCCCCAACCTGCACTATTTTTAAACCTGATATGGAAGTAGGATACGCCGTTAGCAATATTTAATATTTTTGCAAAATTAATAGCCGGTGAATATATTGATGTTGGTATCGCGTCTTCTTTACCACCGAAAGAAAACTGAACAGCTGTCACTCCCCCAGGAACATCCCAGTCCAGCATTATTTTTTTTGTAGTGAACCATTCTTTTCCGTCAGTCAAATCCTTAGATGAAATAACAGGCATTGGTGGCAATACTGTATCTCTATTATTTATATTTTCAACAATTTCATCACTTTTAATAGGGATAGGTTTTTCTATTATTGGTTTTCTATCTACATCTATTACCCCATCTTTTAGAGGTTCTTCTTTGACAACAGGAGTAGCTTCTGCAGCTTTTATCAAAACCGATACACCACTTTTTTTGTTTAAAACATCTGTACCTGAACCATCGTTAGAATAAATACTTGAAGCTCCAAACGCGATAGAAGCTTTACCTGCTTTTTTTGCCTTGAATGTTACTTTAGCAACATAACCCCTTGAACCTGCATATCCAGGGTTTGGTACTCCTCCGTTAAAACTAACTGAGCCGGAGGTGTTTGAATAAGATGGTTGTTCAACCCATATTGGAAATATAGACCCGGCATTATTTACTGAAACAACACTGACCAAATCACTTGGAAATGACAGTGAACCTTCAGCACTATTTATAGCAACCCCCTGGCTGTTTACATATACACTTATATCAAAAGTTTCACCTTCACTTACCTCTGCCTTATTCGAGCCTGTAAGAAAGTCAGCTGCTGAAGCATTTGATATACTTAAAAAAGCTGCTGTGGAAAATATAATAATTAGTATTTTTTTCATGACAATATTATTTTTTATTTTTTTTCTTACTTTTTCTTATTTTTTTAATCTTAAAATATAATAATATACAAATAATAATAATAATTAGTAATAATATATATGAATTATATTTATTATCTTTTTCTTTAAGGTCTATTGTTTTGATAGTAAAATTACCAGCATTATCTATCACTTTAACTTCGACTTTCCCACTTAAAGATTGGTCTTCCAAAACATAAGTATTACCAGATCTTACAGCTGGTAAATTATTCTCTCTAACTTCATATCTATTTATACCGGACATATCATCAGTAGAGTAAAAGCTTATAAAATATTTTCCATCAAACATGTTTGGGTCTTTTCCCAATTCTATTTTAAATGGATTTGGTAAAACCTTATCGTTTATAATTAAATTACTCAATTCATTCTTGGATTCATTGATTGATTTAGAAATATCTAAAACTTCATTTATACCAAGTAAGGCTAATTTTGTACCTTTACCATCATTTAAAAAAACGTCGGCCTGCTTTATAGAAAGATTAACCTTACCTACCTCTGTTGCTTTAAAAAAAATACTAAATACTTTATTCTTCTTACCGAACACACCTGAAGGTGTTCCGCCAACAAAACTAACTTCTTCACCTAAGAGTGATGGTTTATTTGGCCACAGACTAAAAACAGAACCTGCTACATTTAAATTACTAACCACTCCGGCACCTGATATTTTTGCAACACCTTCTATCCCATTAACTTCAATATTTTCAGTATCTAGAAAGATATTTAACATGACAGTATCGCCAACACGTATTTCTGACTCAGGTTTTTCAAAATACAGAGACATAGCCTCACTTTTAATAGAAATTAAAATAACACATAAAATGAGTGTTGATTTTACTATTTTTTTAAAATTATGATGAATTAACATATTTATTTATATTATTTTATATTTTTACCTTTAGTTCCCCATTGAGATAATAGTATAGAGAAGTCAGAAGTGTTTATATTTCCATCTTTATTTATATCAACACAAGAATTTTTAAACGGTGGTTTTGTTTTCCAAAATGAAAGTAATATAGAGAAATCTACTGTATTTACTTTTTTATCTCCATTGAGGTCCCCACCCATACATACAGCCACACTGGAAGAATAAGCTCCTCCACCACCGCCACCTCCTCCACCACCGCCACCTGCAGGAGGTGTAATAACATTTGCCCCTGTCATAGTAAATGTTCTTGATGATCCAGATTTTTCAGTCCCAAAATAAACTATAACTTTAAAATAATAATTCCCATCAGTTGTAACAGTAGCTGTTAGGTTAGTATTCCAATCTTCACCTGGATTTATGTACTTAGCCCCTGTTCCTCTATATACATCATCACCTCCACCACATGGATTGTTTATATCTGAAACAACACACCATTCATATTGATATTCATAACCAGCAAGACCTTCGTTTGTTACAGTCAAGTTTGCAGTTACAGTAGGCCCTGATGTCGTAACTCCGTTAATAATAACCTGTGCCGGTGAACCTGCCACTAGCCAATAATCATTTGTATTTATAGTTTTTCCGGATTCAACTTGAGTATTTACAACACCTTCCCATACACCTTGCTCTGCAGTACCTGCAACAGTATATGTGTATTCATATATACCTGGTGATATGTTTGTCATTGCAATGTTTGAAACAACAACATTCCTACTTGGATCAAATAGGGTTATCGTTGGGGTTGAAAAAGGATTTGTTTGTATAGATTGGTAATTCAAAATAGAAACTTTTGCTCTATAGGTTTTACCTGTCTGAACCGTTGTGAAATCAGACATGTTTACTGTCCAGCCAGCTTCTTGATTTGTTAAATTTGCTCGAGTTGAGACTTGTGAGTCAACATTGTCAGCCAGTAATTTTCCAATAGAATTTATTGTTGTTAGGTTTGATGTTAAAACACTCCATACATCAGCTGCGGTTATATCATTACCGTAATTTGTAAGCTCTTTTGATCCATTTGCCCACACTGCTGTCGCTGCAGCTGAAGCAATAGATGATTCAGAATAATTTGTAAGAGATCTTGTTCCAGCATTCCAAACATCAAGAGCTGTTAGAGAACTTGTTCCCCTACTTGATATCTGCGCATCGATATTATCTGTTAATAATTTACCAATAGAACCAATACTGTTAAGCTGTGAAGAAGCCTTGTTCCAAACCAGATCAGCTGAAGCATTGGCTATACTTGAAGTTGAATAATCAGTTAAAGACCTGTTTGCAGCA
Organism: Candidatus Nomurabacteria bacterium; assembly: GCA_943356525.1. Classification (GTDB taxonomy): domain Bacteria; phylum Patescibacteriota; class Minisyncoccia; order Phycocordibacterales; family CAIZLB01; genus CAIZLB01. The sequence goes on along the minus strand of CALRFG010000005.1, from coordinate 28,229 downwards.
TTCCATACATCTACAGCGGTTATGTTATTTCCATAACTTGTAAGGTCACGTGTCGGGCTTGCCCATATATCAGAAACTAAACTTCCAAAAGTGGTAAGACTTCTATTTGCTGAACCCCAAATAGCAGCAGCTATGGATGATGTTGCATAGTCGGTCAAAGTTCGTAATGGATTTGACCAAACCGAAGTAGAAACAGAAGCTGCTATGGTAGAAGTTGAGAGTGTTGTATCAACCTCAACGATAAAATCTTTATTAACTTTAACCAAATCAAGAGTTAAATTACTTCCGCAAGACATAATAACAGGCCATTTTCCAGTCACTTCATTTATGCCAACAGTATAATCATAATAATGCCAACCGCTAACATTATCTAACATTATTTGCTCAGTTACCTTCTGTACACCACTCGGGTCATATATGGAAATAGTACAATCATCAGTACTTGGAGTGTAGTCATCTTCAAAAACAAAATCTCCTATTCTTATCGTTTGTCCCAAGTAAACCCTTTCGGTTCCAGCGTAAACATTTAGAGACGTAAAAACAAAAACTATAATTATAGAAAATAATATTTTTGTCTTCATGTTGAAGTAATTATACGATAAAAAAATAAAATATAAAACTATTTTTTACATACATAGCCTTCAGGTTTTTCTTCAATAATAAATTTTTTACTTTTTACTACAACCTCCTTACCTTCGATCATCGGTATGGATAAATAATATTCTCCAGGCCATATATTTCCAACACTCCACAAGAAAATATTTTCTTTGAATGTTGATGAATAAATAAGTCCACTATCTTTTGATTTAACCTCTTTTTGTGTACCGGCATCTACAAGTAAAACTCCCATATAGTTAGGTTTTAAGCTATCACCAAAATCAAGTTCTACCCTGTAAGTACAGTTTTGATATAATAGACTTTTTTCATTAGGGAAATTGAAAGCAAAATCTGTAGAATCTATGGTAGTTGAACTGATTTTGAGAGTTGAACTTGACCACTCATTTAAATCAAGATCTTTCATTGTTAATATTTTCATAAAACTTGAAGTTGATACGGTGTAAAATTTAGGAGTGATTATAACTTCTTTTTGCACAGATAAAGCTGTCTGAGGTTCAGAGTAAACCGATTCTTCTGCCTTTATCATAAGCATTTGATTTGTTGACCAAAAATAAAACAATACCGCTGACCCAATCAGCAATATTGTCCAAAAAACTATCCTCTTTACGTGTGACATTTTTTATTCAAATGAATTATTTCTTTTTTCCATCCTTATCGACTTCGTCTGTAAAACCATTTCTTATATGACGTACTGCATCACCCACACCTCTTGCAAGTTCTGGAATTTTCTTTGCTCCAAATAGTAAAACTAAAATAATTGCTAATATTATTATTTCTCTGTTTCCTAATCCTAACATATTTTTATTTTATTATTTTTATTATTATTATTAAATAAAATTGTCACTTCATATAAAAGTATAAGTGGCAAAGATATTGCTATTAATGATATACCATCAGTTGGTGGAAGTAAAGCTGTCAATGCAAATATTAGAAAATAGGCTATTCTTCTTTTATTTTTAAGTGTTTTTACATTTAACATATTAGTTTTTATCATAAGAGTCATGATAATTGGAAACTCAAAAAATAAGCCCAAAAAACTTGCTGTCATAAATATCTGCATTATAAAATTACTAACATCCCAAATATTTTGAATTCCTATTCCTGTATTTATGTTGGCCAATAACTGAAGTGTATAGTAAAGTATAAAAAAACCGTACAAAAATCCAAAGGTAAATAATAACAAACAAACAGGTATTGATAGATATATAAAATTTCTTTCTTTTTTTGTTATAGCTGGTGCTATAAATGCATATACGTTATACATAAAATAAGGAATAGAAACAATAATAGCTAAAAAGAAACCAACATCCGTTGCAAGACTTGTAAATTGAAAAGGTGAGGTTGCTGCTATTACTACATCTTTTATATTTAAATTTGAAATAATATATCTAAGTATTATAGATGTTTGAAAAAAACCTACAAAAAACATAATAGAAAAAAGAACAACCCCTTTATATAAACGTTGTTTTAAGTCTTCCAAATATGGATAAAATTTTTCGTATTTTCCGTGTACCTTTTCCATATATGAAGTAAGATTAGCACGATTCTACAGCTCTATACTAATTTGATTCTGTAAAACTTGCAGTAGCGTCAGTTGTTGTTGCTATATCGATAGTAACTGTATCGACAATGGAATCTGTACTTATGGCCAAAGTTTCTGTTGTCGTAGAAGTTACAGCAACAGGCTCTGTAGAACTAGCTATGTCAAAAGAAACTGTTGAGGTGGCCGCCGATGTCAAACCACTAGCGGTATCAGGTGTTATGACTATACTGGAAACAGCTGGAACGATAGATGGAATCGTTATGAAAGAAATCGACGGTTGTGGTTCAATAGTAGGACTAATTGTAATTGTATTATCTTGTGCGATTCTATGATTATTTAACCAGTTTGCTACTGCATCAACCCCGGCCTCCCATGAACCATAGCTTCTTTCCTCAAAACCATTATTACCAACATTGCCAGGGTTAAAAGTTCTAGCACCTAAACCTTGTGTTCCATATCTAGAATCAAGTTCCATAATAGCCATCATCAAACGGATGTCTACGTTATATTTCATAGCAGAATTGTAAATCATCAAACCTGTAAGTGGGGTGTCTGGTGTACTTCTCCTCAAGTAAGTATCTATTTGATCATAACGATCCATACTTCCCATATTTTCTAATATTGTTTGAATCTTAGTCTCGTGATACGGATCTGTAGCATATGGAACTATATTATATTTTAACATTACTTCAGTAGAACCGTTTATAATACTTGGTGTAAAAATAGACTCTATTCCCCTTTGCACTATTTGTGAAGCAGACAAAGATGATACAGCTGCAGCCTCGTCTACGTTTAATACAAGCCTAAGTTTTGAAAGTGTATTGTGCACATCTAGTATCTCACCATCAACAGTATTTATTCTCTCAAGATCTCCAGAGGAAAAAGCTTGATCTTTTGTAAGAACAAGTTTTGAGAGTCTATTTGTTAATAATTGTATAAGATAATCTATATTCATGATATTGTATTAAAAGTATAATAATATTCTCCACATCTCGTTACCTGATTGTCTCATCAGGTATAAATATTTCAAACCATCCTCTGTTTCTATTATCTCCATACGGTTACCTGATACTGAAATTCCCATACCGTATGGAGGTTGAGAGGCTGGTACAACTATGTTTTTTACCAAGTCATAGTACATCAACTTGGCCGTAGTTGTGAAACCTTGTAAATAATAAATCCTATCTTCACCATCATAACAATACATAGCACCAGTTGACAGAGTTTCCGATTGTGGAAAATATGCCAAATATTCCCAATGCTCTGTATTTATATTGTATCTAGAAATTTCCGATGTACCTGATCCAGTCCATGCATACACATACTTGCTATTTAGGGTCGTATCGGAAGATCCTACTATACAATCAAGATGTAAACCACTTGTTTTTGGAGTTGCCTCAAGTATAGCATATGCAGTTGATGTATCTGGTGCAGTCGCAACGGCAAAATTGAGTGTGTTTGAAGTGTTTGATGTAATAGAATACTCATTTCCCTGTCCTGTCCCTGACAAAAATTTTACTCTACGCCCTACCCAGTAGTTTGTTTCCCAGTTTTGTGCAGTATCAGTAAGTGCACCAGTAGAGCCAGCAGTAGCAGTTCCAAATGTATCCATGATGACATATCGAGTTGTCGTATCAACTGTGAATGATTGTGCTGCAAAAGTAAGTGTTGTAGCAGTGTTTGAAGTGATAGGAAGTTCAGCACCAACACCTGTTCCTTCAACTATACGAACCTTACGGTTCACAGTTCTAGACCAATAGTTTGTCTCCCAAGCTTTTGTAGTATCAATGATAGTTGTTGTCGATCCACCAGTTGCAAAACCTTCTGTTCCAGTTATCTCACCTTTAGACATACGCTCCGTTCCAAAAGGTTTTATATCTTCTATAACATATCTATTTAAACCGTTTACAGGTGCGGTTGCTGCCAATGTCCAAACTAAAGTTGTGGCAGTATTTGAAACAATACGTCTAACTTGACCGGTTGCTAAAACAGCATTATTTGAAATCTGGATAAGTTTACCAACATGCTCGTTTACGGTCCAGTTTTTAGTACAATCTACAAGCTGAGTCGTAGATGGTGAATTTGCTATAGTTGCACTTGCCGCACCCGGATCACCAACAGAACAATAACTGAAAGAAAGATTTGTTGTTAAAGCAGGTATACCGATGATTGTGTAGGTTCCATTAAATTTTGCAGCACCTGTACCACTTGCTCCGGACATAGTAACAGTATCACCAACCTTAAAGTTATGAGGTATGGGAGTTAAAGCTAGTTCTGTAAAATCAACAGCAGTCACCTGTAGTGTACACCCCGTACCTCCGGCTGGTACAACAGTGGTTGCAATACCTGATGTCACAGAGTAACCTGTTCCAACTGATTCGATTGTGACCGCAGTTACAGCACCGGTACTTGATATAGCAGTAACACGAGCAATACCACCTGATCCAATAGCAAGTGTAAGCAAATCATTTATATTATATCCAGTACCCCCGGCCGTCGGTGTCGCGTTCAAACCAGTAATACCGGTCGCTGTTCTCGTTATAGACGTTAAGGCAAATGGACTTTGACCTATTTTTGTAGCAGCTAACTGATTACATTGACCGTAATCAAGTTGTTTTCCTGTTGTCCACTGGTCACTAGTCTGCGAATACTGAAACATTGATGAGTCACCTCCACCTATAAGAAATATCTTACTAACATCTCTCCATATTTCATAAACAGAAGTATTATCAGGGATTACATCCCAATTGGTGGTAGTATTTATTCGTGTGGCAGTATTACTAATAATAGACAATGATTGACCTTTACCTGTACCGTTAACTATACGTATTTCTAAGTTAGCGTAACTCATAGGTATAAGTGGGGTCGAAGCAGTAATAAATCTTGCACCCCCTCCAGCAGCAGTTTCTGTAAACAAAGCACCCCCAAACTCAGTAAATCGTTCAAGAGAAAGATCTGAAGTGGCACCAAAAACTGCAGCTTTTAAACCAGATTGAGTTGATTTTTGATACCACACATCAGAGAGTATGTCGTAATACATAAAGGAAAAGAACGGTGACGATGCTGTACCTTGTGACACATTCCAAATACCACCTGATAAAATAACAAAATTTGAGGTTGAGTCGGGTTGAACTGTCCAGTTTGTATTTACAGTAACTTGATGACTTTCTATAACAAATAAAGATGAGGATGCAGTCGCGCCAACCATCAAGGGGGTGTTTGCCCAAGGGTTTACCGTTAAATAGTTTGGATCACTAAACGTAAGAGTGTTTTGTGTATTGTATAGTATAGGCCTAAGTTGTGTTCTACCTGTTCCAAAGTCTATACGAACTTGATAATTTTTCCACTGATTTGTTTTCCATTGTTTTAAACCTATACCTGTTGAAGCATCGATTATCTGCGTACTACTCGTTGTAGTTACAACACCTCTTTCATGATAAGTTGGCAGAGATACTTGGGTTATTGTTCTTTCCTGTCCTACACCTGTACCTGATAATATACGTATTTTGTATCCGACCAAAACTTGTCCAGAAAGTCCTGCAAGCTGTATAGTATTGACCCCTCCTGATATAGCTTGTCCATAATGTCCTACCGAGTTGCTTAAAACATTTGAGTTCATGATAGTTGGCGTGTTGGCTGGAGTTGATGACAGCTGATGCCATGTATCAGTGTGAGTATCATATCTATAGAGAAGGTTTGATACCTGATAGTACAAGAAGCGGTTTAGCAAGTTGTTTCCAGTCGTCAAGGATGAAACAGCTGTAGTTACTGAAGGTGCAAAACGACACCATTCCCATACCGGCAGATCTATTTGTTTTTTTAAATTGTTTGTTATTGCCATAAGTTAAGAGTTTAAAAGATTACCTCTAATACCACTGTTGTACGCTTGTCTTGACCAGTCTAGTATTTGCCAACGTGAATCAACACCAGCTATCTGGTTTAATGTTGTAACAGTACCTGAAGTAATAGTAACTGAGGGCATAATATCAACTACGATTCTCTGTCTCATCTGACTATCAACAACCGCTTGAGATTCCATCAACTTAACCATACGTCTAAGATATAAAATACTCTCGTCAGTAGCTGGGTTTATCTGAGTATTTGTTGTGTCTTTTACTGTTACAGCTCCAGCAGCACCTCCTGTTGACGCAGTAAGAAGGTTTCCACCTACATCAAATAAAAACTTATCAGAATTAGTTTTTATGGCAGATAATGTAGTTTCAGAAGCACGGGTTGCAAGTGTTGTCTCTGTTGCAAAATCCTTACTGTTTAAGGTGTTTAATGTTGTCTCTGTTGCAAAATCTTTAGCAGTCAATGTTGCAAGGTTTCCATCTTCTGTTGCTGGGTTAACCCCGACATTTAAACTATTTTTAACACCTACTATACCAGCAGTTGGTGAACTACCAATTATATAAGCTTGGGCTTTAGAGGGAATCATAGATAAAACAGCAGCACCGACCGAAGCCCCGCCTAAGATTTTTAGAAAATTGCGTCTGTCATCATCATTAACGTTTACTTTAACATCCTCTTCAAAATTCTGAGATAATATTAAATCATCTTTTCTCTTTAAAGATTTTTTACTTACTATTGTAAATGAATGGTGATTTGATAAAAACATTTCTTTAATTAAAATTATATCATAATAAAGAAATAAAATTTAACATACATCAATGTTGATAAGTAAAAAGTTTGTTATACTTATAAAATGAAATCTAAACTAATCGAATATAAAGAAGTTTTTACAAATAAAAATTTTATTATCTCATTATTTTCATCTATCATTTTCCTAATGGTTGCGATTATTATTAATTTCTATGCTGGAACCTATGCGGCTGGTGTTGCCAGTAACCCTGTAACAGATATTATTCTCTCAAACATAGATTATTATAATGTTCATTATCTATTTATCAATGGATCAATCCTATTTACTATTTTTGTTGTTTTTGTTTATTTACAAAAACCAGAGCGTATACCTTTTACTGTAAAAACTACAGCTTTATTCGTTTTAATAAGATCTTTGTTTATTATATTGACTCATATAGGACCTTTTGCAGAACAGCAGATCATATATCAAGGTTTTTTTAGTAATCTATCTTTTGGTGCAGATCTATTTTTCTCAGGACACACTGGTATGCCATTCTTATTTGCCTTAGTGTTTTGGAAGGATAAGATTATTCGTTATATTTTTATATTATTCTCATTATCTTTTGCAGTTATAGTTCTTATGGCTCATATACATTATTCTATAGATGTATTCTCTGCTTTTTTTATAACTTACACTATTTTCCATTTATCTGAGAAAATATTTGTTAAAGATAGAAAAATGTTTTACGAACTAGGTGTTGAGAAGCCAATATTGGATATAAAAGTTAAAGTTAATTAGTTTATTTTGATTTTAGGTTTCTTATATTAATTTAAAAAATTGATTGTCTTCATCAGAAAAAACCTCATCATACGCTTTTTTTATCTTTTGAGTTATAGGATAAACATTGTAGCCAATTTTTCTTTTATCGACTTCTATTATAGATGCAATAAAAGCCGATGTCCCGCAAGCAAATAATTCATCAGCAATATAAACCTCAGTTAAATCTATTTCCCTTTCAATAACCTGAATATTTAAACTTTTTGCAATCTCAATTATGGTCTTTCTGTTAATGCCTTCTAAGATATCACTACTTTGACTTGGTGTTATTAAAATCCCATCTCGGACCATAAAAATGTTTGCAGCGCTGAGCTCACATACATGACCTTGAGTATCTAGGAACAAACAATCGTCATACCCACTATCTATAGCGTCCTGTTTTCCAAGTACTGAGTTTACATAAGCACCGTTGACTTTTGCACGAGAAGGTATAGATGAGTCAGGGATACGTCTCCATACACTTGTTTTCAAACGAGCACCGTTTTGAGGTATGATAGGATTTGCTTCATATATAAACATACTCAAGTTTGTTGCAAGTCCACGTGAACGAGTGCCAGGAACAAGATCTGTCACATGAATAGTTGCTCTGATAAAAACCAATTGATCAATAGTATTTGCTTGTATTAACTCTTTTACAGCTTTTGTAAATCTTTCAAAATTCCAATCTTTTTCAAAAGTGTCTATACCTATAATCTTGGCTGAATTTATAAGTCGAATATAATGATCCTGTAGACGAAAAGCTGATATACCTTGTTTTTTGAAGATTATTGGAAAAACAGTATACACACTTAAACCGTAAAGTACGGCGGAGCTTGCTATACTTATATTAGCTGAGTCTATAGGGGTTATGATGTTTTCGAAATATGCTTGAGGGTATATCTTAGTCATCAGTATTTATTTTATACTAAGTAGAAAAAAGTTAGTCATTGTAAATAATATCTACCAATACTTCATTGCGAGTCATCCATGGTGGAGTCCAAGGTGCGCTATAACCTGCATATTGTACCTCTCCCATTATCGTTATATTATCTTTTTTCAATAAATCAATAAGTTCTTGCTTTTTTGCTTGCACACGAGCGTCAGTTCGTATCCAAGAAAATTGAATAGCTGCCATTTTCTTTTCAGGAATAGTAACTATTTGAATACGATCATCATTGGGAGTTGGTAATGTTTCAAGTGTATAAGATCGTGGCATGGCAAAGGTAATTGTATGAGTTTCTCCTTCAACTGTGGCTGTAACAGGAGATGTCATTGCAATAGATTCTGATTTTGAACTTTTTTCTACGACAGGTGAAGTCATAGCAATACTTTCTTTTTTAGTATTCCCTCCAAAAATATATCCAGCAATAATTCTAAAACCCTGATTTAAAGCTTCTGTGTATGATCCCTTGATTACAGTTTGAGCAACAATATGCTCAGGGTATAAACGAATTTCATAATTATTTTTTGAGTCTAGAATAGTGTACTGTGTTTTTTCAACCCTAGAAGAAAAGTATCCCCAAGCTGACCAAAGAATGACTATACTAATTAAAACATAAAAGATATTCATACAATTATTATAGCATTTATATTTCAATTAAATTACTAGTAAAGCTGTTTATAGTATTTCATATAAGCTTAAATACTATTAAACTATCCATTGGTTTAAAATGAGTGTATAGTTAATACAGGTTAGAGTTATCTATCCTTTTAACAAAACGACAGAACACAGTTAGATGAAAACACAGATTTTACCATAATCTACTATTATAAAATAATAAAAATAAAAAACTATATGAAAAATATTATTGAAACAGCTATTACAAATCCTGACTTTTCAACTCTTGTTACTGCTATCAAAGCAGCTGATCTTGTAGAAACACTTTCAGGAACTGGACCATTTACAGTTTTTGCACCAACTAACGAGGCGTTTGCAAAAATTCCTGCGGAAACACTAAACGCAGTGCTTGCCGATAAAGCAAAACTTACTTCTATTCTTACATATCACGTTGTTGCAGGAAAAGTGATGTCAGAAGATGTTGTAAAAATCTCTAAAGCAATGACAGTGGAAGGTTCAGAGGTAAATATCGATGCAAGTAATGGTGTTATGGTTAATGATGCAAAAGTTACAGCGGTGGACATAGAATGTTCAAATGGAGTTATACATGTGATCGATACGGTTTTAATGCCAGAATAGTTATATTTTGAATATAAAAAAAACTATTGATAATAAAAAGTGATGAATGTCACTTTTTTTTATTAAATAAAAATTACCAGTCTATTACAAATTTATTTTACAAATTTTGTAATTATAAATTGAAATAGTGGAAGTGTTGATATAGATCTAAAAAAAATAAGCCTTTTACCTGTTTTGTCTACAGTATATCTAAGTTTATTACTATTATTATTGACTGCTTTATAGATAACTTTTGCAGCAAGAATTGTATCAGCACCTACACTTCCTCTTTGTATCATATTTTTTATATAGGAATGCCAATATTTATCGTATACTTTTATAGAGTCACTTTCGGCTCTAACAAGTGAACTGGTAAAAAAATCTGTGCGTACATTACCTGGTTCGATGACTTTGACCTGAATATTTAAATCCTTAAGTTCATAATATAGGTCTTCAGACAAACCTTCAATTGCATGTTTACTAGCTGAATATAGACTCATAAAAGGAAGAGTAATTCTTCCAAGCATTGAACCGATATTTATAATTTTACCGGAGTTATTTTCTCTAAAATGTGGTAATGCTATACGAATAGTGCTGATAACCCCCAACACATTGACATCAAACTGAGCCCTTGCCTGTTCTTCAGTTGTATTTTCAAGAGGACCTAATAGTCCATAACCAGCATTGTTTACTATTGCATCTATTTTTCCAAATTTTAATACCCCATTATCAAAAGCTTTTTTTATTGTTAAAGAATCTGTAACATCTACTTTTTCTAAAAGTAATGAGTCAGAGTTTTTAAATTCCATTTCATTTTCAGGAAACTTCATTGTAGCGATGACATTCCAGTCTTTTTCTAAAAAATATTTTACAGTTGCCCTACCGATACCAGAAGATGTTCCTGTTATAAATATAGTTTTCTTTTGCATATGAAATTATAATACTATAGTGATGCTCAAAATAATAGTTTGTTTCAGTTAAGCTTTTGATAATTGTTGTGGGTCGACACTTATACTAAGTATATGTATATATTAATGTTTAGTATTATAATTTTTAATGAAAAAAAAAGCCCGGTTTCTGCTTTTGCAAAAACCGGGCTGAAGACAAAGTTCAAAGTGTCAGAGTAGAGTCAAGAAAAAAGTTCTAGGATCTACTCACGGAAGGCAAACCAATCGTAGGCATCGTCGAAGTGGCTGAGCCAAAACAGACCCGCTCCACGGTCGTAACCATCCCATAAGACACAGCACGCGTAACTGTTGTATGAATCAGGGGCTACTACATACATCGGGTTTATTTTAAGGTTGGTATGAAGGTCAGGCTTCTGCTCGCCAATCGCGAAAACTTCGCGAGGGTTGGCAGCATTAAGCTTGGCCTCTTTGCCCCAGGCAATGCCTTTGTCCCAGTTACCATCACCTTTCGGATAGTTGAGAAGGACCATGTCCATAATGATATCCTTGGTGGATATGGGCTGATATCGGACACCGACTCCGGTGTCGCAGACATTGTTACGACTCTGTGTGTTTGGCCCAGCGAGATTGACAGCTTCCTGCCACTCGCGATTCTGCTTGACACGGACACGACGAATGACATAGATGCGTGCTCCGGCTTTTGTAGCCAGGGCTGTCAACTCCTCGATGCGAGCATCGCTGAGCGGAACGTATTCTGATTCCTCGCCAACCTTAAGTGAATCAAGGAAGTATGCGAAGGATCCGTTATCGAGCGCCTGTTGGAATAGTGCACGTCCGACTTGTTTTTCATTGACGATCTTACGAAGACCTTCTGCTTGTGCGGTGGTTACGGGCTTTAGGCTCATAATTTTTTGTAGTTTCGGCTCACCTAAAGCTTCGACACTCGTCGAGACCAGGGGCGGGCCCATTGTATTGTAGTTTAGTTATTGTGCCAGGCTAGTCGTTTTGACTTCGCCATAGCTAGGAAATACCTATATTTAGGTAGCTTTTAGCTATGGCGACTTTAAACTTTGTTAAGGTATAGTTTTATTTTATACACCATTTATAACATATCTGTCAAGTTTAGCTAAAGCATTGTATTAAGCCATGTAGGTCAACTCCGATACTAAGTTGTAATGGCGGAGACGGAGATGATATATGGTCGCTCTGCTCCCTATATCACATAGTATAAAATATAGTCACTACGTTCCTTATTTTATTGTAGGGATTCGAACATTACATGTTCGGTACACCTTTGCAATTTTCTCGAATTTTTCAAATTCTCAAAAATATAGCAAAGCTTTTCGAATCCCTCACGAAAGCGCAACTATGCGCTTTCTCATCCCGCAGTTTTTCTCTACGTTCAAAACATGCGGGACACTCGGGTTAAGTACCAAATGTTTCAAGTGTTGTAAGGGTATTATGGGTGGTTTTTAAAGTGGAATTTTAGGACTGTGGGTCGGGATTTTTTTATTGCAACATATTGACTTTTATATTGATATACTATCTAATACAAACATCTTGGATATTAAGTTATATCCAAAAAGCACAACTTGAAAACACAAAATGAAAACTTACATCTCAATCATCGTCCTCGCATTCAGTCCAATACTGTCGGCAGCTAGCCTGTTCTACACAGCGGTCAACCTTGGTAATCCGAACACAGACCTCAGTGACACAATCACACTTACAGACATCAACAATTCAGGAACTGTAACAGGTTATTCGTTACACGGCGCAAACTCATCAACCAAAGGTATTGTCTGGAATAATGGATCGGTCACGATTCTTAACAACCTCGGTGGAATATTTACAAACACATCTACAAGAGCATATTCCGTAAACAACTCTGGACAAGTGGTTGGTTCATACACTTCCCCTAGTTTACCAGGGGTAAATCGTAGCTTTGTTTTACAAAACAACATTGGTGCCGATTTATTAACAACAGGAATAGGTCCATCAAACGGAAGCATTGCATATTCAATAAACGACAGCGGTGTCGTAGTCGGAGGTGGATCTGTAAATCTTGGAGGTAACTTTTATCTCGAAAACGGAATCACGATTAGCCTACCTCATCTCTCTAATGACACCAGAGCGCAGGCAAATGATATTAATAACAACAATATAACAGTTGGTAAATCTTACGGATCAGGAACAATAAGTGCAGTTATGTGGCAAAACGGTACCATATCAAGTCTTGGTCTTACAGGAAGTTATAGTGAGTCATTTGCAATAAACGACGACGGTCAAATAATCGGAATGTCCAGCAACGGTGGTTTTCTTTGGAAAGACGGTGTTACTGCTTACTTTCCCGATTATGACATGAGAGATATTAACAATTTGGGTCAAATTATTGCTGGAAATCGTATCTATGATAATGGTACTTTTAAAGACATTGAAATTGTTTCTGATTTAGATCCGACTGGAGGTGTTTTTTACCCTCGAGTGATTAACGATCAAGGACAAATTGCAGGTATAGGAAGTAATGGTAATGTTTTCCTCCTAACACCCACAACAATTCCTGAACCGTCACAAATAATGATACTTTTGATTTTCTCAATCGTGTTTATCACAAGAAGAAAGAAGTAATTTCCGTTAATTCATTCTTACACAAGCTGTCTACACTGGTCCAATCCCAGTTAGATAGCTTATTTTATTAATAAAATCAACAGCTTCTTTTTTGTTTATATGTAAATAAAAACTAAGTTTACCTTTGTAGGCTTTTTTATTATGAACACAGGGATCTTTCAAATAATTAATATACAAACTCTTTACCTCATCTTTATATTTATTAGTAACAGATAAACCATTTTTGGATATAAAAACTCCATTTATAATCTTATCTAAATCTGCTTCATAAAATGTAGTTTTTGTTTTATTTAAATTAAATTTATTTTTGTTTACTATCTTTTCAATATCAACAATATTTTTATCATTAATATTCATTCCAGAAATACTTATATCGTCAAAATAACGAGTATAAGTAAACTTTTGTTTTCTACAATAGTTATATATCTCTTTATCCATTTTTATACAAGATAAAGAAGCTAAATATGGACTGGTTGGCGCACCCTGAGGTAAAGAACCTTCCACCGTACATATTTTTGTTAGAATATTTGAATTTTCTTTATTAAAACCTAAACTTTTAAATACCTTGTTGACCTCTTTTTTTAAAACATTAGTAAAAAAGTTTTCTATATCTAAATTTACCAATTGTTTATCAAAATTTTTCTTATGAAAATTTGCATTTGCAACAACACCTTTATCTTTAGATAAACCATACACACACTCAAGGTTCTTATGTTTATAAAGTATTTTATCCAGAATTAATCTTTGAACTTTTTTTAGGTTAACACTCGGAGGTTTTATTAAGCGAATACCTCCACTTTTCTTTTTTAATTCTTTTGTATAATATTTTTTTGAAAAATCAGGATAAAGAAAATTTTCTTTTATATTTAGAAATTCTAATAGTTCTTTTTTGGATGAGTATATCATTTTATTATCCACTAAGGTCTTATCTTTTATGTGTCTCACATATTATGAGATACATTATAAATAAAGTGATAATAATATTATCCATATATTTAATTTGTTGAAGTGGACAACGACCAAACCACCCCACTAACTTGTATTGCGATCATTGTTAGTATGTGACTACTATACCTCTCAAAAAGATAATCTCTCAAGGGACAAATTCTAACATCTCAACTGTTCAAACTATTCTATTCGACGAAGTCTTATAGTAAAGTTTATACAGTGTCTTATGTTTTGATTTTAAACTTGAAATCTTTTGTATAAAAAGATAAAAAATGGGTGGTTTTTAAAATACAAGCATAAGTATTATAACATGAAAATTATTATTCTAATATAAGTTATTCACCATCTTTTTCACTAACCATCACATACTCCATAATTCCATATCCTTTCAAATGTTTGTATGGATCAACAAAATTATACCAAGGCTCTAAACTTGAATAAGTTCTGTCACCCTCTTTAATATTTACAATATCTGATTTAACCATGTATTTAGGTGGTAAAAAATCTTTATTATCTTCTACTAAGTACAACCTAACATGTGCACCTTTTCCATAACAACTCAAAATCCTCTCCTTAAGGAGACCTTTCTTTACCCAACCTCTTATGGTCGGTGTTTTTAAATTAAACTTAGATTCTAGGTCATATTTTGAATACCAATCCTCATCGCTTTTTATAAGTTCTGGATCTATCTCATTTTGGTTAATAGCGTACTGACAGACTAAACACTTAACACCATATTTATCATACCAGCTTGGTTTATCTCCATAATTTGAGTCTTTACATATATAGCAGGTTCTACCCCTACCCTCTAATTCAAAACCATTTGGAAAATCTTTTAACTTTTCTTTTCTCTTATCGTCTTCTACTTTGAATTTAAACAAAAGATCAAATACCTTTGCCAGGTTATCCATACCACCTGACGATTGTTCATACAAAATACTCATACCATTCTTTTTATTTAAACTTTTTTCGTAATTTTCAATAGCCTTTTTAGATATTGCCATGTATATAATTTTATTACTTTCATTCTATAAATCAATATAGATATTTTTAACAATTTTACATCTTTGCAATAAAATATTGATATTGATAAGTAATATATTTATATAAAACAATAAAATACATGTGTCAAACCGATACTTTTTAGTATAAAAATAGAAAAATTATGTGTATCATTTTTGAACGACAATTCATTGAAAAACATAGGTGTTTTGACAAAAATGTTACAAATGATACACATAAAAGCCTTACTGTATAAGGATATTATAGCAGTGCTATAATATAAGACTTATTAACACATACCACTTGCTAAGATTTTTTATAGTGCAATAATGAAAATACATCACTGACCCCTCTTCGTAAGAAGTTGTAATAACGAGATAGTTTTACTGTCCTATAGTAAGACGTCTCAACAAAAACAACAAAACCATGCAAAACATAAACATAGGGTCAAATGATCCAAAACTTGATGTCGTGTACATCGAAACAAACTTACTAATCTCCCCTGACTATAATCCACGGACTTGGTCAGAACAAAATACAAAAGAGTTAAAAGATAGTATCACTCGCTACGGCATAGTTGATCCTATCCTTGCCAACTCTGCCGAAGAAAGAAAAAATATTGTCATCGGAGGAAACTTCAGACTCAAAGTTCTCAAAGAGCTTGGATACACAGAAGTTCCTGTCGTATACATTAATATTCCAGATCTAGATAAAGAAAAAGAGCTGTGTCTTCGTCTTAACAAAAACCAGGGTGAATGGGATTTAGAATTATTAGCTAAGTTCGACGAGTCATTTCTTGAAGACTTGGGATTTGATTCTATTGAGCTTGATCAGATATTCGAGGACGAGGATACCGAAACCATATTTGATCTTGAAAAAGAGTTGAGTAAGGTTGGTATTGAAAACGTAACGGTGCAAAAAGGTGACATATATGATCTAGATGGATCACGCTTAATGTGCGGTGATTCCACCATCGAAGAAAACATGCTGATGCTATGTGGCGAAAATAAGGTAGACATGGTGATGACAGATCCTCCATATATTCTAGATTACCTACACGGTAAAGGAAAACATGGAGATGCTGTTACAGGATTTGGTGCTAAGAAAAATCGCAGATATCTTGAGACAGATATATTACCTGACAACTTCACAGAATTATGGATGGCAAACGTCACCAAAGTTCAAGCAAAAGATTTCTCAATCATTTGCTATGAGAATTGGAAAAACATTCGAACCATTTGGGGTGAGATGGATAAGCATTGGAAAGTAAGAAACATGGTCGTGTGGAGACTTCCGAATCGTAATCAAGGTTATGCAGGAACTCATAAGTTCTTTAACAAACATGACATAGCCATGGTTGCTACATCGGATGAAAATATCGAATGTGATATTGAACCTGAAGATGATCAGTTATTACAGAATGAATACGAGACCGCCCTCTTTGCTATTCAAGGTAAACCTCATTGGGAGTCATATGGTAAAGGAAAGAAATTCTGTCCAACTGATTTCATTGATTACAATGCAGCTGATGAGAAGTCATCGGGACAAGGGATAATATTCGGTACGAAACCAATCGAGATTCTGATTCCATATATCAAAGTACTCACCAAACGAGGACAGCTCGTTCTTGAACCTTTCGGTGGATCTGGATCGACACTTATCGCTTCAACAAAGCTACACAGAAAATGCTTCATCATGGAGAAGTCTCCTGTGTATGCTGAAGTAATACTAAATCGTTGGGAAAAATTAACCGGTAAAAAACGGGTAAAAATTCATGAGTCTCAACCACAACAAGTTTAAGCAAGATATCGTCGATATTCTTCGTGATGCCCCTTTCATAAACCATGCGACCAAAAAAGTTGGTATATCTCGTAACACTTTCTATCGTTGGATGAGGAGCGATAAGATGTTTCAAATCAATGTAAATGGAGCATTACAAGAAGGACACAAGTGTATGATTGAGCTTACAGAGTCTGCATTGTTCAAAAAGATTAAAGAAGGTCACTTCGGTGCTATCAAATTCTATCTTGAAAACAATCATGGTAATTACATGAACCGAAAATACAGAATTGAAACTTTGAAAGACAGGAATTATCACGATTCTCCAGCATATGCACATGCTCGCATACCTAACGTTATTGCTTTAACGAAAGAAGAGATGGAATACTTAGAGAATATTGCATATGTAGCCGAGAAAGAAAACATGTCTGAGGAAGAGGTAGAAAAATTAGTTGAGATGGTACACAACGGAACATTCAAGGAAATGATGGATCAATCTGACGAACAAGAAACCTATGAGAGTGAGTAACGTAAATACCACAGAGTAATCTGTGGTATTTATTTATATGATTATTTTTTTCTTATAATATTAATATATGAACCTATCAATATTGCAGGGATTATTAGATTCGGAAAAGGATCCTCCACAAGAACTTGAGCAAGGTTGTTTTGAAGTATAATTGTGAGAACAATTACAATCATTGCAATTATCTCAAAAACAAACTTAGTGTTATTTTTAGAACCTGATGCAATTCTTTTTTTAGCTGACCTATATGCTAAGGTTCCGATTATAATAAGAAAACCTGTTGCTAAATTTCCATACTGACCCGGATTAGCTCCTGAAATTAAAACTAATATACCAAGTATGAGTGCGGTTGTAGAATTAAAAATACTACTAATTATTTTTTTCATAAATTTGGACGGTTTTTTATGATTAATTGTGATCTGACTAGGTAGTAAAAAGCTCCTAGCCAGGTCGACAAACCCCGTAGGGAGTGTCCATACCTGTTTCCAGATATGACCGTCCAAAGTGAACCCTGACTAGGAGTTCTTTACTTTGGACGGATTTGCAACCATATCCTAGAAACACAAGGCTTTTAGGGGTTAGGTCGACTGTTAAATTGTGATTTGATTATACCAATTTTTTAGGTACTTTTAAAGCTTAGCTTAATAAAAAGGATTTGTGTAGTTAAGTTACCAACACCACACTATTAACAAAGTTAATCTATAATTTTTATTTCATTTTCAGTCAATTCATATAGTTTATATACAAGATCATCAATTTTTGCTTCTAAATGCTTTGTGGTTAAATCTAGATTTGATTTTTTTGCTTCAATGATTTGACCAGCAAGTGCTTCTATATTAGAAATAATATCTTGATTTTCTTTAGTGATAGGTGGAATTTGTAACTTAGATACTGATTCTTTGGTTAAACTCATACCCTTTTCTCCTAAACCAGAGCATATTGATCTAATATTATATTGAGAAATTTTTGAATTTAATAAAGCATTTATGTACTTCAAGTTGGATCCAGTAATCATAAAGCAAGTTTTCTGTAAATAAAATTCGTCAGAAATTAAAACACTATTCAGGTTTTGATCTGTCTCTGCCCATACAACCTTATCTTTTGCAAAATCATCGTAGTAAACACAGGCCCGAAGATTCCACCAATTCTTACCCTTATCACATCTCTTTTTTGCTTTTTGTTCAAATTGTTTTAAATGATTAAAAATAGCTGGGTACATATTTGGCACATCTAAATCATAACCAGTTGCTATAATATACAAATCTTTAAAATCATAAGCATATCTTTTTATATCTCTACCTCTTAATATCGGCTTTATAATTTCAGCTGATTTAAAATCTTTACTTATTAATTCATCTCTTTTTTCTTTTGTGATAACAAAAGCTTCATTGTAACCTGTTTTTATTCCATAATTTATTTTAATATCCCAATCTTTAAGTCTTTTTCCTATTTTTTCTATCTTATTTTTCAAACCTATTTCTGACAAAGATCCAATGAACCAACCGTCGTTGTTTGAAAAAGACATATTTATAGAATCTTTTTTTATTTGAGTACCAAATTCACCCTTATCGCTTTTAACAGAAACCACGCTTGTTTCTTTTCTGTTTTTTCTATTTTGTATTAATAAAATATTCGTATCAACAGTAGCAGATTCAAAAACATTTCCCCCAAGATCAATAAGAATCTTAGGATCATGTTCAACAAAATATTGACGAAGAGATCTTCCGTATTCAGATCTCATCCACTTATTTGAAGTAATATAACAAAGCAATCCATAATCCTTTTTTGTTAACATTAAACCCCTCTCATAAAATAAAGCATACAAGTCACCTGTTTTTTCAAAAGTTTTATAATTTTGATCTTGGAGATTTTTTTGTACCTCAGTACCTGAAAACTTCTGAATTTGAACATAAGGAGGATTACCTATAACTATATCAAAACCATCTTTAATTCCCGGGAAAAAATATTTAGTATCAAAAAAATCTACAGGTTTATTTTCAAAAATATTTTTATAACTAGCCCATAATTTAAGTATATTTGAATGTTTGTCTATATCTTTTTTATTAGCCTTTATAAGCATCTCTTCAATCTCTTTAATACCTCCAAGTGAAGTGAAATTTGCAATATGACCTATTTTTTCTTCTATTTTTCCATCAATTAATTTATGTATTTCATTATTAGCACTTCTTTTATTTTCTCCAGATGATGAAAAATATCTATCTATGGCAGAAGTCATTTTTTCTTGAAAAAAATCACCGAAGAGAGTGTTTTCATCTTCAATACTTTGCTCAGGTGCTGATATAAGAGTGTTAGCACACACAAATTTAAAATCTAAGTTTGGTAATGGTTCTATACCCCTATTTGGTTTTGTATCATTAATTTCAGATTCTACAATCAAAGTCAGGAAACATCTTAAACGAGCCACATCTACAGCAATGGGTTGAATATCAACACCAAAAATAGAATTCTTAATTACATCTAATTTTCTAGTGTAGTCAAAAGGATTTTGTTTTACCTCGTTGATTATTTTTTGTTTATATAAATCCGACACACCCACAAGTTTTTCATCTAACCACATGGTACAATCTGGATCAATTTGTTGAAGTATATATACAATTTTTTGTAATACACCTATTGGATAAGCACCAGATCCACAGGCAGGATCTAATATCTTTAAAGATTCAAGAGCATATATAATTTTCTTTTTTTCTTCATCATTAATAGGGTTTTCTGTATCATCATTTAAATCATAACTAACGAGGGCGGCTATTTTCCCATTTTCTATACCAGTATTTATTTCTAAATATTCAATCAACGATTGATCAACCATGTACTCTACAATCTGCCTTGGTGTATAAAAACTACCTGTTCTTTTACGCTCACTACTACCTGTCTCTGGATTAATTTCAGCAAGTAAATTTTCAAAAATACGACCCAACATTTCAGGATCAACAGACAATTCTTGATCAAAAACAGTATTCTCATCAATGGTGAAATTATACAACTCTAGAAGCTCAAAGAATTTTATAAACCAATCATCTTTTATAGTAAAAATATCTACATATTTAGAAACAAAAGTATCACGATTTAACTCATAATAATCATCAGCCTGAGGATTAAATAATCCACCGTTTAAATAAGGAACATTATCAAATAATTCACTTCTTATGTCACGTGCGTCAATACTTGTGTTTAAA
The DNA here is from genome assembly GCA_943356525.1 of Candidatus Nomurabacteria bacterium. GTDB lineage: Bacteria > Patescibacteriota > Minisyncoccia > Phycocordibacterales > CAIZLB01 > CAIZLB01. The sequence goes on along the minus strand of CALRFG010000005.1, from coordinate 7,503 downwards.
ATACCAAAAAATAAAGGCTCTAAAATGTTGTGATAATAATTACCAGACACAGCCTTAGAGGACAGTATTTCATCTGGAATTAATTGACCTCTGTCAGATTTTTTTTGCTTAAGAAACCAACAAAACATAATACGTCCAATAAGTCTTACAGCAAAACTTTTTCGAGCGTTTAAACCAACATTTAATGGATTAAGTGTAACCAAATTTTCTTTATCAACAGAAACAAGTTCGTCGAAAAACTTAGCAACTTCTAAATAGAACTGTTTATTAACTACCTCAACAGAAAACCTGTTAAGTAAATCCTCTAGGTCTTTTATCTTACCCTTCCCCAAAAGTTGTTGTTCAGGTGTTTTTGTTTTAGCACCAACACCTAGATAAAATGAATATCTTCTGGCATTAGAGTAATTTTTAATTATTTTGTTTTTATCATTTAAATCAAGATTTATGGTTAGGTACGAGAGACGATAATTTTCTGAATCGTTATTTTTAAATATAACTAGTGCCTTATTAATCCAATGATCTGCCAATATCTTAAACGCATCAGTAGCAATAATAACCCTAGGGTCTTTGTTGTGATTATGATCCATTTCTAAAACATGTAAATCTAAAGACTTACAAAAACCAAGTTCTTTTGCCTTGGTTATTTCCTTATACCTATCTTTTTTAATTATTATATCTTCCTCACGTAAAACAAAATCTTCTGGTAAAAGATTTGCCACAAATTCAGTAAAATAAGTTTGATTGTATTTTTCGTTTAATTTCATATTTTAATTAATTCTTCAGAAAGAACAATTAGTTGACTATCATCATTTGCTCTATCAGCAGTTTCAAATATACTTTCTAGATATTTACTTGGGATAAGTTCTTTTAGTTCAAGATACGCTTTTTCTGGATTAGTTTTATCAATACGAAGTTCAACAATTTCCTTAAGAACACCATTTGGTAACGCATCCAGATCTTTGATTGATCTTATAATATCTAAACACAAATCTTTTGCTTGTGGATACAATTCACTTAATAATTTAATTCTATTCAGAGAATCTTGCTTTCTACCTCCATCAACAGATGCTTTTGTATTATCTTTAAAGATGTGATCTTTTGCCATTTTGTATATAGGATCAAAATTTACAGTTGTCTGTGAGGATGTTTCAGAATCTAGAACTTGATTAAATAAAGGTAATGCAATTCTTGGAGAAACTATTTCAACGGTTTCAGGTGTTTTACCAAAAGCAAACACATAACTACTTCCTTTTTTTGCAAAAGCTACAACACCATCGACATCTTTATTTTTACGTGCAATTCTTGATCGATGAGGAATACGAGATATTTGATCCATAATATTCTTATCATCTTTTATCTTAAGCCACATGTTTCTATATGGAGCATCCCAAGATAAACTTTCATTTTTATTATTTTCTTCATTATATTGTTTTGCAAAATAATTATGAAGATCCTCTTCTGAAGTTAAGGTTTTAGTATCTTCACCTAAAAGGGTGTGGATCAAATCCATCTTAAGTGTAGATATAGCTTTAGTTCTTGTTTCTTTTTCACCAGTAAGTGTTGGGAAAAAGTTATAGATATACAATTCTTCAAACACTTTTCTGTTTATACGATTAATACGTCCAACACGTTGAATTACACGTGTTGGATTATAAGGTATGTCATAGTTAATAATTGCACCCGCCCTGTGAAGATTGAACCCTTCTGAAATTGCATCAGTGGCAATAATAATATCAAAATCGTTAACCTGTTTTGATTCATCTAAACCTGCGTCAAAGTTTTGTTTTATTATTTTTTTATTATCATCAGATGCGTCTTCAGAACTATATTTAAAAGCCCTATTTAATCCATCTTTTTTTAACTTTTCAAACACATAATTAGCAGTGTCAGAGAATTCGGTAAATACTACAATTTTTCTATTTGAATTTTCTTCAAGTGATTGAATAATTTTTTGTTTGAAAAAATTATATTTAGGATCAGTTGTTTTGTTTGACCAAGCATTATCTATATCTCTTAATATACTAATATCATGCTGAAGATCATTGATAAAGTCAGATTTTAATTCATTAATAGGTATTCTAATCAAACCTTTTTCTTCTAAATTTAGAATCAAAGCATCTAACTCATTGTCAGGTAATTCATCTAAATATTCTGTATCTGGCAACATTCCTTTTTTAAATATAGGAACCTCACGACGATTCACATACCAATCTAACATTATTTCAGAAGAATCAATCATATTTTTTAAAGACAACTTGAAAGCACCTATAGAACTTTCAAAACGACGTACCAAAAGTCTTCTCATAAAACGAGCGAGGTTACTTTGCGCTTGAGTAATTCTCTGCAACTTTTCTTCAGCAGACATACCATCCTCATCATCCTGCTCAATAAGTTTTTCTAAAAATTTTGATCCTTCATTTATATATGACGCTGGTTTATATCTGGCACCTATAAAACTAGTACTTTTATCTTCAGGTGCTATCTTCTCAAGAGTTTCAACATATAAATCAAACATTTCTCCAAGGTCATACTCTAACAATTGAGGATCTTTTACTTTCGCAAAAGCAACACCTTGTGCTTTTAAGTCCTCTCGATATTCATCGATCTCTTCCAAATCAAGTCTAGAACGTCTTATAATAAGAGGTTCGATCATTTTTCTTAATTCATCAGCAATTGAATGAAGTTCTATCTTAATTTCGGAACCATCTGATTCATCTTTTGAATTTTTTCTTAAATCCCTCCGAACAGCCTTGTATCTTTTAAATAACATATGGAATGACATACTTAAATTTTCAACAGTCCTTATTGTTGATTGACCGGGGGTACTAAATAATTTAATTAAGGCATAAATATCTTTTGGGTCGTTATTAAAAGGTGTTGCAGATAAAGCCATTACATAATTACCTGCACAAAGTCTGTGCAGAGATTTATAATTACCAGTATCCTCATTTCGGTGTTTATGAGCCTCATCTAGTATTATTAACAACTTACCTTTATCGTCTTCATGTCTTTGAAGGGCATCTTCTATTTTTCCTGTTGAATAAATATGACCCTTAAAATCAAATTCCGATGCATAATCTTTCCATTGACTTTCAAGATGAGGTGGTGCAATGATTATAGTTTTATATCCTAAATTATGAGCTATTGCAGAAGCGATAATACTTTTACCTAAACCCACCACGTCAGCAATAATCACGCCGCCGAATTTCTTAATACGATCTATACCTAGATTAATCGCATCTTTTTGATACTTAAGATCAGAGAACTTCCCGCCTGTTATATGTTTTGGGGTTTTCATATCTTCTATTTCGGAGACTGCAAAATACTCACTTAAAACCTTATAGTACATCAACATTGGATCAGGCAGAGCATAGAGCCATATTTTATCTTTTATCTCTTTTATAAAACTCTCTGCGGAATCTAAATCTGTTATGATAATGTTATTAGGATCAGCCCATGTCTCATTAAATCTTTTAACATCCTCTTCATAATAATGTTTTTCGGTTAAAATACGATTATGCTCACCTTGACCTTTTAGACCTGAGAAAGTTAGGTTACTAGATCCTTCTATGACAATACCCGGAGTTATTCCATTTGTCGAGAATTCGGGTTTATTATGTAATATATAAAATTTAGAATGATTTGCTTGTGGAGTTTTTTTAATTTGTAAACTACCGTCTTTGATTTTATCCAGAAATACCTCAAAAGATTTTTGTGACTCATCATTGTCAAAAAAGTCTGTGTCGTTAAAAATCCTTGAAAAATTTTCAATATAATCATCCTTTGATCCAGATCTAGAAGATATTTTTGTATCAGTTGTATGTGAATCTAAATTAAGATCTTTTAATGTTGAAACTTTATCTATAATCTTTTTATCAATATCCATTCCAACCAATATTCTTATCTGTTTATCTGCTAATTCATTATGTAAATCCTTAAATCCAGAGAAATAAAAATATCCAACCAGTGCATCTATTTTGTCACAATTTGGTAAAATACTCTTTAAATTTGAAGAAAGTGTATTATCGCCAATATTATTTATTGAGGTAGACATATTATCCATCTTACTATAAAAACCTTTATTTTTAAAGTATTTTGGTAAACAGGATAAACTTTTACAATCAACAAAAACCCTAGACTTACTCTCACTTTTGCGTCATCAATGTATATATGAAAACAACAGCACCGATCGGTTATGAAATGCCACAATTGGCACAAGTAGCAGTAAAGGTTAAATACTGCCTTTATGCAAGAAAATCAACCGAATCTGAGGAAAGACAGGTTCTTTCAATAGATTCACAGATAAAAGAGATGTTACAGCTCGCTGAGAGAGAAAACCTGGAGATTGTAACAATGAAGAGAGAAAGCCACTCAGCCAAAGAAACAGGACAACGTGAGGTCTTTAACGAGATAATCGAGGATATAAAGGCGAACAAATACAACGGTATCCTAACATGGGCTCCTGATCGTATTTCAAGAAATGCAGGAGATCTTGGGAAGATTGTAGACTTAATGGATGCAGGACTACTTAAGGAAATAAGGACCTTTGGACAAAGCTTTTCAAACAACCCTAGTGAAAAATTCTTACTGATGATTCTTGGATCACAGGCAAAACTTGAGAACGACAATCGTGGAGTCAATGTTAAACGAGGACTTAGAACTAGGGTCGAGATGGGATTATGGCCAGGCATTGCCCCACTCGGATATCTAAACCAAAAACATATGGATAAAAAATGTCAGCTAATTATAGATCCAGACAGAGGACCAATCATCAAAAAGATGTTTGAAAAAGTTGCGTATGAATATTATTCAGGGAGAAAAATATATAACTGGTTAAAGCATGAGCTCAATTTTTATACCCGAGGAAACAAGTCACTAACAATGAGTGGTATATATAGAATACTCGACAATCAGTTTTATCATGGAGTATTTGAACATCCAAAGAAAAGTGGTAATTGGTATCAAGGAAAACATGAACCGTTGATATCACAAGAACTATTTGAGAAGACGCAAAAACAACTTAAAAGAGATAATATACAAAGAGAAAATCGGGAGTTCGCTTTTACCAAACTATTCACCTGCGGTTATTGTGGTTCAGGTATATCAGCAGAAGAAAAATGGAAACAACTCGTAGATGGAACACACTCAAAGCATATCTATTATTCATGCAGTCGATCAAGAGATAGAAATTGCAAAAACAAATATATTACAGAACAAGATTTAATTACAGAATTACTGAAGATATTAGACAAAGTAGATATTAACGAGCTAGGCATGAGACAGAAACTCGAAGATGAGATTGCAAGATTTAACATATTTCAAAGATCGGTATTAGGTTCAACTGAAAAGATTAAAAATAATAAAGAAACTGATATACGTAACTATGCAAAGTATATTTTGAAAGAAGGTTCTGTCATTGAGAAACGAGAGCTATTGGGTAACCTGAGAAGTAAGATTTTATATAAAGATAAAGAGCTTAAATTGATAGAGTAAATTAAAAGATGATTTTGAGATATAATAGAATAATGAATCTATACATCGACATCGACGGAGTACTCCTAACAAAACAAGGTCAACCTTCACCTCACCTAAAAGAGTTTCTTATTGAAGCCACTACAAAACACAACCCTTTCTGGTTAACAACACATTGTAAAGGTGATCTTCTCCATGTCACATCTCATCTAAAAAGAATATTACCCCAAGACTTATGGGAATATATTGAGAAAATAAAACCAACAAATTGGGATGTATTGAAAACCGACGGAATAAACTTTGATCAAGATTTTAGATGGTTTGATGATGCACCTATGGAGTCAGAAAAGAAATTACTTCAAGAAAAAGGCGTGCTTGATAAATTGATATTGATTGATTTAAAAAATAATCCTGATTCGTTAAAGGATGTATTATTGAAAATATAAGATATGTCAAAATCAAAAGAAATAAAAGAAGGAATACATGAGTTGAAAGATATACTAATCAGATCAATTATATTATCTGAAGAGAAAAAAGTTGATTCAGAATTATTACAAAAGGATTTTAAACTAACACAGTTTGGTGCTAGTTGTGTTTTATATATGATAAAAAATGGGAAATATTATCCAGAACTTGAAAAACTTTATATACAAAACATATTGAGGGGTAAAAACAATACAGAAAACATAGTTTTCATTCAAGATATTGAACCTTATGAAATACATGATGAATGTACATCTGAAATCTCTTATGAGAAAAAGTTGTCTTATGTTTCTACGGGTTTTGCAAGATGGATTACTTTTGAAGAAGCTAGACAGGATTATATAGATATCGCTGTTGCATTACTTAGATACAAAAGTCCATATATAGCCACCATCTCAGAGATGATTAAAAACAGAAACGAAGATGGATTGATGAGTTATTTTGAAGGTAGAGAAAAAGAAGAAATTATTCAATATTTAACAAATAATGATTTCTCAGATGATGATATCGAGATTGTTTTGGGTATATTAAATTTAGATTATTTATAATGTCCAAATTTCACCCGATCTTTGTTTAATACTATCTTTTATTTCTTTAAAAAATATAAGATTTGGATTTGGATTTATAGAGCTTTTTTGAATAAGTTTAGATTTAATTTTTTTTATAAATTCTATTGATTCATTAATATCTCCATCCTTCTCAATAAAAGACCTAACACATCCAGCAACAGTGTCAGCAAATTGAATACCTTCATCAGAATGAGATCTAGGAAATTCAATCTGAACCCCTGGAGAAATCGCTTTCAAAATATCCCTCCACCCATTTTCAGACATCTGTGGCGGATCAACTCTATAAATCAAAAGGTTATCTTTTTTAGGTAACACACTATCTATAGCGTCTTTTGCGTTTTGTATATGAGTTTTTTCATAAAAATTTAAAAATAATACATTTTTAATATCATCAAACATTTTTTTCTTTAATGACTCCATTAATACTGAATCAATCTCCCCAAAATCAAAATTTTCTACTTGGGTAGAGAAACTTCTTGTAACTTTATATTTCTGTTCCCAATTAATATCCGAAGGAGATGAAATTGTAATAAATATTCTAAAATCAAACTCATCTACAAAATTAAAAAAACTTGGATTATGAGCAAGCGTCTTCCACTTAAGTTCATTACAACCTATACTTGTGTTTATATAATTAATTTTATCAATAAGTTTAGAGTACGATGACTCTCCAATCACTATCCAAGATCGCACATAGACACAATTTGAATCGTGCCAACTCCCAGATTCGTCACTAAATACAAAATACTTTTTCTTGATTATTTGATCATCCATTATGATAAACCATTCTATCTTACAAATTAAAGTTTACCAATAGGGTATTCGGGTCAACTCCGATACTAAGTTGTAATGGCGGAGACGGAGGGATTCGAACCCTCGGGACCTTTTGACGAGCCCGCCTCTTTAGCAAAGAGGTACATTCGACCACTCTGACACGTCTCCTTATTCACTTATATATAGCATATTTGTAATGTTTTTA
>CALRFG010000004.1 GCA_943356525.1 Candidatus Nomurabacteria bacterium | reverse complement strand
TGATGTCTAAAAGCTAGTGTTGTAGTTAGAAAAATAAACTGTGAAGCGGTTATGCTTTCTAAATTATATTTATCTTCAATATTTTGCAAAAAATCAAACGCGACATTTTCTTTAAGATCATGCGTTTCCTCTGGTATGTCTGAAGTTATGATACGAAGTCCTAGTTTTTCGGATATACCCATAATTCTGTCTAAGAAGTTATTTTGTTTAATACTTAGCTCTGCAGTAAAAGCTTTGCCGACTGATGTTATTTCCATGATGTGGTTGTTTGGGGTTCGTGACTTTATATAGTATAATCATATTTCAGAACAAATCAATAAAGGAGAGATGGCTGAGCGGTTTAAAGTACCACCTTGGAAAGGTGGCGTATGAGAAATTGTACCGGGAGTTCGAATCTCCCTCTCTCCGCTAGGTTTGAACGTTATGTTTTTTATCTATAAAATATGATAAAATAATTTCATAAACTAATCATTAAACAATAAAAATTATGGCAACATTAAAAATATTATTATTAACAATTGTAGTTTTCATAGCGGGTTCATTATGGTTTTCAAAACTATTTGGCAAAACATGGAAGAAAATACATCACGAAAAAGAAAAAACATCTGATGAGAAAAAAAATGACATGAAAGATATGTGGAAATTTATGACCGCAGAGTTTGTGTTAACTTTTATAATAAATATACTTCTGTATTTCATAGTAATAGCTTCTGACGATAATCTATCTGTTGCTTTGATAACTACACTTTTACTTTGGTTTGGGTTAATTCTACCAACAACGGTGTCTAATGTTATCTGGGGAGGAGATGATAAAAAATGGATGGTCAAGAAAATTGCTATAAGTTCGGGACACAGATTGATTACCATGTTATTTGCAGTTTTGATTTTGTTCTTTTGGTAGAAAATTGGTTATTAAATAAACTTTAATTTTGTGATATAATCCAATTATGTCAACCGATACCCAAAGCAAAATAGATCAACTTTTATCGCGAGGAGTTACTGAAATCATAGATAAAGATAATTTATTAAAAAAACTTAAATCAGGAAAAGAGTTACGAATTAAGCTCGGTATAGATCCAACAAGTCCCCACATTCACCTAGGACGCTCTATTCCATTGTTAAAACTTAGAGATTTTCAAGATCTAGGTCATAAGATTATTCTCCTTGTTGGTGACTTTACAGGTCTTATCGGTGATACATCTGATAAAGATAGTGAAAGACCAATGCTTTCAAAAGAAACTATTAAAGATAATCTAAAGACTTATATCGATCAAGCTGGGAAAATCTTAGACATGTCAAAAGTCGAGGTAGTCTATAACAGTACATGGTTATCTAAACTGAACTATTTTGACATATGCGAGCAAGCTGATTTGTTTTCAATAAATCAGTTTATTTCTAGAGAAAATATTTCAAAAAGATTAGACGAAGGTAAGAGAGTGTCTCTTCGTGAGTTGATGTATCCACTAATGCAAGGATATGATTCAGTGGAACTAAAGGCTGATGTAGAGCTTGGTGGAACCGATCAAAAATTTAACTTGTTGGCAGGACGTGATTTACAAAGGCATTATAAACAAGAGCCGCAAGATATTTTGATGGGACCGATTATTGAAGGATTGGATGGAAGAAAGATGAGTTCAAGTTACGGGAATGGAGTGAATCTTATGGACACTGCAAATGACATGTTTGGAAAAATTATGTCTTTGAATGATGAATTTATTATAAAATACTTTACACTATTAACAAGAATAGATTTAGGAACTATTGCAAAATATGAAAATGATTTAAAAAATGGAATAAACCCTCGTGACATAAAAATCCTCTTAGGAAAAGAAATGGTTCGCATGTATCGTACAGCTGAGGAGGCCGATAAAGCAGAACAATATTTTATAAACACATTTACAAAAAAAGAAATCCCCGATGATATAGCAGAACTTACTCCAACTGATTATAATATTGTAAATATACTCATAGAATCAAAGTTTGTCGAATCAAAAGCAGAAGCCAAAAGAGTTATAGAGCAAGGTGGGGTAAAAGTTAATGGAGAAGTTGTGTCAAGCCTTGATGTCAATGTTGACAAAGATTCTGTTATACAAAAAGGTAAAATGGGATTTGTAAAAGTAAAATAATATGAACTCAGAATTAACTAAAAAAATAATAGAAAAAATCTTTCCAGAAAAACTTCCGACTCTCGAAGAACTTGAAGAAAAATACCCTCCAAGAAACCTACCTGATTCTGCTATGGTAACTCGAATTTGCCCTTCTCCAACAGGGTTTATGCATCTTGGTGGTATTTATATGTCTTTACTTTGTAAAAAATTTGCTGATCAAACGGATGGAGTTTTTTATCTGAGAATAGAGGATACCGATAAAAAAAGAGAACTTCAAGGGGCTAAGGAAATAATTTATAGTTCATTAAAAGATTATGATTTATTATATGATAAAAATCCCAAATACGGACCATATGTACAATCGGAAAGAAAAGATATTTACATCTCTTATGTAAAATATTTATTTTCAAAAGGTGATGCTTATCTATGTTTTTGTACTGAAGAAGAATTAAAAGCCGCAACAGAAAAGCAGGAAAAACTTCATCTAAAAAGAGGGTATTATGGAGAGTGGGCAATTTGGAGAAACAAAACAGAAGATGTAGTGTTAGCAGAGTTAGATAAAGAAACCCCATATATTATTAGGTTTAAATCTCATGGAGATTGTGAAAAAACTTTTATTCATCATGATTTATTAAAAGGTAATGTTTCACTTCCTGAGAATGATATGGATATTGTTATTTTAAAACGTGATGGTTTACCAACATATCATTTAGCACATGTTGTCGATGATCATCTAATGAGAACAACTGATGTACTTCGAGGTGATGAATGGTTATCATCTATTCCTGTTCATTATGATTTAGTTCAGTCTTTAGGTTTTGATTCAATTCGCTATGGTCATATATCTCCAATAAACAAAATGGATGGATCAAGTCGTAGAAAACTATCAAAAAGAAAAGACCCTGAAGCCAATGTCGCTTTCTTTAAAGATAAAGGTTTTGTTGTATCAGCTGTTATTGAATATTTATTGAACCTTGCAAACTCAAACTTTGAGGATTGGAGAAAAGAAAACCCTAAAAAAGATTATACAGAATTTAATCTTACAATAGAAAAATTAGCTAAAAGTAACGGACCTTTATATGACGAAATGAAACTTAGAGATATTGCTAAAGAAAAGATTGCTTTGATGACATCAGAAAAGGTTTTTGAATATGTTCTAATATGGGCAAAGGATTATGATAAATATTTTTATAATTTATTAAATTCTAATTCAGAGTATTGGCATAAAATATTTAATATAGAAAGAGGAGGTGATAGTATACGTAAAGATATAGCGATATGGTCTGAGGTTTATGATTTCTATAAATTTTTTGATGTTGAAAAATTTGTAAGAACTGATTGGGGTAATTTTAAATCAGTTTTTTCTACTGATGAGATAAAAGATATTTTAACTGAATATAAGGCTCTATACAATGAATCAGACGATAAACAAGCATGGTTAAGTAAAGTCAAAGACTTGTGTACAAAGTTCGGCCTAGCACCTGATATAAAGGCTTATAAGGCTGATAGAGAGGCATTTAAAGGCCATGTTGGTGAATTAACACAGGTGATAAGATATGCTGTAACAGGTCGAACACAAAGTCCGGATATATATGAGATACTGCAGATTTTAGGAATAGAGGAGGTTACAAAAAGATTATCTTAATTTCTTACAAACCTCATAAAAAACAACTTCGTTAACTCAATCAAAGCTATATTAAACACATTCCAAAGTAATATGATCCATATATAATCTGTCCCTACAAATGATAGATGAAAGATGTCTCTCATAAAGGCAAAGCTTGTGGTCGAAACTATTAAAACAAGACCTACAACAACCGCAATATTCAATCTTGGATTTGAAAATGGATTGTATTGAAAAATAAGTTTATCTAAGTTTTTAAATGAATAAGATATGACCAAGGTATAAGTTGCAAAACATAAGAAAAATACTGATTTAGCCAACTCTATATCTTCTATATATTTTTGTAACACAAAATACAAAACAAATAGTAACGCAGAGGATACTGTTCCTATGCCTAGTGCCATGAACTTTACTTTAAAATTAAAAATTTTATCATTGATTTTGTTTTTATTTAAACCATGCCCTCTATCATATGCAAAAGCTAAAGGAGGAAGTGTTCCTGTTAATATGTTTACCCATATTATTTGTAATGCGTTTAATGGTATGTGGAGGTCAAAAATCAAAGCACCTGTTATGATAATAACTGAACCTAGAGATGTAGACATAAGGTATGTAAAAACTTTCTGTATATTAGATTTTATCTTATGTCCCTCTGATATAGTGTTCACTATGGTTTCAAAGTCATTATCTAAAAGTATCATATCGGCTGCACCCTTAGCTACGTCAGTAGCTGAAGCTAATGAGATACCTATATCCATAGCGTTTAATGCAGGGGCATCATTTACACCGTCACCGGTCATGGCAACTATTTCACCTAAAGAACGATATAAATTTCCAATACGAAGTTTATCTTCTGGTGTCACTCTTGCGAAGATGTTTACGAATGGAAGCGTTTTAACCAACTCCTCATCAGTCATATTTTTTATTTGATCTCCTGTAAGTATTTCATCATTACTTGCAACAATGCCAACTTTCTCACCGATGTATCTTACTGTACCAGATAAATCACCTGATATAATCTTAACTTTAATACCTTTATTTTGTATTTCTTTTACACAAGTATATATATTATCACGTAAAATATCTGAAAAAGAAAACATTCCTAAAAGTTCAAGACCTTCTATGTCTTTGTTATGATTCGTTATTTTACCAATAGCAATAAGTCTTTTACCTTGTTCTGATAAAGTTGTTAGATGTTCGAGTAATAGACTTTTATCTTTCGAATTAAGTTTAGAATTTTTAACCAACACATCTGGTGCGCCAAGTATTATTTTTTCTTTAGTATGTAAGCCTTCTGAAACAGAATATTTATTTGTAGAGTTGAAGGGTAGTATTACTTTGTTTTTTACTATATCACTTATGTCTATATTTAGATCGTACAAACTTTTTAAAATAATAACGTCAAACGCACTTCCTGAATATATCCAACTAGCTTTGTTGTCTGTAATTTTGTCTACTTCAGATAATATATTTAGATAAGCTTTTTTAAGTAAGTCTTTATGTTTTGTACTCAAAAGGTTAATATCTCTAATATCTATTTTTGATTCCAGCAATTCTTCCAATGTGTATACATTCTCCAAAGATAACTGTGCTTTAGTCAAGGTTCCTGTTTTATCAGTTAATATAAGAGTTGTAGATCCTAAGGTTTCAGCGGCAGATAATCTTCGTATAAGTCCTCCTTTTTTAGAAATGTTTAACACTCCAATAGAAAGTATAACAGTTAAGGCTATAGGTAAGGCCTCAGGTACAGCACCTACTGCAACCGCTGAAGCTAAAATCAACATGTCAAACATACTTTCACCGCGACTGACACCCAAGAAAAAAATAAGAGTGACTAAAACAACTGTTACAAAAAGTATATACCATGATATTTGGTTAATCGCTTTTTGCGTAGGGGTTTCAGCCTTTTTTGTTTTTAGAATAGAAGAGGCAATCTTTCCAATCTCTGTATTGTTTCCAGTATTTGTAACAATAGCTAAACCATTTCCGTTAGTAACATAAGTTCCTGCAAAAAGATAATTACTTCTACCTATAAGTGCATTTGATACCGAAAGCTCAGTTGTTTTACTTGCTGGTATAGATTCTCCCGTAATAATAGACTCATCAATTTTAAGGTCATTTATTTCAATTAATGATGCATCCGCAGGTATTCTAGATCCATATGTCACAATTAGTATATCTCCTGGAACTATCAGAGACGCATCGACTTCATAAGTTTCTCCGTTTCTTAAAACCTTAGCTTTTTCTTTGATAAATGAGTTCAGTTTTTGAATAGTATTTTCCGCCTTAAACTCTTGATAGGTTGAGAATAGTACATTTATCATTACGGCCAAAAATATAACCAAAGTTTCTATTATTTCTTGTAAATATATAGTAACACCCGCAGCAAACAATAGTATAAAAATAAGTGGACTCAAAAATTGCACAAAAAATAATTTTAAAAGACTATTTTTCTTTTTATCATCAATAGAGTTTTTTCCATATTTTTCTAATCTCAAGCTTACAGTATCAGAACTTAAGCCATCGTCACTAGACTCAAGTATTTCAAATAATGTTTCTTTTTTTAATAACCAGTATTCAGTATTCATATGGATATATTATAGCATTTAACCTTTTATGTAAAAAATATTTTCTATGATACTATATCAAAATGAATATAAAACTAAACACAAACAAAGGAATTATAGAATTAGAGTTATTTGAACAACTTAAACCAAACACTGTTGCAAACTTCGTAAAACTTGCAAAAGAAGGCTATTATGACGGTGTAAAATTTCACAGAGTTATAAAGGGCTTTATGATACAGGGTGGTGATCCTTTGACAAAAGATGAAACTCAGTCAGACAGATGGGGAACAGGGGGTCCTGGATATATGTTTGCTGACGAGATTGGAAACGAAAACAACAATGCAGTAGGCACTATATCTATGGCGAACGCGGGCCCAAATACAAATGGAAGTCAATTTTTTATAAATGTAAATGATAATAACTTCCTAGATTCAAAACACACCGCTTTTGGAAAAGTTATCTCGGGTCAGGATGTTGTTCAGTCTATTGAAAATGTTCCAGTTGGTCCAGGAGATAGACCTGTGGAGGCGGTGGTTATTCAGAGTGTTGAGTTATAAATCTTGCAAAAAGCTTTAAAGTGAGTATATTCATAGCTAGGAACATGCGTTTGTGTTCTATAATTTAGCCCTTTATATATATGAAAAATACAATATCTGCTGTCGGTTGCTTCGCCGTTGTCTATACTAAGATAAATGATATTTATCAAGTTGTCTTAGTTAGAAGAAAAGATGGAGGTTATTTGGAACTACCAGGCGGAGGTTTAGATGTCGCTTTGGATATTATTCCAAAGACAGATCCTTTTGAAAGCTGCGTTGTGCGTGAAGTAGATGAGGAATCTGGAATAGCATTAAAACAAAGTAACCTTTTTAATCGTGGTATTCTCATTCAACGTATACTTATAGGAACTCATTCTTACTGCATTGGCACTGTCCACCTTTATTCATATCTATGTCCAGAATTGATTGATACTGAATTCAAGAAAAACCTTAAGAGTTTTACTTCTAATGAAAGTTCTGAGGTTAAAATTGTAGCAGTCGAGGAAGGTTTTTTTGAAAATAAATTTATCTCACTTGCTGCAAGACGTATGATAGCTATTGCACTCAACAATGTTGAAGCTGTAGACAACACTCAAGTAGTACAGAGTGCTTTGTCTGTTGCTGTTTGGGTTGAGACGCTTGGAAATATTGTTTTTAAAAAAGAAGTCTAACCTAGACCTCAAAACACGTCACACCTTACTCTTTGTAAGCTCTGTGGCGTTTTTTTATTTACAAAAAACACATAAACCGATATAATCATCTCATGAAAGCTATAGTACTTGCTGCAGGAAAAGGTAATCGTCTTAAACCTTACACAGATACCATACCTAAACCACTCCTTTCTCTACACAACACTGATAGTGTTTATGACACACTATTGACAGATATATTGACAAAACTACCTTCATATATAGATGAAGTTTATATCATAGTAAAGCATCTTGAAAATAATATAATAGAATATGTTGAAAAGCATAAGGAGTATTTTTTGAAACAAAATCAATGTATAAAAAGCATTGTATGCATCAGTCAAACTGGAGAAAAGGGAACAATGGCTGCACTGTTGACTGTAAAGCATATTATAAAACCAGATGAAAGATTTTTGGTTTTAAATGGTGACGATATACACAGTAAAGAGGAGTTGGAGGTCTTTAATAGTTATAAACGCTCTTTTGGAATACATAAAAAAATTATGCCAGGGTACAAATCAGTTCAGGTTGATAGTGGAGGTAAGGTTTTTGAGTTGAGGACACAAACTGAAGATGAGAAAGTACAAGGTTGTTATATTGCAACAGGGGTGTATTTAATTGATGGAGGGATTTTTGATTTTCCTCCTGTTGTACTTATGGATGGAGAGATAGGTTTACCACAAACTCTGATGAAGCATGTTGATGTTTATGCAGTGCATGCAGTTAAGGAGAAAAGATGGGTGTCAGTTAATACGGTGGAGGATTTGGAGGGGTTGTGGAAAAGTTACTAATTTGGATTTAAATACTTAATACTATATAATTTAAATTAAATTTATAAAAATAAAATAATGAAAGAAATCAGGAATATACTAAAAAATAAAGTTGTAGTAGTACATAATCCATCATTAAACATGGAGACGAATAATTTAATAAAAAAAACATTTAACCTATTTTTTATACCTATTCTAAACACATTACCTGTAAGTTCTAGAAAATCAATAGTTAAAACAGACAAAGATGTAGGGGAGATAGTTAAGAATGCTACAAATCATAAAGCTTTAGAAATATTGTACAGTAACGGTAAAGGGAGTGCTAGAGGTATCAAAAATTTGTATAAAAAAATAGCTCATATTGTATGGTTTAATACAAATAATTCAAAGGCTGTTAGGAATAGGCTTAAAATAGTGAAGGAAGAATTAGAAAAAACTTTGAAAGAGAAAGATGGTCAAGATATAAACTTCTTAAGTATCGCAGCTGGATCAGCTAGGGCTATTATTGAAGTTGTGATAAAAATAAAACCTATATCAAAAATAAGTTTTACTTTCTTAGATAAAAACCCGGATGCAACAGAGTACAGTAGGCAGATGATTAAAGAAAATGAATACCTGATGAACAATCCAAACTTTAAGTTTAACTGGTTAAATGATACTGTGAACAATTTTTTAGAAAACCATAATGAAAAGTTTACTATTATTGAGATGGTTGGATTAATGGATTATTTTAATGATGAAAAAGCGTTAAATATATTTACAAATATTTTTAATATTTTAGAAATTGATGGAATATTTTTAACAGCAAATATAAATAATAATCCAGAGAAAAAATTTATTACAAAGGCTATAGGTTGGCCAATGGTATACAGAAAAGCTGAAGATTTAGCCCTGCTTGTTCACATGGCAGGATTTAATCACGAAAAGATGGATATATACTATGAACCACACAAAATTCATTCTATAATTAAAGCACAATGCTAAATGTAGATTATAAAACCATAATACTGTTTACAGTATCTTTAATAACTTCATATCTAAGTTTTTTAATAATCAGAGATAGGGCAAAATATGATAATATGGTTTTTGCCTTATTTATATTATCTGTTTCATTTTGGGCATTAGGTGTAGCTTTTTTCAATCTATCGAATGATATTGTTATATCTGAATATATGGTAAAATTTTACTATATAGCAGCAGCTTCAATCCCTCTATTTTTTAGCTTGTTTTCACTTAGTTTTCCTTATAAAAATAAAAATATTATTATTTATCAAAATATATTAATAATTGCTTTTTGTATTATTTCTTCTGCAATTATATTTTACCCTAACTTTATTATAAAAAATATCATAATAGGTGAACACAATAAAGTTATTTTAGATTTAAAATCATATTATATATATATTGCTTATTTTTTAATCTTAATGATTTTTTCATATATAAATCTATTCAGATCGTATTTTTTAAATAGGAATAATTTAGAAATATTAAAAAGAGTAAGATATATGTCTATAGGCACGCTAATTCCATTTTTGCTTGGAATGTATTTTAATTTAATTTTACCAATTGTTAATTATAATTATATTTGGGTAGGGCCAATAGCTGGGCTTATTGTAGTTTTTGTTGTATTATATTCTATACAAAAATTTAAACTATTTAACACAAAAGTTATCTTTGCTGAATTTTTTACTTTTTTAATATGTTTATTAGTATTCATAAGAGCTGTTATAACTCAAGATACAAATGAAAAATATATGAATATAGGAATGTTTGTCGCTGTATCAATTTTTGGATTATTTTTAATAAAGAGTGTTCGAAAAGAATCTTTTAATAATGAAAAGATAAAAACCTTGGCTAATAACCTAACTAAATCTAACAATAAGCTCGAAGACGCAAATAATCACCTCAAAGAACTTGACCAAAAAAAATCAGAATTCATGTCACTCGCAACCCATCAACTTCGCGCACCACTAACTGCCATGCGTGGATACTATTCAATGATACAAGACGGAACCTTCGGTAAGATAGACAACCCTGAGATTGAAGATGTTATAGGAAAGATTTCACGCTCAACCACTGACCTTACTATGATAGTAGAGGACTATCTAAATATCTCACGAATAGAGCAAGGGAGTATGCAGTACAATTTCGTAACCATAGATATTGCTGAAATTGTACGTGACGTTGTGAAAGAGGTTTTTTCAACTGTTAAGAATGCCGGCTTGGAATTAAATTTAAAATTTGATGAATCACAAAAATATAAAGTAAATGCTGATCAAGGTAAGATAAAACAAGTAATTTTCAATATAATAGATAACTCTATAAAATATACCCCAAAGGGAAGTATAAATGTTTCTATAGAAAAAATATCTAGTAAAAATGTTAGAATCTCTATCAGAGATACAGGAGTAGGTATCAAGCCTAGTGTTATACCTCAACTTTTCCAAAAGTTCACCCGAGCACCTGATGCCTCAGAAACCAATATACTCGGTACAGGATTAGGTTTATATGTTGTTGATCAGATATTGAAAGCCCATGATGGTAGAGCTTGGGCAGAATCAGAAGGACAGGGTAAAGGGTCACAATTTTACATAGAACTAAGCTTAATAAAATAATGATTTTAAATAATTTTTTAACAATAGAAACAATATCTTTAGCTTCAGCAGCTTTTTTCAATCTAATGTTATTTTTTATTATTATATTTAATAATAAAAATACGAGAAATAGTTATTATTTTTCAGGTTTTATAATTTCTATGTTTATTTGGGTGACAACAACATTATTTTATTATTTATTGAGTGGAGAAGCTTTGCTAATAAATACACGTCTCATTTATTTTGCGCCACCTTTCATTCCTTATTTCATGATACTGTTTATAGAAACATTTCCTAAAGAAAAATTTAGTTATTCAAAAAAAATAATGATACTTTTTTTTATTATACCTTTTCTCACATCAGTTATAGCATTAATACCAGGAGCAGTTATTAATAGTGTCACAGTTACTGAAAATGGTCTTAAGGTTATACAATACGGACCTCTATATTTTCTCTATTTTATACAAATTGCATTATATTTCATAGCAGTTACTTATCTTATGATAAGAAAGTATTTTATATTAAAAGGAATTTATAGAAGTCAGGTGGAAGGTATTTTCTTAGTACTTTTAATTGGTTCAATTGTTGGGGTTATTACGGATCTTATAATGCCTACATATGGTAATTTTACATTATTCTGGGTCGGATCTTTTTATAGTGGATATTTAGCAATATCAGCCTTTTATGGAATAATAAGATACGGATTGTTTGATATTAAGGTGGTATTTTCACAATTTATAACATTTTTCCTCTGGCTATTCATGGTAGTAAAAATAATATTTAATCAAAGTTCTACAGATAGATTAATAGATATAATACTACTATTTTTAATTATTATAAGTGGTTATTTATTTATTAAAACTGTAAAAAAAGAGATAACTTTACGAGAAAAAGACGATATACTTGTTACAGATGTGACTGTGTTAAATCAGAAGCTTGAAAAAACAAATACACAACTTAAAGAACTTGACTTAAAAAAATCTGAATTTATATCACTTGCAACACATCAGCTTCGAGCTCCTTTAACTGCCATGAAAGGTTATTCGTCAATGATATTAGATGGTACTTTTGGTGAAATAAAAAATCCCGGGATAGAGGATGCTGTGAATAAAATATCGCGTTCAACTATTGATTTGACAATGATTGTTGAAGATTATCTTAATATTTCTCGTATAGAGCAGGGGAATATGAGATATTATTTTTCAGTTATAGATTTGGTATATATTATTAAAAATATTATTGAAAACGTAAAAAATTTAGCTGAAAGAAAAGGTTTAATTATAAATTTTAATTATGACTCTAGTATGGAATATAAAGTAGAAGTTGATGAGGGTAAAATAAAACAAGTATTTTTAAATATCATAGATAATGCAATAAAATATACACCAGAAGGGCAAATAAATATTTTTATAAGTAAAACTAAAAATAATAATGTTTTAGTAAAGATTGAAGATACAGGAGTTGGTATAAGTCCAGAAATATTACCAAGTCTTTTTAACAAGTATATCCGTGCACCAGAATCTTCAAGTATAAATATGCTAGGCACAGGTCTAGGCTTGTTTGTAGCAGGGCAAATACTGAAAGGTCATAATGGTCGAGCTTGGGCTGAGTCTCAGGGAAAAGATAAGGGGTCTAAGTTTTATATTGAATTACCTGGTGTATAGTGTTTTACGGTAGTAGATAGTTTTGATAAGTTTTTCAATGTGATGGATGAGACTAATAAAGAGCTAAAATTAGAACTTAAAAATGAAATATCTGACCTAAGAACGGATATGAATCAAAGGTTTTTAGCAGTTGATAAAAGATTGTTGTCTATAGAAACCGACAAGGTTCATAGGTATGAATTTAACCCACTGGTAAAAAGAGTTGAGTTACTTGAAGCCAGATAGTAGGGAAGAGTATAACCTTCTTTATAATTAATCTATATCATAACTTTATATAAAATTTCAAAAATATTAATCCCCCTTAGTTGGGTTTTTTTATATATTAAATTATTTAACATTTTAATGTAACAATATCAAAAAAATATTTAAATATTATATTTGGGTTAGCGTAGAGTGGGGTGGGCTAGGCTATATGTCGGCACTAAAGTGCACTCCTTGTTTTCTAACTCGCTTCATTCGTAAGTATACATGTCGCACAATATATCTTTTGCGACATTATATATATTAAATATAGTTATAATATATCTAATAAATAAACTTTGACTTAACTTACACATACTACAGTCAACATTATATCTATTTCAATCAATCAATATGATCACTTATACTAGATATTTATATAATTTAACTAAATTTGGGATTTTTTGATTTTTCTTATATTTATTGATTTTGCTGGATTTTATGGCTTTTTTAAGGCAAAATTTGCCCTTTTAAGGTATGTTGAATTAAATAGTCTATATCTTCTACCTTGAAATTTCTACAAAACCATAGCTACTATAGTTGCCAATGCAGTTATACTCATAAGTATGGCAATAATCCAACCTATAATATTTGTAAATTTTTTATTCTTAAATTCACCCATAAATTTTTCACTAGAACTTATATGAACTATACAAATGATTACCACAGGAGCTATGATACCGTTTGCTATAGCAGAATATATTAAAGCCTTTATAGGATCTATTCCTAAAAAATTTATTGAAATACCTAATACGATAGAAACAGCAATAACCCCATAAAATGCTCTTGCTTCTTTCAGTTTCCAATATAAACCTTCTTTCCAGCCCAAACTTTCAGATAAAGCATATGCGGAAGATCCAGCTAATACTGGTATAGATAACAACCCTGTACCTATGATACCTACAGCAAATAACCAAGTTGCAAATCGGCCTGCGAATGGTTCTAGAGCTCGTGCAGCATCAGATGCTGTTTGTATATCAGTAATACCATTTATAAATAGAGTATTGGCACATACAGCTATGATAAAAAACATAACAAGGTTTGATAGAAACATGCCAGTCCAAACATCGGTGCGCATTTCTTTTATCTCATCTTTATTAGTACCAAGACGAGACTCAGGTGTAACTTTTCCTTGATCTATTTGAGATTCAACTTCTTGTGAGGTTTGCCAGAAGAAAAGGTATGGTGATATTGTTGTTCCAAGAATACCTGTTATTAAGAAAAGTTGAGTTTTAGTAAATTCAATTTGAGGAATAAGTCCATTTATAAATAAAGTTGACCAATTCATATTAATCATTAAAGCTGTAATTATATATGCAAACAATGACATCACAAGATATTTTAGAAACTTTGCAAAGCGTTTGTACGGGATAATTATTTCACATACTAAACTAAATAAGCCTATAAATATTACCAAGAAAACAAAGGGTATGCTCGGATTTAAAAGCTCAATTGCTTTTGCCATAGCCCCAAGATTGGCACCTATGTTTAAAGTGTTAGCTAAAAATAATAATATAGTACATAAATATAAAACCCATTTAGAATAGCTTATTTTTATATTTGCTGCCAAACCTTGACCTGTGACTAAAGCTATACGTGCACACATCTCTTGTATCATAGACATAAGTGGAAAAGTCCAAGCGGCCATCCACAGCAATCCTGTTCCAAACTGAGCACCGGCTTGGGAATAAGTAGCTATGCCTGATGGATCATCATCAGCGGCACCTGTAATGATACCTGGTCCAAGTTTTCTAAGATAATTCTCCCCTGCCTTTATTTCTTTAATAATAAAGTCTTTTTCTTTTTCCATAATGAGCTAATTATACTATATTTTTTAATCACTAAATAGATGATGTTGATTGTGATCTTTATGCTTATTATTTAACAGTCCATATCTAATCAAAGCCTCTTGACGAGCTTGTTTGTGTTCTATTATAGCTTCAAGTTTATAATCTTTATCTAGCCATTTATTTCTATATTCTCTATCAGTATCATAGTTATCAGCTTGAGTATACGGATTAAAAATACGTATAGGTTTTGGATCCGATCCAACAGAAGCTGACCATTGCCAACCACCATTGTTAGAGGCATCATCCAAATCAGCAAGTATTGATCTAAAATATTCTTGTCCCCAGCGCCAATCAATGCCTAAATTTTTAGTCAATATACTGGCAACTATCATACGTGATCTATTGTGCATCTGTCCTGTTTTAGCCAACTCTAACATCGAAGCGTCGACTATGTCATAACCTGTTTTACCCTGCACCCAAAGCTTGAAAAATTTAACCGCTTCTTTATTCTCTCTCCATTCAATTTTATTTCTATATTTTTTCTGAAATTCTTCATTCAAAACAGTAGAGTTGTGATAGAGTATGTATTTGTAAAATTCTCGCCATATAAGCTCACTTATATAAGTTTGAACACCTAAATGATTAAGGTCTGCATGATGATTCTTTATCTCTCTCATAAGTATACCAGCTGATATCAATCCCCAAGCTAATGCTATGGCCATATTTGAATTTGTATTTTTAAGAAAATCTCTCTTGTCTTTATAGTTTATTAGACCATCATTTTTAATATACTTCTTGAAAATATCTAGTACTTCCTTTTCATTTGTATAAACATGATTGAGTTCAGGTCTTGCAATAATCCCATCAAGATCTATAGTATTTTTACCAACTTTTATAAGTCTTGTATCTTTAAATTCTTTTAAAATATCTTTTTCTGTATTTTTTACCAAGTCTTTTTTATTAAAAATTTTTTCTATAGCATTTTTAGATAAATAATTTATTTTAGAATCAGGATTTGATTTTAGTATTATTTTTGTATCTATAAATTTAGCTAAAATATTTTTTTTAAAGGGGGTAAAAATACTATAATAATTTCCAGTTATTGTTTTTGTTTCTTTGTCTACAGCCAGTGAATCCTGATAAACTTTTATATTAAGGCCATTTTCTTTAATTTTTTTAATTTGTTTATAGAAATCAGGATGTACATCGTCATTGACATAGACCTTGACATTGTAATGTTTCGATAGTTTTGTCAATACTTGAGATATTTTACCATTTATAACGCTAAATTCTGTAAAATTATCTGCAAATTTAGGTAAAATCTTAGATAATAAAACCCTTGAAGTATAACTATACTGATTTATAGGATCACCTTTTGTCATATAATCCTCCAATATGAAAAGTGGTAAGAATAGAGTATCCTCTTCCCTACTTTCCTTAAGGCAATTAAATAAAGCCGGATTGTCGTCTAAACGAAAATCTTTTCTACACCAATATATGCTGATAACCTGCATCACTATACTTTTGGTTTAACTTGTTTTGGTTTTTTAATATTTTTATTTTTTTTATCTCTGTGCTCTCCTTTTGACATATGGTTCTAGTATATCACGTCAAATGATTCATAATCAATATCATTGTCTATATCATAACTCTTTGTTTTCTTCTTTGCGGGTTTTTTAGCAAATCCATTTGTTTTCTTTTTATATCCAAAATACGATGACTTTTCTTTTTCAGGTATACCTTTTGTTGCTATAGAATTTATATAATTTTCATGAATCTTATACAGCTCAGTAGGAGTTATTTTACTAAACTCATACTCTGCGTCAATTGATTTTTGCTTGAACTCTATGTCCTTACCCAAAACTTCTGGATGAACCTTTAAAGCCATATCGTTATATCCTATAAGATGAAGTCCTGCCAATGTTCTTACACGTGAAAGTGCAACATAGCCTTGACCATATTCAAACACACTAGATATATCCATCATAGCTTCGTCCAAAGACATACCCTGTGATTTATGTATAGTCATGGCCCAAGCAAGACGAAGTGGAATCTGTTTTATAGTTGCCACTTTTTTTCCTCCATCATCTATAGACCATTCCATCGGCTCTATTTCTATCTCACGTACATAACCTTTTTCACTTGTAAATTTTATAATAGGAAATGTCGTAGTTTTGGAAAATTTAACAACTTCACCTATAGAACCATTTACAAAACCTTTTTCCGGATTATTTTTAGTACACATAACTTTTGCCCCTTTTTTAAGTTCAAGTTTATATGGCGATAAACAATTCTTTACTAAGTTATCTACAATAAAGTCGCGACCTGTTTTTGTCATTTCAAAAATTTTTATTTTGTCGCTTATAAGACCTAACTCTAGATTATTTACTTTATCAACATGAATATTGTGTGAATATAGTTTTGTTATCTTTTGCAAAGTTCCTGTTGTTTCTTTATTTTTCAATATTTTTTTTTGTAAAATGTCATGAACCTTTGTATCAACTTTATCCTCTCTGATATTTTTTAAAATAGAAACAAACTCTGCATCACTTTGTCTATGTTGTTCTGTAAGATAACATATTACAGGATCAGTTTTAGTCCAGGCTTGGCCATTGAAAGCCAAAGGAGAATTTTCAAACATTTCTAAAGAAGAAAGTTTATCAGAATTTTTAACAATAGGTGGAAGTTGAAAAAAGTCTCCAACAAAAATAACCTGTAATCCACCAAAAGGTTTTGATTCATTGTGTCTTATATACGAACAAACTCGTTCTAACATGTCTAAAGTATTGGCCGATAACATAGATATCTCATCGATAATAAGTACTTTAGCTTTTGATATTCGTTTAACAACATACTCTTTTTCTAACATGGCCTCAAGATCGTATACGGTAAGATCTGACCTTATTCCCAAACCTGACCATGAATGTATAGTCATACCACCGATATGTGTTGAAGCAATACCTGTTGAGGCGGTTACTGAGGGATTAGCATTGTTTTGTATAAGATAATCTATATAGGATTTTATAGTATATGACTTACCGGACCCAGGTTCTCCTGTTAGGAACACCGATGCTCCGGTTTTTAAAATGCGTAATGCTTGATCTTGAGTCATTGCGGTTTATTATATCATGGTTTTTGAGTTGGGGTTTTTATTGACATTTCTGGTTATTTATTCTATTGTATGTGAGATGAACATTAAAACTAAGCTTGGTAAAATTGAAGCGAAGAAAAAACAGAAAATAAATAACAATAGAAAGATCAGAAGAACTGTTCGTATCTATGATTACGGCTCAGCATATTTTGGTGAACCCTCAAAATCACAAATAGAATCCTTACCTTTTAAAGTTAGTAGAATCGAAACCATCAGAAGGGATTATAGATCATTCTCTTTTGTTAGGTGTAATCTAGGTGGACTATTTGTAATCATAGTTGTAAATTTTGAAGCAGATGGTATCAATAGATCTTCCTGTCAATTGATGAAGAAGTGGGATAATAAATCCTCATTTATTTATGAAAAGTAAAACACCTGACCCATGAAAAGCCCCGCGCGCGCATTTCATGGGTTGTTTTAATATTTTTATGTTATATACTGTTGAAGTCTTGAAAATTTAAAGAACAAAACTATAATGATAAAAACTTTATCACCAAATATTGAAATCATAGCATTTGTCATCGGTGGTACAAGACCTGAAATTCCTCAAACTCCAGAAGAATGCTTAGGACTTGAACAAAAAAAATGTAACTTGCGAACTACAACCCCTGACAGACTTAACGGATCTATATCTTTTTTAATCCATTGTCGTAAAAATGATGAAAAAGTATATGTCTTACATTATGCTGATAATATACTTATTGCTTATGAATCTTTGAAAGATTATGACGATAAGGCTATTCTCACAATGCATTCAGAATAAAATCTGAACCTAACCCGCCTCGGCCCACAAGCCTTGGCGGTGCTTTTTTATTCCCAATCCTGGACCAACAACAAATTATCTTTCGAAACATCAGCAAAATCACTCCATATTTCCTCTGTTACAAATGGCATAAATGGATGTGTAACAATCAGAATCTGTTTAAACAAATATCTCAATACTTTTTTATTTTCACTACTCAAATCTTTCTTTATCTCTTCGATAACAACATCAGCATATTCGTGCCAAACATATTGATACAATTCTTCTGAAGCGAGGTGTAATTGATAATTATCTAAATTTTTCGTAATCTCATATTTTACTTTTTTAAAATTTTCTACATGTATATTGTCAATAGTTGTGTCAAAATTATCATCTTCCTCATTTGTATTTTCTAAAACAAAACGAGCGATATTCCACAACTTATTTACAAACTTTTTATAGGCTTTAACTTTTTCATTTGAAACTGGTATATCATTTCCAGGTGCATTACCAACAATCAATGCCATACGTAATGCATCCATACCAAACTCATCAGCCAAGTCTATTGGAGACATTACATTTCCCTTAGATTTACTCATTTTTTGCCCTTTCGAGTCCAATGCCATTCCATGTAGGTATATGTCTTTAAACGGCACTTCTCGAGCTAAATATAACCCAAATATAACCATACGCGGTACCCATTTGAATATAAGATCTCTTCCTGTTTCCATTAATTGAGTTGGATAAAATCTATTAAAATCATCTGAATCTGTAAAACCTAAAGTCGCAATAGGCCATTGTCCAGATGAAAACCATGTATCGAAAGTGTCTTCATCTTTTATCCATTCATTACCTTTTGGTGCTGTGTTACCGATATAAAATTCTTCAGTATCTGTTCCTTTATTTTTAAACCAAGCTGGTATAGAAATACCCCAAACTATTTGCCTGGAAATATTCCAGTCGATAGGATTTTTCATCCAATGCTCAAAAGTTTTTCTGTATTGATCAGAAATAAAATTTAATTTTCCATCTTGTGATGCTTGAAGTGCTATCTCTGCCAATGATTCCATTTTAACAAACCATTGATCTTTAAGTTGTGGTTCTATGAGTGTTTCGCATTTGTAACATACTGGGACTATTGTTTTATAATTTTCATCTTTATCTACCAGTAACCCTTTTTCTGATAATATTTCAACAACTTTTGCACGACCTACTGTTGTAGCTTTTAATCCTTTCAACTCGCCTGCCACATCTGTAAATTTTCCATAATCATCAATAAGTTGAACCATATCTAGTCCATGTTTTTTTGCTATAGCAAAATCTATACCTGAATGCCATGGAGTAATAGTCATAGCTCCAGTTCCGAACTCTGGATCTATAGAGTCATCCTTGATAACAGTGAAAGTACTTTTTCCTAATACCCATTCTGCTTCAAATGTATCACCATGTTTGTATGATGTATAACGATTATCATCTGGATGAACTACAACGTATTTGTCAGTGATCTTAGTTTCAGGGCGAGATGTTGCAATGTTAAAATCACCTAGTTTAAAAGTATAAAATGTTGTAACAACTTCTTTTTTATCAGTCTCAACATCCGAAAGTGAAGTCTGATGTTTTGAACACCAATTACAATCCCTCTTTCCGCGATATATCAATCCATCCTCATGCATTTTTATAAAAGTTTTTTGTACACCTGAAACAACTTTAGCATCAAGTGTAAAAGTGTCACGACTCCAATCGTACGATGCACCTATACGTTTTATCTCACTCGTAACTGTTTCTTTGTTTACATGAGTGAAATCATATATCTCTTTATATAGTTCAGCTCTATCCATACCAAAGCGACTTCGTCCTTCTTTTTCGAGTTTCTTTTCATACACTACTTGAGTTTCAAAACCAGCATGATCAGATCCTGGAAGTAAAAGAACTTGTAAACCTTGCATACGTTTGTAGCGCCCAATAATATCTTTCAAGGTAACGTCCAGTGCGTGACCTGCATGAAGGCGACCGTTTGCATTGGGGGGTGGTGTTATGCTTGTCCAAGTTTTCGAATCAGCATATTTTTTAGGAAATTTTTGAACCAACATGTCAGGATTAAATAGACCAGAGTTGAGTTCTCTTTTATATACAACAGACTCAACATCCTTTGATTCATAGGGTTTTTTGTACTTTTCAGGTAAAGACATTTTTCTATAATAACATATTTATCTACTAGTGTCGCCGTTTTTCGAAAAGATTATCTGGAGTTATGACAACTAATTTATTTAATTAAGTATACCTGTAAGTTTTGATTGCTATTATCTAAAAAGTCAATCGTTTCTTTGTATTTTATACCGATATAAAAAAACCAAACTGGTATAATACCAAATAAAACTATGATTGAAACAATACGGGCTGTTGATGAACGTTGAATCTGATTTGGCATTATCTTTGATTATATCAATTTATCATCAACATATCCATAAGCTTTTAATGTTGATGTGACCATATCGTCGAGTGTACTTTTAGCTTGCCAATTTAAATCATTGTTTGCTTTAGCAGAGTCAGCTATAACTATTGCAGGGTCACCTTTTCTTTTTTCTACAATTACAACATTCATTTTTTTATTTGTTATACGCTCAAAGGCTTGTATTAATTCTTTTACAGAGAATCCGTTTTTGGTTCCGAGGTTATAGGTTCCTGATTCAACACTTCCAATACCAAGTACATGAGCTTGAACTAAATCCTTTAGATGAATATAGTCACGTACACCAGACCCGTCAGGTGTACTATAGTCATCACCAAATATTTTAAATTCAGTTCCGTTTAATATTGCATTTGTAAGTAGTGGAAATACGTTTTGTGCATTTTTCTCTATGTAGTTTAAACCTGTGTCTCCAGCTACATTGAAGTATCTAAATATAACGTATTCTTTTATTTTTCCTAGTCTTTGATAATCCTTAATTATTAGTTCACACATAAGCTTTGTGCGGCCATAGACATTTATAGGTTCAACCTCTGAATCTTCTGTGTAGATAGCATTTTCATTATCCTTTGGTTTATATACTGCGGCAGTAGATGAGAAAATAATTTTAGGAACATTGTACTTACTCATCATAGATAAAATATTCAAAGTACCTTTAACATTGTTTTCAAAATACAACTCTGGGAATTCTTCACTTTCACCAACAGCTTTTTTACCTGCAAAATGAATAACTGTTTCAAACTCATTATCCTTAAATACATTTTCTAAAACTGCCATGTCTAAAATATCTCCGTGGATCATTTGGGCTTTTTTATTTACTTTTTCTACTTGACCAGTAGAAAGATTATCTAATACAAAAACATTGAATTCGTTTTTAATTAGTTCTTCTACGCATGCAGAGCCGATATACCCAGCACCACCTATAACTAATACGTTTTTATTCATATCAGTAATTATAGCATTTAAGCCTTATTTTTAAAATTATGTCTATAGGACTTAACTTTATCAATTAAAATGCTAAAATACTTACGTTGAACTTAACCAAATAAATTATGACTACTCAAATTCCTTTATATTTATTTATCGCTATCATTATTATCTTACTTACGTTACGGCTAATCGGTTTTATTTCTTGGAACATGTGGGAAACATTCATATGTTCTTTCATAATCATTACTTGCTATTTTACGTGGAAAAGACGCTAAAAAATGCAACTGCAGTGGGCACTATTTTCGAATAGTGCCCATTTTCATTGTAATTTAAAATAAAGATGCTATTATACTGTGTATATTGCCAGATCGTCTAATGGTAGGACAGAGGCCTTTGAAGCCTTTAATTTTGGTTCGACTCCAAGTCTGGCAACAAGAAACGGGTTTAATTGTTTTTTTTTATAGATTGATTTAATTCGATCCTCACTAAGAGGAGCCTTATTTTCTATAAACATCCCTAGTCCTCTCCAACATCCTATCCAATCCAAACTCCTTCACCACCTTCTCCTGGACCAACTTTCCAAACTGCTCCCTCATTTCCCCACTCCCAATCAACATATTAACCTTGTGTACTATATTTCCCTCACTATTTACATCAAATAACACCCCATTATAATCATCCTTAATAACCTCACCAATACCACCTACATTCGAAGCCAGTACACAAGCCCCAGCCAAACCACTCTCCAACAAAACATATGGAAAAGCCTCTGTTCTAGAAGGTAAAACAAATACATCACTAGCCTTTATATATTTATATGCATTCTCTATTCTACCCAATAAGAAAACTTTATCTCTCAAATCATTATCCTTTATTAACATAGCAATATTATTTCTCTCCTCACCTTCACCGATGATTAGATAAATAAAATCTTTCTCAACTTTTTTTAAGCTCGGAATAAATAAATCATAACCTTTATTTTTGTGTAACTCACCAATACTTAATAATATAGTTTTACCAACTGTAGAAATATTTTTATCTTTCAATAAAAAGCGAATTGCTTCTTCTTTGTTATAAAAGTCAAGACCTGTGTCAATACCATTATAAATCTTAACCAATTTATTTTTCATAAATGGTAAATAATCTATATCCTTCATAGTCTTATCAGAAACGATAATAGTCTTATGTGTCAAGAGTATTGTCAACCAATGAAAAGCTAAAAGTATTTTCTTAGATATGAAAGATCTATCTTCGTTGAAGGCAAAACCATGAGCTGTGAAAATAATATTCTTAACTCCAACCAACCTTCCTATAAAAGCACCACTTCCTCCCATCTTTGAACTATTTAGATGTATAACATCAGGTTTTTCTTGTTTGAAAATTTTATATAGCTCGACAAATGATTTTAATTCCTTAAAAACACTAATATCTCTCTGCATTGATTTAAGTCTTATGACTCTGATATCAGCTTCTTCAAGTTTTTTTGGTAAAGTCTCACCTTCACCACATAAAACTACTACCTCATAATCCTTTTTATTGATATTTATAGCCAAATCATACGCATACCTCTGAGCACCTCCAAAATTCCCTTTCGTTATACAATATAGAATTTTTTTCATACTCATAGTATACTTACTTTTATATGAATAAGTCAAAACCAATACAGAATATGCAGTTTTTTGGAGATATACTTTTTTTTGGTTTATCCTTCTATTTAATGATTATTTTAAGAAATTTATCTTATGATGCACATATATGGCCTTTTTCACTGGTTATATTTGCTCTTATTGTAGGAAATTACATTATCGGGTTATATGACAGGGTTACCCAAGATTATAAAGTTAACCTGGTTAGGATATTGATGGTTCACTCTATAGTCTTAGTATTGTCGGTACTTTTGTTCTACTTCTTCTTTAGTAGATTGAACATAAGTCCTCGTTTCAACTTATTCTTATTCTTCTCTTTCTCTATTGTATTTACTAGTGCTTGGCGTTATTTATTTGTTCGATATAGACCACTAGTCCAAAATGTTTATATATTTGGATCTGGTGAAGATTATCAAGATTTAGTTCATTATTTTAAACAAAATACTGATAAATATTATCGTTTAGTGAAAGCGGTTGATCTTGAAAAACTTTTTGTAAAAGATGTACAGAATGAATTTACAAGCATCATTCCTAGCGATAATAATCTTATAGTAATAGACACAGATCATTCTAAGATAAAACTTATAAAAGAATATCTATACGAGAGTATATACAGTGGTGCAAAATACGTTGAGCTTAAAGATTTCTTTGAGCAAGTTATGAAGCGTATTCCTTTAGGACAGATAGATGAGTTATGGTTTTTAACTTATGTTCAAAAGTCTTCGGCTCCAAGTTATTTATTATTTAAAAAATTATTTGATCTTTTGTTTTGTATAATTTTATTACCAACTTTTCTTATATTCCCAATAGTTAAAATTTTTATGAAAATTGAAGGTCCTGGAAAATTTTTAATTTACAATAAAAGATTAGGGTTAATTGGTAAAATTATAAAAATACCTAAAATACGAAATAGAAAATATGATGATGCCGGAGTAAAGTTTGGGGCTAAATCCGTAGATAATCCAGTGTCAAAAGTTGGTGCTTTAATCAAATCAACACGTATAGATGAATTACCTCAGATATTGTCTGTGCTTCGTGGTGATCTTTCTTTGATTGGTCCAAGACCTGAGTTTAAGCATATTGCTGATGATTTATGTAAAGATCTTCCATACTTTATGATGAGGACTTTGGTTAAGCCGGGGTTATCTGGTTGGGCTCAGATAAATCAAGACTATGTACCATCAAACTTGAAAGAGACTAAGCTTAAACTTTCATATGATTTTTATTATATAAAAAATAGATCCATATCATTGGAGATACAGATTTTTTTGAAAACTATCAGGACTATTTTGAGTAGGTTTGGTAGTTAGTCGTTATATGGTTTTGTTGACAAATATTTAAAATGTGTTACCTTAACAAAGTAGCACATTTGCTATTGAACACCAAACCAGAAAAAAACAGTTATGAAAACAGAAATATACAAGATTAAGAGTTCGATTGCTAGAAAAAAACGTGAACGGGAAAAAGCTGCTACCAGAGTAGCTAAAATAATAAAAAAATGGGTAGCAGCCAATTCAAGTTACATAAAACTTGTCGACTTACTCGTAGGTATAAAAGTTCACGGTACAGCGAAAGAAGCTAACCTTAAAGCAAAACTTAAGGGTTGGCGACAAAGAAGTGTGGCTATGACAAAAGAAAGAGATAGTGCCAGAGAACAGCTCAAGAAAATTGATGACGAGTTGGTACAGCTTGGACTTCAACTGGCACGAGTAACTGAACAGGAATTCAGCGAGGTTAATGCAACAGATGAAATAGTCACAGGTGTACTAGACCTTAACAAATCCGTCGTTGGTGCTAGTGCTATTCGTCTAGAATTTCTGAATCGTCATGTCTTCCCTCGCCTTATCGGAAAGGACGGCAAACTTGTGTCCCAAATAAGCTTTTTTAGCTCAAATGGACTTCACAAAGTAGTTGCCATGGTCAATACTATGACTCTCGTAAAGGGTGATCTAGCTCAAAAAGCACAAGATGAAATCGAGGGATTCTTCAATAAGTTTGATAACTCACACATGGATGGACCAACTAAAACCATGTACGAACTTACTAAACAGATATTAGTCGAAAAGATCAACTTCAAAATTGGTCCTCACTTGTATCGCTTTCTTTCCCTCGAGCTAGATGAAGATATTTTTCCAGAACTGGCTTTGGCTCAGCGCTATCTCCGCCAAAGTATACGTTCTGAG
Source organism: Candidatus Nomurabacteria bacterium (assembly GCA_943356525.1). GTDB lineage: Bacteria > Patescibacteriota > Minisyncoccia > Phycocordibacterales > CAIZLB01 > CAIZLB01. The sequence goes on along the minus strand of CALRFG010000004.1, from coordinate 50,163 downwards.
AAAACAAACTCTTACATCCGTATTTACGAACGCAAGAGTAGGACTGGCAAATATATTCCAGTTCCTCAATCCTAACAACGCAGCTTTACCAGAGCTGTACTAAATAAAATACAATAAAATCTAGATGTACTTTCCAAAGTTGCTAGTTTTTTTATTTACCCAACAAATACCACACTAACATCATCAAACCTACCCACCATCCGATATCAGAGATCAAAAAACTAACAACAATCTTATTTTGAATTGATTTTGGTAAAATCTCAGCCTGTCTACCTTCATTTTCTCTTTTTAATAATAATGGACTTATATAGAATGAAAGAAATAATCCGTTCAATATAAGTATAGAAGCAATCAAACTATGATACATAGGAATACCTGAAAATGTTTGATCGCGATAAAATATAAAACCACCAACAATAGCTAAAAATATTCCAAACCATATAAGTGGTTTTGTTACTTTATGTGTTCTTATAGTAGCCTCTGTCCAATATGATGATTTTCTACTTAAAAAACCATGTATATCTATAACATTCACAGCACCAAGTCCTATAACAAACCCAGCGAGTAATATAAATAAACCAATAAAGTCTAAGTTAATCATGGATTTATTGTAGCATGAAAATTATTCCATAGAAAAAACTTAGCTCAACATCATCTCCTCAAACCTCTCAATACTCTCCAAATCTCCCAACCCTACAAGCCCGTCCGGGACCGTGAAATCATGTTCCATTATTCTCTTGTATACACCCTTGATAACACTTTCAAGTCTCTCCATATCCTCATTAGTTATATCCAAGTACAAATCTCGAAGCTCTTGATCCCCCTCAATAAACTCCAGCACACCACCTAACACATTTAAATGATTTAGATTTTTAGATTTCTTTATCAGTATTTTATAAAACACCAACTGATTTCTATAAAAATGAAGTTTTATTTTATCATTCTCATTATTCCCCTTAACCCAATCTGTAAACGATTTTCCTGTTTTATAATCAGCAACGTATACATCGTGTTTATCTTTAAAATGAAGTACATCAATCTTACCGGTTAATGGAATTATATTATTACCATCACTAAAAGTCACCCCTTCATTTTTAAAATCAACCTCAGACACATCTGTATCTTTCATGGTCAAAATCTTTTCTTTATAAATAAGATCAAGTGCAGACAAACCCTTTGCTAAAAAGTTTTTATAATCAGCATGGGACAATCTTTCATGCATCAAACTTTCTGTAAACCATTTTTTAACTTCATCTAGGGTAGGATATTTTTTCTGAGTTTTAAAATGCATCAAACTTTTGTTTAAAATATTATGCATCGCAGATCCGTACCCTGCGTTTGGAGTTTTAGCTTGTGGAAAACGAAGTACATTATTTTCCAAAAAATATATCGGTCCACCTTTGGGAATATTTAAGAAATTGTTTACATGAGTTATAGGTAAAACCAAATTTTCCAAAATAGAATCAAGTAGGGCTTTTTCACTATCCAGAAAATCAGTTCGTATATTTTGATTTGCTAATAGCACAGATGACTCTAAGATATCAGTACTGTTTATGTGATCAACTGTCCCCTCCTCTACTTCCACTGAGTTCATCATACCTAAAAATCTTAATCTATCAGTTCCTTTACCATTGTCCGCTGCTCTGTGATTTGTTATATAGATATGATCTTTCGCACGAGTTAAAGTTACAAAGAATAGTCTAAGCCAATCATCCTCAGAGTCTCCAGCAGGAGTGATCGGCAAGTTCTTTGGCAGATATGTTGTATTTGCCTTTTTATTGGCCCAGGTGGACTCGTTTCCTGACAAGATGAACACTATCTCGAACTCTAGACCTTTGGATTTGTGAGCTGTCAGCAAGTTCACAGCATTACGAGCATTTACGAAAGGACTTTTATCAGACAAGTTAAGGTTTGTATTATTTTCATAAACTGTTACAAAGTCGATCACATTAGATACGTTGATCTCTTTTCCTTGCTTATAATCTCTGATAGCTTGTATAAATGCACGTAGGTTAGACAAGAAAACTAAATACTCAGACTTTTCATGTGTAAATTTTTCAGAGTTAAAATAATAATCTCTAAACCCTGTCTTGTTTAAAACATAATCAATAACATGCTCTGCGTTTTCATAAGCAGCAAGTTTTATAATTTCTAGTAATTTTTCACGCGCAGAATTTATTTCTTGAGAATCTGACTCTATCGTCAACCAATCGGTTCTGTCTTTATATGCTTTTCTAGACAAAGTCCAAAGATCAATCTGTTTAATATTCCAAAATGGAAAAGATAATATTTTACTCAAAAGAAAATCTTTATCCTCATGCATAGTATTGTTAGCAAAATGTAAAATATCAATAAGTTGTTTGATATGTATTTGCTTTAAAACATGTTGATCTTTTTCATAACGAAGCGGTATATCGCGACTCGATAGATATGGAATGACAGCGGTTAGATCTCGATGATTTCGACTAATGATAGCAATCTTCTCAGCATCAATACCTAGATCAGTTATTTCTTTTATCTTGTCTGCAACGTAAGAATATTCATGTAATTTTGTATCAAACTCTTTCATCTCAATTGCATTTTTATTTTTTAAAATATTTCTATCAGCAAATTTATGATCTGACTTTAACTCTTTGACAAAACCAGCCAATAATTTTTCAAGTCTAAACTCACTATTACGTATCATAGATAAAGACGCATCTACAATCTCAGAATTGGATCTATAGTTCTGTGTTAAAGAAATAACTTTCACATCAGAGTACATCTTTGTAAACTCTAATATATTTGAAAGCTCAGCCCCTTGGAACTTATATATAGCCTGATCATCATCACCTACTGCCATGATGTTTGGTTTATTCTCGTTAAAATCATTGTGGGTAAGAGAATATATAATCTGCATCTGTGCATCATTAGTGTCTTGAAACTCATCAACTAAAACATATTGATATTGTTCTTGAATTTTCAAACGTAATGATTCATTCTTTTTCAACACAGTTAAAACGTCTAGTATCATATCATCAAAATCCTGATAGCCTTGTTTATATAGTTCAGCTTGATATTTCTTGTAAACTGTATTTATCTCTCGCAGAGTGTCTGATCTTCTCGTATCTTTGAAAATGTTTTCACTCTTAGTATTTTTCTCAGTATTCTTTGATTTCCAATCTGAAAAATCTTTTTTCTCAAGTACAGTTGTTTTAAAGTTTAGATATAATGCATCGATAAGTGAATGATAATTTAGAACATATCTATTTCCTCTTTCTTTGTATAATTTTTCAAACTCTGTACAAAACTTGTCATATATAGACTCTGACACTCGCTCTGACATGATAGGAGAAAGTTTTTCATTAAGTATGATTATATCTTTATCATTTTCATTTAATATAACTTCAAGATCATCTGGTGTAAGCCCAGCTTTTTTAAGATGTGAAATCGTTGACTGTATAGAACTTAGAAAAAGATATCCTTGCTCAGGATGATATGATTTTATCTTAGAGTCATGTGAAAGATCTTTGATTATAGTTTCAAGTATGTTGATCTTAGTCACATCATCAGCTGGATGAACTATAGCTCCATCATAAAAATACTCTGGATAGTTGGATATAATACTTGTACATAGATTGTGAAATGTATGAATATTAACTCTATAAGCATCTTCTTTCAAATACTTTTCAATACGACTTCTCATATTATGGGTCGCCGAGTCGGTAAAAGTAAGACATAAGATGTTCGATGCTTTTATGTCAGTTTTTAATAGTATGTTGGCAACACGAAGTGACAAGATCTCTGTCTTTCCTGACCCTGGTCCTGCAACAATGAGAACTGGTCCGTCTATCGTGTCCACAGCCTGTTTTTGAGCTTTGTTAAGGCGTTTATATGATTCTTGGTATAAATCCAGTTGAGATGTTTTTTGTGGCATAAACATCATTCTATCACTTATATATAGACAAAACAAAAACCCCATTGCTGGAGTTTTTGTAGGCTGATTCGATAATCATTTTCAAGTAATTTCAAAACTGTAATAGCCTTACGTCAAAAGAAACTTATCTTGCGACAAGTTTCTTTTGAGTACTAAGGTGTTAATTGCTTAACTCCTTAGTTCAATTAATATAGCATAGGTGAAATATAATGCAAGTGCTCCTAGGAAAGTTATCCACAAAATCAATTTACTTCATTCCGTTTCAGTCCTCGACCTATTTTCTAGGAAAACAGGTCTGCGGAGAAACTCATTCCATAAATTGATTTTATCTAGTATCCTTTTAGTCTATTAGCTTTATCATGTTGCCTGATCTTCTCATGTGCCTTAGCCTCAATCTGTCTTATACGCTCTCTAGTGACACCAAACATTTTACCTACCTCCTCTAGTGTATGCTGTACACCATCAGTCATACCATTTCTTAACATCAATATTTCTCTTTCCTTTTCGTTCAGATCATTCAAGATCTCACGAACTTGATCTTGCAAGATACGCTTTGAAGAATCTTGGTCTGGTGTATTAACTTTATCATCAGCAACGAAGTCGGCAAAAACTGATTTCTCTTCATCATCGACTGGTGTATCGAGTGACACAGTTGATTGGTCTATCTTCTCTATCATATAAACTTTCTCTATATCAACACCCATCTCTAGAGCAATCTCTTCAGGCATCGGGTCTCTACCTAGGTCTTGAAAAAGTCTTCTTACAACTTGTTTATACTTAGCAATAGTCTCAACCATATGAACAGGTACACGTATAGTACGGGACTGATCAGCAAGTGCACGAGTTATAGACTGTCGTATCCACCAAGTGGCATAAGTTGAAAATTTAAATCCTCTTTGCCAATCAAATTTTTCAATAGCTTTTGAAAGACCAATATTTCCCTCTTGTATGAGGTCAAGTAGTGTTAAGTCTTGTGAACGGTTTGCATATTTTTTAGCAATAGAGACAACAAGACGTAGGTTGGCTCTCATCAATAAGTTTACAGCTTCTCTATCACCTGATTCTATACGTTTAGCTAACTCTTTCTCTTCATGTCCTGAGATAAGGTCAAATTGACCAATCTCTTTAAGATACATCTGTATAGAGTCGAACTGTGCTTCACGACCTGTTGGACCACTATATTTCTTCAAAAATTCATCTTGTTCGTCTTGTATATTTAGAAAACCGCCTGACTCTAAAATATCTATATGAGCACCCTGTAATTTTTGATATAAATAATCAAGGAAAAGTATATCCTCTTCAACATCTGGAAATTCTTTTAAAATCTCATCGTAAGTAACAAAACCTCTTTCACGTCCTTTAACGATAAGTTTCTCTGCTTTTTTATCATATTTATTGTCGATAGATTTTTGAGCCTTACTTCTTGTATCCTCTATTTTAATTATTCTTTCTGCTTTGTCAGATTTATCCTCTTTCTCAACCTTAACAACCTTTATAGGTTTATCAGATTTTTTTGCAACGATTTTAACAATCTTTTTAGGAATTATTTTCTTTACTTCTATTTTTTTTACCATAACTTTTTTTGCTGCTATTTTTGCCGCTATAACTTTTTTAATAACTTTTTTTTTCTCGGGTTTTTTCACTTTAATTATTTTTTTTATTATTTTTTTTGGTTTTGCCATAATATATTTATATCTTGAGTATATTTATTTATTGAATTATTATCTTTAATAATTTCGGCTTTTTTTAATTTATTTTGTATCTCTTGAAATACTAAATTGTATATCTTATGAGTAAAATTTTTATATGATATATCTATCTCTTGTTTGTAAAAATCTAAATCAACTTTCTTTTGAGTGTAAATATTTTCAAGGTTGAAAATAACATTTTCATCAATATCACCAATCTTATCGAATATTGAATTTAGGTCAGGTATATATGCTTGCTGTAGTTTAAATAAGTCGCTATTTTTATATTCATCTATATATGAATCTATTTTTTGTATTTTATCTGAATGATCTTTTGGATTTTCAGATTGTAAGACCAGCGTATTTAATTGTTGATTGTAAATATACACCAAAGATTTGAATTCCGCAAGGGCTTTGTCTATAACGATATATACCTTTTTTCCTGAGTCTTCAGCATTGTCAAGATTGTTGTCAATATTGTCTACATATCTACCGCTATAACCACTTTGACTCTGGGTATATTTCTGAAGTTCAGAGTTAATATTTTCCAAAGACAGGTCAAAATACTCAGCTGTTTTCTTTGAGAAAAACTCTTTGTCTATAGAACTTTCGAGTGAAGCTATAAGTGGTATGATTTTATCCAAAGAGTTCTTTGTAGATATACGACTTTTATTGTCCGATTGAGATATTACAAAATCTATAACATGTACTGCCTTCTTTATTGTATTTAAAAATAATTTTTTGTCTTTCAACAACAATGATGCAGGATCTTCACCTGCTGACATAACAGCGGTTTTAACCTCAAAGCCGTATTTTAAAGCTAAACTCCATGCTTTTATAGTTGCGTTAAGCCCAGCTTTATCTGCGTCATATATAAGCATCAGGTTATTTGTATACCGACGTAGCATTTGTAAATGCTTATCAGTCAATGCTGTTCCTGATGTAGCAACTGTATTATTAAAACCTTCTTGATGACACAATAAAAGATCCATTTGCCCTTCAACAAGTATAGCGTATTTAAATTTTCGTATACCTTCCTTTGCTTTATCTAGTCCATACAAAGTTTCTGATTTATTGAAAAGTATAGTGTCAGGACTGTTTAAATATTTTGGTTCACCCTTATCGACTATACGTGCTGATATGGCTATAGCATGACCTTGTATATCAAATATTGGGAAAATGATACGGTCACGAAAAAAATCATATCTTTTACCATCTTTAGCTTTTACAACACCAACTTTTTCAAGTATAGAACTTGGTGGTATTTTACTTTCTACAAATTGCCAAGCTTCAGGTGAGTAACCTATTTTCCAAGTGTTTATAGTTTCTGATTTAAGTCCTCGGTTTTTTAGATAAAGCAAAACATTTTCAGATTCTTTTTCTTGTAAATTTTTATGATAAATATCTACAACTTTTTCAAATACCTCCTGCGCTTCTTTTCTTTCTTGATCAGCTTTGATGTCCTGTGAACTTCTTTCTTGATTTTGTTGCCAATCACTTTCGGGTAGACCTGATTTATCAAAAACATATCTCAAGGCTTCCTTAAAATCTAAATGCTCGTATAATTTTACAAACTCTACTACATCCCCCTTTACACCACAGCCGAAACAGTTGAATGTTTGTCTTTGTTCTGAGACGAAAAATGAAGGTGTTTTTTCATGGTGAAATGGACAGCAGGCTTTATGATTTATCCCATTTCGGTCCAGTTTTATCATGGAGCCAATGATATCGACAATGTTTACTCTATCTTTGATTTTCTTTACAAGCGGCTGCATATTATGTTTGTAATATATCATGTATAAGAAAAAATCGCATTGACCTGACTCATAAGATAGTATTCTTTCAATCTATGCAAACAACCCTTTATCACTAGTCTTATCTAAGTGGTTTTTGAAAGCTACTCCTGATTTATTTCTATAACCACAATAATCGCAATTATCTTTTTCTTTAGGAATTCTATCATCTTCTAGACATTTTTTTATATTCTCCAATACACCTTCTATCCACTCTGTTTTACCTACATATGGAATAACTTTAATCTTAAACTCTAACTTATTATTAAAACTCTCTAGTGACCTATCGCCGTTTGCATAAACAAAATATCCAGTTGAAGATACATCAAAACCTAACTTTCTAAATATCCATTGATATATTTCCATCTGTCTCTTATATCCATCTTGCCATTGATCACTAAGAGTTACTTCACCATCTTTACTTGTGGCTTTATAGTCGACTATGATAATTTTGTCTTTATCTTCACCGTCTGTATAAACCCATATATCGTCGATTGCTCCAGTTATTAAAAGATTATTTTTATCATCTGTAACCTGAGCACCGACAAAGTTTTCTCTCCAAACATCCATCTCTGTATGAGAAAAAGGAATGGCTTTTATATCGTTCTCTAACATATAAGGATGTGGAGTTTTTGCAAGTCTATGTTGGTCAAATTCTTTTTTTAAAAGTAAGTCAACAGCCGAGTTTAGATTAAAAGGAAAGCCTTGCGGACGTGAGACTCCCAGTCTTCGGTCCAAGTAAAAACATCGGGGGCATTCTACAAAGAGATCTATCTTAGACCGACTAAGTTTAAAAGCCTCTTTATCGCCTTTTATGTATAATTTCTTTTTCCAGGGTATGAATTTTGATGCCATATTTGTGTATTATAGCATACTATAAAAGAGTTGAGATTTCTTCTAAAATATCATATATTCTATCCTTATCAACACCCAATTCTTTTAATACATGATTTTGACTGTGAAGTGTTTTACATAAAATAATATCTTTTTCTATAAGCCTTACCTTTTCTTCCTTTGTCAAAGTGGTTAGTATGGTTATTGGATATAAAGAATATCCTATAATTTTATCTTGCAAAGATCCATCTATAGGATAATCAAAGCTCATCAACTTCAAATTATTACAATTTGCATAAATAATAGCAGTATCTGAAAAATATGTATTAGTTATAAGCCAACCTTCCGTCAGTGTTTTAGACATAGCAGAGTCAAGACCTTTTGTAGCTTTTGTATCTAAAGATTCTATGGAAAAAGTATTTTGCCTTAAATCATCATAACGAGCCTTTACATAAAGAGCATTCTTGAGATCAGTTCTACTTCCAGCGTCGCTATGATATTTTGCTTCTACCATAACTAATTCATCATTTCTCCACGCTACAACATCAACTTCATGAGACACACATTTTCCATATACCATTTGACCTGTTATAGCATTGTAACCTTCATGTCGCCATATATCAGCAATAAATTTTTCAAAAGGAAAACCAGAAGGGCCGATTTCAAGCATAGATCTTTTAAGAGAAAATTTTAAAGCAGAAGCTTTAGATATATTTTTTAAATGCTTAAATGCTAAACGATATATATAATCAGTTTTTATTGGCTGATTATCTTTGTAATTTTGATAACATTTATCTTTAACATAATTTGAAATATCTCTAGCTGTATCTATTTTTGCCCCAGTTTGTGAAAGTGCTTTAATAAGTTTTTTTTCATCAAATTGTTCTATAGTTCCATTCGCTTTTCGTATTTGCATATGTAATTCATTTTAACATATTTATTTATTTTAAATAAATATTTTAGGTGAAATACTTTTACATCATCACCCCACCCCCAATACAGATCTCCCCATCATAAAAAACCATAGATTGCCCTGACGAATACATCTCAGGTTTTTCTAAATAGATTCTACAAAATTCACCATCATTTGAAATTCTTCGTACTTTAACTTTCTCTTGTCTATATCTTAGCCTACATGTTTTTATGTTATCCGTGCTATTTCGTAAAACTACATTTTTTATTTTGATAAAGTTTTCAATATTGCTGTCTATCTTGACCTCACTGCCCACGGTTATTGTATTCTTTTCTATGTCCTTTGATATTATATATAGTCTTTCTTGTGTATTTGTGTTTTTGAAAATGTCGAAACCATGTCTTTCACCTATTGCATATAACACTGCACCATCATGACTTCCAATAACGTTTCCGTGACAGTCCAGGACATCACCTTTTTTTGTTTCTATGTTTTGTTTTAAAAATTCTTTCATATCTATTTGTCCAAGGAAACAAACTCCTTGACTATCTTTTTTATCAAAGACTGGTATCTTGGCTTTTTCAGCTAGCTTACGAAGTTCAGGTTTTTGTAAATGACCAATGGGAAATAATATGTGACTCATTTCATGCATCTCTAGAGTCCACAGAAAATATGATTGGTCTTTATTTTTATCTTTTCCTTCCAATAATTCATTATTTATATTCTGGGCATAGTGACCTGTGGCGATAAAGTCGGCACCTTGAACTTTTGCCCAATTCCAAAATGCACCAAACTTTACTTCTCTATTACACATCACATCCGGGTTTGGAACATTACCTTTAGAATATTCACTGAACATATAATCAACAACACCTTTTTTATATTCATCTCTCAGGTCCAAAGTTATAAAAGGAATATCTAGATGTGCGCATACTCGCATGGCATCACGTCTTTCATCTTTCCAGGTACATGAACCTAAGTCAGGTTGCCATACACGGATAAAAACACCAGTTACATCATAACCTTGTTTCTTTAATAGGTAAGCTGATACCGAAGAATCAACACCTCCTGACATGCCTAGGTAGACTTTTTTCATAGTGGACATTATTATGAATATATCACAAAATGTCTATTTATTTAAATACAACCTCCTATTTTTTAAATGCTCAGCATAACTCTTTGCATAATGATTTACACCACTTTTATCAGATAAGAAATATATAAAATCATTTTTATCAGGGTTTATAGCAGCCTCTATAGCAACATCTCCCGGATTTCCAATCGGTCCTGATGGTAAGCCTTTTATTTTATATGTGTTATATGGAGAACTTGTTGCCAAATCTTGAGACGTCAGTTGAAGCGAAGCCTTACCTGTGATATAGCCCAAAGTTGAGTCCATCTGTAATGGCATTTTTTTTCGTAGACGATTTTGTATTATCCCTGAAACCACCTTCATATCTTCAGGGTGTGGAACTTCTTTTTCAAGAATAGACGCTATGATCAATGTTCTAGAAAGATCCTCAGTACTCAGACTATATTTTTGTGTTCTTTTTACAAATTCTTGATCTATTTTTTTAAAAATACCGTCAAGTCTTGTAAATGGTGCAAAGTTATATGTTTCTGGAAATAAATAACCTTCTTTTGTTTTCAATATTTCAATCAATTGATCTTTTGAATATTCCGCAGATACATTTTTAAACTTATCATAAATCTTATCAGTTATAGTTCTATAATCCTCACCTTCTTTTATGGTCATTATTACAGGTATATATTCAAATCTTCCAGAGACAAGTTTATTCAAAATCTCTATAGTATTCATAGGTCTATGATATGAATATTCCCCTAATTGTATACGAGAGTCTTGTCTTAAAAGTTTTATAAAATTTTTAAATATAAATTTATTCTTAATTAATTTTTTATCATACAATTTTTCAGAAACTGAAGACAGACTTTCACCTTTAACAACTTCAACTATTACTGGGTATTGAATTGCGTTTACCGGTATAAAAATATTTAAGTATATAAAAGACATTGCTATTAAAAACACTATAGTAAAAGATAAAAATATTTTAAAGACTATGTTCATAATTATTATATCGGAAGATTAGCTGGTGCTTCTACTTTCTTAGCTTCAATACGTGACACATTCGAAGTTGTAGCCGTGTCTCCTGGAAAATGAAATATTGTGGCCAACTCTTCTACTGTCATAATAAACGGAACACTCGGTATATATTTATCCTTTTTTAATTTAAATTGATTTGTTTTCCAGACCTGGTGATAACTTGGGGCTCCTATAGGAATAAATTGGGGATAGAAAAAAGCTCTGGCTTTATATTGTTCAAATATAAGTTTTTTGTCAGCTTCAACCCTTAAGCCACTTTTATCTTGTATAGCATATTTTACCACAGGTGATTTTGATTCAAAGCTATTCATGTGTTGAGTATTATATTGTTTAAATACTCCACTAAGTCCAGCAGAATTTGATGGTGAAAATAAATCTTTCTCGGCAACATATACAGTTCTTATACATGTGTCAAATGCAATTTTTGACAAACCTCTTTCTACCGCATCAACTTTATCCATTTCTTGTTTTGTTAATTTCGTATCGGCTGGATTACTTGGACTCTCTTTATCCATTTTTAAATCTCTTTTTGTTAATTTTTTAATATCTTCTTTCGCCGCGTCAGTCCAGTCAACCATGACTTTATTCTGATACCATTTCAATTTATGAGTTTTTCTAAATTTCTCTAACTCTTTTGCGTCTGTAGGAAACTTCTTATCAGTATCTTTTCCAGGTGCCCTTATACCAATTTGTATCCAGGCCTGCTCACCTTTTCCCAAGTTACCGAGATATTCTAAAACTGGAGTTATAGGATCTATCTTGAACTCTTCTTTGGGATCTTTATCCAATCCATAATCTGTATATGTTTTTATAGGTAAATGACCAGCATTTTTCTTTTTAAATTCAGCACAGGAAAATTTATATTTTGATACATCGTAATTTATATTTGAAACATAGTCATTTCTATAATCACCTTGATATATTTCTTTTATACCAATGTCAGGAAATTGTGCATAAAGCTGAGTCCGTATGCCGTTAGAAAATTTATCATTGGTCCATATAAAAAACTTTACTTTACCTTCGATAGATACCAACTCTAAAGTAAACCATGGTTTTGTTGAACCCTGAAGCCATATATTCATCCAAGAACCTTCTCCAAAAGGTTGATACAAGGCATTGAAAAAAACTTCCATAGCAAGTGGTGATTTACTTTGCCCCCGAGGAATACTTATTTCAAAAAGAGAATATTTTTGTTTTGAATAAAACCCAGCCCTAATAAAAGCTAAATATGTTCTTTTCACAGCTTTCCATTGATAATCAACAAATAAACCTGCCGCGATAAACAAAGACAGGTATATTATAAATATTAAAAATTGAGTAGCAGTCATATGAAATGATTATATCAAAGAAAGCTCAATAAAAAAACCCACTATCCAAGGAAAGGATGGCGGGTTTTTTATTTCACTTTGACAGAAAGTAATGAAAAACTATTCTATATCTTTAATAGTGTAAAAGACTTCTGAACCATTTGGTAATTTAACCTTGATCTCATCGCCCTTACTCTTTCCTGATACAGCAATACCTATTGGAGATTTTAGAGAAACCTTGTTTGTATTGAAATCAATCTCTTCAGAACCAACTAACATGTAAGTTTCTGCTTTAGTTGAACCTTTTTTCATCAAATAAATAGTTGTACCCACTTCAGCTGTTGTAGCGTGATGCATTTTAATTATTTCAGCATTTGCAAGAACTGACTCGATTTGATTTATACGATCTTCTACTATAGCCTGATCTTCGCGAGCTTTGTTAAACTCAGCATTCTCTGAAAGGTCACCGAGACTACGTGCATACTCCAAGTCTTCAGCAATCTCTTTTCTTCTTACTGTTTTAAGCTGCTCAAGCTCTTTTACAAGCTCTGCATGTCTTTCTTTTGATAAATATTCTTTTTGATCTTGAGTTGTCATAATGTGATGTATATTAACATATATTATTTGATTTGACTATTGGGTGGGAATTGGGTATATTATTTACCAAGATTTTGAAGACGAGGTCTGAGTGGACTAAGTTGAAGAGATTTTGAAAATAAATAACATACCTGAATTATGTCAAAAGAAAAATTGATTAGTGACATCACATTTGCACTCAAACAAAAGAAACTGAAACCTGGTGAACACTTCGAGGTCGAAGCCAAGATTGGCGGTGGCCGGGCAATAGTGCATATCAAGTTCAAGAACCCTACACATATCGAAGAACATCGTGCTCACCTAGAGCAAGTTGCCCGTTATGGTGATTTCACTGTCGAGTTCAAAGTAGCAGCGTAAAAACCAAATACATTTTAAAAAAAATAACCCGAGTTCCGGGGATCCAAGTGGTCCCCGGGCTTTTTTTATTTGACAAAAAAATCAGACAACGATTGCGGCTACATGCTTGTCAGAAAAACAGTGATTTCTTGATCTAAGTTATAAGGAGTCAATACTGTCACTACTGACCATCTACTTGAAAATTCACCAGCTGAAGAGTTGGTGAATTTTTCTTTACCTAGACCCTAAACTCTATGACATCCCCATCCTTAACCACATACTCCTTCCCTTCAGTTTTCACCAAACCCTTTTCCCTCGCCACTCCATAGGACCCGCTATCTATAAGATCGGACCAGAACACAACCTCAGCTCGTATAAACTTATCCTTAAAATCAGTATGTATTGCAGTTCCAGCCATCGGTGCTGTCCAACCCTTTTCTATAGTCCAAGCTCTAGTCTCCTCAACTCCGGTTGTAAAATAACTCATCACGTTCAGCAGTTTGTAACCAGCCTTTATTAAATCATTTATACCATCATCATGTGTTCCACCTAATTCTTGTCTAAACATTTCTTTTTCTTCACCCTCAAAATCTTTTAAATCATTTTCAATCCTTGCATCAACTATAGTGTAGATTGCATTTTCATTTTTAAAATATTCCATCAATGATAAATATCTAGTATCACTAGTGTCATCGATAATATTTTTACTTCCTGATTTTTTATTTAATACAAACATCACTGGCTTCATTGTTATAAGTTGAACATTTTTGTTTAATAAAATTTTTTGCTCATCTGTAAGTTCTGTTTTTGAGGCAAATATATCTTTCTTCAGATTCTCCAATACTTTATCCAATATTTCTTTTAATATAAGTGCATCTTTATCATTTCTTTTTATATCTCTATCAAGTGAGGATAATCTTTTTTCAACAACTTGTTTGTCTGCAACAATAAGCTCAAAGTTTATAATAGCAATATCGTCAACAGGATCAACTTTTCCATGAACATGTATCAGATTATTGTCTTCATAAACCCGCACCACATGAGCTATAGCATTCACCTCGCGTATATGTTGCAAGAACTGATTACCCAAACCTTCTCCTTCTGATGCACCTTTTACAAGTCCAGCTATGTCAACAAACTCAACGATGGCTGGAACAGTTTTTTTAGTTTTAGAAAACGCAGCAAGTTTATATAGCCTTTCATCAGGTACAGCAACAACACCCACAGATGGGTCTATGGTACAAAAAGGATAGTTTTCAGCCGGTACTGATTTCTTTGTTATTGCGTTAAATAATGTTGATTTGCCTACGTTAGGAAGGCCTACGATGCCGACTGATAGATTCATGCCTTGTAATATAACATTACTCAGACACTTACTCAATACTTACATGATCATATTTCCCATAGTTAAATAAACCCCAATCATATATAGTGCCATAATGGCCATAAATATATTTTTTGTTTTCTAGTGAAAGCATTTTTTTTCTTCTTTTATCTTACTCCCTAATCTTCACATACCCCTTAGCCACAATAATAGACATTAAAGGTAAGAAAATTAGAGACGAAAGAGCACCATTTACTATAATTTCTGAATAAAACAAGACATTGTTCGAAACCTTATCAATAAGTAAATCTGATAAATTGATTAATGCAAAAAATATTATTATATTGATTATAAATAAAATAATCAAAGCTGAGATTAGTGACCAAAGTTGACCATTTTTTGTTTTACCAAGCTTTATTGATTCGCGAACAGCATCTCTTGCAGGTATTCCGTCTTTTGAAAAGAAAATGTTTTTATATAACATAAACTTAGTTATGTTTAATACTGTACCAGTCAAAATTGTTAGTCCAATCAGGCTTGTAAGTATCAAAATATTATTGTATGTATCTAAATGCATAAAAAGTATAACCGTGAGTAAAACACTAACCAAAATATAAGGCAACATTATCCAAAGCATATATAGCATACCCCAAACATTTACCATTATCCATTTGAAAATATTTTTCTTTTGAAAACTGTAAGCTAGGTTTGTATTAAATTGTTCCCCATCTTCTTTTTTTTGTATAGCTCTTTTTAGTACTGGACTAAAGTATAAGGTCACTATTAATATAGTTAATATCCATATCGTAATACTTGCAAATAAATAGGGTATATTAGCGAAATCCTCCTTATCAATCATTGTATTAAAAACCTCAATATAATATTCGCCGATAATACCTAATACAAGTATAGGCAATGCTATCCAAAATATTTTCTTAAAGTTAAGTTTATAAGTCGTAAGTGACTCTTTTAAAAGTTGTGTTATTTTTAACATATTATAATTATAAACATATTACATTAAAATAGTAAATGAGTTATAATCGCTATATGTCCATAAAACTCTATAACACCCTGTCGAAAGGAATAGAAGAAATTAAAACTATAAGAGAAAATGAAGTTTCTATGTATCATTGCGGTCCTACTGTTTATGACTATCTTCATATCGGAAATATGCGTACTTATCTTTTTTCTGATATTTTACGACGTACTTTTGAGTTCTCAGGGTATAAGGTAAATCAAGTTATAAATATTACTGATGTTGGACATATTGTAGATGATGCCGACGAAGGTGAAGACAAGATAGAAAAATCAGCAATTAAAAATAATAAAACTGCAAAAGAGATTGCTAATTTTTTCATAGATGTTTTTTTCAATGATTTAAAAAAATTAAATATTGAAACAAAAAAAACTCAGTTTCCACGTGCGACTGATAATATTCAGGAACAAATAAAAATGATACAAAAACTAGAATCAGAGGGTCATGCATATAAAATATCTGATGGTGTGTATTTTGATATTTCAACATTTCCAGAATACGGAAAATTAGGCAATATTGATCTTAAAGGATTACAAGCTGGCCACCGAGTAGTGTTAAATGAAGAAAAACGCACCCCTTATGATTTTGCCTTATGGAAATTTTCTCAAGCTGATGAGAAACGTCAACAAGAGTGGGATTCTCCCTGGGGTGTAGGCTTTCCGGGATGGCATATAGAATGTTCTGCTATGGCTCAAAAATATCTTGGAAATACTTTTGATATACATACAGGAGGAATAGATCATATTCCAAGCCATCATAATAATGAAATTGCACAAAGTGAATGCGCAAATCATGTCCCACTTGCAAATATTTGGATGCATGGCGCATTTTTAAACTGGAAAGACAGAAAAATGAGTAAATCAGATGGAAGTTTTATAACAATATCAGATCTAGAAAAAAATAATGTTAGTCCCCTATCTTATAGGTACTTTATACTGCAAACCCGATATCGCCAACCTATTTTCTTTGAATTTTCCGATATACAAGCATCACAGACTGCATATTATAGATTGAAAAATCGGATAAAGGATATTTTAAAAAATAACCAAGATGTAAATGAAGAAAATATAGAAAATAAAATTACAGAAATCATAGAAAATGATTTGGACACACCTAATCTTTTGGCCTATCTTTGGGAATTGGTAAATACAGAAATTATAAATAAAGAAATTATACAAAAATTTGACTCTATACTAGGACTAAAACTTTTGGAGCAAGATATTATTCCTGAAGGAGTTCTGAAACTAAAAGAAGAAAGAGATTTGGCTCGAACTGAAAAGAATTTTACAAAATCCGATGAATTGAGGAACAAAATACAAGATCTTGGGTATGATGTTTTAGATAATGCAGATATGTCAGAGATTGTAAAAAAATAAAAAAGTCCAGACTCTATCGCTAAATTGCGATATTATCTGAACTATTAAGATCTACCATCAGGTGCAAGGAAGTGTTAAGCGTATCACCTTCCTTGCACCCTACCTGGCTGGTTGTCCCTACTTTTGGGGCACGTCTATATATTATCACAAACACTGATTTTGTCAACAGTATCATGGACTCGATTTTGATATACTGTATACATGTCGATAATCTTTATATATATAATTCATCATATAATCTTATCCTTAGGACTAGCCTCATCTCTGATTATAGACATTTTCATAATAGTAGTCGAAAAAACTAAGCAAATACGTGGTATTGAGAAAAGTTTCATGAGTAGAGTTATGTCATACTCATTTATCTCTTCCTTTTTACTTTTCCTGACACAGTTAGCTTATGTTTGTTTTATTTTCCTAAATCAAACAGAGTTTAATAATAATACCTATATATTTTCATTTGTAACTTTCTTACTCTCTGCCATATTAGTTTTCTGTACTGCGACTCAAAAATATTATCAATTCAAGATATTAATAAGGCATCAAGAACAATATCATCACCTATCAGATAGCTTTATCCGTCACCATAAAGAATTCAAACAAACTTCTGTAATCATTTTTACTCTTTGGCTAGCTTTATACATTGCTTATATTTTGGTATAGATAAATAACATGCAAACCTCTTCTAAATTTATAAAAAATAATAATCAGCAGGCTCAAGCTACTGCAATACATAACCTTAAACTACCCCCATACAGTCTAGAGGCAGAGCAGGCTGTGCTTGGATCTATTATGATACGTCCCGATGCATATGCTGAGATAGCCGACATTATTACTGAAGAGAATTTTTATAGCGAAAAACATAAAAAAGTATACAAAGGTATACTGGAACTTTTAGAAAAAGGAAATCCTGTTGACTATTTGTCTTTAAAAAACACACTAGATAATATGGGGTTTTTGGATCAGATCGGCGGCGCATCTTATCTTGCTGAACTTGTACAAATGGTTCCTTCATCATCAAACATTGAGTATTATGCTCGTATACTTGAGAAAAAATTCATGATGAGGCATCTTATAAATGCATCAGAGCGTATCGGAAACCTAGGTTATGCAGAACAAGGGGATCTCGAAGACATTATGGACTCGGCTGAAAAAGAAATATTTTCCATAACAAATAAAAACTCAAAATCCACAGTGACTTCAATGCGTGAAGGGTTGATAGAAGCTTGGGACAGTATAGATAAGATACATAACAGTGGCGATGAACTTCGTGGTGTACCTACTGGTTTTAAAGATCTAGACAATAAACTTTCAGGTTTGCAAAAATCAGACCTTATTATCTTAGCCGCTCGACCTTCTTGCGGTAAGACTTCCCTTGCATTGGATATAGCACGCAATGCCGCAGTTCATCATGGAACTCCTGTGCTCATCTTTTCACTTGAGATGAGTAGTCAGCAGCTTTTGTATCGTATGATATCCTCTCATTCACGTGTTGATTCATGGAAATTAAGAACAGGAAAATTAAACCTTAACAACTCTGAAGAGTACGAGAGATTACAAACTGGTATATCTGAACTTTCAAATGCGCCAATATATATAGATGATCAAGCCGGTACAAATATAGTAAAAATGCGAAGTACTGCAAGAAAAATAAAATCAGAAAGAAAACTTGGCTTGATAGTTGTTGATTATTTACAACTTATGTCACCTACACAAAGTCGAAACTCAGATAATGTAGTGCAGCAGATATCCGAGATATCAAAATCTTTGAAACACTTAGCTCGTGAATTAGATGTTCCTGTACTTGCACTTTCACAGCTATCTCGTGCTGTTGAGCAACGTCAAGGAAAACCAAGATTGTCTGATCTTAGAGATTCTGGATCTATTGAGCAAGATGCGGATATTGTTATGTTCATACATAGAGAGGATAAATACAAAGACCATTCAGAACGTGATAATATCGCCGAGATACTCATAGAGAAGCATAGAAATGGTCCTACAGGTGCAATAAAACTTAAATTTGATGATAAGCATTCATCTTTCTTATCTCTTGATAAAAGCGACTATAGTGATTATGAAGATACGATGTAATAGTTGTAAAATTACCAAAATATTTTATGGAAGAACTTATAGAATTATTTAAAAAATTCCCAGGAATTGGTCCAAGACAAGCTAAAAGGTTTGTGTCTTTTCTGATGAATAGTAACAACGGATATAGACAAGATTTGATTACAGGTATAAGTCATATAAACGATAAGGTTGTGACATGTATCGACTGTAATCGTAAATTTATTAATTATAAAAATACAGACAAGTGTCAAATCTGTACAAAAAAACGAGAAGATAATAAACTACTTATCTTGGCATATGATAATGATATAGAAATATTTGAAAGAACTATGGCATATAATGGGCAGTATTTTATTCTTGGTAAGTACATACCATTGTTCTCAGAAAAAGCTCATGAGTATATAGACTTTGATAAATTATATAAGAGAATAGAAAATTTAAATACAAAAGGTTTGCAGGAAATTATTCTAGCATTAAATGCAACATCTGATGGTGATTATACACTTAAGATTTTAAAGGAAAACATAGCGAAGCGATTTCCAGAGATGAAAATCTCTTTGCTGGGTCGCGGTATATCGACCGGGTCCGAGATAGAATATGCAGATCAAGAGACATTGAGAGAGGCTTTGAAGTTTAGGAGATAAACGAATGCAAAATAAAAACAAAAAAAACACCCTCTCGGGTGTTTTCATTATATTTAGTTTATCCCCTCAATCTTCACAGCGAAGAAAGGTTGTCTATGACCGTTTTTAACAAAGTATTTTGATTTTTGTTTGAACTTTCCTACTATAACTTTTTGCTCACGAGCGATGTCAGTTATAGTTGCAGTAACTGTAGAACCTTTGATAGTTGGGGCCCCAAGTACTAAAGTAGTACCGTCATCTTTAAGTAATACCATATCGAATGATACAGCATCACCTACTTTAAACTCTTCACCTGCTGGTTTTAACAGTTTTTCGATCTTTAAAGTATCTCCTACTTGTACACGATATTGTTTACCACCTGTTTTAATAACAGCTTGGGGTCCAGTGTTTTTTGCTTTTATTTCTTTAATTGTTGGCATAGTTTTTACATAATAGCTTATTTTTCCTAGGAATGCAAGATAGAAACCCGATCAACCACATCATATAGGTCACAAAAATCAAGCAATTTTTACATCCAAACACTACACCAAAGGGTTTCTTTTACTCATCAAAAATACAGAAAGCATCGGCACTATCATACAGGTTAGATAGCCAAGATTAGTTTGAAAGAAAACCTCAAAAGGTTTATCAAGATTGAACACATCTTTATCAGGTAAAACATGGAAACATATACCTATAGTGAGTAAAACTATACCGATAGATAGTAACACTGACTCTCCTATACCTTTTATGTTTTGATGTGATTTATAATTGTCTACGATACGCATAAGAGCAATATAAACAGGAATTAAAATCAAGATGAATACAACTAGATTATTTATGAAAATATTTGAACCAAAAAGATTATTGATTTTATCTTCACCGAAATATTCAACAATTGATCTATATATAATCATAGTCGGATAAGCCATGACTATAATTTTAAACAAGTGACCTTTACCACGAAGAAATGAAAGTAAAATTAATATGAGTAGTACTATATATAATGTTAAATATTGCATGAGATTATTATATCAGATTTTATTTATTTTGTTCAATCAGAAGTCCTCGACTTTGTTTTTTTACAGTAAACAAAGTCTGCGTATGATTTTACTCCGAAAATAAAATCTAGTAACCAAGATTTTCCAAATCCTTCACAATCTTTTTCACCTCACTCCCTACTTTTTTTGGCATATCAACTCTCAAAGTTATATGCATATCATCTCTTCTTTTGGCATCAACAAAACCACCCTTCTCTTTTACCCTCAACACATCCATTGTATTAGATCCATGTGGAATAGTTAGGGTAAAATCTTGATCATAAGAGTTTACTTTCATATCCCCTCCACCTATAGCAATAGACAAAGGTATATGCAGTGTCATATAAACTTTTGTTCTATCTTTTCTAAAAATCGGATCAGCTTTTATACTTATCTGTATGTAAAGATTGCCTTCCGTTCCACCTGCAACAGCTTCACCTCTACTCGCTACACGCAATTGTTCACCGTTTTCAATACCTGAGGGAATATGAATCGTCAAAGATTCTTTTTGTTTTAAAACACCCGCCCCGTGACAAGTGATACATTTCTTACTTGGAATTTTTCCATTTCCATCGCACTCGTCACAAACATAACGCTGTTCTATATTCCCCAAAATAGTTCTCTGTACTTTTGTTATATGACCTACACCATCACATTTTGTACATTTTTTAAGATCAGTTCCTTTCAAACCATTACATGTGTTACAAATCTTGTGTCTATTATATTCGATAGTTTTATCAGTCCCTAAAACAGATTCTTTAAATGTTATTTGCACGCTTATTGTTATATCTTGTCCTCTTTTTTGTTGTACCTGTCCTCCACCTCTCCCTCCTCTTCCTCCACCAAAGAAAGATCCAAACATATCACCTAAATCGAATTCATAATTCTGCCCTCCTTGTCCTGCAAATCCTGAAAAATCAAAACCTTCAAAACCTTGACCTTGTCCATAACCTTGTCCACCCCCCTGAGATGCACCAGCTGAACCGAAAGTGTCATATTGTTGTCTCTTTTTAGAATCAGATAAAGTAGAATAGGCTTCATTAATCTCTTTGAATTTTTTATCCTCACCCCCAGTTTTATCAGGGTGATGCTCTAAAGCAAGTTTTCTAAAGGCTTTTTTTATCTCTTCTTGCGAGGCATTTTTATTTAATCCAAGTGTTTTATAATAATCTTTACTCATATTGTTGAGATTATAACATATGTCCTGATTTTTGCGATATTTTTATTTGGGCATATAAGCCAAAGGGTCTAGATAAGCATTTACAGCGGCTATAGGCATAGTTAAATCAACTCCCGGACACGATGCAGAAGGTCTTGCTATAGCGTTAACTGCGTCAGCTGGATACATACTGACATGAAGATGAGGTCCTGTAGAGTAGCCAGTATTGCCCGAAAATCCAACAATGTCCCCTGATTTAACAGTAGCGCCAGTTTGCAAGTTTAGTTTTGATAAATGACCATAAGTTGAAGCCAATCCATTATTGTATTTGATAAGTATCCATTTACCAAAAGATACACCTCTGCAAGATGCATCAGTATCTCCTTGAGCAACTAAGATGCCGTCTCCCATAGATAAAACTGGAGTGCCTATCTTAGCACCAAAATCAGCTCCGTTGTGCGATCCAGAAGCATATAAACGTTTTGAAGCATTTGTAATACCAAATCTTTGAGTTATGCGTACAACTTCAAGTGGCCAAGCTAATGCTGAAGAGCCAGACTTTGGAATTGATGAGGGATTTAAAACATATTTTAATTTTTTTTCATAATCAAACATCTCTTTTTCGAAAGCTTCTTTTTGTTTTTTTCTTTCAGCCAGTATATTTTTGAAATTACTTTCTTGATTTTTAGTTATTATTAATTCTTTTTTTTGCTCATCTTTAACTATATTTAAAGAAGTTTGTTTAGTTTTAAGTTTTTCTTTTTCTATCTCTAAATCTTCTTTTCTTATCTGTTCAGAAGTTTTATCTTTTTCTAAAATTTTTTTTATTTGAAAAATCTCCGTTATACTATTTTGTATATTTTGTTGTACTATTTTCAAAAACTCTATCTCCTTAATAGAGGCCATTATATTTTTTTCAGCCAAGAAATTTTCAATAACAGAAACTTTATCAAGTTTATATTGATTTATAACACTCTCCTTTATACCAGACCTTAACCTTGCAATCTTTTCTTCGCTACCAGTTATCTCGTTTGAGATCTGCTTGATCTGTAGACTTGTTTTATCTATAGAATTTTGACTTTTTCGTATATCTGCTGATGTGGACTTTACTTGATTGTCCAATGTTTTAATATAATTATTTAAAGTCAGAGCTTCACGTGATGACTTGTCAGCGAGATCTGCATAAGTTTTTATCTCTTCATCTAGTTTTTTTATAAGAGATGTTCTTTCATCTATCTTTTGTTGTAAATCTCGTGCACTATCTTCAGCATAAATAGAAGACACGTTTATATTTGAAAATTGAGAAAATATAATTACAATCAATAAAAAAAACCTGTATTTAATATCACATTTCATATAGGTTTTATTATATCATTTTTAACTATTTTCTTCTGATAAGTTTTGGCTTTCCTCCGTAACTATCCAATTCTATTTCTACTTTATCCCCTACATATATACGTATTCTATTGTATTTCATTTTACCACTCATATAAGCAAGTAAAATAGCGCCATCCTCTAGTTGAACACGAAAATGAGTATCCGGTAATGATTCTATAACTATACCGTTTAGGATTATTTTTCCTTCCTTATCTTGATTTGACATATGTGTTGATATAGTAGCACAGTTTTTTTAGTTTTGGGAGGGGTTTGGGAGCAAAACTTAAAAAAACTACGATTTTAATTTTTCTTAATTAAATCGAGATTTAATGTCATGATAATAATTTCTTTAGATTTTATTAATAAAAAACCCTGATCTATGTAAGAAATCAGGGCTTTTGATTCAGGTTCGTAATGTCTTAAGCAAGAAGTCAGCAAATGGCCAAACAACATTGAAGTTGGTATTGGTATTTTGATGATGTAATCTGTGACGATGATCGAGATTAAGAAACCATTTTTTATTTTCAAACCATCTACCCTTTGAATCATGCATACACCAATGAGTGTATTCATATGTACAGTAGTATAAAAAGAAGATTATCGCAGTCACTACAGCAGGAAACCATACTCCAAAAAATATGGATATTGTCGCTGCTATAGGTGAAACAGCTATTATCAATAGAACTATCCAATTCCACCAAGCCATAGGAATAGTCTTTTTATCTTTTTCTTGTTTCTCTGGCTTATGTCCTGAGAGTTTATATGTTTTGTATCCACCAAAAACAACATGATGTATTTGATGATGATGTTTATACGCATAATTGAAACCAAATGGCTTTTTATGCATAACGTGTTTATGTAGAACCCATTCGAAAACGGAAGCGTACATAGTTGAAGTGATTATTGTACCTAAAATAACTAACGTAAATATTAAAATGTTCATAACATAAATAATTATATATCTATTTATAGATAAAATCTATATAAAATACTTTCTAAAATAAGATAAGGAGTATTTCTTTTAATTTATCCTCAACATCCTTAAGGTCAACCTCTACAACTTCCCCATTCTGGCGGTTTTTTATTTCCACACAACCTTTTGCTAAACTTTTATCCCCTATAATTATCTGTAGCGGTATACCATATAAATCAGCATCAAACATTTTAGAGCCAGCGTTCATATTTCTATCATCAAGTAAAACTTCGTATCTATCTTTAATTGCTTTATAAATATTTTCCGACTCTTCATAAACTTTATCTTCTTTATCTTTTGACAATGAAACAATTACAATATGATACGGTGCGATATTTTTTGGCCAAACAAGTCCTTTTTCATCGGCATATTTTTCTACAATAACACCCATAACTCGAGTTATACCTATACCATATGAGCCTAATGTTACTGGTTTATTAACACCATCACTATCCATAAACATTAATCCCATTTGTTCACATTTGTCAGATCCAAAAGAGAATATATTACCAACTTCAGCTGTTTTAACTTTTTCAAACTTACTGACTTCTATGTTAGATTCTTTCACAGCTTCTTCGTTATACGCTTTATTATTTTCTCTATCTATGTAAACAATATCTTCACCTGCATCGCATATGGTTTGAAATTCATGAGAAATATTTTTTGTAAAAACACCACCTGAGGCCACAGTTACAAAAGTATCTTTTCCAAGTCCTACTTTTTCGTAAAATGATTTATAGGCTTCTATCATTTTATTATAAAAAACCTCATGATCTTTTTGATTTTTTGAATAAGAATACAAATCTTTCATCACAAATTCTCTTCCACGCATAATACCACTTTTTGCGCGAAGTTCATTTCTGAACTTAGTTTGAAATTGATATGTGTATATAGGTAAATCTTTATATGATGATATAAAATTTTTCATCATATCTGTTATAGGTTCTTCATGTGACCAACCAAAGCCTATCTCTGTTCCATTTTTGAGCTCGCTTTTGAACCATATGTCCACATTAGAATCATTCCATCTATCAGTAGACTCCCATGTTTCTTTTTTCTGTAAAGATGACATTATTATTTCTTGTCCAGAAGCACTATTCATTTCATCACGGGCTATTTTTTTAATATTTTCCAAAACCCTGATACCGAAGGGTAAATAGGCATATGCACCCGCCATCTCTTTATGAACAAAGCCTGCTTTTATAAGGACTTGGGCATTTTTAGCAAGTTCATCTCTTGGATACTCTTTTCTGGTCTTTATGAATATATTTGTATGTCGCATAAGATTGATATTAACACATAATGGTCTTTTATTTAAGTTTCTATTTAGCCCGCTATTTAACCTCTACACTAATGTGATCTTCATCGGATACTTTAGTTACCCAAAATGGTGAATATGATATATTCATAGTTATATTCTTAGAAATTTCATTTTTAATCTTTTTCATTGTCTCTTTAGAAAATCCTTTAAAGACTGAAGCTACTTTATCTTTTTTTATTCGGGTGATTATTTCAAGATTTAGATTATTAAATGCGATTGGCAATCCTGTTTGTGAGTCAAGTTCTATTTCATAATCATTTATACTTATTTCATATTCAACTAGATCAGATATAGTGGTAAATGATTTAGCATATTCCTGTATTAGCTTTGTTTCAGCCAATAAAACTTTTTCAAAATCTTTTTTATCTATAACAACCAAAGCAGTTTGATCAATTGTTTTATCATAAACATAATTTTTCTTTAAAGGAATAAAATTATCAGGTATAAGTGACAGTAAATCATTATTTGGTATATTTTTATCACCTTCAACAACTGGAGCATCATCGGACACAGAAGTATCTACGTAATCGATGGCATAAAATTTTTCATATTTGGCTGTACCTTTAAAACCTATAACTTTATAATTGGTAGTACTTGTTGATGGGTTTACGGATTTTTTAAGATCAACAGCTCTGTCAATATAATATGTAACACCGTCCACATCAAACCTTGTATCTTTTATAATTTGTACATTTGTATTGTATGTGTTTATTAGCTTAACTTTCTTTGATAAGGTTATCGATGTTGTTGAATTATTCAATGTGTAATATTCAAAACTTTGATCGTTTGAGGTAGTATTAGTTTTTGG
The DNA here is from genome assembly GCA_943356525.1 of Candidatus Nomurabacteria bacterium. Taxonomy (GTDB): domain Bacteria; phylum Patescibacteriota; class Minisyncoccia; order Phycocordibacterales; family CAIZLB01; genus CAIZLB01. The sequence goes on along the minus strand of CALRFG010000004.1, from coordinate 23,553 downwards.
GGTTGAAGTGGCCCCTTCAACTATAGGAGCAAAAATATTTCTATTTTCATTATCATTATTATAGATAAGGTTGTATGACAATGTTGTACTAGATTTTTGATTTTTCTCTGACAATGCCATAGGTATCCTATCTTTTATTTCAAAAATAGTTGATTTAGATTCAAATGATATATTAGTCTTATTATTGAAAACTGAATAATAAACAATAGCTAAAGTTAACAATGTTAACAACGTCAATATAACAGGTAATTTACTCTTTCTGTCTTCGCCGTAAGCCGTGTGATACACCTCTCCAGGTGCAACAAAAGGTTCGTCTTTTAACTTCTTAGATTCTTTGACCTTATGCTCTACAGGAGCTTTAATTTTTGAAAGTTTATTTTTTTTATTAGGTGGTATAATATCTGAATACATATTCTTATTTTAATTTAAAATATCTTTTTAGTAAATACTTTTGATTCATTAGTTAATAATTTTCCTCTAATATACATATCCTCTTTTACAGAATACTCCAATATAAGTCCTGTGGTATTCAAACTCATCTCATCTAAACTGTATATGTTTATATTAACATCTTTTGTAATAAATTCATTGTCTATACTATCGATAAATTTTCTAATTTGAGTTTTAATAATATCTAACTCTTTGTTAATAACTTCTTCTATATTTGATTTAATTGTTTCATCTAAATCTGGCCAAATATTATCTAGATTTTTTTCATGAATAACAGTCAAATTATTTTTATTTAGATTAAGTGTTTTTGATCTTAAGATTTTATCCAATATTATTGAATCAATATCTAGAAACTCTTTCATCTTATTTTTAAAAGTAAAACCACCAGAAGAAGTAAAAAATGAAGCTATATTTTTATTTTGATATATGTATGATAAATCTAAACCCTGATCTTCGATAATGATCTTTAATTGGTTTTCTGATTTATTATCTTCATGATTTTCATTGATATGTGAATAGATAGAATCTATTTCGATCGGATGTAGGTGAAATATTGTCTCTAAAGTATTTTTTAATTTATCAAGAAAATTTGTAGAAGAATATATACTTATATATTGTAGACTTATTTTCTTAGCAATTTGATTATTTATAGTTTGAACATTATATCCATTAAGAGCTATGTTAAATATACTATTTTTCAATATAGATGTATTTTCATTTGCCTTGTGTAACATCATCTTATCTATAAGGTTTTTATCTATCTTTTGTGGCTTTTCAAACTCCTTTTCAAGATTCATAATTTCATAAATACACCAAGGGTTTGTTAAAAAAACTTTTATGTTGATGATATCTTTTTTTATATTTTTATAAACGTCGGTATTTATAAAATCTTGACATATGTCTTTACAAACATAAATCATACGATTTTCATAGTCAGTATTGTTTTCATTTTCAATATAAGAAATATCTTGAGTACCCAAAAGATTATAAGAATCATCTTTATAAGAATACATATTTATGGAATAGGGTTTGATGAGAAAAACAATTTGCATTGGGTTTATTATAAATCAATTGAATGATTATTGCCATTTATCAACCCTAACTTTCCAACCCTTGTCATCTTCTTTATTTCTATTTCCCTCTTCATCGCCTGACTTTTTCCAAAACACTCCTCTTGATATACGATTTTCACTGGTCTACGTGCACTAGTGTACTTAGCACCAGTTTTTGTACCCACGCCATTATGAGCCAAAACCCTTTTATCTATATCAACCGTCCAACCTGTGTATAAAGTTCCGTCATTGCATTCGAGTATGTAAGTATAATATTTCATATATCTAACTACTCCTCTTCGCTCCTTTTATCATCTCTATCGCAGCATCATAACTCCCTGCAGGGGTAACATGACGACCATTCACGAACATTATCTCATCTGCCTCTTTTATAGTATTAAGTCTATGGGCAATTATTATCTTAGTAGTCTCTGGAGGTAAAGCCTCTAGGGTTTTATTTAATACAGCCTCAGTGATCGTATCTATATTTGCAGTCGCTTCATCCAGAATAAGAAGTTTTGGCTCACGTAATATAGCTCTCATAAAAGATATAAGCTGCTTTTGTCCAATACTCAAACCAGCACCATTTTGTTTTACCTGAGTTTCTAAACCATTTTCAAATCTTTTTATAACATCCTTAAAACCTTTATGCTCTAGAATACGATTTAGATCAGCTATATTCATGTCTTTAAAATCTGTGTTTGCATACAATATGTTTTCAGCCACAGTTCCAGTAAACAATATAGGATCTTGAAGAATAACACTTATTTCTCTAGCTGTTTCTTCCTGTGAATAAGTAATCATATCTTTTCCGTTTAGATACACATAACCTTCTGTTGGGTCATGTAGATGGGCCATGATATTTGCAAGTGTAGATTTACCACCTCCTGTTGGACCTACAAGTGCATAAGTTTTTCCTGGTTCAAAGGAAAGATTTGCATTCTCTATAATCATTTTTTTATCATCATATGAAAATGACACATTTTTCAATTCAAGGCGTAGTTTTGGTTTTCCTGTTTTATCACCTCCTATACTGTCTGTGCGAAGATTATTTTCCAAAGAAAATATATCTTGTAATCTTACCCAAGCTGCAGTTGCAAGTTGTATAGCACCAAAAGCTGTAGCCAAAGTTTTCATGGGATCATAAAATCTCTGTGTATAAGCTACAAAAGCAATAACCATACCTACGGTGGCATCTCCGATAGATACAAGATGAAATCCATATGATAAAACTAAAATCAAAGCAATTGCACCAAAAAATTCATAAGTAGGCTCAAAGACTCTGTTGGCAAAACCAGAACTTAAAGCTGATTTGAAAGTTGCATTATTTGTTTTATCTAGATGATTTTCTAAATATTCTCTTTTACCGTAAGCAGCAACAACTTTAAAATTTGTAAGATTTTCTTGAAGACTAGATGCAAAATCAGAATTGACTTCTAGGTTTTCTCTATTTTTCTTACGTATAGTTGAAGAAAAAAATTGAGTTACGAGATAAATAAAAACAACCATAGACATCATCACTAAAGATAATTTCCAGTTCAAGTAAAGACTAAAACCAATTATACCAATCAATGAAAACATAACACCTACAAACTGTCCTATCCACTGAGAAAGAAATTGATTTATTTTATCTGTATCATTGTTTATACGACTCATCAAATCCCCCGCTTTATTTTGATTGAAAAATGCTATAGGCAAAGACTGTAGTTTTGCAAACAAAGCTTCTTTTAATCTATATAATGTGCGTTGTGATATACGACCTATAAGCATACCTTGCATATATCCTGTAATAACAGTAATAGCGGCTACACCCGCCAATATATATATTATGTTTAGTAAACCATTTATATTACCAACTGCTATATATTTATCTATAGCTTTTGATATCAAAAAAGGTGAAATAGTGTTTGCTGCTGAGTTTATAAAAATAAAACCAATAACTATGATGAGCTTGGTTTTATCATCCTTAATATATGAAAAAAAACCTCTAAGGGAACCTTTTGAATTTGAGGGTATAGACTGGTTTTGTTCTTTTTTTTCTAATGTATATATTTGTGACATGTTATTTATAATTTCAATTTATGATTTTAATGTTTCTGTTGTCATTTGTGATTCATATATTTGTTTGTACTCGAATGAATCTTTTAATAACTGATCGTGGGTTCCTATACTAACTATCTCACCCTCCATCAGTACTATGATTTGCTCATAATTTTTAATAGGTTCAACTTTTTGAGTTATAGATACAAGGGTTACGTCTGGAAAATTTGCAGAAATATTGCTGAGTATAAGTGCCTCTGTACTTTGATCAACACGTGCAGTAAAGTCATCTAGTAAAAGTATTTGTGGATTTACAGCGAGCGCACGAGCCAACATCAGTCTTTGTTTTTGGCCACCTGATAAACTCGTGCCTCTTTCTGACACCATAGTATTCAATCCTTCAGGTAATTCTTTTATAAGCTGAGTTAATTCGGAGGTCTCAATAGCTTTGTTAAACACATCTTGGTTATTTTCTATATCCCCTGTAAATGCAACATTTTCTCTGAAACTTGTGTTAAACAAAATACTTTCCTGAAACACTAAACCAATCTGACTCAATAAACTTTGTATCTTATATTCTGATATAGGTTTGCCGTCTATGTATATCTCACCCTCTGTTGGATGTATAAGTCCAGACATGAGATAAAATAGTTGAGATTTTCCAGCCGCAGTTGGTCCAACTATAGCGTTTTTTGTTTTTGCATTAATCTTAAAAGAAATGTTTTTTAAAACACACTTCTCTGATCCTTCTGCTGAGGTATATGTCAACGAAACATTTTTAAACTCTATATCACCAGATATGGGCCCATCATAGGTACCGGTTTCCTCTCGTATGTCAGCATCTATAACTTCATTTATTCTTTTCAAAGATACAAGACCTTTTGAAACAGCTGGTCCTACAAAACCTAAAACAAATATAGGCCAAATAAACATAGCTGAGTAAGACAAGAATGCGGAAAAATCTCCAAGTGACATAGCGCCTGAAATAACCTGCTTTCCGCCAAACCATATGATTATTAGATTGGCTACATTGGCCAACAAAATTATAGCAGGAATTAATAATGAAAAATTTTTTACTAAACCATATCCAGTTTTCTTAGATTTTTCATTTATAACTTTAAATTTTCTAATCTCTTCAGACGTACCATAGAGAATTCTTATTAATGCAGACCCTGTAACAGTTTCACTTATATTTGCATAAATATTTTGAATATTTTCCTGATTTTGTTGAAAAAGTTTGTTAACTGATTTAAAAATTATTGTAAATACTATAATAAGTAAAGGTATTATAGAAATTGTGTACAATGCCAAACGAAGATTTGTATTTAACAAAAATAGAATAGCACCAACCAAGGTCAGTATAGCACTCACTAAAGTTACGAAACCTTGAACTATGATTGCCTTTACAGCTTCAACATCCGATGTAAGAACGGTTTGTAATTGCCCTGGTGTTGACTCATCTATGTATTGAAAAGATTGACGGGATATTTTTTTAATAAGTTTTGCTCGTAAATCTAATGCAACTTTTTCAGACAGATAGTTCGAAACAAATATCTGAATTATGGTAATCAAAAAAACTGAGGAAGCAATAAAAAACAATAAAGTTAAAGTTCCGGACCATGCAGAATAATTACCGGAGTCAATTGCTTGAGCTGCAAGTTTAGGAACTAAAAGATATAAACCTGTTGCTGCAAATCCAAGTAGTATAGTTAGAATAGACCACCATTTGTATGCTTTGAGTATATTTCCAAATGTCATAATATGCTTATTGTAGCACGGAATTATTCCAAAACAGCCTTGATACGTCTAACTCCTTGTGACACAGCCTCCTCTTTAGCGATTTTAAATATACCCAACTCTCCAGTGTTTTTAACATGTGGTCCTCCACAGAATTCTTTTGAAAATGCATCTTCAAGATTTTCTCCCATAAAATACACATTTACCATATCACCGTATTTGTCAGCAAAGAAATGAAGTGCACCTGATTCTATAGCCTCTTCTTTTGGAAGTGTGACCATATTTACAGGCAAGCTTGCTTTTATTTTTTCATTTACAATATTTTCAACTTTTGTTTTTTCCTCATCTGTCATCTTTCTATCAAATGCAAAATCAAAACGTAATCTTTCTGTTGTGATATTTGAGCCTTTCTGCTGTACAGCTTCACCTAAAACCATACGTAGAGCTTGATGTAGCAAGTGTGTTGCCGTGTGATATTTTACTTCCAAAACACCATCTCCTGCAAGACCTCCTTTAAATTTTTTCTCTGCCCCTGCCCTTGAGTTATCTTGGTGGATTTTGAACAATTGATCAAATTCCAATTTATCTATGGTCAACTTATTTTCAGTTGCCAACTCTTCGATCATTTCTATAGGAAATCCATATGATTCAAATAGTGTAAATACTTTTTGTGAATCAATAGTATTTAAATTTTCTTCTTTATTGTGTGCAACAATTTTATTAAATTCTTTTATACCCTGTATCAAAGCTTTTCTAAATTTTTTTTCTTCAGCACTTATGGCAACTTTTATAGTTTCTTTTTGTTTTGCTACGTTCTCATATACCTCTTTATAATAATCAGTAAAAATATCAGCTATCATATAAAGTGAGTTCTCAGACAAACCTAAAACATCAGCGTGACGAAGCGCACGACGAATTAAACGTCTAAGTATATAACCTTGATCTGTATTTGAAAAAATAACTCCATCGGATAACATGATTACCGCGGTTCTTACGTGATCGGCTATGATACGAGATGATTTAACTTTTTCGAATTCAGCAATATTTTTATTTGTCACTAAAGATTCTATCTTTTCAAGAACAGGCTTAAATATATCAGTCTCATAGACTGAGTTCACTCCTTGAACCATCATTACTATACGCTCAAAACCAGAACCTGTATCAACATTTTTAGTTTGGAGCTTTGAAATAATCTTTCCATCTTTTTTAAGATACTCCATGAACACGTCATTCCAAATCTCCACAAGTTCACCTCTATCGTCGAGTTTAAGATACTCTTCCAGATCTAATCCGTCACGATGTTTTCCTGTAATGTCGTAGAACATTTCAGTGTCGGGTCCGCAAGGTCCGTTCTCTCCTGCACTCCACCAGTTATTTTTTTTAGGTAAGAAAAATATTCTGTTTGTAGACACTCCGTTTTTTTTGAAAATATCTTCCCAAATCTTCGCCGACTCTTCATCTTTCGGAGCATCTTCATCTCCCTCAAAACAAGTTACATAAAGTCTATTGGGATCCAAACCAAAACCTACCTCAAGATCCGTTAACAATTCATAAGACCAGTTTATAGCTTCAGTTTTAAAATAATCACCTAAAGACCAATTTCCCATCATTTCAAAAAAAGTTAAATGTCGACTATCGCCAACTTCTTCGATATCAATAGTTCTGATACATTTTTGTAGATTTGCCAAACGTTTACCTTCAGGATGAGCTTCGCCCAATAGATAAGGTACAAGAGGCTGCATACCAGCAATATTAAAAAGGACAGAGGCGTCATTTTCAGGGACTATTGGGGCCGATTTGATTATTGCATGGTCTTTACTTGCAAAGAAATCTAGAAATTTTTGTCTGATCTCATGTGACATCATAGGTTTTTGATTATACATTATTTGAGGGTTTTTGTCGATAAATAAAAATTAAAACATCTTCTCAACCTCATCCAAATCCTTCTCTATTTTTTTAAGACCTTTTAGGAAAAAGTCTGGTTTACTTGTATCAATTCCTATGCTTTTAAAAATATCCTCAGGTGACATTGACCCTCCTGCACTCAAAAACTTTTTTATTTTAACACCAAATGATTTATCTTTCTTGTATTCCTCATACAATGCATTGGCTATAAGTTGACCATAAGCATAGCTATAAACATAAAAGAATGATCTAAAATGATTTATATATACATATCCATAACCATCAGTTTCAGTAACATCAACAGCATCACCAGCGTATGATTTTCTACAATCTACAAACATAGAAGCAAACTCTTCTTTTGAGACAAAACCTTTATCCTTTACTGCTTTGTGAATATTTTTCTCATATTGAAAATATGCAATCTGTGCAAATATAGTAAACACATCGTCTTGTACTTTTCCTACCAATAAATCCTTTTTTTCTTCTATTGAAGCAATCTCTAAAAGATTATCGAACAAAATATTTTCAAAGAAAGTAGATGCTACTTCAGCTATAGATATTGGATAATCTTGATATATACTGTCTTGTTTTCTAGACAGATCAGAATGTATGGCATGACCCATCTCATGTGCGAGAGTCGAAACATCGTTTAATTTATCAACATAATTTAATAATACATATGTAGGTGCATTAACTATGGAAGAACAAAAGGCTCCTGACCTTTTTCCTAATTTTGGAAATGTATCTATTTGCCCATTTTTTAAATATGACTGAAATATATCTGAAAATTCAGTATCAACTTTTGCAAATGCATTCGTTACTAGTTCACAACCTTGCTCAAAAGAAATTTTCTTTTTAGTTTTTGCTGTTGATATACCTGTAGCTAACTCAGCCATTGTTATTTTTTTATCTTCACTTTTCTCAGCAGTATTTAAAATCTTAGCTTTTAATTTAAAAAATCTATGTGAAATATAGTTATGCTTTGTAACAACATTAACCAGATTTTCTATAGATTTAACATCATTATGATATCCGATTATTGTTGATTCATAGGGTTTAGTAAAACCCCTGATTTCGTCATCAATTTTCTTATTTCTTATAACTGCATTGAGCTCAGATTCTGCTATAAAGGATATATCTTTATATCTCTCCATAACAAGTTTATGCAAAGCCCTTCTATCTGTTTTTGGTAAATCAGACTTTATACCCATAGCCTCAGTCAAACTCATTTCTTTATTTTTAAATTTTATCTTTTGTTCTCCTCTATTTTTCTGTCCCATATCTTCCCAAGCCTCATGAGCAACTTTACTTTTATCAGTCATAATTTTTTCTTCACTTTCAGACAATAAATATTTACCAGTTAAAAATGAACTTTCTAGTAGGTATTTATACTTAGCTAAGGTTTTATCTTTAAGATATTTTTCTTGTATTTTTTTATCCAACTTAGAAATGGCTAGATCGAAGAAAATAACTTCTTTCGAGGCTTTTAAATATTTATCAGATAATATATTTATTTTTCCTTGTATATTATCATCGGAGCTATTTAATGATTGCTGTAAACCTAGATACCAAATAGGTATCGCTGATGTTTTACTCGATAACAAATCGCAATCTTTTAAAGCCTCCAACATGCCCTTAGAACTTTTCAAGAATTTTAAATCTTTATACTTTTTTGCAAATGCTAAAAAATGTTTGCAGATTGCATCAACATCCTTTTCAATTTTAGAATCATTTATGTTTTTATATAATTTTGAAAAATCCCATTCGGTTTTTATAGCTGATTTTATGTTTGTCATATGGGGTGATTTTAGCATAATAATATAGTAAGATACACATATGAAAATCATCACCTGGAATGTAAACGGTCTACGCGCGGTCTGGAAAAAAGGTGAATTACAAAACCTTATAAAAAAATACCAACCTGACATATTAGGTTTACAAGAAACAAAATCCTCTATCGAACAACTTCATGATGATACAAAAAATCATGATGGTTATTATACATACTTCGAATCTGCAACTATGCGAAAAGGTTATTCAGGGGTAGCTATTTATTCTCGAGAAGAACCACTCGATGTTAAAGGAACTTTGGGTGATAAAAATTTTCTTGACGATGAGGGTCGAACTATTATCGCTGAATATGAAGATTTTTATCTGATCAACTGCTATTGGCCAAACGGTGGAAAATCAGATGATCATTTTCAATATAAACTTGAGTATTATGATAAATTTTTAAAACTTGCAAAAAAACTCGAAAAAAATAAACCTGTTATTTTTCTAGGAGATGTAAACGCAACAGTTGCTGATATAGACCTTGCTCGTCCAAAAGAAAATGCAGGAAAACTTGGTTGCACACCAGAAGAAAGAGCGTTGTTAAAAAAATACACAGATAGTTTCGTTGACACTTGGCGAACCGCATATCCAGAAAAAGCCGAATACACTTGGTGGGATATGAAAACCAGAAGCCGAGACAGAAATATAGGCTGGCGTATTGATTATATATTTGTCAGTAAAGAACTATGGAGTAAGGTTACAAAGATAGAGATACTGGGTGAACAGTTTGGATCAGACCATTGTCCTGTAATGATAGAGTTGGATATGGATTTGGATTAAAGTCAATCTCGTATGATGCATCTTTACGTCCTATAGTTTGATAGAGTTTACCGATCAAACATACCCAGTAAATATCCATCAATGTACCTCTGCTCTAGATTATGAAAATTAATCTTATCATTGTATAACTGAGTCGCTAAAGCCTTACCAACAAAACGCCAATGCCAAGGTTCATATGCATAGTATTTATTCCCTTTTGGATAAGAAATTGTAAAGCCGTATTTATGGGCATTATTTTGTAACCATATATATTCTTTAGTTTTTTCAAAAGCTATATTTGCAGCTCTGATATCGGATGTTGTTAAGTCAACAGTAGTTCCCAGTTGATGCTCTGAATATCCTTGTTCAGCAATAAATCTATTTGCTGTGTTCGCGCCATATACAACTTTATTTTTTAATTTTAAACTTGTTTGTGTTTGAAATGAACGATATGCAGATACTACCAAAATATCCTGATTTTCTTTTCTAGCATCATCTAGCATTGATACCAAAAAATACATAACATCAACATGTAAACTATATTCATTTTTTGGATATACTGTATATTCTGGCAAAATAGCTTGAGTCTCACGTGGTACATAATTTTCATTTAAGAAAAATACTTTAGAATATTTTTGCAATAACTGTGGATCGGTCTTAGTTATTTTGTCTAAAATCAAAACTTTTTCTTCAAGTGATTTATTTTTTAAACCTTCTTCATTTATAACGCCAGTAAGTGTGTTATATAAATTATCAAAAGAATCTGTTGATGATGCTAATATATTTTTTAAATCTAAAAATTTGTTATTATAATTGTAATTTTGTAATTTTAATTCTTCTATTGTTTCTGTTGACAATTTTAATCTGTACTCACCCCAAACTATATATGAGATAAGTGTACTAAAAATAGCTATAAGTATAATAATTTTAATCACATTATTTTTTTCATGAGACTTATCCATAAATAAGATTATATCATACAAAACTAATTAGTAGTTTCTTCATTAGTTTGTACCTATACAACATCAGGCATTCTACCATTTCTTTTTTTATACCAGATCATTAGCGGAATCAAAAAAACAATAGTGGTGATGATTATTATTGGTGTGTTTAAAATAATTCCTCCAAAATAATAAATCATAAAGCTAAGTGGTGCTGAAACCATAATAGAACTAAAAAAATACTGTGAAGCTTTTATTTTGGTTAATCCTGCAACATAGTTGATAATGTCAAAAAATGGAGCTGATACAAATCGAATACCAACTAGTGCCCAAAACTTTTGTTTATCTGATAGTTTATCTTCGAGCTCATGTATTTTCTGTATAGAGATAAATTTTCCAATCAATGGCTCTCTGTATTTACGGCCTATATAAAATGAAATCATCGAGGCTATAACGATTCCTGTAGTCGCATAAATAAATCCCCAAAACCATCCAAAAACTATAACTCCAACTGCATCGATAACAAGTCCTGGTATCGGTGGAATAACCACAGGGAGTATACGTATAAATATGAAAATAGCTGGAGCGATGATTGGATAGTCTATGAGAAATGTTTGTAGAGTTTGAATCATAAGATTAATAATAGCATTTAATAATCTTAATTATCCACCCATTCCTACTTCTCAGCCAATAATTTTTTTAAAGATTGATTAACTATGGAACTGGAAATAGTGTGAGCAAATATCGTCACAATCACTATAGTAATTAATGATATGTACAAAGGTATTTCAGTAAATACAAAGGTAGAAAAATCAAAAACATATACGTTTAAAATATACGCGATCAAATTTGCTATAAAATACGCAACAAGACTTGCTATTAAAACAATAGAGCAGGTTTCAAACACAAATAGTTTCAATATATTTTTTTTATCATATCCGAAAGCACGCAGTAAAAGTACGTCTGATTTTCTTTCATAGATAGATTGACTGGTCATAATTATTATTAATAGTAAACCTAGAACGATACTCGGTATACCTAAAAGTTTAACAATAAGAATAATATTTTTTAATATTCCGTTCACTGTATCTAGTATCTTTAGTGTTTGTATTGGTATTATATTTGGAAATTCTAAACCTAAGGTATTTTCTATATTTTTTATTTCTTCAGGTACTGCTGATACAGTAGCAAAATACGAAGCAGGGAAACTTTCAAGTACATCAGGTGAAAATACTAGAAAGAAAAAAGGAGTACCTGACGACTTTTCTGTCTCCCTCAAACTTGTAACAGTTGAAATTATTTTTATACCTTGTATAAAAACCTCTATCTCATCACCTACCTTCACCCCACCCAACTCTTCCGCAAAAGAAGAGTCTATAGATACAGACCTCTTTTTACCGGTGTCACCATGCCAATCCCCACTTACTATATTTTCGTTATTCAATAATACATCACTATATGTCATGTTTATTTCTCTTGTTATTCCAGGATTATCAGATATGGTCATATCTTTTTCATTTACACGAAGCAATCTACCTCTTATACTAGCAAACTCTTTAAATGTTGACCCTGCTATCACTCTTACTCGTTCAAGCTGGCTTTTATTTATATCTACTACATAAAGTGACGGTGCACTTTGGGAAATATTTTGCTGGAGATTTACTACTATGTTTTTTTCAACTGTACTAACTATAAATATGCCTAAAAATGCTGTCATAATAGAAGCTGAAATAATTATAGTTTCCATACCACGCCATTTGAGAGATGATATTATACTTTGCTTCATAAAAGAATATTTACTCCGAGAAACATATGCCAAGTGTAATAATGCGTATGAAAATAACATAAACAAAGAAAAAATAATAACAAGAAGAAGAACACTGTAAAACACTAGCTTTATATTTCCTGAAATAAAATATAAAAATATCATCATTAATATTGGTATTGGTATATAAAACAAAAACATTGATAGTACTTTTTTTCTTGAAATTTCACCAGCTCTTATCAATAGATATTTTGGAGATACATTTCTCAATGATTCAAAAAAAGGAAGTGATGCTGAGATCATAATAAGTAAACCTACAATTCCACCTAAAAATGAAAGTGTAAATATATCGCTCTTAAGTATATAAGCTTTGATATAACTTGACAAAACAGGTAACAACGAATTGGAGAGTAGTACCCCCAAAAAAGAACCTATGAGTCCTGAAAAAAAACCAATTATAGCCAAAATAAAACTATATATTAACTGAATCTGCAAAGAGTTTGCTCCAAAACTTTTTAAAATAGCAATGGACTTTTTAAATTTTGATAATATATAACTCAGATTTGCTATTGTATTTATAACCACTAGAAAAAGTACTATAGAAAAAATTATACCTATAAAACTTGTAACTGATGAAAGTCCTCGTATCAGAGAGTTTGGACCATCAGAACTATCATCAAATCTTATTTTATTTTCTTTTGCATATGCTTGTAAGTTATCAATTTGATTTTTACTAAAAAAACCCTCCGTCTTATGTTTTATTGAGAGTTTATAGGTAGATCTGCTTTGAGAGAGATCTATTCCTGAATTTATAAAATCATTTATGGACATGATAACCCTCGGTGTAAAGGATACACCTAGATAAATACCATCTGGTTCTTTTTGTATAGTTCCGACAACTGTATACATGACTTTTCCAAGTTCAACTTTTTCTCCAATTTTAACATCAAGTTTATCTAGAAAAGACTGATCTGCATAAATAAAACTATTATTTCCTGAAATAGAAAAAGGTTGCGGTAAACTTTCAACTTTTCCATACAATGGAAAACTATCTTCAACCGCCCTTATAGACGCAGGAGTCGTTGAGGTACTATTAGGATTTTTAAAAACTGCCTGCACTTGATATTCTGTATTTGAAATATGACCTTCCTCCAATAAGTTTTTTAAAACTGGATCAGATATATCTATAGGACGCGGTGATGATAAAACTATATCTCCACCTATAATTGTTTTTCCTTCTTTTTCAAAATATGAAGATATACTTTGAGTTAAAGATAATATTGACCCAAACAAAAATGAACCTAAAGCAATACTAAAAAAAGTTAATGCAAGATATTTGTAACTTCTTTTAAAGAGTATTCTAGTAAAGTATGCGATCATATCAGATTTTCTTGAATTAATTTTTTTAAGATACCGTCTTCCATGCTATAAATAATGTCCATCTGACGCGCTATATTCATATCATGAGTTATAATAACAAATGTTTTATTTGTTTTCTTTACTACTTCAAGTAGTAACTCTAAAACTTTTTTTCCGTTTACTGAGTCCAGGTTTCCAGTTGGTTCGTCTGCAAAAATAATATCACTTCCCGCAAGTACAGCTCTAGCTATAGACACACGTTGCTGTTCTCCGCCTGAAAGAGTTGACGGCATATTATGTTTACGATTTGTTAGTCCAACTTTTTCCAAAACTTGATTAACTTCTTCTTTATTTCTACTATTTCTTATAGACAATGGTAGCATGGCGTTTTCATATGCTGTGAAAAATTGTATAAGCTCGAAAGATTGAAATATAATACTTATTTTTTTATTTCTAAAAACAGACATATCATTTTCTGATAATGTATGAATATCAATGCCATCAATAATAACACGACCTGAACTTGGCTTGTCTAAACCAGACATGATAGATAAAAGTGTTGTTTTACCAGATCCAGACGGTCCTATGATAGCTACTTTTTTACCTGTCTCTATTTTTATGGATATATTTTTTAAGATCTCAAGATTTTTATCTCCATCAGTAAAAGTTTTTACTATATTTTCTAAAATAATCATAATATGCTTATTGTAGCATAATAATATGTGTTATAATCATTGATATGAAATACGTTTTAATCATAATTATAGTGATAATATCATCCATTGGTATTTTTTTATATAATAAAGACGTTGATTTAAAAACTGATAATAAGAAAATTCAAGAGACTGGTAAGACTTTCAAAATAGTAGCTTTCGGTGATTCTTTAACAGCTGGTTATGGTGTAAAACTTGAAGAAAGTTATCCGGCCCAACTTGAAAAAGAATTGAAAAAAGAAAATATGAGCATCGAGGTTATAAATATGGGTGTATCTGGAGAAACAACTACCGGTGGCTTAGAAAGGGTAGATTTTGTTTTATCTCAAAAACCAGACCTTGTACTTATAGGTCTTGGTGGAAACGATATGCTTCGGGCAACGAGTCCAGAGTTAGTAAAGTCTAACCTAGAAAAAATAATATTGGCTTTTAAAGATAAAAATATATCAGTGATACTTTTAGGTATGGAAGCGCAGATAAGTAACAGCTTTGCATATAAGAAAAAGTTTGACGTGATATATAAAGATCTTGCAAAGAAATACGATGTAGCACTTGTACCAATTTTCCTGGAAAACGTTGTCTTAGTTAAGTCCTTAAATATTGATGATGGTATACATCCAAACAAACAAGGTTATGAGAAAATAGTTAAGGAAAATGTATTACCTGTAGTCAACAAAGTTTTGAAATCGGAGTTTATTTTAAACTAATACCATTTTTCTCAGCTATATTTTTAATACTTCCACCAGAGCGACCTAAGGCAAGGCAGATGTCTTTCATGGGAGTTTTTGTTTTAGTAAGAACTTTGAGCTTTGCTATCTCCTCTTTTGTATAAGGTTTACCGGAGTTTTCGATGTGGTTTTTTGACATGTGATTATTGTAGCATGATTAAATATTTAAAATACAATAGTCCTAAAACTAGTGCACGACATGGTGAGCCTTCTCGAGATAGAACCAAGGTAAATTGTATTTATCTACGGTCTAAATATTGAAACAATATTTTTAACAACTCCATTTTCGATATCTATCATAAATTCATCCTGAGCACGTAATTTAAATTTTTCAATAAACTGAGATTGATTAATTTCAAAGCTATCAATTCCTGTTTCTGGAGATGTAAGATCTATAGATATGGTTGTATTTTTATCTAAAGGAAAGGTTCTAATTTTTGTACTTTCATTTTTATTATAAATCATACCATTTGGAAAATTACCAGCTATAAGAATCCTACGTTTATCGTCTGCCAAAGAACGTTCATTATCTTTCCATGTTAGCTCACTATAATAATCATCAAACCTCTCTTCGTTCATTGTGTTGACGAATCTTTCTAACTCTAAGTATGTTGGATATTTTGTTTTAAATTCATCCCAATTTGTATTTTTATTTTTTTCACTATAGTAAAGGTCTTTAGCCAGCTCGAGAAAAGCCTGTTTACCACTAAAACCTTGATAAAAATCTACATCGATAAGCACTTTCCCTTTATTGTCCAAATAAACTGATTTAATTATTCCGGGATATTTTCCATTCTGATACATATCACTTGTTGTAGAGTTTTTTATTTGATCATTATCTATGGCAGGTAATTCTGTCTCTTTTTTAACCTCATCATTTTGAAGTTTTTCTTTTATTGAATTATTTTTAAGAAAAAAATACCCACCACCACTGACGATTAATAAACCTAATAAAATTAATAAAATATTTACGAAACCTTTTTGTATGTTCATGCAATGAATTATATCATAATCAATTATTTTAATAAAAATTAGACCCCTCTCGAGCACTTTCACCACCTATCTAAATGGTGAGCCTTCTCGAGATAGAACCAAAGGGTTCATTGCCCAGTAAGGTTATTTCTAGTGTTTTTTAAATGTTGAATCGACCCTTCTCGAGAGCTATAAAAAGTGACAAAAGTGACAGATTTCTCACATTTAATTAAATTGCTAAAAATGATATTATTCAATTATGGATCAATCATATGATGAGAAAAAAGATAAAATTATCCTTAAAAATGTTGCAGTTGCTACTGCTGATAGCATTGTGGCCGCGATCGATAATTCAATGTATGGAGGTGCGCCTGTTTTTGGTATAGCTTGGGGTTTGTCAAAAGGACTATATGGTGCAGGTATTCAAATTCGCCAAGATAGGGCGATTGAATTTGTTGAAATGATAAGAGATAATCCCAAAATTTTTACCAGAGACATTCTATCTTCAGAAGAATTTCAAGACGGATTCGTTCATACATTTCAAAAATATCTGAGCGAGAGAATTAAAGAAAAAAGAAAAATAATTAAAAATATATTTTTAGGATTTTCCAAAGAAGAAAACAAAGACAGCTTTAAGTTAGAGAGATATCTCAATACATTAGAACAACTCTCTATTGAGGATATAGAGGTTATTAAAACTTTTTCAGACAAAACAGTAGATCAATGGTATAAAGATCAGTTTCCTGAAATGGAAGATCATGAAGTAGAGAGGAGATCTGAAGTGGGTTTAAATGTTGGTCAAATTGGAGACTTGCTCTTAAATAAAATAAAAGGATTAAAAGAGTTCGAGGATCACAACTACACATTAGAGGTCTTAACAAGACTATCTGGTTTAGGTCTTGTACTAAATATCACCGATACAACATTTAACACGGATGGACCAGGGTTCAAAGAATCAAGATTTGGCAAAGAATTTATTTCTTATGTTTTTGAATAAAATTACCTTGAATCAGATTCAACAACATATAAAGCCCTCCATATCTCAACCATAGCTAATGTATCAAGATGACAGTAATCTTTTAATGCCTGTATTTTGATGTTTTTTTCACTGTCAGTGTATTCTTGAGATACGATTCGATTCCAAGTATCAGATGCTGTACCACCTTCCTGTATGTGCATATTTTTGTAAGACAAATGTGGCACTAAAGCTGGCAACACATATTTTATAGAAGCACTTCCTTTAAACTTTGGATGATCGTACATTGTTGTCTTTCCATAAAAAGGAATCATTAGATCTACAACCCTAATGTTAACTTTATCCATAAATTCTGAGTACTCGGGTAAATGTTCAGCAATCTGTTTATTTATTCCTTTCTCAAAACCTTGATTCCAAACCACAACACTACCAATATCTGGTAAATGTTTTTTTAAAGCTTCTGCAAAATACTTATCAGGACACTCTGTATCTGTGTAAATAAAATCATAATGAACAGATTCGCCATTAGGAGCTTCAATCACATGTAATGAGAACTGAAATGGAATTTGTTGATATGGTTTAAATCCATCATATTTAGGTACAGCTGATGGATAAGTTTCGTAATCAAGAAAACATAAAGGATATTTCATTGTACTCAGAAAATCAGTAATTTCATTTACACTTATATATTCTTTATCAGATTGAGCGGTGTCAACTTGTCTTCTTTGGTTTTCAGATAGAACAAAATCTTTTGGTACATCAAATATGCTGAATATATTGTTATCAACTAACTCAATTAACTTTTTCTTATTTATTCGCGATATAGCATGAACAGGATATTGAGGTAAATCAGGAATTGAATACTTTGAAGTTGTACAATGTGATTTTTTTCCTTTCAAAATACAATCGCAATGACCAACTGGTTCTTTTGGGTTTGAGATTACTTCACTAGCAACTTCCATTTTTGATTTAACTTCCCCTAGTTTTGCGTTTACTTCTTCAGTTACATCTTCGATCAGAAAAAAACTTCTTACATTTATTTCACCATTTCTTACATATTCTTTGTTAACTCGAATAAGATTTGTTGTACCTATTTCAACACCTAGTTCATCAAGTATATTTTTCTGAAAAGCTATATCAATAAGATAGTCTTCTGTTTTTCTCCCACCATTTTCTTCTGATGAAGTTGAAGATTTTACCTCATACAAGTCATACACATTTGTATCAGTATTCCATACCAAAATATCAAGTGCAGTTATAAACTTATCTGTGGCAAAAACTGGCTGGTATATTACAGGGGTTTTATTAGCAATTAGTTTATCAGTAAGTTCGGTATCTTCTCGTGATTCAACCAGAACTCCGTTAGGAAAAAGACTCCTAGCCATTACATCTATATTGTTACCTGTATCTATAATATTCTGCTCGAATGATGACAGTGGATATTGTTTAAATATCTCTGGTTTATGAATCTTAATCCAAGCGTTTTTAGAACAATCGAGAAAAGTTAAGAAGCTGGTTTTTGATATGATCATAGGATTAATATACATGAAATAAGGGCAAATTCACATACCCCAACATCGTCATATTTCTGCTATAATTTCTATATGCCTAAAACAACAACTATAAAAAAGCAGTCAGATAAGGTACTTATAAAAACACTACGAGAAACCGCAGAATCTTTACAAGTAATATCTGATAACATTACAGCAATTTGTAATGATTACGAATTACCAGAAAGACTTGCTCAAATTGATGAGTTAATAAAACAAGGAAAAATATCAAAAATATCGACAAGTTGGTTACAAAGAAAACACAAGATAGGATATGCTCACGCATCATACATTTATGATCAGCTAGTAAAAGCAAAAATTATAAAACCAGATTCAAACTAACCCACTTTTTAAATTAGTAAAATAAAAAGCACCCATTTCTGAGTGCTTTTTATTTTTATTTAGACTTTCGATTCATTCGAATCTTCGGTTTTTGAAAATTACTTTCTTTTTGTTTTATTTCTGGTCTGTGTTAAAGCACTGGCAGAAACAGACTTAACTTTCTGAGTACTATTAGGACTCTTAAGTAATTTGCTTGCAATTTTAGCAACACGTTTACTTGTATGTTCGTTTTTGGCCATATGTTGATAAGTAGTTGATTTATCCTATTACAACCTGTTACAGTAGTAATAGGAACTCTCGACCAAACCTTACGGTTTTTTTAAGATTTTCTAATAAATTGTTCGAAATAAGTTCAGGATAGAAATATCTTGAGCTTATTTCATTTTCCATTATACTCTTTATCCTTATTTTGTCCGGTTTTTTAACATATAAAATACGGTAAACCATAAAAACATAAAATGTAAAGTATATACTCAAAGTAATCAATATTTAAAGAAACATTTTAAACTTGGTCGTTGTCAAATTTACTAAATAACAAAGATGTGAGGCAAGTTAATTTGGTTTTAAAAATTCTAGATTAGATAAAGAATCTATCTTTTCTATTTTAGAATAATCATAAAACAAGATGTTACATATTGTCAATAAATCCGTAATGGTTCACTAGCTTGGACGCAAAAAGGTAAAATACAAACATGTCATATACACAAAACCCACATATGCCTAAAGTACGCAAAGACGCAGTACTCATGATCAAACAAGGACACACCACAAGAGAGGTAGGAAGAAGATATGGAGTAGGTTCAAGTACAATATCTAAATGGGTTAAGAAGTCAGGAAACTATCCATATCACAATATACCAACATTATCGTCCCGACCTAAACATCACCCACAACAATTGAGTGATGAAATAGTTTGGAAGATATTTAAAAAAAGACTTGAGAGAAATAGATGTTCAGAGGTTGTACAAAAAGACCTAGAGAATGAAGGAATTAAAGTATCACTCTCATCAGTTAAGAGAACATTGGACAGAAATGGTTTACTCAAAAAGAAAAGTCCATGGAAAAGATATCATCCACCTGTAGACCGTCCATATCCACTTAAGCCAGGAGACTTGGTACAAATGGATACAATACACCTCATGACAGGACCAAAGACTCGAATATATGTGTTTACATTAATCGATGTCTACTCAAGATGGTCATATGCAAAGTGTTATCAAAAAATGAGTAGTGATATATGTGTAAGTTTTATGAAAGAAGCACAGAGACATTCAAGGTTCAACTTTAACATGTTGCAATCAGATCACGGTCCTGAGTTTGGTCGATGGTTCATAGATAGATCAGGAAAAAATCACAGATACACCAGAGTCGGTAAGCCTAATGACAATGCACATATTGAGAGATACAACAGAACCCTCCAAGAAGAGTGTCTTGATAGATTAGAAATTAAAGTTGATGTCATTAATTGTGCTCTCAAGAAATATTTGAGATACTACAACTGTGAGCGATTACATCTCGGCATCAACCTCAAAACACCAAATCAATTATTAAGTAACTGCGTCCAAGCTATTGGTTAGAATACGTAAATCTTAGTTTATATGGTGCATACCGAATAATTAAATGGTGTATACCAAATAAGGGTCATTTGGAATTATCCACAATTTTTTTTCTTGTTGCTTTTTAGTTTTTTATCAACATATAATACCCATATGGAATGCCAGAGGTATAGAGATCTTCTCTAGGAGTGCTGGGTCACCAGATGTCCGCGTTTGCCATTATGCTTTAGAAACGCACTTATTAGTTAATTAAAATAAAATAATGAATAAAGACAACATTACTGTTGAGTATATCTCAACGGGCGTATTAAGACTGGCTGACTATAATCCTAGAACTCACACAATGGAACAATCAAACAAGCTAAAAGAATCAATTAAAAGATTTGGACTGGTCGATCCTATAATCTGTAACAGTGCACCTGATAGAAAAAATATTATCATAGGTGGTCACTTTAGATACAAAGTGGCAAAGGAACTTGGGTACACAACCCTACCTGTGGTTTATTTAAACATTCCAGATATTGAAAAAGAGAAAGAATTGAATATCAGATTAAATAAAAATACAGGATCATGGGATTTTGAATTATTAAAATCATTTGAATTAGATCTCTTAATAGATATAGGATTCGATCAAATTGATTTATCAAAAGCATGGAACAATGATTTAGAAGTTAAGGAAGAAAAGTTTGATGTAAAGAAAGAATTAGCACAAATCAAAGAACCTCAAACAAAACTTGGGGATATTATTTGTTTAGGAAGACATAAACTAATCTGTGGTGATTCCACTGATTCAGAAGTACTTAAAAAATTATTTGGTGATGAAAAAGCAAGCATGATCTATTCGGATCCAGTTTACAACATAAACTTGAACTATAACGGAGGGGTTGGAGGAAAGAAAAATTATAATTCTGGAATAAATGTTAGTGATAATCGCTCAGATGCTGAGTATAAAAAATTGTTAAGTGATAGTCTTAGAAATGCTCTGTCAGTATGTAAAAAAGAAACGCATGTCTTCTATTATTGCGATCAGACTTACATAGGAATGGTGCAAAATGTATATAGGGATAACAACATAGACAATAAACGTGTCTGTCTTTGGATTAAGAATGGACACAACCCAACCCCTAATTCACCGTTTAACAAATGCTATGAACCTTGTGTCTATGGGTCAAGAAATAGTCCCTATATTGCAAAAGATATTCAGAATCTAAATGAGGTCATGAATAAAGACATAGGTACAGGAAATGAGATGTTAGACCAAATTGACTTATGGCTCTGCAAGAGACTATCAAGTAAAGATTACGAACATGCCACTTCTAAACCACCAGAACTTCATGAGAAAGCAATTCGCAGATGTACTAAAGTCGATGATATTATTTTGGATTCTTTTTCAGGATCAGCTAGCACATTGATTGCAGGTGAAATGTTAAAAAGAAAAGTTTATGCTGTCGAGCTTGAACCAATTTTCTGTGATCTTGCTATAAGAAGGTTTGAAAAACTTACTGGAATTAAAGCAAAGATAATAAGAGAAGATGAAAAAGCTTAGATTAGAACAAAGACTAATTGAAGAGATTGAAAAAACGGAAAATGTTTCTTCCGCTTGTGAAAGAGTAGGATTATCTCGTAATAGCTTTTATAGATGGATGTTAACTGATCCAAACTTTGCAGAAAAAGTAAACCTAGCTATGGAAATGGGTAATCTATCACTATGTGATCTTGCCCATAGTAAATTAGTTACCAATATCAACAAAGGTGATCCACGAGCAATTGAGTTTCAGTTAAAAAATCGTGATCCAAGATACAAACCAAAGAAACCTGATACACCAGAAGATAGCAAACTAAAACCTGTTGATAACATCTGTCACGGTGATCTTGAATGTGAAAAAGATGAGAAAAAGGAAGATGAAAAAGAAAATGATGAAGATGAGGATGTTGATTCTACAGACCCAACAAGTCCCAACGATTCAAAAAATCCTCCTTTAAATCAGTAAACTTTCTCATGTTTCCGTCTTTGTGTATCTTTCCGTTTTTACCTGTAGCCTCAAGCCAATTGGAATGAGATTCTTTTACGTATTTAGAAGCAATCTTACTGGGTACTATAAAGTACTCAGGTGGTTTTAAGTTGTCATTTAAATTTACAAAAATGTAAAATAAATTATCTGACATATAATCTTCCGCCTTCTGATTCATCAACCAACTTCTATTCGAACCACGATTTGTTTTAACTTGTATTCCGACTGATCTTGTTGTTTGTTTATTAGCACAAAGAACATCTACGCCGTCAGTATTACGTAAAGTTATAGATGCAATATATCCTCTACGTGATAATTCTGCGGCTACAAAATATTCTCCTGCTATTCCAGAAAATACCGTACTTAACTTTTGTTGGTCGGTGTTTTCTTTTGTTTTATTATTCATAAATTTGCTTGATCGGCTTAATGAGTAATCGTGTGGTTTTTTTGTTATATAGAAAAAGCCCATCACGGGTAAGGACCGAGGTCCTTCGTACCAGTTTCCCGATACGGCGATCAAGCAAAACCCCATGACGGGTTCTTTTCACTTGATCGACTTTAGACCATATCCTTTAAAATCAATTAAAGGGGTTAGGTCTCCATTTGGTTGTAATTCCATAATACTTTATTTAAAAGTATTAGTCTACATTGTATCGCAGAATATAGCCTTTGCTAAGCTCGGTTATATGGTTTAAATTTTTGTTATATAATATAACAATGAATCTATATATCGACATCGACGGAGTACTTCTAACTAAACAAGGTGAACCTGCCCTTTATCTAAAAGAGTTTCTAATAGAAGTTACAACAAAACATAACCCCTTCTGGTTAACGACACATTGTAAAGGTGATCTTTTGCATGT
>CALRFG010000003.1:45708-87748 GCA_943356525.1 Candidatus Nomurabacteria bacterium | reverse complement strand
ATGTAAATATTGTTGAACCAGTACCTACTGTAGCACCTGAGGTTAAAAGAAGTGCAATATCAAATTGGATTAATAAGATAAAAAGTTGGTTTAGATAGGTTGATTATCTTGCAAAAATCGTAAAAAATATAAGATATATTAAATCTGTGTTAAGATATAAATATAATGAAAAAAAGTAAATTATTCTTATTATCTATAATAATATTATTTTTTATAACTTCTGCAATAAAAGCTAATGAGTCAGAAATAAATATCTTAATAGATAAATTTTTTAAATATAAAATTAATGCGCTTATTTTTAAACAACCTCCTAATTTAGTTATGTTTGAAAATGATATTAGTCAATCAGGTACGACATATATTCCAAAACTATTTGAAAATTTTAGAGCTATAGGACCTTTGGATTTTATAAATATTCCTACGAGATTTTTAGTTAATTTTTCAAACTATATATTTGAGGAGTTTGTGAGGTAGGTTACTATTTGATTCTTTAAATTGCTCAACAAAAAACCACACATTAAGTGTGATTTTTCTCATGTGCGACATATTTTGATTTATCAAAATAAAAGTACTCCTGTGGTGCGTCCGGTAGGAATCGAAGTCTACGACTTCAGTATACCTTTACCATTTTCTCTGAATAAAGTTCTTCGAAAATAAGGTAAAGCTTTTCGATTCCAACCCAGGAGCGAAACTATTCGCTCCTTCGGACACAAACAAAAAAAATGCTTAATGCATCTTTTTATGTTGGTGCGTCCGGTAGGAATCGAACCTACGACCCTCTGCTTAAAAGGCAGGTGCTCTACCGACTGAGCTACGAACGCATAATATTAGTGTATAATAGCATTTATGAAAACAAAAGTCCATATTCTATTGCCTGATATACGTAGTGCTTACAACGTTGGATCTATATTTAGGTCAGCTGATTGTTTTAGTGTTGAGAAAATATACCTACACGGAACTACACCTACTCCTATCGATCGATTTGGTAGATCAAACTCAGGTGCACAAAAAGAAATATCAAAAACAGCTCTGGGTGCAGAAAAAGATATACCTTGGGAATATATAACTAAAATTGATAAATTTTTAAAAATAATAAAAGAAGAAAATTTTACAATAGTCTGTATTGAGCAAGATAAAAAATCAATCACTTTAGAAAATTTTCTTAAAATTAAAAAATTAGAAAAAATAGAAAATATACTTATTATATTTGGTAATGAAATAGAGGGGATAGAAAAAGATATACTCAAAAAAACAGACTATATTGTAGAGATACCTATGCAAGGAAATAAAGAATCCTTAAACGTCTCAGTCTGTGCGGGACTAATTATGTACATTCTTCAAGGCTAGTTTTATTTTTTGTTCTAAAGTTAGACCAGCATCTGTAATTTTTTCAACAGCCTCTTTGGCTTCACGGGGAGTATAGCCCATAGATTTTAAAGCTTCAAACACATCCATGTTTTCAGACATGTTAGTGTTATTATTATCTTGTCTAATATTATCGAATTCAAATGCAATTTTAGGTAATTTATCTTTTAACTCCAACACTATTTTCTCTGCAATTTTTTTACCTATACCTGATATCTGTGTCAGATAAGCGACATTATTTTTTATAACATTTTCATATAGAACTTGAGACCCTGACAGTGAGAGTATTTGTAAGGCAGATCTTGGGCCTATACCTGATATTGAGGTCAATTGTTCAAACATTATCTTTTCTGATCTATTTATAAAACCATAAAGATCAAAAGTATCTTCCTTGATGTGACTATATATATGTAAGCTTATTTCTTGATTAATTTTTAAATTATCTATTTGATTTTTATCAATCTGAACTTCATAACCAACCCCTGAGCTTGTTAATACGCAAATATTTTTTTGATTTATATATTTTATTGTTCCTTCAAGGTATGAAATCATTACTCTTTTATTATGGTTGAATTGGTAGTAGTAGCTGTTTTAGGATCTATGAAAACAACTCCTGCATTTACTATTTTATCTTTATCTAGTGAATAAATATAGGCGATTCTATTTTTATAAAAAATTATAAGATAATCTCCAACTTCTGCATCTTTAAAGAAAGGGTCTTCCATTTTATCTGTTATCTTTCTAATGTCTATTTGCTCATTTTCTGGCAATATTATATGTGTAGCAAATTGTTTTTTTACTATCTCAGCTTCTTTTCTATATTGCTCATTAGGGTCTTTTTGTACCCTTGATGGTATAAAAATTAACAAAATTAAACCTAGAAATATTATTCCAAAAGCGACTATATAGATAGTTTTTATTTGAGAAAATGATTTTAGTATCGATATATATCCTGATTTTTTATTTGACGACGTCGATAGTGTTTGAGGAGGTTCTGTAGACTCTAAGGGTAAAAATAAATCTTCCTGTGCTTCTTCGGTTACAGTCTTTAAAGGTTCGATAATTTTTTCAATTTTCTTGGATTTAACCTTATTGATTTTTATAGTTTTAGGAGGGACTACATCAGAAATAGTGTCTGAAATTTGTATATCCTTTATTGTTTTTCTTATTGGCATATCTATAGATTATAAAGCTTTACGGGTATTATATCAATAGTAAATAGCTTTTTTCTAATAGGTATTGATTTATGATTGACTGCTATTGCTAATTTTAAAAATATATGCTAGTATCATAAATAATGTACTCAAAAAAACCAATAAAGTCCGACAACTCATCTAGAGCTTATGATAAAAGTAAATTTGTAAAAGCAAAAAGTTCTACTGAAAACCTTGGATTAAAAAAAAATAATATTAATAGTAGTGAGAAAAGAACTGAAAAAACAAGCTTAACTTACAACAGAGCACCTAGACGAGATAGCGATTTCGGAGGTTTTTCTGATGGTGATAGATCTGGATTTGGTTCATCTTCAAGACGCACAGATGCAAGTGCTAGAACTTCTTCATACCGTGAAGACAATGCTTCTGCCCATTCTGCACCTAGATTTAGATCAGCGTCTCCTTCGTCAAGATCGAGATTTGTTAGTTCAGGTCCTCGTTTATCAGGTGGATCTGTAGGTCGTCCTGCAACTCGTTCATTTGGTGGTCGTCCAACATTTGGATCTCGTCCTCCGATGCGAGGAGGTGGCGGATTTGGAGGTGGCTTCGGTGGTGGAAGAGGCGGTTCTAGAGGAGGAGGTAGATCAGAACGTATTGATTATTCTAAGTTTATAAATAAACCAGAACCAGGAGCTAAAGAGGTTAAGGTAAAAGTTATAGAAGTTAAACACAAGTTTGCTGATTTTAAGTTTGACGATATTATCATGCAAAACCTTGAGAAAAAAGGTTATGAAATACCAACACCTATACAAGATCAAACTATAGTTCACGCTATGAAAGGGCAAGATGTCCTTGGTATGGCCAACACTGGTTCAGGAAAAACAGCAGCTTTTCTTTTACCTTTGATACAAAAGATTTTGAATGATAAAAATCAAAAAGTTATGATCATAGCTCCAACACGTGAGCTTGCTATGCAAATAAACAAAGAGTTTGAAGAGTTTGCTGCTGGTTTGAAAATATTTTCTACAGTATGTGTGGGTGGTATGCCGATTTTCAGACAAATACAAAACCTAAGAATGATAAATCATTTTGTTATAGGTACACCTGGACGTATAAAAGACTTGGCGCATAGACGATGTCTAGACTACAGTCAATTCTCATCTATAGTACTTGATGAGGTTGATCACATGTTAGATATGGGATTTATTGATGACATCACTGAGATCCTAAAAGGTCTTGATCCAGAAAGACAATCATTGTTCTTCTCAGCTACTATGCCTCCACGTATAAAAACTTTGGTACAAAAATTCCAAAAAGATCCTTTCACAATAGATATAACAGTTCCTGGTTCTACAAAATCAGTTGAGCAAGACATAATAAAAGTTGATAAAAGAGAAAAATTTGAAACTTTGGTAAAACTTTTGGAAACTGAAAAAGCCACAAAAACTATTATCTTCGTAGAAACTAAAAGAGAAGTAGAAGAAGTTGCTGACAGATTGAAAGATGCTGGACTTTTGGTTGGATATTTACACGGAGATAAAAGACAAAGAGAAAGAGCAAGAACTTTAGATCATTTTAAAACAAGTATATTGAATGTATTGGTTGCAACTGATGTTGCTGCTCGAGGAATTGACGTGAAAGATATCTCTCATGTTATAAACTATACAGTTCCACAAACTCATGATGACTATGTTCACCGTGTAGGACGTGCTGGACGTGCAGGTAGAACAGGAAAGGCGTTTACGTTTGTTTAATAAAATCCTCTCAAAAAAGCTGCTGTCAAAGAAATGACGGCTCTTTTTTTGTTCAGGTTTTGAAATCGGACTTAATGCGCCAACGAATACAATTCAACCTCAACATCAAACTCCCTCAAACAATTTTTACAAGCAAGGAGTGTTCCTCCAGTCGAAGAAACATCATCAATAATAACGATGATGGTTTTTCTTTTTGTTAATTTTTGTAAAAATTGTCTATTCCAAAAGTTCAGATAATATCTTTGATTAAGATTTTTTGTCCTAATTTCTTTTGACCCACCTATATGCTGAGCTTTTTTATTTTTTAGATATTTTTTGTTAATGGAAAAAAGGTTCTTAAAATAATATTTTTTAGTGTTTCGAGAGAAATAAAAGTTTAAATATTTCTTAGTTTGCTTGATCAAATTACTCATAGAATCTATATCTTTTTCTTTTCTATAAAACATAGTGGATGGGGGATATATAAAGAGTATATTTGATTCTCGGTTATGCTCAGAATAGTATTTTTCTACAATAATACCAATACATATATCTATACATATATTAAGTAAATAAGTGCTATTTCTAGCATTTTCAAACTTATATCTTTTAAAGATTTCCTTAACCTCTTCATCTCTATAGGAGTCTATATAATGTATAGGAATCATAGTTTCATTTTCTGTTGTTGTTTTTATGTTTTTGTAAGACATATATATTTATATAATAAAGTAGATAAAGTTTTCCGGGAGATTTTATAAAGAAAAGATAAAGTCATTTCCAAAGATAATCACATATTGGGTAAATAATGATATAATACTCTCATAATCTATTAATCAAAATTAATCAAAATTTAATATAAAAATATGCCTACAATAATTATTATTATCATACTTATACTTTTAATCTCAATTCGCCAAATTAACCAATATGAAAAGGGGTTAAAATTTATGTTTGGAAAATTTCATAAAACAATGAACCCTGGATGGAGAATAGTTATTCCTATTATCCAATCTTATCAAAAGATAGATCTTCGAACTAAAGCAGTAGATGTTCCTGATCAAAACGCTATCACAAAAGATAATGTCCCTGTGAACGTAAACGCTGTTATTTACTATAAAGTTGCAGATGCAGAGAAAGCTATACTTGAGATAGAAAACTTCAGATATGCGGTTCTACAATATGCACAAACAACCATGAGAAATGTTGTAGGTGAAGTTACTCTTGATGAATTGTTGGCAAGTAGAGATAAAGTTGCTGATCGTATAGAAGCACTTGTTGAAGAAGTATCTGCTTCATGGGGACTTGATGTATCATCAGTAGAACTTAAAGATGTTAAGCTTCCTGAAAATATGGAAAGAACTATCGCAAAACAAGCTGAGGCAGAAAGAGAGAAAAGAGCTGTGATCATAACATCAGAAGGAGAGTTGGCTGCATCACAAAATATGGCTGAAGCAGCAAAGACTTTATCAGCTACACCAGGTGCACTTCATTTAAGAACATTACAGTCAATAAACGACATATCATCCGACTCAAGTAATACTGTTGTGTTTACAATACCACTTGAAATAATGCAGGCGTTTACAGGTTATATGAAGAAGGGGCAGGAATAATATATTTTTAAAATCTTATCAAAAATCCCAGCCCTAAAAAAACTGGGATTTTTGTTTTTATAACCCCTCCCAAAACCTTTAAAATAATGTATAATCCAATACATGAAAACTCCAAATGAGCGTGAATCAGCAATACTTAAATATTGGCAGGATAACAACATTTTTCAAAAAAGTCTTGATAAAAATAAAGATCAGGAAGCTTTTCGTTACTATGATGGTCCTCCGTATGCTACAGGCTTACCCCACTTTGGAAACGCCCTACCTACAGCAATAAAAGATATGTATCCTAGGTATAAGACCATGAGAGGGTATAAAGTACCTCGTTCTTGGGGTTGGGATACTCATGGTTTACCAATAGAAAGTCTTGCTGAGAAAACCTTAGGTTTCAAAGGTAAAAAGGACATTGAAGAATTTGGTATTGGAAAATTTAATGAAACAGCTAGAGCTTCAGTATTCAAATTTCGCGATGGTTGGAAAAAAATTATTCCAAAACTTGGGCGTTGGGTGGATATGGATAATGACTATAGAACACTTGATGCAACATACATGGAGTCAAATCTTTGGGCTTTTAAAGAGCTATATAATAAAGGTTTAGTATATGAAGGGTATAAGGTTATGCCATGGTGTCCACATTGTGAGACTGTATTATCCAACTACGAAGTAACAGAAGGTTATAAAGATATAAGCGATTTATCTGCTTATGTTTATTTCCGCATAACAGAAGGTGAATACAAAGATTCATCTATCATTGCTTGGACAACTACACCTTGGACATTGCCGGGAAACGTTGCATTGGCAATCAATAAAGATTTTATATATTTACAAATTGATACAGGAACAAGGAAAATAATCATATTAAAATCTTCTTTTGAAAAAATTGACACATTCAAAAAGGAAGGTGAAGAATTTTCTGTTATAAAAGAAATAAAAGGAGAGGAGTTGGTTGGGTCAATGTATGAAAGAATATTTAATTATGAAATAGGTACTGATACTCAGATAAGTGATATTAATACTGGCTGGAAAATATATCACGCTGATTTTGTAACAGATACAGACGGTACAGGTGTAGTACATATTGCCCCAGCTTTTGGAGATGATGATTTAAAGTTGGGAAAAAGTGAACATTTACCTTTTATACAACATGTAGATTCCAAAGGAGAATTTATATCTGAGGTGAAAGATTTTTCTGGATCGGTTAAACCAATAAACGATCATTCAAAAGCTGATATTGAAGTTATAAAGTATTTAGCACATAATGGTTATTTATTTGCAAAAGAAAAATACGTCCACGCATACCCACATTGTTGGAGATGTAAAACACCTTTGTTAAACTATGCTACTTCATCATGGTTTATAAAAACTACAGCCGTGAAAGATAGAATGATAGAAGTGAACAACGGTATAAACTGGTATCCAGATGAGATAGGACATAAAAGACTCCATTCATGGCTTGAAAATAATCGCGACTGGGCAGTATCACGTAGTCGTTATTGGGGGACACCACTTCCTATATGGAAAGGTCAAGATACTGGAGAAATTGTTTGCTTAGGAGGTGTTAATGATATAAAAAATAAAACAAGACGAAATACATATACAGTAATGCGTCACGGTGAAGCTACGCATCTTATAGAATCAGTTATGAGTTCAGGTTTAGAGTTTTCATCTCGTCATCACATCACCCCTAAGGGTAAGGAAGATGTTAAAGTTTCTGTAGAGAAAATGATAACAGAAAATAATATTCCTGATATTATTTACTCATCACCTATAATCCGTAACCAGGAAACAGCAGATATAGTAAAACAAATAATAAAAGAAAAAACAGGAAAAGATATCGAGATAAAAATAGATGATAGGTTAATAGAGCAACAATACGGTGATTTAGACGGACAAAGTGATAAGAGTTACAGTGCGTTTACAGCAAATAATTCAGAAAAGTTTATCAAAGTATTTCCAAATGGAGAAAGCCTTGCTGATGTAAAAAAACGTATAGCTAAGTTTTTTTATGAAATAGATGAGAGGTATAAAAATAAAAATATATTGATAATTACACATGAAGGTTGTGTTTACAATTTACAACATGTTGCAAATGGTGATAATCTTGAAGAAATCATAAAAGGAAATAAAGTTTATGAAATAATAGAACCAGCCTCTTATTTAAATATAGATTTTGCCTTCATTCCACATAATGATGATTTTGAACTTGATTTTCACAGACCTTATATTGACGAAGTGATATTCGAAGTAAATGGGGAGGTCTATAAAAGATTACCTGAAGTGTTAGATGTTTGGTATGATGCAGGATCTATGCCTTTTTCATCAGTTCATTATCCATTTGATTTTGATGATGCAGGACAAAAAGATTTTGTGAAAAACTTAACAGTAGACTTTGTTGCAGAGAGTTTAGACCAAACTCGTGGTTGGTTTTACTATATGCTTTTTATGTCGGTAGCATTATTTGATAAGGCTCCATTTAAAAACGTGATAGTTAGTGGTATGGTTTTGGCAGAAGATGGAAAAAAGATGTCAAAGAGTTTAGGAAATTATGCAGAACTAATGCCTGTGGTTGAAGAATTTGGCGCAGATTCTCTAAGGTATTTCTTACTTTCATCTCCCGTAACTCGCGCGGAGGAATATGCATTTTCCCAAAAGTTATTAAATGAAATAAATAATAAATTCTTCAATAAGATTTCAAATACAATCTCGTTCTTAGAAATGTATGGAGTTAAAAATCTTGATATAGATATTAATAATAATTTTTCAAATATAAATGAGCTTGATGCATGGATTGAGATAAAATTAAACACTCTTGTAAAAGAGGTAACAAGTAATCTAGATATTTATCAAATAGACAGAGCTGCAAAACCAATACTTGATTTTGTGGACGAGCTTTCAACATGGTATTTGAGACGTTGTCGTGATCGTTTCAAGGGGGTTGAAGATGAAATTGTAACCAAAAACTTGTTGATAGTTCTCATAACTTTGTCTAAAGTTATCGCTCCGTTTACACCATTTATGGCTGAAGAGATATATCTTTTTGCTAAAGATTTTGCAAATATAAAAGATATGAAAGAATCAGTTCATCTAGAAGATTGGCCTGAGAGTAGAGATATAAAAGATATTTTAGTACTTGAGAAAATGACACAAACTCGCCAAGTTATAGAGCAAGGTTTGGCCTTACGAAATAAAGCCGGTATAAAAGTAAGACAACCTTTAGAGTCTATATCTGTAAAAAAAGAGATAATGGAAAATATTTATATAGAAATTATAAAGGATGAGTTGAATGTTAAATCTGTTATAGAAGGAATAGAGATATCAATCGATACAAATATCTCAGAATATCTGCGACAAGAAGGTGTTGTTCGAGATATTATTCGTGAAATACAATCAAAAAGAAAAGAACTTAACTTAATGCCAAGTGATAAAATTTCTCTAATCTTAAAAACAAAAGAAAATATAATAGCTTTTACAGATATGATAAAGTCATCTGTAAACTCAGACAAATTAGACATAATTAAAAGTGAATCAGAGGAAATATTTGTAACAAAAATTTAAAGTAATGGTTTATACTATATATGAGACAAATTGCATCATATTTGATATAAAAAATATTCAAGAAAACGACTCTTTAATAAAAGCCTTTTCTGATAAATTTGGAGTTATCAATATCATAGCAACAAGTTTTAGAAAAGAGAGCTCTAAACTCAAAGGAAACATAAAAGCATTCTCGGTTAATAAAATATCTGTAGTAAGAGGTAAAGAGTTTTTTAGACTAACTGATGTGCAGCATAAGTTTGCCTTTGCGGGATCAAAAAGTATAGTGCAGTTTCTAAGATTGGCAGAAGGTTTGTTCTTCAACGATGAAAGAGATTATTTTGAAAATATCAATACCGAGATATACGATATGATTATTCACCTATGTAAATTTATTATTTATATAGTTAAAAGCAATGATATTGATAAAGTAGATATGCTAAATAAGATAAATACTTTTTTTATTGTTTATATTAGGGGTTTACAAGGGTTTGTTGATAAAATCATAATCGAAGAGGTATTAAAAAAAGAAAAGAAAGATTTATCCGCTTGGTTTGATACCGAAAAAATAAATTTAAATAATTTGTATAATAAAATAGACTTTTAATCTTTACACCAAGCTCTATATAAGCATATAATAACTATATGAACGGCTTAAATAATAATGATAGAACAAAAATAGAAGCATTGAAGCAAAAACTGTATTCTAGGTCTATGTCTGATAATGCTTCAAAATTAAATAATTTACGCAAGCATGATATAAAAGTAGCTTCTTCTTGGGATCAACATGTCAACGGTATAAAAGATACTGGTTTAGAAAAAGTTACAGAAGTAAGGGAAAATAAAGAATCGGTTTCAGATTTTCTAAATAAGCAATTTAATAATGCTGAAGGTGATAGCTTTACAAAAGAAAGAATTAACAAATTGGAGGGTGGTATACAGCGTACAAACATGGCATTAAAATTGGCTCAAGCTAAATTGGAGGGTCGCGGTAGGGCATTGTATCCAAATTTAAAACCGACATTAGAAACAAAAGCTAAAGTTGATAATACTAATCCTGATTTTCAGACTGATTATCACCCTGATATTAAAACTATAAAAATAGGCGATAGTGCAGATATGCAAGATCAAAATCTTAAAGGCAGAGGTAAAAAAAATAATTTTACCTTAGGTTTTATTATATTCATGCTCACCTTTTTTTTCTTTGTAGGTGCAGCTTTTTACACATATATAAGTCTTTCTCAAGGTACTAATACTATATCAACAAGTAAGATAGATATAAAGATTACAGGACCGGTTTCTGTAAAGAGTGGTGAGGTAAGTGATTTTATAGTTGATATTACAAATAATAATACAACAGATCTTATATTTTCAGACTTAATTATTCAATATCCTGATGGCTCAAAATCTCCATCTGACAGAACTCAGGATTTAACTAATGAGAGAATAACAGTAGGTACCATCAGACCTGGCGAAACAATTAGACAGAAAAACTCTGTAGTCTTTTTTGGCGAACAGAGTGTTAAGAAAAATATCAGATATTCATATGAATTCAATATAAATGATTCAGCTACTATATTTAAAACAGATAAAGATATAGGTGTATTTATTGCAGGAAGTCCGATAACTATAACCGTAAACAATGTTAAAGAGATAAATAATAATCAAGAATTAAATTTTGATATAAAACTTGAGTCAAACACAGAAGAGTCTTTAAAAAATATACAATTGAGAGTTGAATATCCTTTTGGCTACAGATTATTGGAAGCTAGTCCAAAACCAGATTCAGATAATAATACTTGGTCTTTTGATAGTATTGAATCTTTGTCATCAACAGGTATAAAACTTAAAGGAAAATTTATAGGAGAAGTAAATGTAGATAAAAACTTCAGATTTATTTTAGGTGTTGAGGAAGCTAAAACAAAACAAATGTTAACGGTTTTAACAACACAAGATAATCTAATAGAGATACGAAAACCTTTTGTAGTTACAAAACTTTTAATAGATGGTAATAATACAGAAAATAATCCTGTAAGCTATGGTCAGATTCTAAAATCAGATCTTGTAATAACAAACAACCTTAAAGATGCTATAACTGATGTAGTTATAGAAGTTTCTTTGGGAGGTGTTCTTATAGATCGTCGAAGTGTAAACTCTAATGATGGATTTTACGACTCTAACAGAGATATTGTTCTATGGGATAAATCCTTGAATCAAAGCTTGACAAATATACCGCCAGGAGAAAGTCGTGAACTTAGTTTCAATTTGGCTACGATAAATAGCGATGAAAGTCTTATCAAGACACTAAAACGTGCAACGTCGGATATAACTATAAACGTTAAAGCACAAAGATTGGGTCAAAATAGGGTAACTGAAAACATAGTTGCTAGTACAAAAAAACAATTAAGGCTAAAAACAGATGTAATGTTTAGTTCAAACTTAGCATATGACAAAGGTACTTACTCTCCTGAGATAAACAAAGAAACAGTGTATAAATATATTGGAAATATATCCAATACAGCCAATACAATAAAAGGGGTTGAGTTTACAGCTAAGTTGCCCCCAAATGCTACTTGGAAAGGTGTTTACGGTCCAAATATAACACCAGCAGCCATTAAGTATAATCAATCAACTCGTGAAATAACAATATCTCTTGGAGATATAGAATCAGGAGTCGGTATAGATAAAGCTATAAAAGAATTTTATTTTAAAATAGGTTTTACCCCTACACTAACGCAAAAAGGTAAATTACCTCAAATAATAATGAGTCCAGCATTAACTGCGACAGATAGTTTTACAGGTGAGAGAATGCAGCTAAAAAATAATGCACTTACGTCAGCTGTGACTGTAGGTAAAAATGTTGAAATTGATGGTAGGGTGAAATAGCATATATGAAAAAATTGTATATAATAAAGATATGATTTCTAAAAATTATATTAAAAAAATAATAGCAATTACCTCAATTATTTTTTACTTTATGTCAGTGTCAGTTAATGCAAATGAAATAATTTTAAAATCTGATGATGTTTTTAAAATAATAACAAACTCATCTATTATAAATTCTGATAATAAAATTTATTTGAATAAAGATTCAGACTTAAAGATAACGACTGAATTAACTAAAATAAAAAATATTGATGGAACAATAGAGTATGAAGAATTTAATTTGTTAATTTTAAATATAATAAATGAAAAAAATGAAGTTGTTTTTTTCATGGATATTCTGGATACCACAATAGATAAAAAAAATATATCTATAATTAATAATAAATACGTTTTAAATATACCCGTAACTTTTCCGCAAGGTTCCTATATTATAAAAATTGATGCAGTTGATTTTAATTCTAAAAAATACACATTAAGTCAAGATTTTTTAGTTTCATCAACTAGATATAACTTGGATAGTATAAATGTTCATATAGAAAATAATGAATTGTTTGGAAATATTATGTATAGTAATTTTAATCCCGAAACAAGTAAAGAAGAGAATAATAAATTTAGAATAACCATTCTAAATGGTGATAATGAAATTTTTATAAAAGAAGAAGAACGTATTTTTTCTGGATATGGAATGATTAATATAAACGAAAATATTTTAAAAACAATTGATTCCAAATTACCAGTAATCTTTAAAGTTGAAGTTCTTGATTCAAATAATAGTATTTTAATTTCAAAAACAAAGGTAATTGAGTATATAAATAATGTACCCAAATATAGTACTTTTGAAATAGCTTTATTTTCATTATGTATTCTAATTGTTTTATTATTGATAATTTTACTATTTTTAAATAAAAAATTTAAAAAAAGTAAAGCTTTGATAATATTATTAATGTTGTTTTCGACAACATTTTTTGTGGATAAGGTTAAAGCATCTTCTCATAATTGTGGTATAAAACCTAGTGATACATGTGTTAATAGTAAAATATTAACCAATTTGTGCCAAACTTCTGATACCTGTGATACTTCCAACACTTTAAATACGAGAGTGTTTAAGTTTTTTTCAACAGGAAATGTTAAAAATATAGAATCCCCAAGAGCTTGGGTTGGTCCTGTTTCAGCATCAGTTGATGTGTGTACAAACATAAGTGGATTAGGAGCAAATGATTCATTTTATTTGATTGCTGATAAAGAAGGTTCTGATTGGATTGCTAAACGATATGCTATATTCGAATTTAAAAAAGGTACTCCTCTTGAATTAAGAGATACACCATATTCAAAAAAAACAAATAATTTAGTTGCGAAATATAACGGTGATTGTACTATTAATCTATCAAGTTATTATTCAGGAAAGTCTTCAAACTATAAACATGCACAGGTTAAAATAATTGAGGTCGGAAAGATAAGTACAGACATGTGTAAGTCAATAAGGGTAAATTCTAGTATTTTTTATAGTTTAACTGATAATTTAATTAATCGAATAGTTTGTTCTGGTCAAGAATTATATGAAGGATATATATCAAGTGGAAAATTTTTGAATATAGAATCCCCAAGAGCTTGGGTTGGTCCTGTTTCAGCATCAGTTGATGTGTGTACAAACATAAGTGGATTAGGAGCAAATGATTCATTTTATTTGATTGCTGATAAAGAAGGTTCTGATTGGATTGCTAAACGATATGCTATATTCGAATTTAAAAAAGGTACTCCTCTTGAATTAAGAGATACACCATATTCAAAAAAAACAAATAATTTAGTTGCGAAATATAACGGTGATTGTACTATTAATCTATCAAGTTATTATTCAGGAAAGTCTTCAGACTATAAACATGCACAGGTTAAAATAATTGAGGTCGGAAAATTTTCTTTAGATGTTTGTAAAGCTACGTCACCAAAAAAAGAAGAGATTTTTTATAATATTGGTGGTAATTATGACTTAATGAAGTATTGTGAAGCTCGTACAACAAATATTAGTCAATGTGTTTTAGATAGTAAATGGATTCCAAGTCAAACTAGTACAACATGTGACGTAGAAGACGATGGGTGTGTCTGCAAAGAAAGAGATAAAGTATGTTTGACTAACAATATTTACTCTACGTCAACCAATGATGTATCCTGTAAGTTATTTGGTTCTTGTGTCGTTGAAATTGGATCTACTAAAAACACGCTCTCAGTAAGACCTTTTAATGCTATTGGTAATATAACCTATAAACAAGGTGCAAGTAGCACTGTATTAACCAAATCATCTCCTTATGTTAAAACTTTTTCAAAACAAAATAATGATGCTTATAAAATAGAAGTATCTTTAACAGATTCTGATGGTCAAACCGCTACAACTTATTGTTATGTTGATGAAACTAAAATTACTTCTCCTCCTGAAATTATTCTTAATAAAAAACCTCTTATTTCTTTAGATAAAGGTGGAAAATGTATTGTAGGTTGGGACCTTAAAAATATGCCCCAAGATGCTAACTGTACAATCTCTGGAGGTGATACCTCGGAGATAATTAAAGGTACTGGTTCTAAATCTTTTGGACCACTATTTGTTAATACAAAATATATCGTAGCATGTTCAGGTTTAAATCCTGCTGTACTGCCAAAATCGGTGATTTGTCGGATAAATCCAGCTTTCAATGAGATTTAGGTGCTGTCTATATTAAAATTGAATATACATAAAGTTTTATAAATAATGCTAATTCATATTTCGATCAAAATATGTTAACCTATACATTATATGGCTAAAGAAACAACCTTGGAAGATATTATTTCACTGTGCAAACGTCGTGGTTTTATATATCAAGGCTCCGATATATACGGAGGTCTTTCTGGTACTTGGGATTATGGTCCTCTGGGTCTTATGATTAAGGATCAAGTGAAGAGACTTTGGTGGGAGAGATTTGTTGATAATAGATCTGATATTTATGGTGTAGACGCTGCTATACTTATGAATCCAAAGGTTTGGATTGCGTCAGGTCACGTTGGTGGTTTTGCCGATCCTCTAGTTGAAGATTTAAAAACTAAAAAAAGATATAGAGCAGATCATGTTTTAGAAGCTGCTGGTTTTAATGTATCTGGAAAATCATTAGCTGATATGGATACGATGATTAAGGAAAATAAAATAAAATCAATAGACGGAAATGATTTTGGTGAAGTTAGGCAATTTAACATGATGTTCAAAACAAATATCGGAGCCATAGAGTCGGATGACAATGTTGTGTACCTTCGTCCTGAAACCGCTCAGGGTATGTTTGTAAATTTCAAAAATATACAAGATACTTTCCATCCAAAACTTCCTTTCGGTATGGCCCAGATTGGTAAAGCTTTCAGAAATGAGATCGCACCCCGTGATTTTGTCTTTCGGGTAAGAGAATTTGAGCAAATGGAGATAGAGTATTTTACTCATCCACAAAGAGCAGACGAGGCCTTCTCACACTTTCAAAAAGAAATAAAAGAATTTATACTTGACATTGGTCTTGACAAAGAAAAGTTGCACGAATTAGAGATAGGGGATGAAGATAGAGCTCATTATTCATCAAGAACTATAGATTTTGAATATGATTTTCCAATAGGAAGAAAAGAATTATTTGGTCTTGCAAATAGAACTGACTTTGATTTAAAAGCGCACAGTGAGGGCTCAAAAGTTGATTTGTCATATTTTGACGAAGAAACAAAAGAAAGGTTTATACCACATTGTATAGAGCCATCATTTGGACTAGATAGAACTATATTAGCCATATTGTCTACTGCATATGCCACGGATGATATGGGTGAAGAAGAAAGAATCGTTTTGAGATTACATAAAAATATTGCCCCATATAGAATTGCTGTATTGCCATTAGTGAAAAATAAAGAAGAGTTAGTAAATAAAGCAAAAGAGGTTTTTGAAATGGTTAAAAACATCGCAACAAAAAATGGTATAGCAAAATCAAAGATTGTATATGATGAGACACAAAGTATAGGAAAGAGATATAGAAGACAAGATGAAATAGGAACACCTATTTGTTTAACTGTTGATTTTGATAGTCTTGAGAAAGGTACTGTGACTTTGAGAGATAGAGATAGAGGAAAGCAGGAGGTGGTGAAGATTGAAGATTTGGAAAATATATTTAAGTAGTCAATAAAAGAAACTAAAATACCATTGCACAACCTCATAAAAAAACATACAATACAGTTATGAGGATAACAGCCAAAGATATTTTTAAAATAACTATAGGTATATTGGCTTTTCTTGCATTGATACAATTAAAATCACTCATAGTGTCTATATTGGTCGCTGTCATAGTAGCCTCTTTTATAGAACCGATGGTACTTTTCTTTAAAAAACGAGGTATGAACAGAGGGTTTTCCGTTTTAACTTCTTATATGTTACTAGTTGCTATATTTGTATCTTTTATATTTTTCGCATTACCTCCATTATTAAAAGAATCGCTAACTGCTTTAAACTCTTTACCAGAAACAGTTAAAACCTCAGACTTATTAAATCCTATACAAAAAGGATTATATAAAACAGCTAAAAATATATTTCCAGAAATACCTCAAACTATTTCAATAGAAGATTTAACAACTTTGATTATTTCATCGCTGTCAGATTTTGCAGGTGGTGTTTTTGATACTTTTAGCAGATTCTTTGACAGTATTGTTACTTTTATTTTGATACTGGTATTGTCAATATATATGTCAATAGAAGAAAGGGGGGTAGGTAAGTTTTTGAAACTTATTTCACCAAAAGAATATGAAAAATACATAACAGATCTTTGGGACAGGGTACAGAAAAAAATAGGTTTATGGATGCAAGGCCAACTTGTTCTTATGGGTATAGTATTTCTTATCGTCTTAGTCAGTCTCTCCGTTTTAAATATATTTTTAGGTGTTAAAATACAAAATATATTACTTATAGCTTTGATAGCTGGTTTTATGGAGTTCATACCGGTAATAGGTACTTTCGTTTCGACTATAGTAGCATTCCTACTTACTTTTATAAGTGGAGGTTTTGCTGCGGCGATTATAGTTGTTATAGTTTTTACTATCATACATCAGATAGAAGCACATGTTATATATCCAGCGGTAATGAAAAAGATTATCGGAGTACCTCCTATGTTGGTCATCATTTCACTTATTGCAGGTATAGAGTTGGCTGGGTTTATAGGTATTATATTGTCTATTCCTATATCGGTTTTGATAGTAGAGTTTATGGATGATAGAGCAAGAAGAGACAACATGATAGAAGAGGAAACTGTTTAGTTTTTGTGATATATTGAGATAATGCAAAGTCAATCAGATCAAGAAAAATTCTACATAACAACACCTATTTTCTATCCAAACGGTGAGCTACACATAGGACATACATATACAACTTCTATCTGTGATTTTTTTGCTCGCATGGCACGTTTGGCAGGTAAACAAACATATTTTTTAACAGGTGCTGACGAAAATAGTTTAAAGATACAAAATAAAGCCGATGAGGTGGGCCAAGATGTTATAGAATATCTCGATCTCCAAGCTAAAAATGTTATACTACTTTTTGAGAAATTAGACATATCTTAT
The DNA here is from genome assembly GCA_943356525.1 of Candidatus Nomurabacteria bacterium. GTDB lineage: Bacteria > Patescibacteriota > Minisyncoccia > Phycocordibacterales > CAIZLB01 > CAIZLB01. Next base: position 69,877 of record CALRFG010000003.1, on the reverse strand, counting down.
GATCAATACATAAGAACTACAAATAAAGAAAGGCATCATACTGGTGTTATAGCGTTATGGAATAATTTGGTCGAAAAAGGTGACATATACGAAGGTTTTTACGAAGGTTTTTATTGTGTTGGTTGTGAAAGTTTTAAAACTGAAAAAGATTTGGTTGACGGATTATGTCCAGACCATGGTACAAAACCAGATTTTATAAAAGAGAAAAACTATTTTTTTAAACTTACAAAATACGCGGAAAAAGTAAAAGAATCTCTTTTAAATAATACCATAAAAATTTTCCCTGAATCAAGAAAAAATGAAGCTTTAAAAATAATAGAGAATGATTTATTTGATATAAGTTTTTCAAGACCAAATAAAGGTCAAGCAAATGTAATACCGGTTCCAGGGGACCAGACTCAAGGTATATATGTTTGGGGAGATGCCTTGGTTAATTATATATCAGCCTTAGGTTATGGAGGATCAGAGGGTGAGAAGCAGTCAGAAAGTCTTTATAATATGTTTTGGAACAATGATCTTTCTCAAAGTGTACATGTTATAGGTAAGGATATATTAAAATTTCATGCATTTATATGGCCAGCTATGCTTTTAGCAGCAGATATTCCATTACCAAAAAATATAATCGTACATGGTCTTATGCAATCAGGTGGTCGAAAGATGAGTAAAACTATTGGAAATGTAATCAGTCCGGTCGATATGATAAATAAAATTGGTGTTGAGGGTTTACGTTTTTATTTCGCAAATAATATTCCTATATTTGACGATGGTGAGATTACAGAAGATTTGATAGTGTCAAATTATAACGGATATCTTTCAAATGGACTTGGAAATCTGACAAATAGACTTATAAAAATGATGATATCTTATGATGTTTCTGTTAATTTTGACAGTATAGAAAATACTGATCTTTATAAAAGACTTGATGAAAATCTGAACAAAACTTTGATAGATTTTGATATAAACTCCTATACAAATTATTTATGGAAAGAATTATCAGCAATTGATGCCGATATACAAACAAAAGAGCCTTTCAAATTATTTAAAATAAATCCTGATGAGGCTAGAAAAATTGTAGAGAATCTTTTGCTTAGGTTCTACACAATAATACTTTTTATCGAACCTATTTTACCGAAAACAGTACCTACTATTATTAAACATATACAAGATAGAGAAATGCCTGAAAAACCATTATTTCCAAAAGTTGAAATGGAAATAAACTAAATATAAATATAAATCATAATGACCGAAAACCCAGAAATAACAACAAAAAATCCATTCGTAGATTTACATTCTCATTTACAGTTTTCTGATTTTGATATCGATCGTGAAAATATCCTTACGGAGATGAAAAAAAATAATGTCATAGCTATAAATGTAGGGGTAGATGAGAAAAGTTCTCGAGAAGGTGTTTTACTGGCACAGAAAAACCCCGGACTTTTATGGTCTACTATAGGCTTGCATCCGTTATATCCAGAAGGTATTTATGACACAGAGACCTTGATAAATGATAAAGACTTAGCGAATGATATATGTGGTATAGGGGAATGTGGTCTAGATTATTTTAGAATTTTGGAAAATGATAATACTGGTAAAAATTTATCATCGCCTGAAAAATCTGAAAAAAATCTCGACGAAATCAAAGATTTTCAGAAAAAAATCTTTATCGACCAGATAAAAACCTCTATAAAATATGACTATCCTCTCATGTTACATATTCGGAATTCCTACAGCGAAACTTTAGAAATTCTTTATGAGAACTTTAGCGGTGTTGTGAAAGAATATAAAGGTAATGTACATTTTTTTGCAGGTACTATAGAAGAGGCTAAAGCGTTTTTGGATTTGGGCTTCAGTATATCTTTTACAGGAGTTATAACTTTTGTAGATTCATATAGAGAATTGGTCAATTTTGTGCCAATAGAGCTTATGTTTGCTGAAACAGATAGTCCATATGTTGCGCCAAAACCTTTTCGCGGTCAAAAGAACAACCCGAATCATGTTATGGAAATATATAAAAAGATAGCCGAGATAAAGGATATAGATATAAATGAGGTGATAGATATAATATATAACAATGCTAAAAAACACTGGTTAAGGTAAAAACACCATAAATACAGCATGAACTGGCATTATTCTCAGTAGTATGATAAAGTGTTCTCCATGACTGAAAATATAGAAAGCACAAAAGAAGGCTTCAAGGTATATGAATTAGGAATTCATCTCCTTCCGTCCCTTTCTGAGGCTGATGTTCAAATAGAATTTTCAAAAATCAAGTCAAACATAGAAAAATTAGATGGAGAGATTATCTCTGAGTCTATACCTCGAATGTTTAATCTTGCTTATGAGATTCCAAAAACATTAAAAGCACAAAAGAAATGGTATGAAACTGCGTATTTTGGCTGGGTTAAATTTGAATTAGATTCAAGTAAATTAGCTGTATTTGAAAAGTTCGTAAAAGAGCTTGAAGATACACTAAGATATCTTATTGTAAAAACAGTAAGAGAAAATACACTTGTAGCTAAAGATATTTTACCTAACTACGATGACGAAGTTAACTCAAAGGAAGTTGATGTTATTGACACAGCTGTTGCAACTGAAGAAGTTGTAGTAGATGCTGTTGAAGAAACTGTTTCAGATACTGATGAGAAATAGATATTTCTCATAGCTTTATTGGTATGTAAGTGCGGCGATTTGTTAACTCAATAGCTCGAAAACATACAATTATAAACTAAAACAAAAAATAAACATTATGTACATAAACAAGGTAATATTATATGGAAATTTAACTAAAGATCCTGAGCTTAAATCGCTACCATCAGGTATACATGTCAATTCATTTTCTGTGGCTACAAACAGATCAGTAAAGGATGCATCAGGAGCTAAAAAAGATGTTGTGGAATATCACAATGTCGTTGCTTTTGGTAAAACTGCTGAGATTATCCACCAATATGTAAAAAAGGGTAACCCTATATACTTAGAAGGTAGAATCCAAACCAGATCATGGGATGGAACTGATGGAAAGAAAAACTATAGAACAGAAGTTGTATTAGACACTTTCCAGTTTGGTCCAAGCTTGAAAAATGGTACAGGACAGTCAAATGCTCCTTACACACCATCAAGTAGTCCGTCTCAAAACAATGACGGTGCGGATCAATCAACACCTGACTCAGGTGAAGTACAATACCCAGATGAAGATATAAATCCAGAAGATATACCTTTTTAGTCTTAAAGTTAGAGTCATAAAGAAAGTTATCATTAATAGTAATAAAAATTAAATTAAAAACATGTCAAAAAAGTGTTATTTCACAGAGCATAATATCAAAAATATAGACTATAAAGATACTGATTTATTAAACAAATTTGTTAATAAATACGGTAGAATTATAGGACGAAAGAGATCTGGTGTTACAGCTCAACATCAAAGAAAACTTGGCTTAGCTATCAAAAGATCAAGATTTATGGCTTTAACTCCATATATCAACTTAGGCTAGACGGCTCAAACAAAAAATACAGTAAGCAAGGAAAGCTTACTGTATTTTTTGTTTTCACCTTAGAAGAGGTGACTATTTAGATTATTACAAACTCAACCTGGATAAATCAACACACTCTAAAGTAGGTCCCTTAAGGTGAAATAAAAAAATAGTCCTCATTTCCTGGAGGACTATTTTGTTTATTGAGCCTTACTCTTTTAGCTGATCCTTAATCTCTTTCAATATCTTAGTTTTTATCTCTTTGTTTTCTTTTTCTTTCAAAAATTGTCTTGTTGCATCATATCCACGACCAAGTTTGATGTCTCCATAACTATATGATGATCCACTTTTTGTAATGAGTTTCATCTTCTCACCAAGCGCAATCATTTCGCCTTCAAGTGATATACCTTCGTTATACATAAGATCGAACTCTGTTTGTTTGAATGGGGCAGCGACTTTATTTTTTACAACTTTTACACGCACGCGACCGCCCATGATATCTTCGCCTTTCTTGATCTGGGCGATACGACGTATATCTAGTCTTACAGATGTATAAAACTTCAAAGCTTTTCCACCTGGAGTAGTTTCTGGATTACCAAACATCACACCTATCTGCATACGAATCTGGTTTATAAAGATAACTATAGTTCCACTTTTCGCTGTGATTGCTGTAAGCTTTCTTAAAGCCTGTGACATCAGTCTGGCTTGTTTACCAACATGATGTGCTCCCATATCACCCTCAATCTCGTCTTTGGGTGTTAAGGCTGCCACAGAGTCTATAACTATAACATCTATCTTACCACTACGAACAAGACTCTCTGTTATCTCCAAAGCCTGCTCTCCAGCATCGGGCTGTGAGATAAGTAGATTGTTTATGTTTACACCAAGTTTACCTGCATAGTCTGGGTCCATAGCGTGTTCTGCGTCTATATATGCACATACCCCACCTTTCTTTTGAGATTCGGCAATAACATGCAAGGCCAGTGTAGTTTTACCAGATGATTCAGGACCAAATATCTCTACTATACGCCCTTTAGGTAAACCACCAACACCAAGTGCGGCATCTAGTCCTATAGAACCAGTAGAAACAACATCAACGTTCAATCTTGGTTTCTCACCAAGCTTCATAATGGATTCTTCACCGAAACGACTTTTTATCTCAGCTATAGTATCAAGTATAGAAGAGTCATTATCTTTTGATCCTTTTTTTGCTTTTTTTGACTTAGAATCTTTTTCATCCTCGTCCGTATCTTCTTCAGTTTCTTCACCCTCTAATAATTCATCTTCCTCTTCATTTGATTTTTGACCCGGTTTTTGTTTTTTTGAAAATTTTGCCATGTTTAATATGTATTGTATTAATTTATTATTTTAAGATTTATAATTATTTCATAAATGTTAGCTTACCACTATAGTATATACTAACTTCTTTCTTGACTTCTTTACCAAATTTGTCTAAAGATTTTATTGTTATAAGATTTATACCAGGGTAGAGAAGTATGTTTTCTTGAAAACCACCTTTAATGTCTATATATATCTTTCTATCACCAATGATTATTTCAGATACATTTTTTGTATTACCAGATAGTTTATATGTATTTTTATCGCTCTGAATATAATCACAATTACATTCTAAAGTCAGTTTTGGTCCACCTATAACTTTTCTTAGCTCAAACACTGTAAAAGCCGATATACTTAACAATCCAAATGTCAATAAAAATATTTTTATTTTGGTTTTACCATCTGTATATCCAAGTGTCATATTATAATATTATAGTTAAAGTTTTATGAAAGATTTGATAAATTAATTATATCACGTTTTAGCTTTGCCTATCAGAGTTATCTGAAACTTCTAAAGAATTTTCGTCAACAACTACAACACCATCCTCACTTTGAACACCTCCGGTATTGCTTTTTAGAAGTATTTCTCTTGGTCTTGCACCATCAGCAGGTCCAATAACACCTCTTTTTTCCAACAGGTCCATAAGACGAGCAGCACGAGAATAACCTACACGAAGCTTTCTTTGTAGATATGAGGTAGAAGCTTTGTTTATCTCTATAACTGCAGCTTTAGCGTCTTCATACGCATCATCATCTTCTATATCATCATCTTCCATACCTCCTGTATTGAAGCTCGATGAAAAGATTGCATTTGTACCAGAACTCGGCTCTTGATCCTGGGGTCCAAGTTGTATAGTTTCAGGTATATAGTCAGTGTTATCAATCAAGTATTTTACAACTTTTTTAGTCTCAGCTTCGGTTATGTTAGGGGACTGTACACGCTGAGCACTAGACATACGTCCTGTTAAAAAGAGCATATCTCCAGATCCAAGTAATTCTTCAGCTCCACGAGAATCAAGTATAGTTCTTGAGTCTATCTGAGATGCAACTTGAAGAGCAAGACGTGTTGGTATATTTGCCTTGATAAGACCTGTTATAACGTTAACAGATGGTCTTTGTGTTGAGAGTATAAGATGTATTCCAACTGCACGAGACATCTGCGCTAGACGCACTATACCAGCCTCAAGTTCACGAGGATATGCTTGCATGATATCAGCCAACTCATCGATAATTATCACTATATATGGCATTGCATCAAGACTCATTTTCTCATCTTTTTTAGCTTCTTTTTTGAAAATTTCAACAGCTGGAGCCAATATGTTTTTATGATATGAATCTATGTTTTGTACTGCATATTTTTCAAGTATGTCATATCTTCTGGCCATTTCTTTTCCTGCCCATTTAAGTGCAAATATGGCTTTCTTTGGATCAGTTATAACAGGTGTAAGTAGATGGGGAATTTTATTATATAGAGTTAACTCAACTCTCTTTGGGTCGATGAAAATAAAACGTAGATTTTCAGGTGAGTTTTTGTACAATAGAGAAGTCACTACGTTATGTATCATTACAGATTTTCCAGAACCGGTTGTACCAGCAATAAGCGCATGAGGCATCTTAGCCAAGTTTTCATAATACATCTTACCTGATACACCTTTACCAAGCGCTATCAGCAATGGGTCAGGAGAATTTTGATACTCAGGCTGTGAAAGTAAAGATCCTAAACCAACCATAGTTTTCGTAGAGTTTGGAACTTCTATACCAACGAGTGATTTACCAGGAATAGGTGCCTCTATACGTATAGGATGGGCTGCTAGGGCAAGGGACAAGTTGTTTTGAAGCCCAAGTATCTTTGATAGTTTTACACCTTCAGCAGGCTTTAGAGCGTATCTGGTTATAGATGGTCCAACCGATATCTCATCCATTTCCACTTGAACACCAAAGTTTTGAAGTGTTCTCTTTATAATATTCGCATTTGCTTTTATGTCACCAACCTCAGGTTTACCTTTATCGCGCTCAAGTAATGATAGTGGAGGGGGTGTATACGGTCTACCTGTTAAAGTCATTGTTGTTGAAGCTATTAGACTATCATTTATATTGGACATTTCTTTATCATCCTGTATTTCACTAGGTTTTCTACTGTCTTTTACTATGTCCTTTCTATTGTCTTTTATATTTTCAATCTCTTTTGGAACACCTACTATATTCATTTCCTTGTCCTTTATTTCTTTTATCTTTATTTCACCGTCATCTTCTTCTACATTTACGTCAATATTTTTAGTAGGGTTTTTGAAAGAATATTCAAACAGTATTATCAGTGATATAAAAGTTACAGCTATTAGAAATATATAACTTAGAACTGTATCAAATAGGTTCAATATAGGTATAGAAATAACACTTCCTAAAACACCACCTGCATTCGTAAGAGACAGTTCCAATATACCCAATATAGACAGTATCAATAGAAGAGAGAAAACTATCTTGGTTTTGGCAAAAGAAGTGCTCTCTCTGTTTGTTATATAAAAATATGATTGAGTTAAAAAGAGTAAAGGAAGTAGATAATATCCATAACCAAGTAGATAGGTAAATCCGTTATATGTCATGTTACCAAAACTTCCACCAACACCTATCGCTGACAATGCTAAAAAAAGAAATAATACAAAAAAGACAAGTGAGAGTACTGTGTTTTTTACATATGTATTGTTGGGTGTGATTGTTTGTCTTATAGTGTCAAATACCCCTTTTGCACTAATACTATTAACCTTCTCAGGGACATCATCTTTTGTGTTTCTTTTTGTGTATTTTCTTGTGTTCTTTTTAGACATATTGTCTATTTTATCATGAGTTAGATTTTCCTCTTGCATTTTTACTTGTCTTATATATACTGCAAGTTAATGGACACAATAAATGATAACAAAAAACTAAGTTTGGTTATTAAAAGACAGGTTCAAGTTGAAGCTATTTCGAAGGCGGTCTATTTGGTGACCGATTTGTTTTCTGAAGTTGAGCCTTTGAAGATGTCTCTAAGAAGAGTTGCTGTAGATATTATTGAAAATGAAGATAAGATGAGTAGTCTTTTAAAATTAAATTCACTTATAAAGTTGTCTAGGGATATGGATTTGATAACAACTATGAATGCAGATTTATTGATCAGAGTTATAGATAGTCAATTGAGTGATCTGAACAACATTGATGAGAAAAAGGAAGTTGCTATAGACAAGGTTTTAAATCTTGATGATACGGTTAAAAAAGTTACATCTGAGATTTTAGTTATAGAAGATAAAGATAAAGTAGAAATTGTTGTTGAAGAAAAAGTGGAAAAGAAGGTTCCGAACATCACTATTAACAACAACACTCAAAACATAAAGACTATAAACAACATATCTATGGACATAGGGTCCAGGAGAAAGAGGATATTAGAGATAGTTAAAGCCCGTGGGGCGGTCACTATTAACGAGTTTATAGACTCTATCAAGGGTTGTAGCTCAAAGACTATACAAAGAGAGCTAACATCGCTAGTTCTCTCAGGAACCCTTAAAAAGACAGGTGAAAGACGTTGGAGCAAGTACTCATTGAAATAATGTCCTATATGTGTATACTATAGGACATATAAAGGTTTTGACCCATAGTCAGTAAAACTGTAATATTGATAGGGTACATACGTTTGTATAGGTACAGGTTATTTCTTGGTAGTCCGTTTTGATTATCTACTGTATATGATACTCAAGACGGGTTCACAAAGATTTAGCCCGAGGAATATGCGTCTGACAATTATCAATTATTATTTAACCAGACATTTAAAGCATATTTCTTTTAAATCAAATTATTATGAAAACAACATTTAAAACAGCTATCCTTGCTCTTGCTCTTGCAGTTACTGTAAGTGCTTCAGCTGAAGGATATCAATTTACAAAAAACCTAAAGAAAGGAATGAGAGGTGCTGACGTTACAGCCCTACAAACTGCTCTTGGTATATCTCCAGCTACAGGTTACTTCGGTAACATGACTTTAGCTGCAGTTAAAACTTATCAAACTGCTAACATGATCCCTTCAACAGGATTCGTTGGTCCAATGACAAGAGATAAAATGAACAAGACAGTTGGAACTACTCCTGGAACAACTACAACAACACCAGTTGTATTGAACGGACAAGAGGGATTTGCTGAATACAGACTTTCACCACAACCAGTAAACAATACAAACGTACAAGTAAGTAACAATGTTGCTGTATATGGCATAGAAATTAAAGCTAAAAATGCAGACGTTTCATTTGAAAGATTGACTCTAGATGTTGCTGTAACAGGAACATCAGGAAGTGAAAACCCTGCTACACTTATAAACAGTGTCTCAGTTAAAGATGGTTCAACAGTATTGGCAACAATCCCTGTTAACTCATCTACTTTCTCAAGATACACAGGAACAAACAACTATTACGTACAAATCTCAGGTCTATCAACTAAAGTTTCTAAAGATACTATAAAAACATTTACAGTAACTTTTAACACAAACTCAATTGATACAAACAGAACTGTATCTATAGATGTTGCTTCTAACGGAGCAAGAGTTGTAGACGGTAGAGGTATAAGTACATACAACAGTTCAACAGTAGGAAATAGAACACATATATTCAAAAAACCAGGTAACTCATCAGTATTACTAAACTCAGATGCTACAACAGTATACGCATTGAATTACAGAATTAATCCAAATTCAAACGGTGCTGAAAAAGTTCTTACATCAACATTTGCTATAAAATCAGAATCAGGTCCTTCAAAAATCAGAACTGTTAATGTAACAGCTGCTACATCAACAGGAGGAACAATGCCTTCAAACCTATACCTATACCAAGGTTCAACTCTTCTAGATTCTAGAACAGTTACTGCAGGAACAGGTGTTGTGTCATTCGACATTGAAAACTCAAATGTAACAGTAAACGAAGATCAGACTGTAACATTTACAGTAAAAGCTGATATGCCTTCAACAACAGTTAATGGAACTTTGGTTAAAACAAGTATAACTTCAGTTGTATTTGAAAAAGCTGATGGAGCATCAGCAACAGCATCAGCAACAGTTGCAGGTCCATTCCACTTCTTTGCTACAACTGTACCAGAGTTTACAAAAACTTCATCTACAGTTTCTGTAACAAGTAATCAAAACGGAGTTGGAGTTTCAGCTACAGCTGATATAAGACTTAACTTAACAGCTAGAGGTTCATCTATTGCAGTAGCTTCAACAACAGCAGTTATCGGTCTTAAAAATGCTTCAACTAATGCTATAGTTGCTACAACATCAGTAAGCGTTGCACCAAATGAATCAGGTCTAGCAATATTTGCTGACGGTGCAACAAAAGCTGTAACAATTTCTGCTACATTTGCATCATCTACAATCGCTGCTACAACAAACCTAAAAGCTTTTGTACAAAGTGTAAGTTATGCAACTTCAACAGCAGGTCCATTGTTTACTCTACCAGGTGGATTCGAGCCATTTGATAGTGATAACTCAGCTGTATTCAACAAATAATCCCAATCGATATATTTGATGAAAACAAGCTAGTTTAAAACTAGACTCAACAAAAACCACCCACCCGGGTGGTTTTTGTGTTATAATGGTATACACAATATGATAGATAAAACGTCTTTAAAACTCATAACTGGCTTCGTAACTATATTGGTTGTTGTATTGTCATTTATTACTTATTTATCACGTTAATTTTGTAATATCATGTCAACTCATACGTTTAATATTATGAAAGAAGATACTATGCTAAACACAAATACTGCTATAAAATCTCTTTCAAAAACAGAGTTCAACAGTTACTTTGAAAATATATACAATGAACATATAGACCAACTTTATCGCTTTACTTTCTTTAGGGTAAGTGACAAAGAAAAAGCTATAGATATAGTACAAGATGTATTCTTCAAATATTTTAGATATTTGGAAGACAGTATTGAGAGGGAAGATGAGGTTGATTTCAATCACAAAGCCTACCTTTTTAAAACTATCAGAAACACTATCATCGATCATTATAGAAAGAAGCAAACTCAGTCCCTTGATGAGTTGTTAGACAATGGGTTTGAGTATTCATCAGATGAGGATGTGTCACACGCCACAAGTCTGGATATTGATTACAAAGCTGTTCTTAAATCGATCAAGGGTTTAGACACAGATTCTCAAGAACTTATCTACATGAGATTTATCGAAGGATTATCTCTTACAGATATATCAGAAATCACAGGACAGAAAGAAAACACTATAGCTGTAAAAGTTCATCGTATATTAGAAAAATTAAAACAAAGATATGACAAAAATTATTAACGACAAAAGAATAGAAAACATTCTAAAATCATTTACATCAAATGAGTCTGTTAATTTGTCATACTCTGAAAAAGAAAATATGTTGGCATCTGTTTTTGAAAGAGCGGAAATGAAGGTTATAAAACAAGCTGTAAAATCTCCATTTTACACATATAAGACATATTTAACTCAATACTTGAGATATTCTATCCCTGTATTGCTTATAGCTGTTATTGGTACACAAGCAGCTGGTCTATTTAGTGATAAATCAAAAGTGGCTATATCAAACATTGATGATATAAAAACATCTTTATCTGACCTTAAGAGAGATAATGCTATAAAGTCCAACTTATCTAAAAACAAACAAGATATAAAAGAGATAAAAGCTTTAGCTCTTTTAGATCAACCTGTTAAAACTGGTATATTGGCTGATCAACTATCATCTCGTTCAAAAGAGATAAGGAATCAAGTGGCTGCTCTAGTTAGTGAAAACAAGATATCAGAAGCTAAAAACGTAGCCTTAGACCTTGAAGCAGCTCTTAAGGCTGACGAGTTATATAAAGTATCAACAAGTGTAAAAGCGGAAGTGTTTGAGGCTATTGATTTACGAGTGGACATTGAGAAAAAAGAATCAAACAATATATCTACAACCACTGAAGCTGATCTTACTGAAAGACTAGTTTTGGCAAATAAAGACATTCTAGATTTTGAAGTAAACGCTTCAACAACAGATATGATAGATAGTGCCAAAAAAACTATTGAGATATCTGACAAATACCTAAAAGACAAAGATTTTGAAAATGCAATTATATCATTACAATTGTATGACCGTATAGTTGCGGAGTTGAAGACTATTTTGCTACCATAAAGGTATGGCATTTTTTAAAGAATTTCTAACAAAACAATTATTAAAAAAACAACTTAAAGATGTTCCGCCAGCGGAGCAAGAAAAAATCATGGCTCTTATAAACAGAGATCCTGAGTTTTTTAAACGTATAGGTGATGAGATACAATCTGAGATTAAAAAAGGTAAAGGTCAGATGGAGGCAACTATGCATGTGATGAAAGGTCATAAAAATCATCTAGGAAAACTTATAAGTGATTCAGGTATAGACTTAAATAATATTAAAAGATAGTTTTTATTAATTATAAATATAAACACTGAACATAATTCTTAATATTATTGTATAATAGAGTATATGCTTAAATTTAATGATGTAACAAAACTTTATCATACAGGCGACACTGCAGTAAAAAATATAAATATACATATCAAACCAAAAGAGTTTGTTTCTATTGTGGGACATTCAGGTGCCGGTAAAACTACACTTTTGAAACTTATACTCGCAGAAGAAAAACCAACAGAAGGAACGGTGACTTTTGAGAATGTTGATATACATCAATTGAAGAGAAGTCACATTAATCAATATCGTCGTCGTGTAGGAACTGTGTTTCAAGACTTTAGATTATTGCCAGATAAAACAGCTTATGAAAACGTAGCCTTTGCTATGGAGGCGGCTGGTATGGATGATGAAGCTATTATAAACGACGTACCACATGCACTTGACCTTGTTGGACTTAAACATAAGATGCACAGTTTTCCAGATGAATTGTCAGGCGGTGAAAAACAAAGAGTTGCTATCGCGCGCGCTATTGTAAATCAGCCAGAGATGATTATTGCAGATGAGCCTACAGGAAACCTAGATCCTGTAAACACTTATGAAATTATACAGTTATTAAAAAAAGTGAATGATCTTGGTACTACAATACTTCTTACAACTCACAACGTGGGTGTTATAGATAATGTAGGACGTCGTGTAATCACTATAAAAGATGGTCGCGTTGCCATGGATAGTCCAGATGGAAAATATATTTTATAATATAAATACAAGTAAATTTAAAAAGTTTTAAATAAATAATCCCATCAAAATAAAATAAAAATAATGATAATAACAAAATTAAAAAGAACAATAAAATCAGGGGCTATAAGTTTTTGGCGTAATGGATCAGTTTCATTAGCTTCGGTACTGATATTGACCGTTACACTTACTGTTATTACTATGGTTTTATTTTCTGGTGTTGTTTTATCTTCAACACTTGAAACAATTAAAAATAAAGTTGATATAGATATTTATTTTACAAAAGGTGCTTCAGAAGAGGCTATACTAGTATTTGCAAATGACGTTAAGAAAAACTCCGACATATTAGATGTAAAATATATATCTAGTGAACAAGCATATGCAAATTTTAGAGAAAGGCATAAAGACGAAGAAGCTACTATACAAGCTTTGACTGAAATAGGTGACAATCCACTACCAGCGAGCATCAATGTTAAAGCCAAAGATCCCAATAAATACGATGCTATAGTGACTTTCTTAAAACAAAAAGAATCTGCAATGTCAGCCAATGATATTATCGATAAGATTAACTATACAGAGAAAAATCAACAAGCCATTGCGTCATTAAACAGGATAATAAACGCATCAAATAAACTTGGTGTTTTGATTGCTATATTCTTTGCTATAGTTTCTATACTTATAACATTTAACACAATCAGACTTGCTATCTATATATTCCGTGAAGAGGTTTCTGTTATGCGTCTAGTGGGTGCTAGTGAGACATATATACGTGCTCCTTTTGTTACTGTGGGTGTACTTTACGGCATCGTTTCAGCTATTGTGACGACTATTATACTTTTGCCTATAACCCATTATGCGGGAAATTGGACAGAGAAGTTGGGTACGGGTATAAACCTATTTAACTATTATCAATCAAATCTATTGTACATAATGCTAGTACTAGTTGTTGCAGGTTCAGCACTTGGTGCCATATCGTCCTTCTTGGCGATTAAGAAGTATTTGAAGGTATAACTTTCGTAAAAAAGCCGCTGTCCAAGAAATGACAGCTCTTTTTTTACTCAAGTTAGGAAATAAAAAAAGACAAAAATAATATAAAAAATGAGACCGGGCCCGCTTGCGCGAGTCCGGTCTTTTGAATCGAATGTTTGTTATCAGTGACGATAACCTCCCATTCCATATTTGTAATTTGGGTCATATCCACCTAAAGGTGGAAAACCTCCTACTCTACTACTCGCTGCATCACCGTAGTTATTTGGTGGAGTTACATAATGTTGAGGGTGATATTGTCCCCCATACTGCGACCTGTAACTAGGAGGGTATCCATAACCACTTGTTTGTTGATATATTGGTCCATGATATCCACCACCGACCGGTACATCTACTACGCAAGAAGTTAAAGACAGTGCTGAAAAAAGCCCCAGAACGACTGACAGAATTTGATTTGTTTTCATATTGCTTACTACTTAATTATACACCAAAACAATTTAAAAGTCAAGCAATACCTAAAATCTTACAAAACCCACAAAAACCCAATAAAACAATATTAAAAAAATCTAAAATATGACATAATAACCACATGAAATCAGAAATATTACAAAACACTATACAAAAATTATTTGCAACAGACAAAGGAATATTGGCTGCCGATGAGTCGGTGATGTCTATAAACAAAAGGTTTGAGGCTTTGAACATTCCTCAAACTATTGAAAATAGATTGGCCTTTAGAAAAACTCTGATAGCAACACCTGAACTGCACAACTATATCAGTGGTGTTATATTTCATGACGAGACTTTTAGACAAAAGATAGAGGCTGGTAAAACTTTTGCTCAGTACTGTGAAGAAAATAATATCATTCCTGGTATAAAAGTAGATGAAGGTCTTGCTGATTTTCCAAATTTTCCTGGAGAAAAAGTAACTATGGGAATAGATGGATTGAGAAAAAGATTTGAAGAATATTTTACACTTGGAGCACGTTTTTGTAAATGGCGCATGGTGGTTGATGTGAAAACATCGACTGACGAGATTATAGAGTTGAACTCAAGAAACCTCGCTATATATGCAGCATTGGCACAAGGGGCAGGAGTTGTTCCTATAATAGAGCCTGAAGTTATGTATGACGGAGATCACACTCTCGATGAGTGTCGTGAAAAGATGTCATTTGTACTAACACACCTTTTTGGAGACCTTGCTTTATACAGAGTTGATATTAAAAACGTGATTCTGAAAACAGCTATGACTTTGTCTGGTAAACAATCATTGGTAAAAGCTGGCTCAGATGATATAGCAAATGATACATCACATATACTTTTATCTACTGTACCTGAAAATATTGGAGGTGTAGTGTTTTTGTCAGGTGGACAGACTCCAACAGAAGCATCATTAAATCTTTCAAAGATAATGCAGCATGGACCCTATAAATTTCCTATAACATATTCGTATTCTCGTGCTCTGCAAGATCCTGTTTTAGAAGCATTTTCTAAAAACACAGCAGATACAGAGGGTATAAGAAAAATATTTATAGATCGACTGAACATGAATACTTTAGCACTTGAAGGTAAGTATACTTTGGAAAATGAAACAGGTTTGTCTTCCCATATCGATAACGTAACACATAGTCAGGATTTATAATTTTTATCTATAATCTATTAATAAACATGGTAACAATAATATTAATAATTCAAAGTATTTTAATAATAAGCTTATTGATAGTTGTTGTTTTTAAAAAGAAAGATGAAGTTAAGGTTGATTTGTCTGGTATAGAACGCCTTGAGGCTCAGTTGAAAGATGAAATGATGCGCTCACGTCTTGAAAATAATACTGGGCAAAAGGAGATACGTGAGGAGTTGGATAAAACATTGAATGCAAACTTTTCTAGTATCACTCATGTAGTTGAGGGTCGTTTGAACATTTTACAAAAAGATAACTCCGAAAAGTTGGATAAGATGCGAGAGACAGTGGACGAAAAATTACACGCAACTCTAGAGCGACGTTTTGGAGAATCTTTCAAAATGGTATCTGACAGACTTGATCAAGTACATAAAGGGCTTGGAGAAATGCAGACAGTAGCAGCTGGAGTAGGAGATCTTAAGAAGATTTTATCAAATGTAAAAACTCGTGGTACATGGGGTGAGGTCCAACTCGGTAATCTTATAGAAGAAATATTTACACCTGATCAATATGAGAAAAATGTTAAAACTAAAAAAGGGTCGTCTGATAATGTTGAGTACGCTATAAAACTTCCAGGAAATAGTGACAACATAGCTCATATCTGGCTACCTATAGATGCAAAGTTTCCACTTGAGGATTATCAGCGTTTGATGGAGGCAAGAGAAAGTAATGAAGACCTTGTTGTATTTTCAAAAAATCTAGAAACTCGAATCAAAGCTGAGGCAAAAGATATTAAGAATAAATACATAGATGCTCCATATACAACAGACTTCGGACTTTTGTTTTTACCTGTTGAGAGTTTGTATGCTGAAGTGTTGCGTATACCAGGTCTATTTGAATCAGTGCGACGTGAATATAATGTGATAATAACAGGTCCAACAACCGTGCAGGCTATATTAAACAGTTTGCAGATGGGGTTTAAAACATTATCTATACAAAAAAGATCTTCAGAAGTTTGGGAAATATTGGGAGTAGTGAAAAAAGAGTTCAATAACTTTGGAACTATACTTGAGAAGACACATAAGAAGATAGTGGAAGCAGGGAATACGATAGAGCAAGCCATGACAAGAAATAGCGTATTAAAGAAAAAGCTTAACAAAGTGACAGATAATCCTTTGCTCAGGGATGGTCAACGTGATGAGGTTATAGAGGTGATTGAGGAGGTTATCGAAGAATAATATTGTCACAAATTAATATAAAGTATATACTTAAATCATGAATTTTATAAATGAAAATGCTAATATATTTTTTTTCGTAACAACAATTTTAGTTGTTGTTCTCATAATACTGTTTACCGTATTATTATTTTCAGCTATAAAATTTTATAAATTTGTGGTGAAAGCTGTTAAACAGGGAGACGTTATGTTGGATGATATTAAGACAAACGAATTTGTTAAAAAAGGTGCACCTATAGTTTTACCTATAATACTCCCAATAATCTCATTTTTCATGAAAAAGAAGTCTAAAGGGAGAAAATAATCTATTGCTTTTAATTTTTTAATATATGGTATAATATACATATATGAAAAATACATCAAAAAATACAAAAGATAGTAACCATAATATAGCAATAGCAGCAGGTATAACCGGACTGTTTGCTTCAGCTTTATTGGGTGCACATTTTCTATTTAACACCGAGAAAGGTAAAAAGAGTTTGAAGCATCTTAAAAGTTGGTCATTTAAAATGAAAGGAGAGCTTTTAGAAAAATTGGAAAAAGCTAAAAATATAGATGAAGCTACCTATACAAAGATTGTAGATGATCTATCTGCTAAATATCAAAAAATTAAAGGTATGACAGTGGACGAAGTATCAGAAATTACTAAAGAATTAAAATCAAACTGGAAAAAAATAAAAGATGAAGCCAAGAAAACCCAATTACTATCAGGAGAACGATCAAAACCTGCAACAGCCAAGAAAGCCGTTGCAAAGACAAAGTCAAAATAAAACAACAAGTTGGTCTGGTGTTACCGAGTGGTATGACGACTATTTAAAGGATGAAGATAATTATCAACATAAGGTTATATTGCCAAACCTTTTAAGATTGTTGAATATTAAAGAAAAAGAAGTTTTATTAGACTTAGGTTGCGGTCAAGGTTTTTTTATAGAAAAAATATTTGATAAACATATGGGTGTAGATATATATGGTATAGATCTATCCTCAAAACTTTTAAAAATAGCAGAAGAAAAATTTTCTAATAATAAAAATGTTTTTTTAAAAAATGCTGATGCTGCGAAATTATCACATATAAAAGACGAAAGTATAGATAAAGTCTATTCTGTTTTAGCTTTGCAGAATATGGCTGATGTAGACAGTGTGATAAAAGAGGTAAAAAGAGTACTTAAACAAAATGGAAAGTGCTTATTTATCATAAATCACCCAAGTTTTCGCATACCAAAGGAAAGTGATTGGAAGTTTGATAGCAACATAAACAAGCAAGGTAGAATAGTGTTTAACTATATGACTGATAAAAAGTACGTTATAGACCTAAATCCTGGTCTTAAAGCTATGGGTGAGAAGACTGAAGAGACAATATCATTTCATCATCCTTTGCAATATTTTTCTAAGATTTTTAATAAACAAGGACTTGCTATATCAAGAATAGAAGAGTGGATATCGCATAAAAAGAGTGAGGAGGGTGGAGGTCGTCAAAAAGCAGAAGATGATGCTCGAAAGGAGATACCTATGTTTATGTGTTTAGAATTGGTCAATATTGCTAAATAAGACAAAAAAGAATATATTTATATTATGTTTAGAATAATACGCTACATAATCATATTTATATTGATAATGCTTGGCTTATTTTTAATACAAAAAAATAGCTCATGGTTTCAGGATAGGGTTGAAAATACAAAGATTTTTTTTAAAAGTATAGGTAAAGATACAAACATATCAACTGACGATATTTATAATAAAATAAACAATCAAGATTTTACTGGAGGTTTAGGTGCTACAACTAGTTCACAAATAGCAACTACGGTTAAAGCTTTTGCACAAGAAGGTGTTGCCGAAAAACCTAAAAATTCAGCTAAAATAAGTATTGATGGAATTATTTATTATACAAATATTGAAAGAACAAAGGCTGGTTTAAATCCGCTAACCAAAAATACAAAACTGACTAGTTCTGCAACAGAGAAAACAGACGATATGTTTACTGGACAATATTTTGAACATAATGCCCCCGATGGTAAAACTGCGGCAGATTTAATCAAGTCGGCCAATTATAAATTTCAAATAGTTGGTGAGAACTTAGCCTTAGGTATTTTTCAAACAGATAAGCTATTGGTGCAAGCCTGGATGGATAGTCCTGGACATAGAGCAAACATATTAAATCCTAAATACACCGAGATAGGTTCTGCTGTAGGTATAGGAGATTATAAAGGTCAAAAACAATGGATGGCTGTACAGCATTTTGCCAAACCTATACCTTTATGTGATGAGATAGATGCAATTGTTCAGGAAAATATTAATACAGAAAAAGTTGCTTTAGAGGCTGATGAAAGAGAGTTACAGAAAAGAGCTGGCGTTATAGAGTCTGATCCTTCAATAACAAAAGAATATATAAATGATTACAATACTATAGTTAATAACTATAATGAAAGATTAAATAAATTGAGAGTTATAATCAATAATTTTAACGAAACTGTAACTAAATATAATATATGTGTTAAAGGCTAAAAAAGCCTCGCAAAAAAGCCGCTGTCCAATAAATGATAGCTCTTTTTTTTGCTCAGCTTAATAAGTAAATAAGCAGTTTTTTATTGAGGGTTTTTCTAGATAATCCAAAACAATGCAAATATACCTAAACTATAGGGTAGTATACGTCCCATACGGAACATCAATAAGGCAGTATGATCTCTAGCTGTTATATGTTTATAAAACATTCCTTCTGTTGATATCTCAATCAGACTACATCCTGCATGGCTTAAAAATAAAAATAATGAGAATAGTAAGAATGATATATTCTTATCTGTTTCAGGACTAATTAGTAAAAATAATATTGTAAAGAAAATAGTTATAACTAAGCCTATTTTAAACAAACCTTTCTCATTATGTTGTTTATCCTCCATATTGCCAAGAGGTATTTGTATCAAAACAAAAGGAGCTGTCATTGCTGCCAATATTATACCAATCCTATCCCAATCAAAACCAAATACACTATAAAGATATATAGGTAGAAGTATTATTGTTGTTCCATAATATAGATGTAAAAGTGTTTGTACTATAAATGCATTACGATCTAACTTATCCTGAAAAAATATTTTTAATTTTTCAAAAAGGTTAGTAGATGTATTACTTATTATTTCTGGATTCTTAATATGATAAAATATAAGGTATAAAAAAGGTAATAATAATATGGATGAAATAAAGTAGACTATTGGTAAACTATTTACACTAAGTGTACTGGTCATAAGTGGAACTACAACAAAGGGAATATTCCAAACAGTTAAATATATCCCTCGACCTTTACCTCTTTCTGATATATGTGTATAAGATTCAAACAATGTGTCTAAATTAAACATTATATAAGGTGTCATAAGGTGATGTAATATAAACAGTCCTATAAATATATACACATATTGATTTATAGTAAAATAATACATTAAACCCAGACAGATTATTTCTATCACTGTCGCTATGTATATATTACGTTTTATATTATCTATCAAGCTATATTTCAATAAAAACATATAAACACATATACCAAAAAGTGAAGCTAAACCATATACTAGTAAAACCTCACTTGTTTTAAGTCCGAATATATACCTTAAAGTCGAAGAGTTTGTTATAAGAACAAAAACATGGTGTATGGAAACAAAAAAAATGGAAATATATAAAGCAGTATGAACCCTTATCGATAAATATTTTTCCATTTTAATTATAAATTAATCTTGACTTAATAGTTCACTAACGATTTGTTTCAACATCTCAAATTTTAGGGCACCTAGTCCATCTCCATTGGCGTCAAGTAGTGGTATGAATTCATTTTTATATTTTACAACTGTATAGGGTGTTCCTTTTGCTCCAGCTTTTACGGCTTCATCATATGAATCTTTAACCTTAGCTGCATATTTTCCACTATCTAAACATGCTTTAAACTTTTCTTTATCTAGACCTACCGTAATTGCTATTTCTGGAAGTTTTGATATATCTAATTCACCGTTTATTGATGATGCACTATATATTTCATCTAAATATCTCCAAAACATATCAGACCCTCCTATCTCAGCAGCACATTCAGTTGCCTCAGCTTTTTTTGCTGAATTTGGGTGTCTTGGATTTTTTCCATAAGATATAGGGAAATGTCTATATACCCAAGCTACTTCTTTATCTTTACCAAGCTCATCATAAACTTTTTTCATTTCAACGTGATACTGTTTACAATAAGGGCATTCAATATCAGAGTATTCTATAAAAACTATCTTAGCGTCTTTTGAGCCTCTTATATGATCAGTACTTTTTATATCTGTAAATTCTACTTTAGGTCCAGTCAAGGCACCGTTTACCAAATCTTTATTGTTTTTTGATAATTCAGCAGGATTACCTCTTGTGTACAAAGCTATAGCTATCAATATACCAGCAAGTATTATAGCACCTGGGGTTATAAGGTTTGAATAATTTTTTTGTTTTTTTGAAACAACATGTGGGGTAGAATGAGCGTGAGTTGTTTCGTTGTGTATATGTGTATTTTCCATGATATTTATCATAACATTATATAGTAAAAAAATAAATTACTTTTCTTTTTTGAAAAATTTTTTTCTGTTGTGTAATTTAAAATGGAAGACTATATGTCAACATGCCATCATGCGCAGTGCTTTTCTCCCAATCTTTTGTTTCTATAGGTATAACCTTTTTCTCTACTCCGTCAGTATAAAAAAGTTTTTTCTCCTTCATTGCGTATTCGTATACCTCTTTTGTTACTTTTACATCACCTTTACAATATTCGATAATCTTATCAATTTCTCCATTTTTCCACCATGTTATAGCTTCAAGTCCATTTCCTGTTTTTCCAATACCGAGTGTTGCTTGAGCTATATTATCTAGTCCTACACGACGACCGATAGATTTTTGAACTTCTTTAAGTAAGTCTACATGCCGGAACTTGGTCAAGTCACCGTTATAATATTTGTTCATGATAGGAAGGTCAAAATGGTCACCGTTAAAAGTTACAATAATATCTGTCGCCTCAAGTTTTGGCCACAAAGTTGATATAGTGTTCAAGTCATAACTTTCATATTCTTTAGTTTTGGTATCATATGTACACATAATGGATAAGTCCAAGTCTACAGGATTGTTACTGTTGGCCATC
Source organism: Candidatus Nomurabacteria bacterium (assembly GCA_943356525.1). Taxonomy (GTDB): domain Bacteria; phylum Patescibacteriota; class Minisyncoccia; order Phycocordibacterales; family CAIZLB01; genus CAIZLB01. The sequence goes on along the minus strand of CALRFG010000003.1, from coordinate 47,942 downwards.
TGAAATGTGTTTTGAGTTTCTATATCGAGATATATCTTGTGAAGCATGGTGGGTATTTTAGCATAGGTGAGGGGTTGTGAAAAACTTTAAGTTTTCTTGATAATTTCTTTAGCGTTTCTTAATGAGAACTTTATGTGCGTTTTGTTATGGTTTAGAGATGGAAAATACTTATAAAAAATACATTATCTATATAGACGAATCAGGAATAATATCCAAAACAGGCCATAGTGTGTATGTACTTGTTTATATTGAATGTTTTAATCAGTCTAATATTAGTGAAGATATATTAAAAATTGAGAAAGATTTAAATATTTCTTATATTCATTGGGTAAATATGTCTAAGAATATTCGGATGAAGTTAGCAAAAAAGTTAAAAGATTAAGATTTTGAATGTAAATATGTTTTATTTGATAACCCGATTTCTCAGAATAAGGCTTTGGAAAATGTTTTTAATAGATTACTAAAATCAGAGAATAATATATTCAAAATAATAATCGACGGAGAAAGCTCAAAAAAATATGAGAATAAATTGAAAGCGGTATTAAAAAATAAGGGAATCAAGGTTTATAAAATAAAATTTGTGAATGATAAAAATGATCCATTGTTGAGGTTGGCTGATTATATGGCTGGATTAATTAGATCTTATTTTGATAAGAAAAACAAAGATAATACTTACATATATGACTTATTGAGACATAAAATAAAAATACCCTATTAGAGGTATTTTTATTCCATGCGACAGGGCGCCAGCGCAGAAGGTGAGAGTTTTTTACAAAACTCGGGTGCTTTACACGAAGCTCTGTCTCTTCCTGCTTGTTACTCTTTTATTATACATATGTGTCAAGTCCTATCTACTCTCACTCTCATACAACTCCTTGTAAACAAGTGATGATTTCAATAACTCTTTATGCGTTCCATCACCAACAATTCTACCTTTATCAAACACAATAATACGATCCGCAAAGTTTACTATATCAGTCATATTGTGTGAGATAAGGATAAGAGTTTTTTCATTATCTATTTGGGCTAAGTTTTGAAAAATTTTCTTACTTGAGAGTGCATCTATAGACGCAGTTGGTTCATCGAGTATGATAACAGGGGAGTCTTTGTAAAATGTTCTAGCGAGTGCAAGCTTTTGCCATTGACCTTTTGATGGTTTTACACCTTTCATGTATACACCGAGTTGCTGCGTATATTGACCATCCCATTTTTCTATGAACTCGTCGGCCGCTGCGATTTTGGCTGAAGATTTTACTTTGTCCATGTTGATTTTGTTTTTCTCAGAAAGCCCGATGTATTCATTTACTTTTAATGATGGTTGAGAATAATCTTGATACAATGCTGAAAAATGATTCATTATAGATTCTTGTGATAAATCTTTTAAATTATTACCAAACAATGATATATCACCTGATTGAGGTTGATATAGATTTAATAATAACTGTATAAATGTTGTTTTTCCATTTCCATTTTTTCCAACAACCGCTATTTTCTCACCTTTGTTTATGATCAGGTTGTCTATTTTTAAATTAAAATTAGATCCATCTTTTTCTTTCTTAACTACTTCCGGCTTTTTAAGTCCAAAATATTTTGTAGCAATATCATCAATTTCTTTATTTAAAGCATGAAGCTCTTTGAATTGAGTATCCTCATATTTGAATGATATATTTTTAAATTCAATAATATCGTTTTGCTTATTAAACTTTAGACCATTTATTTTATCTACATTTTCCTTTGTTTCAGATTGCAGAAATAGGTATTTTGCAACTACCACAGTTTCATATTCATTTGGTAAAAATGAAGATAATCTGTTTATAAATGTCTCCAATCTAGATACTTGAACTATAACAAGTGTAGCAGAACCTATAAGCATCATACCTGCAACCACATCTTTTATAACAAAAAACTGTACCACAAATATCATAAAAGTCATTAATATAGTTGATAAAAAACTAATATTTTCATAATGATTCAGGATCTTTATTTGACTCTCTGTAAATCCGTTTTTCCAATTTCTCCATTTATTTATAAATTTATTTGCATTATTCGAACTTTTGGCATCTTTGATTGATTGATAACCATTAAACATTGCTTGATATGTACCGTAGTACTTGTTCTCCTCTAAAGTACTTTCGAAGTTTTTTCTTATAGCAAAACTTCTGTTAAATGAAAAATAAAAGCCAGGTATGGAAGCGACTAGTATAAGGGATGCAAATATCCAATTGTATGAATAT
>CALRFG010000003.1:36539-45004 GCA_943356525.1 Candidatus Nomurabacteria bacterium | reverse complement strand
CATGGACCAGTTTTACCAAGTTTTGTTATAAACTATCTTAGGGAAAAAAGTTTAATAGGAGAAAACATCAACGGTGTCATAAAAGTAAAATTAGCTTTTAAGAAAATTAATTAATCTTAAAATATTTTCACGTTCATATAAATCTTAAACATTTACAAACTACTCAAAATAAATGGTAATATAAATATATTATTATATATAAATATAGTATAATTTAATGATGCAGTTTAAATTTAAAAAATCCATAGTTATGATTGCATTCTTCATTTCAATTCCAACACTTGCTGCCAACACAACAGGCTATGCTTGGAGTGAATCAGTGGGATGGTTTGACTTTTCAAACACTACAGTAACAAACACTACAATCACAGGACATGCTTACAACGACAACACAGGATGGCTCGCACTCAATGGTGTTACAAATACAAACGGAACCCTTTCAGGCTATGCGTGGAGTGAGTCAGTTGGATATTTTAACTTTGCAAATACTACTGTACAAAACGGTGCATTCAAAGGCTATGCCTACAACGACAACATAGGGTGGTTATCATTTGAAACTGGAACAAATGTAACAACTTCATGGACTTCAGTAGTAACATCAACCACTTCTCCAAAAACATCAGGTGGGGTAAATTACGGTAGTGGTCCAATTGCCGTACCGTTGTCTTTACGTTCCCCAACAACAATACCTCAAGTAAACACTCCTAAAATAATCCCAAACATCACAACACCTCTAAACCCACAAATTATTATACAACTTACAAATATTTCTAGAAATCTAAAACAAAATACAAAAGGGGATGATGTAAAAATATTGCAGCAATTTCTTAACTCTCAAGGTTTTATAATATCAAATAAAGGTCAAGGGTCTCCAGGGCTTGAGTCTGACTTCTTTGGTATCCAAACAAAAAAAGCCCTGATCAAGTTTCAAATCAAAAATAACATAAAACCCTACTCAGGCTACTTCGGCCCAATAACCAAAGCGTTCATTAAGTCAAAATTAAATACAAATTAATAAAACAATAAAAATATGAAAAAAACTTTAATTACAATATTAATAATAGTTTTAATGGTCACCTTAGCTACACAGATCCCAAAAGCAATAGGCTCACTTACACCATATGGAACTGCAGGAGACGCAACCCAATACACTCTTAATGATATCTATACACGCCTTACAGCAAACACTTCAACTTCAACAAAATCAGGAATGTTTTCAACTCCAGGATCAGTCACTGCAACCTTTCGAACTTTGACTGAGATATATAGTTCTATACCTACAATAAATGCGACGACAGTTGCAAGTGGGATGAGTTATTTAGGAGTCATGGGAACAAAGCAAGACGGTGTTGTATACCCAACCCAGTGGTCAGTAGATAACCCATTAGGATATATAGATTGGGCAACAGCTGTGTCATATTGTGATTCTCTTACCGAAAACTCACATACAGACTGGCGACTTCCAAGTTACATAGAGTTAATAAACGCATTTCTTACAACCAACCCTGGAAACAGTTTAGGGTTCCAGGTTGAAAATTATTGGTCCAGTACAGACTATCCAGATTTTACAAGTAATGTGTACGGCGTACAAATGGGCTATGGCGATGCGGGCAGCGGTGATAAGACTATTCCTAATGCCATTGTTCGGTGTACGCGCTAGTATTCATTTTACATTATTAATTTTCAAGTAATCATTTAGAAAAGAATCTTGATATTATACTTGTGAATACGAGAATAACTTAACTTATCTACATTAATCCATAAAATTTATCAAAGTAAACCTGAACACTAAAAAACATAAAAGTTAATATACAACACAGCTAATAAAAATACTAAAATAAAGAGTATGAAATCTAAATATATATTCGTAATAGGCGGAGTTATGTCTGGAGTTGGAAAAGGCATAGCCACGTCGTCACTTGGACTTATATTAAAAACTAAAGGCTACAAAGTTAACCTAGTAAAAGCTGACCCCTATTTAAACGTCGATGCAGGCACCATGAACCCAACGGAACATGGTGAAGTTTTTGTTATGAGAGAGGGTTTAGAGACAGATCAAGATATGGGAAATTATGAAAGGTTTTTACATCAAGATATTTCCCAAGTTAACTATATGACATCCGGCATGGTTTACAAAACTGTTATAGATAGAGAAAGAGCTTTAGGTTACGGAGGCAAATGTGTTGAAGCTATACCTCACGTAAGAGATGAGATTATTGATAGATTTAAAAAAGCAGCTAAAGAAAACAACAGCGATATAACTATAGTTGAGATAGGTGGAACTATAGGTGATTTCCAGAACGCTATGTTCATGGAGGCGGCAAAGACAATGAAATTACATGACCCTAATGACGTATTGGTTGTTGTTGTATCATATCTTCCGACCCCTGGTGCAATAGGTGAGATGAAATCAAAACCAACACAAAGTGCCATAAGAGAGCTCAATGGTTATGGTTTACATCCTGACTTTATTATTGCTAGATCTGAGGTTGCACTCGACAAGAAAAGAAAAGAAAAGATATCAGTATCTTGTAATGTTCCTATAGAAAACGTTATCTCAGCACCGGATATAAAAAGTATATATGATGTACCTGTAAACTTTGAAAAAGACAAGATTGGTGAGAGAGTTTTGAAAAGTTTATCTTTAAAAAATAAAAAACCAAACGCTGAATCAATAAAACTTTGGTCCGAATGGAAAAACTTTGTTAAAAATATTCATACTCCAAAAACAAAAACTTTCAGAGTTGCCATGATAGGAAAATATTTTGATACAGGAGATTTTACTTTAACTGACTCGTATCTTTCTGTGATGGAGGCTTTAAAATTTGCTGCTGCAAAAGCAAAAGTGGGTATTGAGATAGAATGGGTTGATTCAAAAACTATAGAGAAAAATCCAAATATATTGAAAGATATATTTACAAGATGTCATGGACTTATAGTTCCTGGAGGATTTGGTACTACAGGAGTAGATGGTATATTAAAGTCTATTGAGTACGTTAGGAAAAATAAAATACCATATCTGGGAATATGTTATGGTATGCAATTGGCAGTTATAGAGTTTGCACAAAATGTTTTAGGCTTGAAAGATGCAAATACAACAGAGATAAAAAAAAATGCAGAACATAAGATTATTGATATTATGGAAAATCAAAAAGAAAATCTAGTTAAACTTACTATGGGCGGATCTATGAGACTTGGATCATTCAAATGTAAGTTGCTAAAGGGAAGTATTGTTAATGATTTATATAAAGTCGATGAAGTGATTGAAAGACATAGACATAGATATGAGGTAAATAATTTTTATGTTCCAGATCTTGAGAAAAAAGGTTTTAAGTTTTCAGGGAAGTCGGTCGATGGAAAATTGATGGAGATGATAGAGTTAGGTAAAAAAGATCATCCATTTTTTGTGGCAACACAATCGCATCCGGAGATGTTGTCCAGGCCGATATATTCACATCCGTTGTTTGATGGGTTAGTGAAGGCGATAGTGAAGGGGAAATAAAAAAATAAAATATGCTAAAATAAAAGCTATGAAATTAGTAAAAATTCTGTTAACCGTTATTATATTATTACTACTATTTGTTGGTGGAAAAGTTATTTCCTCAAAATACTCAAAACTTGAAAAACCCATTGATATATCTGATTTAACTTTTCAACCTGAAAGAGGTCAACCTGTAGCAGAAGTTATAGAAAAACCAAAAGTTACTCATACAAAAACTCCGGCCGAAGTTAGAGGTATATATGTAACTGCTAACAGTTTTCTGTATAAACCTTTTAAAGAAATACTTGACAACCTTATTGACACAACAACTGTAAACACAATAGTGGTGGATATAAAAGATGCGCCAGGTATTATAGATTATGATATTGGACTTGATTTACCTTGTGTTCAGGCTAAGATATCAAACGAAGATTTACGTGCCAAGATTGATTATTATCATGAGAAAAATATCTATGTTATCGCTCGTATAGCCGTGATGCGTGATGCATGTTTTGTAAAAAATAATCCAGAGCTGGCTGCAATGAAAAAAGATGGAGCGGCATGGAGAGATAGAGGTGGACATTATTGGATATCACCTCATGAGTTAGAAAATGCACAATACATAGTAGACATATCTAAAGCAGTTTATGAATCTGGTTTTGATGAGATACAGTTGGATTATGTTCGTTATCCATCAGATGGACAGATGAGTTTGTTAAAATATGAATTTAGTAATAGTATAAGCGCATCATCAACAAATGAACAAAAGAGAAGAGAAACTATGAAAAATTTTGTTGAGTATGTGAGAGAAGGTCTTGGTGAAATACCTTTATCCGCCGATCTATTTGGTTTAGTTTTACCAGCAAATGATGATCTAGGTATAGGACAACATATAGATGATTTTGTTCCTCTTGTAGATTATATTTCTCCTATGATTTACCCATCTCATTTTCATAAAAATTGGAATAATTTGAAAAATAGTCACACAATGCCTTATGAGACTATTTATCAATCTACAAAGATAGGGCTTGATCGTATAAGTGCAAAGTTTGGAACAACGACTGCTATGAGTACTATGCGTCCTTGGTTACAAGATTTTTCGATATTTGGTGTTGTTTACAATGCATCTGAAGTGAAGGCTCAAATAAAAGCATTGGATGATTTAGGGGTAAAGAGTTATATACTTTGGAATGCCTCGAATAGATATACTAAGGGGGTTATAGAAAAGTAAACAAAAAAACATCCAGTTAAGGATGTTTTTTAATTATATCTCCTTTATTTCATACACTTTCTCTTCGCACTCTTTCTCCCCAATAATTACCACATTTTTTATCCCATTCTTCTCCGTAATTTTCATAATATCTCCAACTTTTTTATTATCATAATTTATCGAAACGTTTTTACCCTGATCTCGGAGCTCTGTAGCAACCATATCCGCATAGTCTATAACTTTTTGATTATCAGATATTACACCTAGCAATATATCTGTAGTATTTACAAATTCAGGCAAAAGATTTCTCGACTCCAAAAAATTCATCATAGGTACATCTCCAATGCCAAAACCTATACCAGAAATATTTACATCATCCTTAACACTTTCAAAAAGATCTATCAGATTGGAATAACGACCACCACCAAACAAAGCCCTGTTATTTTCTGGATCATTATCAAATACTTCAAACACTATACCTGTATAATAATCGAAACCACGAACTATGTTTTGATCAAATTCTATATTTGTAATACCTGTATTTTTACACACTTCAATTATCTCATTTATGTAAGACAATTCTTTCTTAACTTTTTTATCATCAATATCTGATATATCTTTATACTCCTTATCAGTTATTTTTTCATATTCTTTAGAAAATTCTACTTGAGTAATTTTATCTTTTTTATCTAAGAGTCTTTGAAAGGTAAGTGCCTCATTTTCATTAAATTCATAATAATTTTCATACACAGAATTTAAAAGAGTTCTTGAGTTTATTTTTATAGTAAAATCAGATGAAGTAGCTTTAAAATTTAACAAGATTTTATTTATAAGCTTTATGATTTCAATATCATAAAATTTATCATTTTTAACATTCAATATATCAACATTCAATTGCCAAAATTCTCGCATACGTCCTCGTTGCGGTCTTTCATATCTAAAACAGTTGGGAATAGAGTATAGTCTTAAAGGGAATGACAACTCTCTTTTTTTGGCAGCTATCATACGAGCTAGAGTCGGCGTCATTTCAGGGCGTAGTGTTACTTCACGGTCACCACGGTCGATGAATGAATATGTTTGATTGTTGATTATCTCTTCACTAGTTTTAGCTTTATATATCTCAGAGTTTTCAAGTAAAGATGCATTATATTCTTCAAAACCAAAAGACTTTACAGTTTTTTTCCATGTTTCAAATATACATTCCTGAAAAAAGACATCTCTCGGATAGAAGTCTCTCACACCTTTATAGTTTTCTGTTTTCAGCTTTTTCATGTATTGAATATAGCATATTTTTGGGGATTTTTTTAGGGGGTGGGGGTTATATGTTATGGTGACTGGGTAAAATGATTTTTGATTTCTTTATTGTTTCTTGGGTAAAAATTTATCTTTTCTTTATTAGAACTTTAACTGTGTTTTTGTATGATTGGGGGGATGGAAAATAAACAATACATAGTCTATATAGATGAATCAAATATATCTACAGAAATAGGTAATAGTGTTTATTGTGCAATTTTTATTTTTATTAAAGATAAGGATATGATAAGCAGAAAAATAATAACTGCTGAAGATAAATCAAATATTAACTACTTACATTGGGTTGATATGCCTTGGAAATTAAGAATAAGATTCGCCGAAGAAATAAAAAGTTTTGATTTTATATGTAAAGCTATAATATATAAAAACCCAATAAAACAGGAAGTTGTTTTAGATAATTTTATAGAAAATATCATTAATAGTGAAATAGGTATTATGAAAATTATAATTGATGGCAATAAAAACTCTGTTTATCTACATAAATTAAAAAGAAGGTTAAAAAATAAAGGTATTAAATTTTCTAAATTAATGTTTGTTGACGACAAGGTTGATGTGTTAATAAGATTAGCTGATTTTATAGCTGGTTTAGCTAGGTCATACACAGACAATAAAAATAAAAATAATACATATATGTTTAATATATTAAAAAACAAAATAAAAATACTCAATTAAGAGTATGTTTATTCCATGCGACGGGGCGCCAGCTTAAGGTTAGGGTTTTTAAACCCAGAAGGATTAAGGGCCTTCTGTCCCTTTATAGCTTGTTACTATTTTATTTTAGCAAAATAAAGGTGTTTGTCAAATCTGAAAACAGTAACAATTTAAAACGCCTCCTCATAAGAGGAAACGTTGTAAGTAGGGTCTCTTCCGTTGCCTGCACTTGAAGATGTTAAAAAAGTAGAAAGGAAAGTTCAAAGCAAAAAGAAAAAAGAACTCAAGAAAATTACAAAAAACAAATAGCTTTCCTAACAAAATACTCAAAAGGGTATTTTTCATTTATAGTATTTTTATCAATAGTTTTTTATCCTACTTATCTAAAATTTTCTCCATCTCCTACCATCAAAAAACTTTACCCCAACCCCAAAACCCCATACCCCACAAACCTTTTCCACCCGGCCGAAACTTCATCTTTTCTCCCACATTTCTTTATTCTTTCTCCCGATTTACTTTAACACCTATATGTTTTAATTTATGCATGGAAAAAAGCATATATCAAAACGACATACATATATTCATCGCTTCTCTTATTGAGAAAGCTATTAGCTTGAATGCATCTGACATTCATATAGACCCTCAAGAAAAACAGGTTTATATACGCATGAGAATAGCTGGCAATCTTCATGAGAGTGGTTATTTTGACTCGGATTTATTGGACCTTTGTATTGGGAAGATAAAGGTATTATCAAATCTTCGTTCTGATATTCATGACAAATCACAGGATGGTAGGTTTTATTTTATCTCAGAAAAAACAAATGAAAGGGTGGATATACGTGTATCTATTGCACCTACTTTTTATGGTGAAAATTGTGTCATGAGATTATTACGACCCGACAACGATAAACATAAAAGTTTTTCAGAACTCGGTATGTCCAACGATCAGATTTTTACATTTAAAGATTCACTAAAGAAAACTTCTGGGCTTATTATAGTTGCCGGTCCAACAGGTAGCGGTAAAACTAGTACTCTGTACACAACTTTAAAATATTTAAATCATACAAATCAAAATAAAAACATAATTACTATAGAAGACCCTGTTGAATCATCCATAGAAGGTATTAGACAAATACAAGTAAACAATGAAAGCGGTTTCGGTTTTAAAGAAGCTTTGAAGGGTATACTTCGCCAAGATCCTGACATCATCATGATAGGTGAGATACGTGATAAAGATACTGCCTTAGCGGCCATACAAACCGCTTTAACAGGTCATCTTGTACTTACAACTATACATGCACCTAATGCAGCCTCTATTATCCCTCGTCTTATAGACATGGGCATAGAATCATATTTACTGTCTTCATCTATAACGCTTATTTTAAGCCAAAGGCTTATTAGAGTTTTTGACTATGATATCGGTCTATATGGTCATCGCAAAGGAATATTTGAAATAGTTCCTGTAGATAATGAAATAAAAGATATGATACATAAGAAAAAAACTCCTTATGAAATAGAGCAGTATTTAACAGCAACAGGACACACTCTTTTAAGAGATGCTTGTTTAGACATGTATAGTCGACATGTCACAACAGAAGAAGAAATTAATCGCATATCATTAGATTTACAATTATTATGATTAAAATTAAAGATTTACTATATAGGTCACTTTGGTATAAGAAGAATTATTATTATTTGAAATCAGGACAATCTTTGTCAGCCTCAACCAAGATTTCTGCCAATTGCCAAGAGACAACTCAAATACATCAAGAGATTGATGACGGTTTAAGATTGTCTGATATTTTGTCT
>CALRFG010000003.1:0-35885 GCA_943356525.1 Candidatus Nomurabacteria bacterium | reverse complement strand
AAGGACTGGGAATCAATCATAGACTCAGGCGAAAGAACAGGGAAGTTTGAAGAGGTTTTTGAAATTTGTCACATAAATATAAAAGAAAATTTGCTTAACTCCTTTGATAGATTTCAAAGAATGATTGAGCCTATGCTTATAATTTTTGTTGGCCTTATTGTTCTGGTTATTTGTATTTCTATAATATTACCCATGTATCAATTAACTCAATCTTTACAATAATATGAAAAAAAAACGACACAAAAGTAAAGGTTTTAACCTGGCAGAAATAATAGTATCCATAGCAATATTGGCTATAGTTTTTTTATTTATATTTTATTTTGTTTCAAGTATCAATTCCAAAAATAAAAATATTGAAAACCCTCCTTATTTAGTAAAAGATTATAATTATTCTAATAAATATTGTCATCTTGAAAATAGTCAGCTAGAAAATCTTTCTCAAAAACAACTTATTAATATGTCTCAATACATATCAACCTCAACACCAATAACTAGTATTAATATTTATCAAAAAAATAAAATAATAATTACAACAAACTCAGCATCAACTACAGAGAAAGATATTTTTATTTTTGATTTCAACACTGCAGGTGATCAAATAAATTTAAATCTTATACAAACTCTGGAAGCAGGGCCAGGTATAAACGATGCACTTTTACATGACAACTTTTTCCATGTTTTAAATACTAGTGTCAATAGTCATGTCAAGAGTTTTAAAATAAACCCGGTCGACAGCAATATATCGCAGATAGGTGACATAAAAATAAACGAATTATATACCTCAGGAGCTTTACCCAAAAAGATTTATTTATATAATAAAAGCTTTTATGTAGGAACTGAGAAAAATAATAGTGGCGGTGAATTATTTGTTCTACCTCTTGATTCAAATAATATTCCCAAAAACTCAACATCATCACTTGAGATAGGTGGACAAGTAAGTGATATATATGAAAATGCAGGAAATCTCTACGTTGCCAATGCGTCAGATATAGAGCTTATGGTATATGATAATGGTTTAAATCGCCTATATTCATATGATGCACCATTGTCACTAGGGAACGGTAAAAGCATTTATTTTTCAGAGCCTTATGTTTATCTTGGTCGAACTGTAGCAAGTTTTGAATTATTTTTTCTTGAAATAAAAGACAATATTTTAAACTTTGTAAGCAAGAATAAAGCCTATGGAACAGTAGACTTTATACAAAATGTTGATCAAAATATTCTTATAATTTCATCTTCTGAAAATAAAGAATTACAATTTTTCACTAAAAAGCTAGACCTACTAAAAACCATAGATTTACCATTTAGAGTAAATACTTATAATTGCTTTGAAAACACTTTTTTGTTTTCAGGTCTTATAAATAATCAATCAAATATATTATGGCTAAAGTAACAACACAAAATATAAAAGGCTTAACATTGATAGAGCTACTTATTTATATGAGTATTTTTTCAATTATTTGTTTAATGGTAACCTCGTCTGTATTTTATTTACAAAAAATTATACAAAATAATAATCAAAATTATTATGTCAAAAATCATATATATTTTAATCTGAATATCTTGCAGCAGTATCTATATAATTCAAGTATTAAAATTGTCGACAATGAGTTAAAAATTTTTGATAAAAATAACAATCTGATTTTGACACAAAAAATAGATAATAAACAAATTAAAAATATTTATCAAAACAAAACCTTTATCATTGATGAATATTTAAATTTTGAAAAATATGAAATAAGCTTAACTGAAAATAATAGGCTTTTAAAGTTTGATATAACCTGGTCTGATAATAGGGGAAAATTGCAAAACCTAACAGAATATCTTGTTGTTATAAATCAAAATTTTCTATTTCAAAACGCATCTATTTGATAAACTCAGAATACTTCTTTTATTACCATAATTATGTTATAGTACAAAAATAAAAATATGTCACCAATTCGAGATGTAATATTTATCGTAGTCACTTTTTTTTCTGTATATGTACAGATATTCTTTTTATTTACTTTTATAAAATTTCATAAAAAGATTGAAAGAAGGGGTGGTAAAAAAGGTGAAATAACACTTAGTAACTATCCGACAGTTACAATTATTGTTCCCTGTTATTCAGAAGAAAAAACAGTTGAAAAAACAGTATTATCTTTACAAGAGCTTGATTATCCTAAGGACAAAATTGATATCATTCTTATAGATGATGGAAGTCCCGACAAAACATGGAGTAAAATAAAAGAGCTTGAACAAAGATATTCAAATGTTAAATCATTTACAAAAATGAATGGAGGAAAGCATACCTGTTTAAATTTTGGATTGGAGCAAACAAAATCAGAATATGTTGGATGTTTAGACGCAGACTCGATAGTTCATAACAAGGCTCTAGTTCGTATTATGTCTTATTTTGAAGAAAATACAGAACTTATGGCTGTCACCCCTAACCTTGTCATACATAATCCAAAATCTCTTATACAAAGAGCGCAGCGTGCTGAATATACTGTAGGGTCATATAATAAAAAAATGATGGGATTCTTGGGAGGTATACATGTTACTCCTGGACCATTTTCTATTTTCAGAAAAAAAGTTTTTGATACTATTGGTCCCTACAGAAAAGCGCATAATACAGAAGATATGGAAATAACTTTTCGTATGCATAGAGCAGGGTATAGAATAGATAACTGTAATGATGCATACGTATATACTCTCGGGCCTAAAAATGCCTATGATTTATACAGACAACGAGTTCGCTGGTTATATGGATTTATGAGAAATGTTTTAGATTATAGGGACTTATTTTTTAAAAAAAAATATGGAACATTAGGATTTTTTACTCTTCCAACGGGAGCCATATCAATAATAGTTGTACTTTTTATAGTGTTCTTTTTCTTTCAAGGTTTAATCCAACCTATTACTCGCTTTATTCAAAAAATCTCAACCGTTGGATTTAATTTTAATATATTTGATATATTTACAAACCCTTCTCTTGATATATTTTATATTAATACAAATGTAACAACTCTTATCGCATTTGTTTTATACGGATTAGCAATCCTTTCCTTTATATTAGGAAAATGGATATCACAAAATAAAGAAGCAAATTTTCTTGATGTTATTTTTTTCTTTGCTATATATTTAGTACTTGCACCTCTGTGGCTCTTAAAAGCTCTGTGGAATATGTGCGTAAATAAAGAGGCTAGTTGGACTAAGGAGATAGATAAAAGGGTGCGTGAAAATTTGTAATTGCTATGCTATACTGTTTTTAATTATGAATAGACATAAAAGTATCGAAACTGAGCCTTATGGTTTTTCGCCTGTACAATATGTAATTGTTTTGTTTATTACAGTTGTAATATTTATTAGTGCTTTTATTTTAAGTAGCTATCTTAATAATAAAAAATTAGAAAATGTAAAGTACATACAAGATGATATTGCTATAGACATACAGTCATCAGAAACACAATTTGCGCTTCTTCAAGATGTAACATGTAAAGATGGTGGATCCTCGATGCTTTCTACAGAGCTAAATGATCTTGCGACTCGTATCGAATACTCTGAACAGTCTATAAAAAATAAAGAAGAAATCAATCGTCTTAAAAAATATTATTCCCTACTTCAGGTTAAAGATTATTTACTTATGAAAAAGTCTTCGGAACGTTGTGGGGTAAAAAATGTATTTATATTATATTTTTATACAACAGAAAAAGAGTGTAGTGAGTGTGCAAAGCAAGGATATGTATTAACTGAACTTCGTAAGAAGTATCCAGATCTTAGAGTATATTCTTTTGACTATGGATTAGATTTGGGTATTATAAAAACCCTAATTGGTAAATATAAACTTGTGGAAACAAATATCCCAGCTTTTATTATAAATGATACTGTTTATACAGGTTTTCATAGCTTAGAAGAAACTGAAAAATATTTTCCTAAAAAATTCATACAAGAACAATTGGAAAAAACAAATCCTATCAAAGCAACAACTACAGCATCAACGACAGTTAAAGCAACAACTACTAAAAAGAGATAATATAAAGATATGAGTTTACATCCGGTAACACAGACTATATACGAGCTTAAAGATATATTTAAAGAACTTGGATTTGATTTTTATAATGGTCCTGAGATAGATACTGAATGGAAAATTTTTGATGCATTACGTGTTGCGAAAGATCATCCAGCTCGAGATTCGCAAGATACATTTTGGTTACCTAAAAGTTTTGAGCGTATAGAGAAGTCAGGATCGATTGAAAGAATATTACCAAGAACACATACATCAAACTCTCAAATAAAATGTATGAATGAAAATATTCCTCCGATAAGAATAATATCTGCTGGCAAGGTTTTTAGAAATGAAGCAACTGACGCGACACATGAAGCCGAGTTCCATCAACTTGAAGGTTTATGCATAGATGAAAATGTTTCTATGGCTGATTTAAAAAATACTTTAACCTATGCGTTTAAAAAGTTCTTCGGAGATGATATACAAGTAAGATTTAGGTCAAGCTATTTTCCATTCGTAAAACCAGGTTTTGAGGTTGATATTTTTTGGAAAGATAAATGGCTTGAAGTTTGTGGTGGAGGATTGATACATCCTGAAGTTATTGAAAACGGTTTTAAAGATAATGAGAAAATGAATAAAGATGATATACAAAAATATAAAGGTTTTGCTTTTGGCATGGGACTTGAGAGGTTGGTGATGTTGAAATATGGTATCGATGATATACGTGATATGTATATGGGAGATGTGAGGTTTAGTAGGTGGTTTTAAAGACTACTTATCACAAGGGCACTTCTGTTTTGATAAATCAAAACAAGTCGCATAAAAATAAATCATTCAAGGAAAGAATGGGTTATTTTTATATTTCATGTTCAGAAGCCATGGAATGACAGCTCTTTTTTTTATTTGAGTTAGAAGAAGAAAAAAATATAAAAAAGACCCGGAGAATTCCTGCGATTGCTGGAACGCTCCGGGCGCTATACTTTTTCGTAAAAGGGGTTAGTTGTTTAAATACTGTAATTAGTTAAGCTTCGCACTGAAAACATGGTCGACAAATGTGCCAATGAAAGAGCTACTTATATATATTACACCCGACGTTTAAAAAAGTAAATAAAAAAACCAGCTTCCGTTAGGAGCTGGGTTGAAGTAGGAGATTTGAAATCGAGATAAAGTGCACAGGCCAGTATCTGATTACAAATATCTTACGAGAGAATGTGCAAGTGGAACTGAATAATTTCTGTTCCGGTATGTAACTTTTCCGACGGAGGATCGGTTACGTATTTATTATAAGCCAAGAATAGTTTTATGCAAACTAAAAATATATAACCCAATGTATTAGTAATAAGTCAAGACCCGAGCGATTTACAATAAAAACCCCATCTGCTACTCTAATTATATGCTTATTTCGTATAACTGGTTATCGACTTACTATAAAAATCCTGAAGTGTTACCAACTCCTCAAAAACTGGTGGATACACTGACTATGCATGCTTTTGAAGTTGACTCTTTTGAGGAGAAAAATGATGATTTTATCTATGATATAAAGATAACTCCAGACCGTGGACCATATGCCCATGGACTTCGCTATGTGGCCTTAGAGTTATCTCTACTTATTCCTGAACTTATTATTGATGAGAATGTTAGATTTGATATAACTGATAAAGATATATTAATTACAAATTTTTTAGTTAATCACGAAATCGTAAATAAATTTTTAACAGAATTATGTCCAGTGTATTCGCTTACAAAAATAGAAAATATTAAAAATACTGAATCACCAGAATGGATTAAAAAATCACTAACTGCTATCGGCCAAAACCCAAAATCATTATTAGTTGATCTTACAAACTTTGTAATGTTCGACACAGGACAACCACTACACGTTTTCGATGTAGATAAAGTTGAGGGACAAATACATGTAGATCTTTCAAAAGAGGGTGAAACTATAACCTTACTCGGTGGAAAAGAAATAAAACTCGAACCAAACACTTTGGTTATACGAGATAGTAATAATATACTCGCTATAGCTGGTGTAAAAGGAGGAAGCAAAGCTGAAGTAGATGAAAAAACAACAAGTGTATATTTAGAGTCAGCCAATTTTAATCAAGTTACAGTTCGAAAAACTGCGCGATCTTTAAACTTGTTAAACGATTCATCAAAACGTTTTGAACAAGGATTAAATAAAGAAAGATTCTTACTAGCAGTACAAGATTATATTCATCTTTTAACTTGGGATAAGTCAGAGATAAAAGTTCATGAGACAGAGATATCAGATAGTATAGAAAATATTATCAATAAAAATAATAGAAAAACTATTGACATTGATATTGACAATATAACTCAAATGATTGATTTAAAAGATTCAGGTATACCAGATCAAGTTGTTTCTTTTTTGGAAAATATTCTTACAAAGACTGGGGTTGAAATTATAAAAAAAGGCGATAATAAATATACAATAATCGTTCCGTATCATAGATCAGATTTGGATTTGCCTTGTGATGTGGCTGACGAATTTTTGAGAAATAAAGGTTTTGAGTCTTTGATATATGATGAAAGTTTTAAGGACAGTGCAAAACCAACACTAGAATTAGAGACTGATGCTGATAAACTTATTTTTAACTTGAGAAAATTCTTCAAAGCAAAAGATTTTGATGAGGTTATATTGCATACTCTTGTTGATTCAAAGATAAACCCTCATTCAATAAAACTTGAAAACTCGCTCACTGCTGACAGAGATAGTCTCCGAGGGGATTTGAAAAATAATATTATCAAGGCAGTAGAGAATAACTTTAAATATTTAGATCTTGTTTCAAAAAATATAGTTAAGGTTTTTGAGATTGGAAAAGTATTTTCTCAAAAAGGAAATGATTTGATTGAAGAAAATCGTCTTGCTATCGCCTTTGGTATGGTAAAATGGCCGAAGGATAAAAAAGCGGAGGATGTGATGAATGAAATAGTTACTGAGCTTGGTTTGATTGGTGGAAAAATTGAGTTGGTAAACAATGTTATCATCTGTGAAATAATTTTAAATAATATAAAACTTAATGACATAGAACATTCTGATAATTATTTATCTGATAATGCACTGATCAAAGTGAAGAAATATAAGAAAGGTTCAGATTATCCAGCGATGAGTAGAGATATAGCATTTTTTGTTAATGATGATTTAGGAAAAAGTGAGGATGATATAGAAAATATGATAAAGGAGGAAGTTTCAAAACAACCACTTATAGAAAATTATTTTAGGTTTGATATTTTCAAAAAAGAAGGAAAAACTTCTTATGCATATCGTTTTGTGTTTCAGTCTTATGAGAAAACATTGACTGAGGAAGAGACAAAATTAATCATGCAAAATATGGCTGAAAAACTGGTCCAAGAAGGTTTCGAGGTTCGCTAAAACATGCTATAATAGAAGGATATGGCAGAAAAAAAACAAAAAGGCTATGATGCCGATTCTATACAAGTCTTAGAGGGTCTGGAGCCTGTTAGAAAGCGTCCGGGTATGTATATTGGTACTACAGGACCTGAAGGATTGCATCACCTTATATGGGAGATTTTTGACAACTGTCGCGATGAAGCCATGGGTGGTTTCGCCGATCGTATTGAAGTATCTTTACTACCGGACGGATATATACGTATAGTCGACAATGGGCGGGGGATGCCGACAGGTTTGCATCCTAAAACTAAAGTGTCTGCTGTGGAAACTATCATGACAGTTTTACATGCTGGTGGAAAATTTGGTGGTGAAGGATATAAAGTATCTGGAGGACTTCACGGTGTAGGTGCGTCTGTCGTAAATGCACTATCAATACATACTCGTGTTGAAGTTCATCAAAACGGATCAAAGTTTATACAAGAATATGAAATCGGTAAACCAAAATATGCTCTTAAAAAAGTTGGTGCATCAAAACTTCATGGAACTATTGTTACCTGGAAACCAGACGAGACTATTTTCAAAGAGGGTATCGAATACGATTGGCAAAAGATAGTATCACGTTTTAGACAACAAGCTTATCTTGTTAAAGGTTTAACTATTAATATTATAGATCTTAGAGAGTCTGGTATGAATGAAAAGCAGGTAAAATCACTCCTTGATGATTCTGTTTATATATATGATGAAAATATTATAGCGCCATCAATATCATTTTACTTTGAAGGTGGTTTATCTTCACTCGTTTCTTTCTATAATCAGTCACAAAAAGTTATTCATAAAAATGTCTTCTATGTAGAGAAAGATTATACATCAAAAGATAAAGGTGCTGAAGGTGTTAACGTAGGAGTTGAAATAGCACTTCAATATACAGATGATATGAATCCGCGACTTGTAGCTTTTGCTAACAACATTTATACGCTCGAAGGTGGTACTCATGTTACAGGTTTCAAAACAGCATTGACTCGTATATTAAACACATATGCAAAGAAAAGTAATTTAGTAAAAGATGATGAATCATTTACAGGAGATGATGTTCTTGAAGGTTTATGTGCTGTTGTTTCTGTAAAATTGCAAGAGATACAGTTTGAAGGGCAAACAAAATCAAAATTGGGATCAACAGAAGCACAGTCTGCTGTATCAAGTATTTTTGGTGAAGCCTTTTCATCATTCCTAGAAGAAAATCCAGATGACGCAAAACAAATAATCTCTAAAGTTGTTCTTGCTGTGCGTGCTAGAAAAGCTGCTAAGGCTGCCAAGGATTCAATACTACGTAAAGGTGCATTAGAAGGAATGACACTTCCTGGAAAGCTTTCTGATTGTCAAAGTCGAAAAGCAGAAGAGTCAGAACTGTTTATAGTGGAGGGAGACTCTGCGGGAGGTACTGCGGTTCAAGGAAGAAACAGAAAGACACAAGCCGTCCTACCACTAAGGGGTAAGATCCTAAACATTGAAAGAGCAAGACTTGATAAAATACTTGCATCAGAGCAGGTTCGTAACCTTGTGATCGCACTTGGTACTGCAATAGGTGATGTGTTTGATATAACTAAACTCCGTTATCATAAAGTTATTATCGCAACCGATGCCGACGTTGACGGTGCTCATATCAGAACTTTGATATTAACTTTACTATATAGATATTTTAGACCATTGATAGAAGGTGGATTTATATATGTTGCTCAACCGCCACTATATAAGATCAAATATGGAAAAGAAGTTGGTTATTATTATTCAGACGCGGAGAAAGATGCCTATTTTAAAAAGATTGGATATGAGCAAGCGGATAGTGAGATTAAAGAAGGTGAAGAAGAGGATAATATTGAGGAAATAGAAGGTGAGGAGGAGGAAACAACTTCAAAATCAAAAACTATGAAGAAACCATTTATACAAAGATATAAAGGTCTTGGAGAAATGAACGCCGATGAGTTAGGAGAGACAACTATGGATCCAGCGAAAAGAGTTTTAAAACAAGTTAGGATAGAAGATATCGTTGCGACTGATAGAGTTATAGACGTTTTGATGGGAACCGATGTTCCATCGAGAAAGAGTTTTATACAGTCAAATGCGAGAGCTGCGAGGTTGGATGTATAGATGAAGTATGGAAAATAAATATGAAAAAATAATGATCCCTGACTACACTCTAAATCCAGACCGAATAAGGACTAAATACTTACGCATCACCATTGATCGTCAGGGTCAAATCAAACTCACTAAACCTCGTCATATCACCCTGGAGCAAGCGGAGCGTTTTCTCCTATCTAAATCAGACTGGATAAAACACACACTAGAAAAAATAAAATCTGTTCAATTAGAAAACCCTACTAAATCCCAACCTATAAAACTAACACGCCGTGATTACCTACTCCATAAAAACGTAGCTTTAAATCTTGCGTCAATAAAACTTGCTAAATATAACCAACATTATAATCTCTCATACAAAAATATTTCCATAAAAAATACTAAAACTCGATGGGGATCAGCATCACGAAGAGGAAACTTAAACTTCAACTATAAGATTGCTCTCATACCAGAACATCTCGCTGACTATATAATTGTTCATGAACTTTGTCACCTTGGGCAATTTAACCATTCATACAAATTTTGGGACCTAGTCGGAGAAACAATACCAGATTATAAAGATAGGGTAAGGGAATTGAAGAAAATACATCTATAGACATTTAGTATTTGGTTAAAATTTTATAAACTTTATTGTAATGAATTATAGTATTTGAGTTAAAAAAAACCCCGGGGACTTTGTAAGTCCAACGGGATAGGTGAATGTTATGGTTTAGGTGAGCTCGATCACACTGTCTGTATTAGGTAAATTATTTATCCAGCATGAGATTTCATAGGCTAATCCCAATGTCAAATCTTCAGGTTTAGGGTTTCTATTTATTTTAGAAATCAATTCTTTTTCTTGATCATTATTGAGCTGTGGATTATTGGGAATATCTGCAAGTATTTGAAGAATAAAAGCTTCGAAGTCAGGATCTTGCATTGTTGCACAAAATCCATATAGGATATTATTGATGGTTTTCACTGTGGTGTTTGGTTCGGTTACTAATATACAGTAACATTATAATAGAATATGTCAACAAAAAAACCACCCTGGAGAACATCAATAGTTCGCCGGGGTGGGAGGAGTTTTTTTTAGCTAACAAGACCATTTAACGAAATGTTTACTTCAATCCAAGTTGCTATTTCATGAGCCAGGTCAGAAGTCATCTTTTCATCATCATGAATACTGCTGATCCAAAAGTTTAGATGCAATTCCTTATCTAGGTCCATGTTAGCATCTTTATCAACATGCTCTCCTATGTGTGATATAAACATTTTAAACTTATCACCTTGTCTGCTTTTTGATATTGTATTGAGTATATTCATTATTGGTTTCATAATTTTAGAGGGTTCGGATTTACTGTAAAATAATATCATTATAGGTAGTTTTGTCAATAAAAAAACACCAGCCTTTTATGACTAGTGATTATTTTAGTTTCTATTTACTCAACGTCTTAACTCCTGCAAACACCGCCTTCTTACCCAAACTTTCTTCTATACGAAGTAGCTCATTGTACTTTGCTACTCTATCAGTTCTACAAAGTGAACCTGTCTTGATCTGGCCACAACCGGTTCCTACAACAAAGTGTGCGATAGTTGTATCCTCAGTCTCACCTGATCGATGAGATATAATAGCTGTCATACCAGCCTTATGAGCCATTTTCACCGCCTGTATTGTCTCAGACACTGTACCGATTTGATTTAGTTTTATAAGTATAGAATTGGCTGCTTTTATTTCTATACCTTTTTGCAACCTATCTATATTTGTCACAAAAAGATCATCGCCAACAACTTGAACTTTAGAACCCATAGCTTTTGTAAATTCTTGATAACCCTCCCAGTCATCTTCAGCAAATCCATCTTCTATAGAAAGTATTGGATATTTTTTACACCAAGTTTTATATAGCTGTACCATTTCTTTTGATGTAAGTTTTTTACCTTCTCTTTCTAAATCATAAACTCCCTCACGATATAATTCTGTAGCAGCTACATCCATAGCTATACCTATATCTTTTCCAAGTTTATATCCTGCAACTTTTACAGCTTTTGCTATGATCTCTATAGCTGCCTCATTAGAAGGAAGTGATGGGGCATACCCACCTTCGTCACCTGTGGTTGTTGTCATACCTTGATCTTTCAACATTTTCTTCAAAGTGTGGAAAATCTCAGCTCCCATACGAAGTGCTTCACTAAAAGATTTTGCACCTATAGGCATAATCATAAACTCTTGAAAATCAGTAGAGTTTGTTGCATGTTGCCCACCGTTTAATATATTCATCATAGGAAGTGGTAGGGAAATTTTCTTTCCTGTTTTTGCGATAGATGCAAAATACATATAAAGTGGTTTTTTCATTGAAGCAGCTGCGGCATGTGAGAATGCCATAGATACACCAAGTATTGCATTTGCTCCAAGGTTTGATTTTGTTTTAGTGCCGTCAAGTTTTATCATAGCTTCATCAAGTGTTACTTGATCCCAAGTTTTTCCAACCAATACTTTTTTTAACTTTGTATTTACATTTTCTACTGCTTTTAAAACACCCTTACCCATGTATCTCTTTTTATCACCATCCCTAAGTTCTATAGCTTCATATGATCCTGTTGAAGCCCCTGACGGAACAGCAGCTCGTCCAAAAGAACCATCTTTTAATACTACATCAACTTCCACAGTAGGGTTACCACGAGAGTCTAGTATTTCACGGCCTATAATATTTTTTATCGTTAATGACATATTTTGTATTTTTGTTGAATTTATTTAATTATTTATATAATAACTGATATATGATATCATGAATATATGAGATTATTTGCTTTATTAATTGTTTTAACAATATTTTTAGACCCTGTAAATACCAAAGCTGCAACGATCACAAACTTTGGAGGTCAGATAGTTGGGATGATTACTTGTACTTGTAATGTAATTCCAAGTTGGGTTCTATATGTACGCGATGTAAGATATCAGGCCCCTCTACCTTTAGTTTACTATACAGGTGTTACTATTTTACATAAAATGTATCAACCAAGACCTGCTGTAAATTCTTTAGGAAATTATGTTCCAGGTGCTGGTATATGTCTAATTTACTCAGGTAATAGTTGCTTTACTTTACCAAGTATAGGTTATATGTTTAACTTGGGTACATCAATGAGTATAGGTAAGTAGTTTATATATAGAAAAATATGTCCTTCATTCAAAAGTTAAAACAAAATAAACAAAGACCTCTTTTTGTATTGGCACCTATGGCCGATGTTACAGATGTAGCTTTTCGTACTGTTATAGCTGAGGCACAAAGCCCTGATATATTTTGGACAGAGTTTGTTTCAGCTGATGGTTTGATACGTGCCACAGAGATTGGAAAATATAAATTAAAAAAAGATTTGCTATTTGATAAAGAGCTTCAAAGGCCTATAATAGTTCAACTTTTTTCATCAACATATCAATACATGTATGAAGCCACAAAACTTTGTATAGAGTTAGGTTTCGATGGAGTGGACGTAAACATGGGTTGCCCCGACAAATCCATAGAGAAACAAAAGTGCGGTGCGGCTATGATTAAAAATCCAGAGCTTGCAATCGATGTGATAAAAGCATGTCGCGATGCAAGACGGGATTTTTGTTTAGGAGGTGACAATGCGGATTTTTCCGTTTCTGTAAAGACTCGTGTTGGTTACAATGCTGTAGAGTTGGATACTTGGATACCAATTTTGCTCGAACAAGAGCTTGATCTTATAACTATACATGCCCGTACTCGAAAAGAGATGTCTAAAGTTGAAGCTGACTGGTCTCATGTCAAGACTGTTGTCAAGATGCGAGATGAATGGGCAGAAAAAAATCCAGGAAAAGTTGTTCCTTTGATCTTTGGAAATGGTGATGTGCTAGATATATCTGACGCATATGAAAAATGTAAAAACTCAAATGCAGATGGTGCAATGATAGGAAGAGCAATGTTTGGTAATCCTTGGTTATTTAAAGATATAGAAAATCTGAATGCAAGCGAGAAATTTATCCCAAGTAGGGAAGATAGAATAAAAGCATTGATTAGACAAGTGGAGGTTTTTGATAAAGAATTGGGAGATGTAAAATCTTTTGCTGTTATGAAAAAGTTTTTTAAAACATATATGACGGGATTTGATGATGCTAAAGAGATCAGAGAAAAAATTATGTCTATGGAAAGTGCAGGGGAGGTTATTGGGTTTTTGAAAAATTAATTTACTTTAGCAGCTTGCATAGATTTTTTGAAAGTTAATAATTGCTCTTTTATTCTAAATATGGTTAAATAGTATACCCGAAGTGACAATGTAGTCACCGGAAACAAACAAAAAGCACACTATATATATTATGGCTGGTAAAGGAATGATTAAGATAAATTACGAAATGCCTTTTGAAGGCATGTTGGTTCAGGCAGGTGTAGCAAAATACCAAAGAGAGAAAATATTCAAACAACTTGGATATAAGGAAATTAAATTTAGCTACAAAGAAAAAGCTACTTTTTTGATTCGAGATTTTTATTTCAAAGAGCCGATGATATCAAAAAATGCTGCAAAAAGTATCCGCAAAGAAGATTGCTGGAAACCGTTTGATATTGAGCATCTGCTAGCTTACTTTGAAAAGACTCCACACAGATTTAGATCTAATCTTGTTTTTGCATCTAGACGAACATTTGATGTTTTAGGTATACCTCATATCTTTGTTTTGACTATGAATAGAGATCGTCCAGACCTGGAACTTGTTTCAGCAGACCACGCCTGGTCACCCAATGTATCCATTTTTCCAGGGCAATGCAGGGTGATAATATAATCCTGTAAAACAACTCAACTCGACATATTGTCGGTGTGGGTTGTTTTTTTATTAATATAGACTAAAATCAAATCATGAATTCACACATAAACTATTGGCTTATGAAATCAGAAGGAGATTGCTATCCTATCGATCAGCTTAAAAAAGATAAAGTAACACCATGGTCAGGAGTAAGGAATTATCAAGCTCGAAACTATATGAAAGAAATGTCTTTGGGTGATATGGTTTTATTTTATCATTCAAATACTAAACCTATAGGTGTGTATGGATTGGCACAGGTTATAAAAGAAGCACATGCAGATATCACCGCATTAGATAGAAGAGATGATCATTATGATGAAAGATCGACTGTAGAAAAACCTATATGGGAATGTGTTGACGTAAAATATGTTTCTACATTTTCCAAACCTGTAACTATGGATGAAATGAGACGACACTCTGAGTTGTCTGCAATGAAATTATTCCAAAATGGCTCAAGGTTGTCGATTATTCCTGTGACCGAGAAGGAGTACAATTTTATTGTTTCTTTGTTATAATACTACTCATATGTCAGAACATACATCTTTATACAGAAAATACAGACCCTCTAATTTTCGTGACGTTCTAGGTCAAGATCATATAGTTTCTGTATTACAAAAAGCAATTGAAAATAAAACCCCAAACCACGCTTACATCTTCACGGGTTCTCGAGGTATTGGTAAAACATCCATTGCTCGTATATTTGCAAGAGAGTTAGGTGTAAATGAGGCAGATATATATGAAATAGACTCTGCATCATACACAGGTGTTGATAACATCAGAGAGCTTATAGAAAGTGCTACAGTATTACCGATGCTGTCACCTTATAAAGTTTACATACTGGATGAAGTTCACATGCTTTCGAAAAATGCTTTCAATGCCTTTCTAAAAGGATTAGAAGAACCACCAAAACATGTCATCTATATATTGGCCACTACAGAGTTGAATAAACTTTTGGATACAATCATTTCTCGTTGCGAAGTTCATAATTTTAAAAAACCATCTATCGATATACTTTCTCTGGTTATAAAAGATGTAGTAAAAAAAGAAGGTTTATCTATAGATGATGAGTCGACTAAACTGATAGCTATGAGTGGTGATGAATCTTTTCGTGATACATTGTCTGTTTTGCAAAAAGTTATAGCATCTGTTGATGGAAAAAAAATAGAAAACATAGAACATATTTTAAATATTCCGGATATAAGTTTAATAGATGAGATTATCGACAAGGTGGTAAAAGGTGAGCAGGTTTTTGAAAATATAGATAAGTTAAAACAAAATAATACAGATGGGAAAATCGTGTATGATTTATTTATGGATAGACTGCGCTCAAGGTTGAGAGAAGGGAAAGATAAGGAAAAAGTTTTGATCCTGTTTGCTAAGGCTTTGGAAAATTATCGACATATGAGATTTGTTAATGCTTTTTTGGTACTTGAAGTTGTGTGTGGATAGGAAAAATATTTAAAAAAAAAGCTTAGTTGTCTTACTAAAGTGAAAACAAAAAAAAGTCCTCATTTCTTGGAGGACTATTTTTTGTTTGAGCTTTATGCAAACAATATCACCGGAATAATAATCGGTCTTTTATTAGTCTCGCGAAATATAAATTTACCCAAAGTATCAGTAGTTATATCTTTAACATAATCCAAATCTGGTGCATTTCTTGTATCATACACAGCCTTCTCTATTGTCGTACGAACTGTAGTTCTTATTTCTCTTAACAACTCTTGTGATTCTCTTAAGTAAACTGAACCACGAGATATGATATCAGGAGATTTTATAAGACGGCCATTCATAGGGTTAAGCATTGCAACTACAACGAAGATTCCATCTTCAGCCAATATCTGTCTATCTCTCAACACAACATCTTGTATATCACCAACAGTAAAACCATCAACAATAACAACATTGTCAGGAGCTTTTACAGCAAGTTTAACGAGTTTAGTTCCTTTATCTTGTATCTCAAGAATATTACAGTCATCTGGAATGATAACATTTTCCTTTGGCATACCAAGTTGTATGGCAAGATCTGAGTGAAGTTTTAAATGATAATGATTACCATGCATAGGCATAAAGAATCTAGGTTTTAGTTTTTTATGTAGCCATTCAATCTCACCACGGTTTGCGTGACCTGTAGCGTGGATGAATACATCAGATGAACGATAGTGCATGATGTTTGCACCTGAACGAGCAATATTATCTTTCATTTTTTGCACAACTTTTTCATTACCAGGAATAATAGAAGATGAAAGTAAAACAGTATCTCTTTCATTTATAATCACATATTTATGTTGCTTTGTAGATATACGCATAAGAGCTGCAAACTCATCACCTTGAGCACCTGTGGCTATGATAACTATTTTATCAGGTGCATAATTAGGCATATCTTGTGCATTGATAACAGTATCTTTTTTTATCTTAAGCATTCCTGCTTGTATCATTATGTCGATATTATTTTTTAAAGATCTTCCTTCGATAACAAGTTTCTTTCCGTTTTGTTCACAAGCTTCAGCTATCTTTGCTATACGGAAAAAATGTGAGGCGAACATTCCGATAATAAGTCTACCTTTTATACTTTTTACTATCTCAGCCAAGTTGTCATGTACTACGGACTCTGGTGTAGAAAACCCTGGATTCTCTATATTTGTAGATTCACCCAAAAGCATAAGAACATTTTTACCATCAAATAGTTTGTAATTGTCTTCTTCCTCATCGGTTGGTTTTCCGTCAACATGGTCTAGTTTAAAGTCTCCAGGTGTTGTTATCCATCCATAAGGTGTATCGATAATGATACCCATAGAGTCTGGTATAGAGTGAGTTACTCCGTAAAATTTTACAGAAGTTTTTCCTATTATTAAACTTTCATTTCCTTCTATGATTTTAAAATCAAGTTCAGGAACATGAGGGAATTCAGCTTGACGTTTTTTGAGCATGAGTGAGGTCAAGTTTCTTGTGTACACAGGTGGCATACCAATCTTTTCGATGATATATGGTAGGGCACCGATGTGGTCCAAGTGACCGTGAGTTACTATGAGAGCGCGAACTTTATGTTTTCTTTCTTCCAAGTATTTTGTGTTTGGTAATATATAGTCGATACCAGGTGTAGCTTCTTCTTTAAATTTAAAACCTGCATCGATAACTATGATGTCATGTTCATTTTCAAAAACAGTCATGTTCATACCGATCTCCTCAACTCCACCAAGTGGAATGATACGAAAAGTATCAGGAGATATCTCGGGAATAGTATGTTTAAGACCGTGTTTTATCTGACTTGCAGAACCGATATTTGGTCTAGTTCTTGGCATGTTAAAACGCTTTGCACCTGGTTTTTTCATCTTGATACCTGTAAGCTCACCTGAAGTATTACTCATATTTAGATTATTATCTTGTTTTCTTGTTATAGGACGAGGTGCTTGTGCAGGCATTAGTCTAATGCTGTCTATAGGCAAATTTTTCTTAAGACCACCGTGATAAACCCTTGAAGGTTGTTTTGGAAAACCACCAGAGTTGTTATTTGTATTATTTGGATTCATTTATTTGTTTGTTATTTAGTATTTTGAAATATCAATATGATATGTCTGTAAAGAGTTACAGTTCAAAATTTTTATAATTAGTAACAATTAAACTTTATATTCTCGGTCTACAAACTATTTCCACAGATCAACGATAACTGAAGCTACAAATAATATAGATATAATTATAGTAAAGTAAAAGATGAATTTCTCAGCGCCACGACGTGTGTGCCAAGTAGATGCTCCACCTCCACCGAAAGAACCTCCGGCGTCTGAATCTGTTTGTTGTATCAATACAAGTATTACCATCAATATAGCTAGAAATATCTGTATATAAGGAAGAATATTTAGAATAACTGTTAACATGTTCACAGTATACACTAGATGATTGGTATTGAAAAGGGGTATATTACAAATAGCCTACACCCTCATCTCCTTCTTTGGGAAAATACCAGACAAGATTATCGCCGTAAAAATTATCCCAAAAAGAACCGCTAATGATATAGCGGAACTAATATGAATATTGAAAATTCCAAGTAACATTTTTCCACCTATAAAAAATAATATAATCGCTAAAGCCTTAGTTATTAGGTGAAACTTATGCAATATATATTCTACAACAAAGAACAAGGACCGAAGACCTAAAAGTGCAAAAGCATTGGCTGTGAAAATAACAAATCTATCCTGACTGATAGCAAATGAAGCGGGGATAGAATCAACTGCAAAGATGATGTCAGAAAATTCTATCATCAATAAACATAAAAATAGGGTGGTGATATAAAATTGACCATCTTTTCTTATGAAAAATTTCTTACCATGATTGCCTTTTGCTATAGGCAATACTTTATTTAAAAACTTTAATAATTTATTTGTATCAAGGTTCTGATCCTTTTCATTTTTCTCTTGAAGAATTTTATAACCAGTATATATAAGAAGGGCGCCAAACATATATAGTACCCATTCAAATCTTTGAACTATTTCAAAACCTAAAGTTATAAATATTAGACGAAACACAAAAGCTCCAAGAATTCCAAGGAATAGAACTCGATGCTGATATTTTTCCTCAACTTTAAAGTAAGAAAAAATTAAAAGCATGATAAAGAGGTTATCTATAGAAAGCATGTATTCAGTTACATAAACTGAGAACCATTGAAATCCAAGTTCTGCACCACGAGTCATGTAGACATAGATTCCAAAACCTATAGCAGTCAAAACCCACATTGCTGTTAATAAAAGTGATTTTTTTATTTTATTCATAATCCCATTAAAACATTTTTATCCCTCAAAGACCAAGATTTTGCAATTTTCTCAAAAATATGTCAAAATAGTGCGATGACTCAAAATAATTCAAACGATATTAGAAACATAGCAATCATCGCCCACGTGGACCACGGTAAGACAACATTGGTTGATGCTATGCTTCATTATACTGGTGCCATCAAGGCTGATGCTGGATCTATGGACTCTAACTCTATCGAACAAGAAAGAGGTATTACTATATATGCAAAGAATGCTTCACTTACTTACAAAGGTCATAAGATCAACATCGTTGACACACCAGGTCACGCCGACTTTGGTTCAGAGGTAGAACGTGTACTTAGGTCTATCGACACTGTTTTACTTTTAGTTGATGCACAAGAGGGGCCTATGCCTCAGACACGTTTCGTTTTGAAAAAATCACTTGAGCTTGGTTTGAGTCCAATAATTATTATGAACAAATTAGATAAGCCAGCTGCTGATCCTCAAAAAGTTCATGACGAAATTCTAGAGCTATTTATAGAACTTGGAGCAAATGATTCACAGCTTGATTTTCCAGTTGTATATGCTATTGGTCGTGATGCAGTAGCCAAAAAAGAATTAACGGATGAATTTGTTAATCTTGATCCACTATTTGATGAAATACTTTCACATGTTGAGGCTGCAAAACCAACAAGAGAAGATGATGTATTTATCGCACAACCTTTTAACTTAGCCTATGATAACTTCCTAGGACGTATGGCGCTTTGCCGCGTTTGGAACGGATCAATGGAAATAAATAAAACTGTTCATATTTTAAATAATGATAAAGCTCCAAGAACTGGAAAGATTATTAAGATTTATTCATTCATCGGACAATCAAAAGTTGAAGTAGAAAAAGCTTCTGTAGGAGATATTGTTATGGTTGCAGGTTTAACGGATATATATATCGGAGAAACCATTACCTCAGACCCAAGTGTTGAACCTTTAAAATCAATAGGGATTGATGAGCCAACTATTGCCCTAAACTTTTTGGTTAACAACTCTCCCTTTGCTGGAAAAGATGGAAAATATGTTACATCACGTCAAATCAGAGATAGACTAGAAAAAGAGCTTGAGGTAAATGTTGGACTAAAAGTTGATTTTGAAAGTGGAACAGGAGATACATTTAAAGTATATGGTCGTGGAGAATTGCACATCGCTGTTTTATTGGAACAAATGCGTAGAGAGGGTTTTGAGGTTCAAGTTTCAAATCCAGAGGTTATTACAAAAATGGTTGATAACAGACTCAATGAACCTTTTGAAGAAGTTGTTATCGATGTTCCTCAAGAATTCTCAGGTGCAGTTATTGAAAAGCTTGGAAAGAGAAAAGCTATTATGACACAGATGAGTGAGAGAAATGGAATCACAAGATTAGTTTTTGAGATGCCGACAAGAGGGTTACTTGGCTACAGAGGTCAATTTACTATAGATACAAAAGGTGAAGGTATATTATCATCACGTTTTATCGAGTTCAGACAACATGTAGGTGTTATCGAGAAAAGAGAAGTTGGTTCTATGGTTTCTATGGAAAATGGAAAGGCACTTACTTTCGCTCTTGGAAATCTACAAACTCGTGGAGTATTGTATATTATTGCTCAAACAGAGGTTTATGCAGGTATGGTTGTTGGTAACACATCTAAAGGAGAAGAAATGGAGGTTAATCCAACTAAAGCTAAGCAGCTTACAAACATGCGTGCCTCAGGTACTGATGATATGATAGTTTTGGTGCCACCGTATACTATATCTATCGAGCGTGGACTTGAAATCATGCAAGATGATGAATATTTAGAAATCACTCCAAACAACGTAAGACTAAGAAAGAAATATTTAACAAAAACAGATAGAGAGATGGCAAAGAAGAAAGCTCAATAAAATATTTAAGCAAAAAAACAAAAAACATCTAGAAATAGATGTTTTTTAGTGTTATACTTTAATCAATTATGCAAAAAACTAAAAATATTTTTAACGAAATAATATTATTTTTCAAGAACTTATGGTTAAATAAAAGTCAGAAAAAAGTTTGGATACCTCTAGTTGTTATTTTGATCGTGACTCTATATATGATGTTTGGTGGTAAAAGTTCAAAAGATGTTTCTATATATAAAGTCGAAGTAAAGGAATTTATTCAAAACGTATCGCTTACCGGTAAAGTTATTTCTGCAAAAAATGTTGATATGGGTTTTGAAACTTCAGGACGTGTTGGTAAAGTAAATGTAAAAGTAGGCGATAGGGTTAAAAAAGAACAAGTTATAGCTTCTCTTCAAAACGGAGAAGCCGTTTCAGGTTTACAAAAAGCATCTGCTCAATTAAGCCAGACACAAGGCGCTTCACGTCGAGAGGAGGTTGCTATTGCTGAAGGAGATTTGATTGGTGCACAAAATGACGTTGATTTGTCTCGCCAGTCTTTTGAAATAGAATTACAAAATGTTTATAACAAAGCGGATGAAGCAATACGGTCTAAGGTTGATAATTCTTTTGAAAATCCACGTAGTGTGAATCCTCAATTTAAATATGCTATTGATCAAAATTCTTCATTAAAACAAAAATTGTCAGATGATAGGGTTAAGATAGGAGAAATGCTTCCAAAATGGGAAATTAAAAATAATATAAATGAAATAGACCAAGTAAAGGTTTATGTAGGTCAAGTTCAATTATTTATAAATGATGCAAATAATGCTATATCAATAGTTGCTGAAAAATCTACAGCTACTGATTCTAATTATTCAAGTATACAATCGCAAAAAACTGATATTTCTTTAGCGAGAACAAACTTTACTATAGCAATAAATAGTTTAAACCAAGCTCAGATAACATATAAAAATAAGATAACAGCTTTAAATAGAGCTGAAAATAATCTAAGATTAAAACAAAGTGGTGGTACTCAAGATGAAGTTGCTATACAAAGAGCTGTCGTTACTTCAGCTCAGGCTTTCGTTCAAAAAACTATAATCACAGCTCCTTTTGACGGTATTATAACAAAAGTAGATATAAAAGAAGGTGAGATTTCCTCTCCAAATACACCAGTTATTACCCTTTTAAATGATGGTGAATATCAAATTGAAACATATGTATCAGAAAATGATGTTGCAAAATTAAAGGTGGAACAAAAAACAAAAATAACACTAGACGCATACGGTCGAGATGTATTTTTTGAAGGATCAATAATATCCATAGATCCTGCTGAAACTATAAAAGATGGTGTTTCGACATATAGAACTAAGATACAATTTATAGGAAAAGATGAAAGAGTTAAAAGTGGTATGACTACAAATATAGATATAGAGACGGATAGGAGGGCTAGTGTTATATCTATTCCTCAGTCAGGCATTATTTTAGAAAATGGTTTAAAAAAGGTATACGTATTGACTGATCAGTCTTGTGTAAAAAATAATTCTTGTGCTACAAATCTTAAAAAAATGAAAGATGTTAAAAAAGTTGAAATAAAAACAGGAGAAATAAATAATAATGGGGATATAGAAATAATTTCAGGTTTGGAAAATAATCAAACAATTATATATGGAAAGAAATAAGATTAATAAAGTTATAAAAAGTAAAAAAATCCACAATGTAAAAATAGGATTTTTTTTGGCATATAGACAGTTAAAACACGCGAGTATCTGGACTACAGGCCTTATAGTTGTGGTTATGATGTTAACTTTTTTAAACCTTGTTGTTGTAAATGGTATACTCGTTGGTCTTATACAAAGTTCTATACAAGCTAGTGAGGAAAGATACACTGGTAGTGTAATCATAACAAATCTTGCTCAGAAATCTATCATAGAAAATAGTGCTGAGATAGTAAATGTTTTAAAAAACTTATCTAATGTAACTGATGTTATTCCGAGAGTTTTGGTGAGCGGAACTGTTGAGGCGGACTATAGGAGACTTCTAAAAGAAGAAGAGACACCAAATAGATCAAGAACAACTATATCCGGTATAATACCATCAAAAGAAGATCGTGCTACAGGACTTTCTAAATATGTTATTGGCGACGGAGCTTATCTTAATGATAATGATAAAGACGGTGTCCTTATAGGTGCATTTATTGTAAATGAATTAACTCCAGTTGATTCTCCTGGTTTTACACAACTTAGGGAAGTAAAAGTTGGTGATAGGGTTCGTGTAACAGTAAATGGAAATAGTAAAGAAGTTTATATTCGTGGTTTTATGAAATCAAAAATAAATGATATAGATGCTCGTGTTATAATGATACAATCAGAACTACAAAAACTTGTTGGACGTAGCGATACAAATGTATCAGAAATAGCAGTAAAGCTTTCTTCAGGTTCGACTGAACAAGATGCATTAAGGGTTAAAGAAGTACTTTTTGCAAATGGATATGATTTTGATGCAAAGATACAAACCTCGACTGAAGCCTTACCTAAGTTTTTACTAGATTTAAAAAATATTTTTTCGCTTTTAGGGAATCTTATCGGTAGTATCGGTTTGATTGTTGCTTCGATAACTGTATTTATCGTTATTTTTGTAAACACTCTTACTCGCCGTAAATTTATAGGCATATTAAAAGGTATAGGTATTTCATCAAAGTCTATAGAGTATTCATATGTAATACAGTCTGCTTTTTATGCAATAGCTGGATCTGCTCTGGGTATGCTTGTATTATACGGTTTTCTTGTTCCTTTTATAGATGCAAATCCTATAAATTTTCCTTTTTCTGACGGTATATTATATGCTCCTATTGAAGGTACAATGTGGAGACTGTTAGGGTTGTTTACAGCAACTATAATAGCTGGATATATTCCGGCGAGAATGATAGTTAGTAAAAATACATTGGATTCTATACTTGGTCGTTAAGAATAGTAATTAAACTATAATAATTTTTAAAAATAAAATAATGCAAGACTTAATAATAAAAACAAATAATCTTACAAAAACTTTTTCAGACGGAGATAAGCAAACTACGGTTTTGAAAGGTGTTAATTTACAGATAAAAAGAGGTGAATTTGTTGCTATTATAGGTAGATCTGGTGCTGGAAAGTCAACGCTTTTGTATCAAATAAGCTTATTAGATACTCCAACATCCGGTGAGATTATGTTTGATAATAAAAATATAGAAAAGATGACAGAAGATGAAAGAACAAATTTTCGTTTAAATAATCTCGGTTATGTTTTTCAAGACTATGCACTTCTACCTGACTTAACCTCTCTTGAAAATGTTTCTTTACCACTTTTAATGCAGGGATATACAAAACAGCAGGCTTACAAAAGAGCTATAGAGGTTCTTGACCAAGTAGGTCTTCAGGATAAATATGAAAGTATCCCAGCTAAATTATCAGGTGGCCAGCAACAAAGAGTTTCGATTGCCCGTGCTTTAGCACATAGTCCTGCTATTATTTTTGCTGACGAACCAACAGCAAACCTAGACTCAGAGTCATCGCTTTTGGTTTTAAAAATCTTTAAGGAAATAAATGCAAAAGGGCAAACAATAGTGATGGTTACCCATGAGGCAGAATATGCCAAAAATGCAGACAGAGTTATAGTGATGAAAGACGGGGCTATAGAGTAAGCCTTCATAAAAGCTATTATCTAAGAAATAATAAACAAGCAAAAAAAAAGCGGTCCCGATGAGGGGACTGCCTGTTGATTTTTTGTCAAATACCTACTGGTAGGCAAAGAACTTTATAATTTCCTTGTCCACCGTTTATGTATGTTCTTGATATTATTTTCCACTTCCATATTTGCGGAAATTCCCTATCCTGCTCTAGACAAAAAAAATAATAATCTTGTACTGCAGTGTTATTGTTTGGACGCAACAAAGGATTGCTGAATATATAAATTTTTTCTTTATCAAAATTACTAAAGTTTAATCTTTTGAGTCTTAACCATTTGTAGATTATCCACCCATCAAGAATACTTAATCTTTTATATTTGTAATTATTTTCTTTTAGTTCAACCAAGGTGACTAAAATTAAATCTTTTACATTTTTTTTTGTGATTGAGATTATTTTATTCCTATCTCTTCTTGAATATGTCCAATTTTCAAAGAATGTAATATTTCTTAGAACAGTGGAGAGTTTCACTCTACTGGGCCTAAAATACCATCTTCTTTTTCCTGCGATTTTTTTTGCAACTTTCGGTCTTTGCTTTGATTCCATTATTTTGTTGAGGTTTAGATTACTTTCTTTCTATAAAGTACAAGATACACTTAAATATGTCAAATTTTTAATAATTTAAATTTTTGGAATAAAAATATTAGACACTACCCAAAAACTGATAAATAATGTATTATCAACACAATGCAGATAAGAAACTTCAGTATTATAGCTCATATTGACCATGGTAAATCAACGCTTGCGGATCGTATGCTCGAACTTACTCAAACGGTTGAGAAGAGAAAGATGGTAAATCAAGTTCTCGATGATATGGAACTTGAAAAAGAAAAAGGTATCACAATAAAGATGCGTCCTGTTCGTATGGAATACAAAGGATATGTTTTAAACTTGATTGACACACCAGGTCACATAGATTTTTCATATGAAGTGTCTCGTGCACTTAAAGCTGTTGAAGGTTGTTTACTTTTGGTTGACGCGACACAAGGTGTACAAGCTCAAACTCTGACTACTTTAAATGCAGCCCGCGAGGCAGGCCTTGTTATTATTCCTGTATTGTCAAAATCAGATTCACCTCTTGCTCGTATTGCTGATATAAAAAAAGAAGTATCTATTCTTTTAGGTTGTGATGAAAGTACTATTATGGAAAGTTCGGGGAAAACTGGGGCAGGTGTGAAAGAATTACTAGATGCCATTATAGAAATAATTCCTCCTTCAAAGTCAGAGTCTCAAGCAAAAGATCCTAGAGGTTTGATTTTTGATTTTCAATATTCAAATCATAAAGGTGTAATTGTATTTATACGAGTTATGGACGGGGAAATTAAAAAAGGGGATGAACTCATATTTGCTCAAGCTGATGAAAAATTTTTCGTACTTGAAGTTGGTATATTCGCACCTGAGGAAAGACCTGTAGATGTATTAACTGCTGGTTGCATCGGATATATCGTAACTGGTATAAAACGCTCTGGTATAGCAACGGTCGGAGATACAATAACAGGCTTTAGGCGCCCTCTACCAGCCTTACCAGGCTACATGAAGCCTTCACCTGTGGTCTGGGCATCTATTTTCCCAGAAGATGCAGATGACTTTGAGTTGTTAAAACAATCTCTTGGAAAATTATCTTTATCTGACTCATCATATTCTTATGAAGAGGAATCATCGGGAACCATGGGAAGAGGGTTTCGTTGTGGATTTTTAGGGCTTTTACATTTAGAAATTATTACAGAAAGATTGAAGAGAGAATACAATCTGTCACTTATTATCGCTAGTCCAAGTATTACATATGAAGTTACTTTAAAAAATGGAGATGTTAAAATGGTCTATTCACCATCTC
The DNA here is from genome assembly GCA_943356525.1 of Candidatus Nomurabacteria bacterium. Lineage (GTDB taxonomy): Bacteria > Patescibacteriota > Minisyncoccia > Phycocordibacterales > CAIZLB01 > CAIZLB01. The sequence goes on along the minus strand of CALRFG010000003.1, from coordinate 9,411 downwards.
TATTTCCTGAACATGGATTTTATACAAAAGTTCGTGAACCTTGGATAAGCGTAAAGATTATTTCACCATCAAAATATTCTGGAAATATTTATCAGCTTTTATATGACCATGAAGGAGACTTGATGGAAACAGAAAACTTTGGTGATGATAGATTGTCACTCACCATATTGATGCCATTAAGAGAGTTGATGAGAAACTTTTTTGATGAGTTGAAGAGTGTAACCTCGGGTTATGGTTCTTTGTCATATGAATTTTTTGAGATGAAAGATGCAGATGTGACACGCATGGACATTCTTGTTGCTGAAGAGGTGATCGAAGCATTTACAAGAGTTGTGGCACAAAGAAGATTGGATGAAGAAGCAACGAAGGCAGTTGAAAAACTAGAAGGTGTTTTACCAAAGCAAATGTTCACGACCAAGATACAAGCAAAAGCCAATGGAAGAATCATAGCATCTCGTACTTTATCTGCCATGAGAAAAGATGTTACAGGTTATCTGTATGGAGGAGATATAACTCGTAAGATGAAGCTTTTAGAAAAGCAAAAGAAAGGTAAAAAGAAAATGGCGGAAAGAGGAAAGGTGTCCATCTCGCACGAAGTCTTTTTGAAAATGATGAAGAATGGGTAATTTTACACAAACAACATAATTACAGATGAGCCCAGCATAGCTATGATTATCAAGGCTACAACAATAGCCCATAAGAAGTTAAGTTTTTTACGATGCTTTGGATTTAGAAACATGATATAAATATAGCAATAAATGAGAGAATTTCAAGTCCGTAAAAAACAACAAGCATCTATCAATAGAATTTTAAGTTCTAAGTGGACTTTATTTATTGCTCTTATTATTATAATTATACTGATTCGAGGTAATATAAGGGTTTTTAAAAACTATTTTAATTTAAAAGATAAATACAATAAGGAAACTGAATCTTATCAAAGTCAAAAAAATAGAGAAGCTCAGCTAAATAAAGACATAGATAGATTGAAAACTGATCAAGGTTTAGATTATGAAATCAGAAAAAAACTTGACGTTTCTAAAGAAGATGAGAAAATTATAAAAATTATAGATAAAAGATAAATAAATGATATAATGTTTTCTATGGATACAAATACAACAGAACAAAAAAATAAAATAATTATTTACAGCACTGAAAGCTGTAAGTTTTGTCATATGCTAAAAGATTATCTGACAGAAAAAGGTTTTGCTTATGAAGCTGTTGACGTTGGTAAGGATTCGGCCCAGGCAGAGATTGCTAAACAAAAAAGCGGTCAGCTTGGTGTACCTGTTACAGACATAGATGGACACATTATCGTAGGATATGATGTAGAAGCAATAGACGAATTATTAAATATAAAATAAATAAATAAAAATTAAAATGGAAACAACACAAGGCAATAAAAAAATAACCTATATTATAATTTTAATAGCTGTAATATTATTTGGTTATATTGCATATTCAGTTACAAAAAATAATAAAAATAAAAATATGGAAACAAATGCAACAACAACAGAGCAAGTATTGGCTGAGCCAAAGACTGCTGAGGTGGGGGATGTTATAGTTATAAACTATTTAGGAAAACTTGCTAACGGTACGGAGTTTGATTCTTCATATAAAAGAGGTCAACCTTTTGTTTTCCAGGTTGGAGTAGGTCAAGTTATAAAAGGATGGGATGAGGGTCTTATAGGGGCTAAAAGAGGTGATAAAAAAACACTTACTATTACACCAGACAAAGGTTATGGTATTGAGGACGTAAAAGGACAAGACGGAAAAGTTATAATTCCTAAAAATTCAACACTTATTTTTGATGTAGAGGTTGTAGAGGTTATTTCAAAAGCTGATGCAGATCGTATGATGGCTGAGCAAAAATCAGCTATGGAAGCTCAAGGAAGTAGTACTGCACAATAATTTATAAAACTGACTTTGTCAGTTTGCCGCTATAGTTCAATGGATAGAACAGTCCCGTCCTAAGGGGTAGATGTAGGTTCGATTCCCGCTAGCGGCACAGAATGAGCGACATGTACAAAAAAATTCATCCTAAGATGCGTTTTTTTATATGAGCGAATATGCTACCATAATCCCATGAAAGACCTACAATACTCCCTTATAGACACTGGAGATAAACGTAAACTTGAATCATACAACGGTTTCATCATGGACCGTCCTGACCCTCAAGCTTTATGGCCTAAGAAACTAACCAAAGAATGGGAAAAACCCGATGCTATTTTTGTTGAAGACAAAGGTGGAAAAAGAGAAGAAAGAGGAATTTGGAAAACGAATAAAGATTTACCAGATGATTTTTCTATAATTTTCTTCAAAGGTTTGAGATGTGGAGTAAAATTAAATCCATTCAAACACACTGGTATTTTCCCAGAACAATATGACAATTGGAAATTTGTTAATGAAACTATTTCGCAATCAAAAAAAATAGATAAAAATAAAAACATAAAAGTCCTAAATCTTTTTGGCTACACTGGTTGCGCATCTCTAGTTGCAGCTAATTCTGGTGCTGAAGTGACTCATGTCGATGCATCAAAACCATCTATCGGTGTTGGCATGAAAAATGCAGAATTATCTGGACTTAAAGATAAACCTATAAGATGGATATTGGATGATGCTTTTGCATTTGTAAAAAAAGAACTTAGACGAGGAAACACATACCAAGGTATTATCATGGACCCACCCGCATTTGGTCGTGGATCAGCAGGGCAGGTGTGGAAACTTGAAGAACAGTTTATAGATTTTGTACAAGAGACTGCAAAACTTTTGGCACCTGATGCATTATTTTTTATAGTAAACGGATACGCTAGTGGATATTCACATATTGCCTATAAACAAAACTTAGAAGCTATTTTCACAAAAGGAAAGGTTGAAAGTAAAGAATTAACTATACAAGATTCTACAGGAAAATTATTACCTTGTGGAATAGTTGCTAGATGGAAGTCTGAATAAATTTTTCTACTTTCTCTTGATATTTTTCATCTTGAGTATCAAACCAAACAATTTTATCTTTTAATTCTTTGTTATTTTTAAACCAAGTTTTTTGTCTTTTTGCATAATGAATTATAGCAAAGTATAATTTTTCTTTAAAATCATCCACTGTCAATAGTCCTGTCAAGTAATCTGAAATAAATTTATATTCAAGTCCTAATTTTTGTAACCGAGTATGATCAACTTTATTTTCTTTTAATAGATTTTCCACTTCCTGTATCATTCCTTGATCCAATCTTTTTTCTATTCTTGTTTTTATTCTGTTTTGTAAAATTTCATAATCAGTGTCGAGTCCTACGATAATATTTTCATATTTATCATTTACCTTTATCTCAGGTATATATCCAAGCTCTGTGATTATTTCTATTGCTCTTATAACCCGTCTTTTATTTTTAATATCTATTTTTGAAATATCTGTACTGTGTTTTTCAGCAAGATTTTTCAATTGTGTTTGTAAATAATCCAAACTTTCACGCTCTAGATTTTCTCTTAGTTCAGAATTTTGTTTTGCACCTGCTCCAGATGTTTCAAATAGTAACGCGTTGATGTATTGACCTGTACCACCGCATATTATTGGGATAATACTTTTTGACAATAAAGATTCTATAATTTTATTTGCATCCTGTGCATATTGAAAAACACTATACTCCTGACCAGGGTTTAATATGTCTAGCATGTGATGGGGGACATTTTTCATTTCCTCTTTTGTAATTTTTCCTGTTCCTATGTCTAAGTATTTGTATACTTGTCTTGAGTCAGCTGATATTATCTCAGAGTTGATGTTTTGTTTTTTTAGATAAAGAGAAATAGATACAGCAAGATCTGATTTTCCTATGGCAGTGGGGCCGAGTATAGTGATGATTTTGGGTTTGGGCATAGGTTTATTATATACTTTTGGACTTGAAGCTTACAGCTTCAGTACGGGTTTTCCATTTTCTCACAGCAAAGCTGTTTGAAAATAAGAAAGAACCCTTTCAAGTCCCTCACGAAAGTGCAATTATGCACTTTCTCTCCATCCCAAGAAAAAAGAGCTAAAAGCTCTTTTTTCCTTGTGCTGAGAGAGGGACTTGAACCCTCACTAGGTTGCCCTGCGCGATTTTGAGTCGCGTGCGTCTACCATTCCGCCATCTCAGCCTGTGTGTTATACTATAATACATGAAAAAACTTACAATAACAATCACATTACTTATACTAATAGCCGTTGGATTTACAATATATAAGAGTTACAGTGACGGTTCATTTATGAAAAAAGACGAAAAAGATACAGCTATTATAGTTAAAAAATTTATTAACATGATGATACCTCATCATCAAGAGGCTGTAACTTCATCCATGAAGGTTATGAATGATTTAGAGATATCAGAACCAAAACTTAGAATATTTGCAGCCAATGTTGTTGATATACAATCTTTTGAAATTTCTAAAATGAAAAATATTCATGAGCAGTATTTAGGTGGAGAATATATACCTACTATGAGTATGGATATGAGTATGGATGGTAAAAATACAGATGGCCATTATAAACATATGATGAGCGATACTACAAATCTTAAAGGCGACGAACTTGCAAAAACCTATACAAAAGATATGATAAAACATCATAAAAAAGCAATAGAGGAAGCAAAAGATTTTATAAAAGCTATAGATAAAGCTAAAAAATCTAGTTCAAATACTGAAAATGGCTTAACTATCACAAATTCACATCCTGCAGTTGATGAAACATATCAGATAGCAAAAGATATTATCGAATCTCAGACAAAGGAAATTGAGATACTGAAAGCTTTGTAAAAATAATTTACAAAACACAGAAAAGAAAAAAACCGCGGTCCTGTGAAGGTCCGCGGTTTTTGGGTTGATGAACGTAGTTTAATAAAACATTTTCACATTCCAATTTTTTCCCCATCTAAAATCATTATCAAAACATGCTTTTCAAAACTGGACATTCTGTGAAATGGTATTTCTTCCCTTGAATACCACAAAGAGCCTAGTGAAGGAATAGGACTATTGGTAGCAAAGTTACTTACTGTATAAATAAAAATATTCCTACCTTCATTGATTAAAATACCCTGGTGTTTAAGATCCTCTGGATACGTAAGTATATCGCTTGAAAATAATTCCTTACATACCATATCTCTGATAATAACATCACCAGTTGTGTCAAGTTTGAAAGTGGTCCAGTGTTCATTGTTTACCTTAAGAATAACTCTACCGTCTTTGTCTATAACAAAGACCATCATGGAAGTTGTCCATGGAAAGTGATCGGTTGTTGTTTCCATTATATTTTTTAGTGTTTAACAAATAGAATATACCATCTAAATTAAACTCTAGCAATATTAAATCTTGTGGTATAATAAACTCATGTTCATAAAATTATATTTCATAGCATTACCAATATTTCTAATCCTAGACGGTCTATGGCTTGGGCTCATAGCTAAAAGTTTTTATGCCAAACAGATTGGTTTTTTATTTAAAACAGATATTAATTGGATAGCTGCTTTGGTCTTTTACTTATTATTTATTGCGGCTTTGATTTTATTTGTTATAAATCCAGCAATAGATAAAGGCTCGCTGACACATGCGCTTTTATTTGGTGCATTGTTTGGATTTATTACTTATGCTACCTACGATTTGACTAATCTTGCTACTTTGGACAAATGGCCTATATTGGTAACAATAGTTGATCTTATCTGGGGTTCTTTTGTAACTGCGGCTGTAGCGTCACTCACTTTTTTAATATTCAATAGATTTTAATATATGAATTATTATACATCGTTAGCTTTAGTTTTATTTATATACATGAGTGTTTGGTATATTATATCTTTATTTAAAAAAAGAAATGATGTTGCTGATATAGCTTGGGGATTAGGTTTTATTATTTTGACTTGGTTATCTTTTTGGGTCAGAGATTTTGAATCTGGCTTAAGGGGTGTACTTGTTGCTTTACTTATAACCATATGGGGCATAAGACTTGCTTATCATATTTATAAAAGAAATAAAGGTAAGACTGAGGATTATAGATATTTAGCCTGGAGAGAAGAGTGGGGTAAATGGTTTTATCTAAGATCCTATTTGCAAGTTTATATACTACAAGGTGCTTTACTTTTTATGATAGTTTTACCGACTCTTGTTATTAATGAAAATATTTTCTCATCTCTTGGACTGTTAGATTTATTAGGATTAATTGTTTGGATTACGGGATTTTACTTTGAATCAGTAGGCGATAAGCAACTATCAAATTTTATAAAAAACTCTGACAACAAAGGTAAATTAATGAGAGAAGGTTTATGGAAATTGACACGACATCCTAATTATTTTGGTGAAGTAACTATGTGGTGGGGTATATGGATTATTTCTTTGTCTGCTAATATGGTCTGGTTCTCTGTTTTAGGTCCGTTGACTATAACTATTCTTATTTTAAAAATATCAGGTATACCAATGCTCGAAAAGAAAATGAAAGAAAATCCTGATTTTGCTGATTATGAAAAAAAGACAAATAAGTTTATACCTTGGTTTACTAAAAATTAATTAATAGGAAGTCTGACGATATTATTATCGATCAACTCATATTTTAAAGTTTTTATAACATTCCATATTTCCTCGCTACATGTATAGTCACAATCAAGACCTCTACCTGTTATTGAGATGGTCCCATTTTCTATGGTTACTTCCTGTACATCACTCTTTAGAGCTGTTCCAGCTGTATAGCCTTCGAAACGATTATTTTCTATAATCATAGTTTTTTTGTTTTCTTGATTTAAGACAACGGCCATGTTTACAGAACAAGATGCACCACAAAAAGTTTCTGCAACTATCGCATCTTCAAAACCATCTTTATTTATATCGCCACGTGCTAAAACTTTCGCTTCAGGATCTTCAGATATGTTTGTAAACTGTTCATCTGTTAAACTTTTATTTCCTTGAGGATTTTTTGAAACTATAGGTATAAAGGGTTCAGTGTTGCCATCTTTTTTTATTTTGTAAATATAGAATGATCCAACTAGGATGATAAAGACTAGTATAGTAATTAAAATTTTCATTGAATTTTTCATGATTCAATTATATCAGAAATCAATAGGGTATAAGGGTAAATTTTACATATTCTCTAATCTATGATATAATCATTATATGAAAAATATAAAACCTAAAAAAGCAGAATCTGATGACACTAAACGTGTACACTCTATACACAACCCAGTATTTAAAACTATATGCGATACATGTCACAAAGCATGTGAAGTGCCTTTCAAACCAAACGGTAAAAAGCCGGTATTTTGTGATGAATGTTTTAAACATATGAGAGAACCTTCAGCTGTTGAAGGTGCTTATGTAAGACGAAAAGATAAGACTATATTTGATACACCAGAAAACTTTGTACAACCAGCAAATCCTTTAACTTCAAACTATGCTCCATCGCAGGAGGTTAGAATAGCAGAATTGAAAAGAGAATTATCTTCAGCAAATGCAAAGTTAGATAAGTTGATTGATATGTTTAATAAGTTGAAGTAATTTTACCTTTAACGTCTATATTTTTATTAATACATAAATATCACAACACATCCTCACTTTGCCATCTGGTGAACTATGGTTTACAATAGAGAGTAATGCGTATTATCGACTATAAACAAACATCACCTAAACCTATCCCTTTGGTATCTCACTATGTCAAAGCTGGTTTTGCATCGCCTGCAGACGACTATACTGAGCGTGTTATAGATATAAACGACTTATTCCATGTCGATGAGTCAACGTCATTTTATGTAAGAGCTGAAGGGTATTCTATGAAAAATTCTGGCATCATACCAGAGGATATTTTATGCGTTCGAAAAGATTTAGAAGCAAGGGATGGAGATATTGTCATTGCCGCAATCGATAATGAGTTTACTGTAAAAACATTTCGTAAAAAAGGTAATCAAATATTCTTTGAAGCATCAAATGAAGAGTTTGAAAATATTATTCCAGTCGAAGGACAAGAGGTACAAGTTTGGGGTGTAGTAACAGGACTAGCTCGAGTTCTTAAAAGAAAATGAAAGTAAAACTCTTTGCTCTGATTGATTGCTCATCTTTTTATTGCTCATGTGAAAGAGTTTTTCGTCCTGAATTGAAAGATAGATCTATTTGTGTATTATCAAATAATGATGGTTGTGTTATTTCATTAACACCTGAGGTTAAAAGTTTAGGTATAAGTATTGGCACACCATTCTTTAAAGTAAAAGATATAATGGTAAAAAATAAAGTTGCAGTATTTTCATCCAATTATTGTTTGTATGGAGATATGAGTCGAAGAGTGATGCAAACCATAAAAAAGTTTAGTGATAATGTTGAAGTTTATTCAATTGATGAGGCATTTATTGAGCTTGAGGCAGATGATGAAGATATTGAAGATGAAAGAATAAGACTACAAAAATTAGCTAAAGATATATATCACACAGTTATGAAGGGAACAGGTATTCCTGTTCGAGTGTCTATTGCTGAGACAAAAACATTGGCTAAGCTAGGGAGTGATGTTACTAAAAAGTTATTAAGGGAAAAAAAGATTCCAGCAGTATGTTTTTGGAATTATCCAGATAAATTACTATCAATGAAAACCACACCTATAGGAGATGTGTGGGGCATAGGACGGGGTTTTGGAGATAAGTTGCAAAGTATCGGGATAAATACAGCCCATAACTTAGCGGAAGCAGACGCAAAGGTAATAGGTAAGAAATATAATATTGTTTTACAGAAAACCACTCTTGAACTGCAAGGTGTCGTATGTAATCCCATAGAGTCAGGACATGCTCAAAGAAAAAGCCTGGTAAGAAGTCGGTCTTTTGGACTTAAGCTAAATGATTCAAAACTTATACTACAAGCTCTCTCAACTCATATAGCCCGAGGTGCAGAAAAGCTTAGGCAGGAAAAACTTGTTACAGGTGTATTAAGTGTGGAGATTTCTACAGGTCGACATTCTCAAAATAAAATATTTGGTACAGCGTCGATAGAATTATCAAAACCAACAAATGATACTTTAGTGTTGAGTAAAATTGCAGCTGATTTATTTAAAAAATGTTATGTAAAGAAAAATCAAAAAGGAGAAGATTATCAATATGTAAAAGCAGGAGCTGTATTTCATGATTTAAAAAAAGATGACACTATAACTCATTCATTTTTTGATTTTATAAATACTGAGAAAAATGAAATTATGGATACGCTGGATAAGATAAATAAAAAGTTTGGAAACAATGCTATCGTTGTAGCCTCTCAAGGAACACCAGATAGGTTGCGGGGGAATAGTGCGGCAAATAAAAAAGAGTCAACGAAATGGTCCATGAAGAGAAATCATATGAGTCCAAGGTATACGACGGTGTGGAAGGAGTTAATGAAGGTGAGGATTGGGTAAAGAAAAAACCTCATTTGTTGTTGAGGTTTTTTATTTTGTGACCC
>CALRFG010000002.1 GCA_943356525.1 Candidatus Nomurabacteria bacterium | reverse complement strand
TTATCTAAGATACCTGTTTGCATGTTTTTGTTTTATTTTTATTATTTTTTTTTAATTAATTCTTTACTATATTATATACAATTTTTATAAAAATTAATAGTTATTTTTATAGACTAATGACCTGATTGACTTCTATACAAATTATTCAATTATAAACCAGCCATGATTCTTCGCGTACATTCTTAACTTCTTGTTAGGGTTTACTGTATATCTATATGTAGCTTTTTTTAACAATGGTATGTCAGAGTTATGGTCACTATAGGCAAAAGAACCATTGAAATTATATTTTTCTAACCTTAGGACTTTTTCATCTTTATAATTAATCTTACCAGATATTTTACCTGTATATTTACCGTTTATAACTTCAAGTTTTGTTGCGACATAATCATGTATATGGAAAAATCTTGCGGCAAATTTTGCTATAGGTTCGAACGAAGTTGTTACAAGCACAACTTTTTTATTGTGAGTATTATGTTTTTCCAATTCCTCTACTGCTTTTATGTTTTTTATACTATCAAATTCTGTAAATATAAAAGCTTTCATTATTTTATCCAATCTTATTACCTCTACCCCTTTAAAAACATGGGCAAGTGTTTTCATTTTTTTATCAATATTGCGTGTAAAAAATAAAATAAATTTATAGTAGAAAAATTTAAATATAGAAATAATCCTCCTTCGTCTCAAGACATTAAGGACTATTTCATAACTATTTTTGGTAATAAGGGTTTTATCTAAATCGAAGAAAACATATGTCATGGGGAGTAAATTATAAGTCATAATAGGCTTTTTTTCACTATTGACCTAATCAGACTTTTTCTCTGTAATACCCGTATTTAAATCATCGATTTGTGGTTGTCCATCGGGCCAAGAGCTTATTATTTTAAGTGTATTTTTTATACCGTTTTTTTCTATAAATAAATCAAGTTTAACTAAAAATCTAGGTCCAAATGCCTGATCAATTTCTTTGGAAAATTCTCTCCATTCGTCTACTGTAGTAGTTTCGTCATCTTGTCTTATTTTTAAATGCCTGAAATATATTTTTGTTAGAATATTTAGGTCAAATTCTGTGCCTTTTATTTTCTTTATACTTAATATCTCTAAAAGTTTTCTTTCTTTTTGGTACGATTTACTATTTTCAGTATTATTAAGCTTTAAAGCTAAACTTTCTGTCACAGCTTCATTTAACCAAATAAATCTACTATTAGACAATCCGGAAAACATTACACCTGAAGACTGATTACCTTTATTTGAAACATTATTACTTTTATCTTTATATGAAATAATATTATTATAATCATTGGTCAAGACATGCAAAAACTCATGATAAAATGTTATTTTGAAATTATCAAGACTGTTAAAATAATTTTCTAAATAAAAAACAACGAAATGAGCTGAATGGCTGTATGCGAGAGTGTTTGTAATATTTTCTATGTCAGTAGAATAAAATCTGACATCTACATCGTCAATCAAATCACAAACTCTTTTCAAATCATATTGATCTTCGTCTAGGTTTTGTAAAAAACTCAAAATATCTTTCTTAAATTCATCCCTAAATTCCAGGGTTTTTTCTTTTAATGTTAAAAATAATTCCAATTGCCTATTATCAATTTCTTTTGTAAAATTTAAAATCTCATCTCTTAAATCTTTTTTCCTAGTTATAGAATCAAATATACTTAGAGAAAAACTTTCATTTTCTGAAAAAATTATTTTCGCAATATCTTGCATTCTTTCAACACTTTCTTCTCTATCAGCAGCGTTCTCAGCATTATCTATTTTTTTATACAAATCATTAAATAAGTCACGGTAACTGATATAGTTTAAATCGCTCATGTCTTGAGTTTCTTTTCTTGTATTAAGATTATCTAGTGGTCTTATTTCCATCTCTTGTCCTTTGAATTTCATAATTTGAATTATATCATAAATTTATATTGACCTATTCCCAAACTTTATCCATAGTTATGTTTGCTATTTTTTTATACCTTGCTATATCTATATTGTAGTTTTCATCAATTTTTAAACTTTTTAAAACCTTTTCTATAGAAATAACCTCTTTATATTTTACTTCTATCATAGGTCTTGAAAATGTAAAAAATACCTTAAACCAATTTATACGACTTAAACCCTTTAATTGTACCGGTATTATGTCAGTGCCCGTATGTTCAGCTAAAAAACCTATACCTGCTTTAGCTTCTCCTACTTTAAAAGTTTCCATACCCATTTTTCCTTCAGGAAAAATACATACAGCTTTACCATTTTCCAAAAGCTCTATGTGATTTATAAGCGAAGCTTGATAATCTCGCATACCAACATATACTGGATAAGCACCTAAAACTTTAAATAAAGATCCCCCATAAAAATATTTCCTCCAACCGAATCTTTCGTTTTGATAATGCTCTTTTGTCATCGACACATAATACATAGGCATAATCGGTATCAGAAAAGGTAAAGCAAATCGTACCAATAAAACATCATATTCACTTATATGATTTGGTGCAATAAGTATACCTTTTTCATTTTTTTTATATTCTTTCAATATCTTAACAACATCTGATTGTCCAGTAATTTTTAATTTGAAAAATATTTTGATAAAACTTAAAACAAATATCTGTATCAAAAATTGTAGAAAAATTTGTATAGCTTCTATGTTTTGATGTTTTTGTGATCCTATACTCATTTTATTATTATAATACCTTTTTAAGATAATGTCCAGTATAGCTGTTTTTATTGTTTGCGACTTCCTCAGGTGTTCCTTTGGCTACTATATTTCCACCTTTATCCCCTCCTTCAGGTCCAATATCTATCAGATAATCTGAGCATTTGATTAAGTCCATATTATGCTCTATAACAACAACTGTGTTGCCAGCTTGTACAAGTCTTTGCAATATCTCTATAAGCTTTCTGACATCATGATAATGAAGTCCTACTGTAGGTTCATCGAGTATATATATAGTTTTTTGCACATGAGGTTTATATAACTCTGAAGCTATCTTTACACGTTGTGCTTCACCGCCAGACAATGTTGTTGCAGACTGTCCAAGTTCAAGATAACCAAGACCCACTTCCTGCAAAGTTTTTACTCTATCGTAGATGGCTGGCATCTCCTCAAAAAACAAAACTGCATCATCTACTGTCATAGTAAGTATGTCATGTATGTTTTTATTTTTATATAATATCTCTAAAGTTTCTTTCATAAATCTTTTTCCATTACATACATCACATTGTACATAAACGGTTGGCAAGAAATGCATCTCTACCTCTATTGATCCATTTCCTTGACAGTTTTCACATCGTCCACCTTTTACGTTAAAGGAAAATCGCCCAGGTCCCCAAGCTCTTGATTTTGCTTCTATGGTTTCAGCAAACAGATCGCGTATATGAGTAAAAGCACCTGTATATGTAGCAGGGTTTGATCTCGGTGTTCGTCCTATAGGTGACTGATCTATCATGATGGTTCGACCTACATAATCAGTTCCAGTAAATGTTGTACAATTATGTAGCTGACTTGTTCTATGTTCACGATCGAGTTTTCCTAGCAAGTTTTTATACAAAATCTCATGTACAAAAGTTGATTTACCTGAACCTGATACACCTGTAACAGTTACAAGACGTCCAAGCGGAAGCTCAACATTAAGATTTTTAATATTATTTGCTTTTCCTCCAGCTATTTTTATAAAACCCTTATCTTGTATACGACGAATTTTAGGTACCTCAACTTCATGAGCACCGCGAAGATAGTCTAAAGTAAGTGAACCTGTAAAAGAATCAGGGTCAGCATGTTTTTTATTTATCGGTAAAGCTTTTATAGGGTCACGAAGTAAACTCTCGAGATAACCTTGTACAACTACATTTCCCCCATCTTTTCCAGCTCTTGGGCCTATGTCGATAAGGTAATCAGATGCCAGTATAGTATCTTCATCGTGCTCTACCACTATCACGGTATTACCCATGTCTTTCAATTGTATAAGAGTTTTTATAAGCTTATCATTATCTCTTTGATGTAAACCAATAGTAGGTTCATCGAGTACATATAGTGCACCTACAAGACCTGAACCAAGTTGTGATGCCAAACGTATACGTTGTGATTCACCACCAGAAAGTGTATGAGCTCTTCTGTTTAACTGAAGATAATCCAAACCGACTTCTTGCATAAACTCGAGTCTGGATAATATTTCTTTTATCATAACTGTTGATATAGCTTTATCTGTTGGAGACAGATCTAGTGATAAAACATAATCTATAGCTTCGTTTATGGTTAGATTTACAAAGTCTATGATATTTGTTTTTTTATCTAGATATACCTTTAAAGCCTCAGGGCGAAGACGTGCTCCTTGGCAGACTTTACAAACGCGATTTATATAAAAACTATCTGTTCCTAGACCGTTACACTCAGGACATGCACCATATGGAGAGTTGAACGAGAAAATACGTGGCTCAATCTCAGGGAATGAAAAACCATCATAAGGACACATAAATTTTGAGGAAATAAGATGTTCTTCTTTATCTGTGTATATACGCAATAGTCCATCACTCTCACGTAATGCACGTTCTATAGCATCGTTCAATCTTTCTTTAAAACTTTGTGACGGTTCATTGATCTCTGATATATAAAATTGGTCTATCAATATGTCGATATTATGTTTTTTTGTTTTTGTTAACTCTATCTTTTCACGAAGTTTATGTTGCTTTCCGTCTATACGCACTTCTTCAAATCCTTTACCTAAATAATCATATAACATCTGATAATATTCACCTTTACGTCCTATAACTACTGGTGCATATATTTTAAAAATCTCAGAATCTACATGCACTCCCATAATTTCTTTTTTACCTTTTAATTCTGATGTTTTAATCGACTTAACTATGTTGTGTATTGTATCCACTATTTCTTCTTTAGACAGTCTTTTTATCTCTCTATCGCAAGTTAAACAATGTGGTTTACCTATACGTGCATAAAGTATACGAAGGTAATCATATATCTCGGTTATAGTCGCAACGGTTGAACGGGGATTATTTGATCTTGATTTTTGATCGATAGATATAGCGGGAGATAAACCAGTTATCTCATCAACATCTGGCTTTTGCATTTGTTTTAAAAATTGTCTAGCATATGAAGAAAGTGATTCCATATATCTTCTTTGTCCTTCCGCGAAGATAGTATCAAAAGCTAGAGACGATTTACCTGACCCTGATAGACCTGATATAACCGTCATTTGACCACGAGGAATAGATACATCAATATCTTTAAGATTGTGTGTACGAGCTCCTTTAACATGTATCATGTCTAGATCAGGTCCGGTTTTAGTCTTCTTCGAGGGAGTTTTCATAAAGTAAATATATCATATTTTTGAGCAGAAAAAAGGACCGCCGACTCTTGGGTGAGAGTGGGCGGTCCGGGGTCTTATGAATCAGAGACTATTAGTACCGAGCAGTATGGGGCTGATGAACATGTTTATGGGTTTTTTCAGGATGAATATGTTTAAAGTAGAAAATTTCAGCTGCAATTTCAGTATTACTGATTTCCCTTTTGATAACGGGAATTTTCAGTGCATGAGCGCAACTTACAATTTTTGTTTCTTTAATGCGATATTCTTCCAGCCGACGCGTAAACGTTGCAATGCTATTATCAAGTCGGGTTGAACGCTCTTCGTCTTTTTCCAAAGATCTACGAAATCGACGAATAACGTCATTATTATTAATCTTGAGATGAATAATAAAAACTTTTCCAATTGCGATTTGGTGAAGCATACCGACTTGTTGTTCATCTCTTGGAAAACCATCCAACCAAAGCATTTGATGAGTATTTCTATCAAAACTTTGATTTACATGATTTCTAAGGATATTGAGAGTGGTATCATTTTCAATCAAACCCCCTCCCGCCATAACATTGTTGAATTCTGGATTTTTCATACTTCGAAATAGTTCACCTGTCGAAATATGCAGTCCAGGAATAAAACTATTCAACTTTCGACAAAACGTACCTTTTCCACAGCACGGTGGTGCTAAAAAAGCACCTGTTGATCCAGAAGGAATTCTTACTATTATTTTTTTAGGCATGTATCTATTTGATTTTGTTTTTGAACTTGAAAACGAGCACTCACTCGGATCCAAGACTATATCATATATATTAAAACACCCTCAGTCAATAGAGATTGAGGGTGTTTGTGAAAGAGACTTTTTATCCCCTTTTTTATTAAGATTGAGTAAAGGTTTCAAAAACAACAGACTGAAGATTTATTCCTGGTGTTGTATCATTCTCAATTACTGTCTTATGATTTGAATAGGAATCTTTGGCCATATCTCCATGTAGAACAATCACAAATCTTATTGCTGGGTTTGTTTTTCTGAGACAAACTATTAAGGTCTCCATAAGTTCAATATCAAAGTTTGCAAACATAGGATTTGAACTTTTTGCAAAAATAACAAAGCTATAATAGTTCAGAAAAAAAGGAATGTTTTTTTCTTCGTTACTAAATTGACTGAGAGAAGTAAAGTCTTTATATTTTTCAACAAAATCAAAGACTTTCAAATACAATCTTTCAGTTAAATCAGCTTTATGTGTTTGACATATCTCTGATAAAAGATGTGCTAAACCAAGTCTAGGAATCCCACTGGGGAGATCTGGAATCAAGACAACAACGCGCGGATGAATTATGTTCATAACATAAACACAGTAACACTATTTATCCTTATCTACAATCATTTTCCCTATCGCCTTTATCTCATCACGCAGTATCGCTGCAGTCTCAAAATCTAAATCCTGGACCGCGATTTCCATATCTTTTTCTTTCCTCTTCAAGATAATCTTTATATCTTTTTTCTTAATGTTTTTAACATTGTCAAGGTCGATGTCAAGAGATAACATGCGCTTAACAGTTTTTTCGTGACTTGATTGTATAGATGCTGTTATATCATGAATACTTTTCTTGATACTTGTCGGGGTTATATTATTTTTTTTATTATAAGCTTCTTGTATAGATCTTCTTCTGTTTGTCTCGTCAATCGCATATTTCAAAGATTCAGTCATGTGATCGGCATAAAGTATAACTCTTCCGTTTACGTTTCTAGCTGCACGGCCTATAGTTTGTACAAGTGCAGTGCGAGATCTTAAAAACCCTTCCTTATCTGCATCGAGTATGCCAATAAGAGAAACCTCAGGAAGATCAAGTCCTTCACGCAACAAGTTAACACCAACCAAAACATCAAAATCTCCTTTACGAAGTTCGGTCAGTATCTGTATTCTCTCAAGTGTCTCTATGTCACTGTGAAGATACTTTGTTTTTATTCCTTTTTCTTTTAAAAATTCTGATAAATCCTCAGCCATACGTTTTGTTAAAGTTGTAGCTAAAACTCTCTCTCCTTTTTTTACAACTTTTCCAACCTCTTCTATAAAATCATATATTTGACCTTTGTATGTATCGGTTGACGTTACAGGTTTAACTTCAAGTATTGGGTCTATAAGACCTGTTGGGCGTATGATTTGTTGTATTATATTTTCTTCAGAACATGTTTCGTATTCATATTTTCCAGGAGTTGCTGACACATATATAGCTTGGTCTATTTTCTCCTTAAACTCTTCAAACTTCATAGGTCTGTTATCTGCTGCCGATGGTAATCTAAATCCAAAGTCTATAAGATTTTTTTTACGCGATGCATCACCTGCATACATTCCTCCTATCTGTGGAATAGTTACATGAGATTCATCTATAACTGTTAAAAATCCATCTGGAAAATATGATAACAATGTATCTGGTGCCTCACCGACTTTCTTACCCGCAAAGTGACGAGAATAGTTTTCTATACCATTACAATACCCAACCTCACGTATTAAAGCTAAATCATAAGTTGTCCTTCTTTTCAATCTTTGATATTCAACTTCTTTATTTTCGCTTTTTAACTCTTTAAGTCTGTCGTCCAACTCCTTTTTTATATCATCTATGGCACGAATTCGTTCGCTGTCTGATGTCATAAAGTGTTTTGCTGGAAAAATAAATACAGATTCCATGTCACCGTCAAGTATCACCCGAGTTATATGATCAATCTTTTCTATACGACCTATTTTATTCATATCAAAAATAAGTCTATATACAATTCTTTCGTGTATAGGCATAATTTCTATGTTATTCCCAATGATACGAAACTGCCCTTGACCTAAGTCGGCCAGTGTTCGGGAAAATTGCATTTGTATTAATCTTTTTGAAATCTCATTTCTATCTAACATCTCACCTTTTCGTATGATAAAATTTGTCTCCTCATACTCTTTTGGGGAACCTAAACCATAAATACACGATACTGAAGAAACTATGATTACATCAGTTCGAGTCAAAAGAGCCTGTGTAGAGGCATGGCGAAGACGGTCAATCTCTTCATTGATCTGAGCTTCTTTTTCTATATATGTATCTGAGTGCGATACATAAGCTTCAGGTTGATAATAGTCGTAGTATGAAACAAAATAATGCACTTCATTGTCAGGAAAAAATTCTTTAAACTCTTGAGCTAACTGAGCAGCCAAAGTTTTATTGTGCGCTATAACAAGTGTTGGTTTTTGTATTTGTTGTATAACATTGGCTATGGTAAAAGTTTTACCAGTACCAGTTGCACCAAGTAGAGTCTGATGTTTTTTACCATTTTTTATACCGCGAACTAAAGATTCTATCGCAGCAGGTTGATCACCTAGCGGCTTATGACTATGTTTAAGATTAAATGGTTTATAAATTCTCATTTTTTTTATCTATATTTTTATCTTTATTTTTATCTTTATCTTTTTTAAAATAATAGTAGTAAGCCAGTGACACTATTATCAAGATTGATAATATCATACCTGTATTTGAAACAAAATTCTCTATCTGTCTAAAATAGCTACCAAAATAATAACCCATTGATATGTAAACTAATACCCACATAAAAGCAGACAATATATTGTAAAACATAAATCTTGAAAAATTCATAGAAATACTCCCAGCAATAAGTGGTAGAACAGATCTTATAGGACCTATAAAACGACCTATAAAAATACTTTTTACACCGTGATTTGAGAAGAATTTCTTACCGTCTTCTATGTGAGACATTTTTAAAATCTTTTTATGTTTTAATAAAAAACTAGAACCGTATTTACCTAACAAATAACTTATAACATCTCCCATTATAGCACCTAAAGTGGCGGCAAATATCATAAGAGAAATATTTAGATCTAGGCTGTAGGCAGAAAATCCAAAAAAAAGAAATAATAATGTACCAGGCGTTACAGTACCAAGTCCTGGTATAGACTCTATAAGAGCTACCAAAAAAACAAGTATTGGAAAATACAAAGTCAGAAATTCTGAATGTAAAGACATATATTGCATAAAAATATCTATATACTGGGATATCATCTTATTTGTTATTTTTAATTATTACCACAAATTCACCTTTTAATTTTGTTGGATTTTCATCATAATATTTTTTTATATTATCTATTGTATCAACTTTTATATCTTCAAACATTTTTGTTAATTCTCTACCGACGAATAACTCTTGATTATTATCTATCTCAAAAATCTCATCTAATAATTTTAAAAATCTATGAACTGATTCATAAAGTATAATATTTTTATCCCCAGTCAATAATTCTGTTAATATTTTTTTACGACCTTTTTTATGTGGTAAAAATCCATAAAATAAAAAAGGGCTTTCACGTATCCCTGCGACTGACATAGCTGTAGCTATGGCAGACACACCTGGAATAGGAATAATTTCTGTATCATTTCTCCTACAGAAAGACACCAGCATAGCACCCGGATCTGATATACCAGGAGTACCTGCATCTGACACATAAGCAACGTTTTTACCTTCTTTAATAAATTTTAAAATATAATCAAAATTTTCTTCTGTTGAAAACTCGTTTATAGAAATTATCTGTTTTTTTGGTATAGACAGCAAACCTAAAAGTTTTGATGTAACTCTTGTATCTTCTGCTGCAATAACATCAACTGCAGTCAATGTCGAAATAGCCCGAATTGTTATATCATCTTTGTTTCCTATCGGTGTTGCTACTATATAAAGTTTTCCTTGCATAATGTTTAAATTAATATTCGACAGGAACACTGTTAAAATTATCCCTAGCTACGACCACATGATCCAATAAAGATATTCCTAAGACTTTACCTGCTTGTATTATCTGTTCTGTTATACTCTTATCTGACTCAGAGGGTGTCGATATACCTGACGGATGATTGTGTACAAGTATAAATGCTGCTGCACCGTATTCTATAGCAGGTTTGAATACTTCACGAGCATGTATAATGCTACTGTTTACAGTACCTATAGACAAAACCTCATCATGAATGATCCTATTATGTGTATCAAGATAAAGTCCTCTCAAATGCTCTTTAGATAAACCATGCATATCCTTTGTATACTCATAAACATCATCAGATGTCCTGATAGTTTTTACACCATTTATATTTTTGTCAAACAATCTTTTACCTAGTTCGCCACAAGCAATAATCTGACAAATCTTTGTCAAAGGTATATCCATATCAACAGAAATTTTTCTTAAATCAAGAGACGGGTTTGAAAATATACTTTTTCCATACTCTTTTATAACACGAGATGACATAGACAAAACATCTTCTTTTTTGGTTCCAGTCATAAGCACAACGGCCAATAGTTCAGCTAAACCTAGAGACTTTGGACCAGAATCCAAAAGCTTTTCTCTGGGTTTATCTTTTTCAGGCAAATCTCTCACTTTTAAAGGATAAACTTTTGAAGAAAAGGATGAGTTGTTGTAACTTGCGGAATTTTCAATAAATACCAAATCACCATTATGTATTTCAAAATAAGGTGATTTTATAGATGTATTATTTTTTTTTGATATTTTTTCTTTTGACACTTTTCTATTATATCACAGTGGTCAAGATTGTTTATTTTATTTAGTTTTGTTTCAGTCCTAGACCTATTTTTAGAAAAATAGGTCTACGTAGAGGCTTACTATATAAAATAAACAAGAATTAACTACTGATTTATGATGTTATAGGTCAATTTTCCGTCAACCTCTTCACAAACTAGAACTTTATCTTGTGGATCAAATCCTATCAAATCTTTAAGCTCTATAACTGATCCTGTTGTAAAAAGAACCGGTACTAATGCATAACCCATAGTCATATTTCGAAAATCCATAATATCATCTGTTCCTGCATAAACAGCTACGTTTGGATGATATGATGATAGGGCTTTATTTGCTTCTAGAGAGATCTTTGTAACTATAGCTGTGACTTTAGCTGACTTAGCTTTTTCAACCACTTCTTTAGCCAAAGTAAACATAGGTAAAGTTGAAACAGGTTCTGCCTTAAAGTGTACAAGTTCATCTCTTTTATCTTCTGTATATTTCATAACACGATGCATTACGTTTGTAGCCTCAAGAGGATAATCACCAAAAGCTGTTTCATCACTCATAGATATACCATGAGTTCCATCAAGCACAGAATTACCAATATCGAGAACTTCAGCCCTTGTTGGGGATGGATTTTTGACCATATTTTTAAGAACTTGAGTTGCAACTATACAGTATTTTCCTTTTTTCAAAGTTGATTCAACCATTTTCTTCTGCATATAAGGAAGCTCTTCAAGCGGTACTTCGGCCATAAGGTCACCTCTTGCTACCATTAGTCCGTCACAGTTATCTAATATCTCTTCTCTATTGTCAAAACCTTCACGGTTTTCTATTTTGGCAATAATCTTACCTTTATATTCAGGATAATCTTTAAGAATATTTTTTATATCATTTAAATCTTGAATATTTCTAACAAATGAATGTATAACAAAATCTATATTATTCTTTGCACAAAAATGTATAAAACCTACATCTTTTGGTGTAAGTGAAGGAAGATTGATATGCACATTTGGTACATTTAAGCTTTTTTTACTTTTTATAACTCCATCGTTTTTAACAATACATTTTATACCACCGTCAACAATTTCTTCAACAATAAATGACACAGAGTTGTCATCATAACTTATAAGTTCACCTACTGGTATTTCATTATGAAAATTTGAATAATCAACACCGATAACTTTTTTATCTGATTGTGTGGCTATCTGGGTTAGATCTCCTGTAAAAATAACATACTCATCTTTCTTAATCTCCATAGGGTTTTCTATTCCTTTTGTTCTAGTTTCTGGACCTTTTGTATCTAGTAATATACACATCTTTTGATCAGAAACAGCACGTATATCTTCAACTACCTTCATAGCCTCTTCTTCTCCCTGATGAGCTGTATTTAACCACATAACATCAACTCCTGCCTCTATTAGAGATTTTAAGTATTCTGGTTCTGCATTGTTATCTGCTATTTTGGCAATTATTTTTGACTTTCGTCCATGTGATTTGATCATGTTATTTTCGTTTTTATGTTTATTTTTAATATATTTAGATGTCAATAGTATCATAATTATCATTAAAATACCACCTTATCTGTCTGCAGGAACCTCATAATATTGTATCAAAAAGTCACTAAGATCTAAGAATGGATTAGCTAAAGATTCTGAAGCGTATCTGGAGACTTTGGGATCAACCGTGTAAATGAATACTATAAATTTTGGTTGATAAGCCGGAAAAAATCCAATAAAAGTATGTATATTTTTACCATCTACATACCCACCCTTTTGCGACGCAATCTGAGCTGTACCTGTTTTAGCAGCTATACTGTATCTTGGATTTTTCCTTTTTCCATCAAGTAAAACCTTGTCTACATTGTAAACCAACATACTTTTTATCTCTTCTATTGTTGACGCCTTAAGTAATGGTGATTTATTATCCAAAGATTCTATCTTTACTTTGTCGGTATTTCCGATTTCATATTTTACAGCATTAACAACATGAGGCTGAATAATATGACCTCCGTTTGCTATTACAGCAAGTGCTCTTATAGTTCCAACAGGACTCAAGGCTATACCTTGACCAAAAGATATATTAGCATGTTCTACATCACCCTTATCCAAGTTATTGGTTAAGGATGATGATTCATTTGGTAAATCTATACCTGTTTTTTCCCGCATACCAAAACTGGTAAAATATTTGGTCATAACATCATTGCCAACCAATCGTGCTATGTAAATAAAACCAGTGTTTAGTGATTGTGATAATGCTGTTTGCAAGCTTATAAGACCTCTAGCTTTTTTATCAAAATTATACATTGTACGATCTCGTACTTTGACAAAACCAGCATCATTGTAAGTTGAGTTAGCGTGAACTTTATCAGTATCTATACCCACAGACATTGTCAATGGTTTTATGATGGACCCCATTTCATAGGAACTTTCCACCATGTCATTTTTATAGTTTGAAATATCAAAATCTTTATTATCATCATGAGAAAAAGTTGGTGCTTTTGCCATAGCTATTATCTCACCTGTATAGGGATCCATAATTATGGCCCCAGTCAAATCAGAACTTTGTTTATTGTTTATTTGTAAGACTTTTTTCTCCAATTCTTTCTGTACAGCTGGTTCTATGGTTGTATATATATTTCCCTCAAGACTACCTTTGTCAGATATAACTTTTTTTGCATTTGAAAAAAGATCTACAAAAAAATTACTGTAAGCTTTACTGTGTCTAGCTAATGTATTTTCATATTGTTTTTCTAAACCGTAACGTCCAGCAATAATATCAACTTTGAAACCTATTGTCCCTATAACATTTGAAGCTAGCTCATTACCTGGATAATATCTCTTTTTTTCTTTACCTAAACCAAGAAAATCTAACTTCAATTCTTTTATAAGGATTTGATCATTTTCATCTAAACCTTTTATTAACTCAAAATACACATCGTTTTTCTTATCTTTTATTTTCAAAACCTTTGTATCCAAATCCAGAATCTCATCTTTATCCAATTTCAACAAAGCAGAGACTTTATTCTTTAAATCAGCAAGAGCTTGATTTTCAGTTTTTGTTCCCATTATTTTATAAAAAGATTTTGGATTTATATACAAAGTGTAATCATCTTTCATTGTAGCAGCAACTATATGCGAACCATCTTTTTTTGTAAAAAATATATCACCTCTATCATTAATATTTGAATTTTTTTTAATATATTGTCTATCACCTAGATTTAGATAATTTTCATGATTTACCACTTGAACAATATAAAGCTTTATAACAAGAATACAAGCTATACAAATAAATATTAAAGATAATACTCTAATTCTATTTGTAAAAGTAAACATTATCTTATGGCAAATTCACTATTATCTTTTATATCAAAATACGCAATAACATCTTCATTATTTTTAACATAACCCAAGCCTGTAGCTTTATTTAAATCTATATCTGAAACCAGACTAATATATTCAAACTCTTTTTGATTAACTTCAGCTTCTAATAAAGCTATTTTTTTATTATTTATCTCTGAATCAGATGCTAAAACTACTGTTTTATATATACAAATAATATAAGAAAAACTTAACAGAACAACCATTGCTATGCTACACAATTTATAGATATTATTTTCTAATTTATTATCTTTTATATTTTTCATTTTATATTTTATTTATATTTTTTTAAAAATTCTTAACTTAGCACTACGGGATTTTGGATTTTCTTTTATTTCTTCATCTGTTGGTATTATTATTTTTTTATTCACTCTCATACCTTTGTCATTTTTTTCTAAATCCTTAAAATACTGCTTAACTATCACATCCTCCAGACTATGGTAACTTATAACTGCTATACATCCATTTTTATTTAATACATCGTAAGTACCTTTTAAACCCTGATCAAGAACTTGTAGCTCTGCATTTACCGCTATCCTTAAAGCTTGGAAAGTTTTAGTCGCTGGATGAATCTTACCTTTACCACCTTTAAAAACTTGATTTTGTATAATGTCTGCCAATTCACCTGAAGTTTCGATTTTTTTGTGTTCTCGGACTTCAACGAGTTTGTTAGCTATACGCCAAGCCGATTTTTCATCTGCATATTGTCTAAGTATCAAACAGATATTGTCGAGTGACCAAAAGTTAACTATGTCATAGGCTGTTAACTCACCTTCATTTGCGGGTAATGTTGAGAATCTCATGTCTAACTTTTCATCGTATTTAAATGAGAACCCTCGGCCCGCACCTGATAATTGATAGGTCGATAAACCTAGATCAAATAGTACACTGTCAAATTTTATATCTTTGATTAAATCTGTAATATTAGCGAAGTTGCCCTGTATTATAGTTATCGAAAGTTTATTGTTATCTTTATATTTTTTCAAAAAATCTTTACCGCGTACAATAGCTTCTTGATCTAAATCAAGAGCATAAATAAAGATTTTTTTATATTTGTCAGATTTCAACAAATTTTCTATAAAATATTCCACATGTCCCCCGTCACCAAAATTACAATCTAAGTGATAATACTTTTCAGAATCATTCTTATTATTAATGATAAGATTTTCATATATCTCTTTTGCTAAAACTGGTATATGTCTAGTCATTTTATATTGCTCCTATAGAACTCAACTTAGCTGCTAAACTGTCAGCCTGTTTTAGTATTTTTTCTTTATATGATTTCCACTTTTTCTCTTCCCAGATTTCAATACGTGTATGCACTCCAGCAAAAACAAGTTTTGTTACCTCTTTCTTATCTTCAACTGAAGTTACTCCAGCATATTGTCTTAAGAAATCTGGAATAAGAACTCTACCAGCAGTATCTATCTCTATTTCTACAGCACCTGCTAACATGATTCTATTGAAACCACGTGCATCAGCATTACCTATTGATGAATTTCCAAGTTGTTCTGCAATCTTACTCCATTGTGGCAAAGTAAACATAAACAAACAGTTGTCGAGTCCGTGTGTTATTATCACTTTTTTTCCAAGTTCTTTTCGGAACTTTGATGGAAGAGATAGTCTTTTTTTATCATCCAATGTGTGTGTAAATTCTCCAATAAACATAATTTTTATAATTTTTAAAGCTATGACACTTTATCCCACTACATACCATTATATACCACTCTATCACATTTGCAAATACCGGAAATTAAAAAAACCACATAATTGTGGATAATTTAGTAAAAGTAAATAAAAATAAATAGCTGACTCGATCTAAATCGAGTCAGCATTTTTAGTTTTGAGTTATTTCAAGGTAGTTGTTTAGGCTACCGCTTTTTTACTCTTTGTTTTTTCTTTTTCTTTAACGATCAGCATCGCGGCCGCGCATTCAATCTTCAAGTTGTTGAAATTGATGCGCCGCACTTCCCAGTCTGTTATAATTTTGTTCCAGTGGAAATAATTTCTGCGCTGATCTGCCTTTCTGAGAGGAACGGCAACATCAAAAAGATTAATTTCCGGATCTATCAGTAAGATCCCAGACATGGACACCTTGTCCCTTATTTGTTCCATCATTCCCAAAGGAACGACGTCCCAATCCAGAACAGCATCTGCCATTACATCAATCAGTTCGTCGACTCTTTTTTCAGGTTCAGAACCTAGAGGAATAATCAGGCCGATTAGACCAAAACCCAATGATACCTTTTGCACAATTTTGCGTCTTCCCACATGAGAAGATTGATATTGTTTAAGGTTTAGATTACTTTTTCTTGAACGCTCAGTGCTTGTACCAGCCATGGTAGTTTTCATATCTGTTTAACTTTAATTTTTATTGTTGTTTATCTGTAAACCAATTCAAAGAAAAATCACCCTAACTCAAGGATGATATCATAATGAACAGGACCTATAAAATATACCACGTTAAAAACAGCAATGCAAATAATTAAACCTCATGACTCAAAGCTATGTTTAATACCTCGTGGGCTATAGTTTTTGCAGCATCTGGGGTTGAAAAGGTCTTAGCTGATGAACGCATCTTTTCTTGTATTTGTGAATTAGATAATATTCTGTTTATTTCATTTATAAGTATTTGTCCCGAAAGATTTGATTCCTCAATAACTTCACATGCGCCAGAACGAGAATAGTTAAAAGCATTTTTCCTTTGATGATCTCCGTTAGAATCAGTTATAGGTATAAGTATAGAAGGAACTCCCCAAGTCGCTATTTCAAACAAGCCTGAACCTGATCTGGATATAATAATGTCTGATATACCGCCTAGCATACGCATAGACATCATGTTTAGATAATCCATAGGTTTATATCTTTCAGGGTTTGTGGAGCCCTCCAACGTCAACTTAGCCATACCTTTAACTATTTCAAAGTTAGCTCTTCCTGTTTGATGTATAACTTGATACTTTTTAATCAATTCAGGTAAAACTTGTACAATAATATCATTTATCTTTTGTGCACCAAGTGACCCACCTAAAACTGATATTGTTTTTAGTTCAGGGTTCAGATTTAGATATTCATAGGCACCAACCTTGATTGGTGTAATCAACTCTCCTCTAACAGGTTGACCAGTATAAGCAGTTTTTTTTGGGTCAAAATACTCAGCTGATTCTCTAAACGAAATAGCAATTTTTTGAGCAAACTTTGCTGCCCAAAGATTTACACGCCCAGGAACTGAATCTGATTCATGTATTATCACAGGTATACCTAAAACTTTTGCAGCAAATAAAGTTGGAAAACTACTATAACCCCCTTTTGCAAAAATAACATCGGGAAATATTGAAAATATTTTTACAAGGGCTATACAAACACCAAAACCCATACGAAATATATCTATAAAATTATTTATTATAGCCATACCTGTAGGGTTTATTCTTTTTTTTCCAGCTGGTATATATATAAACCTTATATCTCTATCAAATAACTCTTTTGCATTGTACGGGTTTGGACCTGTGTAGTACAAATGTGGATCTAAAATCTTTTGATCTCTACATTCTTGTTTTATTGCATCTATTACGGCCAACAATGGATAAAAGTGACCACCTGTACCACCACCTGTTATAACTATTTTCATAATATTTTAAATTATACACGGAGTTAGAGGTTTTTGCTATTTTACCCCTAGTTTTTTTTCTCTTGAGGCAGATAATATAATACCAATAGACATAAGTGATATGAGAAGTGATGTACCTCCTTGACTAACAAATATAAGTGGTGTACCTGAGAGTGGTAACATACCCATCATAGCACTCATATTTACAAAAGACTGTATAACAATAAGACAGAGTAAGCCAACTATAACCAAAGAACCATAAGAAGATGATTTAACAGCAAGTTTAAAACCACGCATTAAAAATACCAGATATAGTATTATCAAAAATGTCGTGCCGATAAAACCAAAATCTTCAGCTGAAACTGCGAATATAGAGTCACCAATAGGCTCCGGTAAATATTTGAACTTTTGTATACTTTGCCCATAACCTCGACCAACAATACCACCGGACCCTATAGCTATGAGTGATTGTTGAAATTGATACCCTGCTCCAGTTGGGTCTAAACTTGGATTCAAAAAAATCTGAACTCTCTTCATAACATATGGCCTTGAAAAGACTATTATACCTAAAGCTATAACACCTATAATACCTAAAACAAACATATCTTTAAAATTACCACCAGATAATAAATATAAAATAACACCCGATAAACAAATAACCCCTAATATATCAGTATCAGGTTGTAATAAAAATAATATAGAACTTATACCGAGTATAGAGATCAATGGTAAAGTTCTACTATAAAAGTTTTTACGTAAGTCCAACTTTTTACCAAAGTCCTTCATCAGCCACAGTGATATATATAGTATAACTCCTATTTTATAAAACTCTGCAGGTTGAAATCTTATGCCAAAAAGCTCTACCCAACGCCGAGCCCCTCCGTGAGATATACCTAAACCTGGAATAAAAACTAAAATCATTAATACAGCAGATGCGAGGTAAATGTAGAAAGCGTATTTTCTGTAAAATGTTATAGGTATCTTATAGCAGATAAACATTGCTATTAGACCTCCTATTAGACCTAAACCATATTGATTGAAGCGAACTGTATCGTATTTTGCATTACCGATCAACATGATTATGGCTGATGAAAATATAATCAGGCCAGCGCTAATTAATATAAATGTTATTATTAAAAAAGGTTTATCCACACCATATTCTATCTTGGCTAGGGTTTTTGATTTCTTTACTTTATTATTTTTTATTTTTTTTAGAAAATTAAACATGATTTAGATTATATTTACGACAAAAGAGCTATCACTACTCCAGTTACTGAGCAAATAATTGATATAACCCAGTACCTCATCGTAACACGAGGTGATGACCAACCTATAGCCTGAAAATGATGATGTAGCGGTGCTACTCTGAAAACTTTTTTATGAAAATATTTTTTAGAAAACATTTGTATAGATGATGATGCCGATGTTATAAGCAGTGGAAACGCTATAATAGCTAAAACTAAAACCTCATTTGTAAGAAAAGCAAACATAGATAAAACTATAGTGAGTCCGAGCATACCTGTTTCACCGAGATAAAATCTGGCCGGCGGTATATTAAACCATAAAAACGCTAACAAACCTCCTATGATAGCACCACCTAAAGCCGCTAGGTCATATTGCATGTTTGAAAATGCTATAAGAGTGTATGCCGTAAACGCTGGTATCAAAACCCCAGCAGCTAAGCCGTCTATACCGTCTATTATACCGCCCGAGAATATAGCTAGTGTGACAAACAAGAATAAGAAAACAAAACCAAAACCGATGTATAGTTCGGAACCGAAAGGTATATGAACACTATCCATCCCAAGCTTTGCATAAAACCAATAAGCCCCGATAGAAGATATAAGAAGTACAAAAAATATCCTTGTCTTTCTTGATATGCCGTCCCCGAGTTTTAAATCCCTACCATATATCTGTAGTAAATCATCTATAAGTCCAAAAATAGATCCAGCAATAAGGGCAGCTACAACTATTGCAGTTTGATTTCTTGAAAAGAAATTTAGCTTATCTAATATGTTGTGTGCGATAACATGATCATAGCTTATATAATCCTTAGCAATAAATTGAAACAATAGTGTAAGGATGATGGTTATAAGTATAGATAGCCAAACTATAACACCACCAATACGAGGTGTATTCACTTCTTCATTTTCATTATGTATTTTTTTAAAGTCTTCCGATATAGCTTCAGTGTTTTCAGTACTACGTGATTTCTTTTTCCACATCTTATGTTTATACATAAAACTAGTTAAAAATGGTGTAATCATTATGCCAACAATGAAAGACAAGAGTGTTGGTAGTAAAACTTTTAGTGCATATAATATCATATACTTGATTGTAGCAAGAAATTAGCTATGTTTTGAACATCGACAAATCTGTTTTTTTCTGTTGAATTTAAAACTAATATAAAAATTTCTCTGTTCAAGCCTTTTTGAACACCAACAAGGAGGTTTCCGCCTGACAGACTAGTAAAGCCAGTTTTACTTATTGTAAGAAAATTAAGATCATCTGTTATGATATTTGTATTATTATCTTTTAATATAGTTTCATCAAAAAGCTCTGGGTATTTTGGATAAAAATCTTTTACAAAATTTATTAAATCGATAAGACTACCCTCACCCCCTGTGATTCTAGAGCCTTGATTATCAATATCAATGTCTAATCCTGAAACATTTCTAAAATTTAGATTATATTTTTTGGTAAAATTATTAATATATGTAACCTGAGACTTCTCATCAGGACCTAAAACTAAAGCCAATTTTTCAGCCTCAGGATTTGAAGATGTTTTGAGCATATTACGTATTTCACTTAACAGATTTTTATCTTTCTCATATACCGCAACGGCTGTGATTATCTTAGTCAGAGAAGCAAGTGAATACACTTTATTTACATTTTTACTGGCTAAAATCTTATCTTGGCTTAAATCATAAACTAAAACACCTTTTGCGGCTGTATTATCTATAATTTTCTGAAAATTATCTTGGGTATTTTTAATTTTTTTTAAATTTTGTGAAAAAATATTTTGATTTTTTTGATAATTTTGTAAAACATAAACTGTTATAGATAGAAATATAGATGAAATAAATACATAAAAAACTATATATTTGAAACCTTTTGTATAATCCATGTTACTAATTATTCTTTTGATTCAGACTTAAACCCTGATAATTTACTTATAACCTCATCATATTCAGGTAACTGATGTATATTAGTTATACCTAAAAATGCCATCAACTCCAAAGAAGGTCTATACAAAAAAGCTCTTTCGTCTGACGGATCATCGACACGTGTAATAAGTCCACGTATAAGTAAATTTCTTAATATAAACTGAGAGTTCACACCTCTTACATAATCTATATCCGCTCTTTTAACCGGGCCTTGATAAAGAATAATAGCTAAAGTTTCTAGCGCTGATTTGCTTAACTCCTTTTGCAAATCATCTTTGATCATTTTTTCTATAAAATCATTGACATCCATATGGGTTCCAAGTGTTATCATGTCATCATAGCGTATCAAAACTATACCTGAGTCAGTCTCTGACCTTTGAGCCAATATAGCTAAACCGCCTTCAATACTATCATTATCTATGTCTAAAGCTTTAGACAAAGCTTTAGATGTTACAGGTTCTCCTTGAAAAAAAAGGAAGGCTTCTATTTTTTGGGCTATTTTGTTGTGTGTGTTATTCATATTTTTTATATTATTTCATTCTATATATTAACACTCTATATATTACCATATTGAGGTGTGTTAGCTTTTAAGCTTTCCACATCTATGTCTTCAAATAGATTATTCTGATTAGCCAAAATCATATTTTGTTTTATAAGCTCTAAAAGTGCAAGGAAACTTAAAACTACATGTTTTTTATGTTCTTTAAATTCTTCATCGTTTTTGAAATTTTTGCTTAGATGACCTGAAAAATTTGTAAATTTGAAAGTAAAAGCATTACTAAGTCTATCAGATAATTTTTCCATCATCTGTTCAATGCTAATAGATTTTTTAAGTTTTATTTTTTCTACCTCTTTTTCTATCTTTGGAATCTTAGATAATATTTTGAAAATTGATTCTTTTATATTTTGAAAATTAATATCCTCACCTGGCGTAAAAATAACTATGTCTTTTTTAAAATTACCTTGAAAATATAAATTATTTTTATTGAACATTGTTTCTATTTTTTGACCGTATTCACGCATCAAGGTCAAAATCTTTAACCTTCTTTCAAGATCTTCTATTTCTACATTTTCCTCAGTTGTGACTTCTAAATTTGGTAATAATGACTTTGACTTTATTAGAATTAAGACCGAGGCAATAGACAAAAACTGTGTTTTATGTTTTAGATAAAATTCATCTTCATTATCCATACTTTTTATAAATTCTATAAAATCCTCAGTTATAACAGAAAGTGCTACTTGATTTATAAGTAATTTTCTTTTTTCAATAAGAGTTAATAATATATCTAGAGGTCCTTCAAAATTTTTAGTTTTATAAATATATTGAGTAGTCATAATTAAATAATTTTATACTTTAATTTTATACTTTATATATTTAAATACTTATAGATCTTAATTCTATCAAAGCCTTTTCTGATTCTTCAAAATTTGGTGCTTTTCCATGCCATTTGTAATCCCGCTCCATAAACGAAACTCCTTTTCCTGGTATTGTATTCGCGATAATTATAGATGGTTTATTTAAAGTTCTTTTAGCTAAAGATATGGCATCAATAATCTTTTGTATATTATGACCATCTATAGTTTGTACATGCCAGTTAAACGCTTCCCATTTTTTATCCATAGGATCTAAAGGTAAAACCGTTTCTGTATTTCCATCTATTTGTATATAATTTCTATCAACTATAACTATTAGATTATCGAGATTTTCACGTGGCGCAAGCAACGCCGCTTCCCAAGTCTGACCTTCGTTTTGTTCACCGTCTGAAATAAGGCAGTAAATGTATCGTGTTTTATTGTCTTTATAATCACTTTTATCCGCTATGGCCATACCTACAGCCTGTGATAGTCCTGACCCAAGTGGTCCAGAACT
This sequence comes from Candidatus Nomurabacteria bacterium, assembly GCA_943356525.1. Classification (GTDB taxonomy): domain Bacteria; phylum Patescibacteriota; class Minisyncoccia; order Phycocordibacterales; family CAIZLB01; genus CAIZLB01. Next base: position 77,260 of record CALRFG010000002.1, on the reverse strand, counting down.
ATTTTCAAGCGCTGGTAAAAATTCTCTGTGTGGATGACCTTGCAATATAGAACCGAATTGTCTCAAGGTAAACAGCTTTTCTATGTCAAAGTATCCAGCATGAGCCATGGAGGCATACAATACGGGACATATGTGACCGTTTGATAAAACTAATCTGTCTCTTTGTTCCCAAAATGGATTTTTTGCATCATATTTCATCTCAGAAAAATAAAGTGTGGCAAAAATATCAGACATACCCAAAGGACCTGCTGAATGACCTGATTTAGCCTTAAAAAGCATCTCTATGATTGATATACGAATGTCTTTAGCTTTTTGTTTTATAAGATTTATTTTTTCCATAGATTTATTTAAGTATTACTTTACCATAAATCTTATAATTTTTATCAACTATCAAAATATATTTATATTCAGCTAAAGATATATCCCCACCTTTCATGTCAACAACGTATGATTTAATTCCTACACCTTTAAATAAGTTACCGAAATCAATATATTCTGTTTGATTTGTGATATCGGGTGTATTTGTTAGCCAGATATTTAACTCAGTATTTGGATTTCCATTTTCCACAGAAAGTATAAGTTTTCCATAAGATTTTTCCAAAGTTATCTTCGATAAAATACTTTTTCCAAGATTTACACCAAACCCATTTGAGTTATAACTTGTACCAATACCATACGTTATATTGCTATCATATGTAGAATTTTGATTTGCGTTTGGATATACTTGATTTACTTGATTCACATAGTCTATGCCAACCTGAAATGGTGATTTACTTGGACCTATAAATAAACTATTTAAGGTTGATAATTGAGTAAGTGCTTTTATTGCAAAGAAAAATATTACACAAAGAAGAACTAAACCTATAATTTTTTTAATCATGTTTTTATTTTAACACAAATCTTTAAAATAATTTAGATTTTCACGAGTATTTCCTGAATTAAAAATAGCAGAACCTATTACAACTTCTTTTACGTTTAAATCTAATATTTTTGAAAAATTATTAGTATTTATACCACCATCAACTCTTAAAATAAAGTCAGGATTTTCTGTTTTTATTTTCTCTATTAAAGCAAGACATCTTTCATCAAATTTTTGACCTTGTGAGCCTATGGTTTTTATCGTCATTATTTGCAAAGATATTATTGACTTATTATTTAATAAATCTTTAATAACCTCTTCATAAGAGAGATATTCATCATAGGTTACAGCAATAATAATATCTATCATGTATGAATTTATTTCTTTTATAAAATCTAACATTGTAGACTCATCTTTAAAGGATGTAGGATGTATTATCAAAACATTTGCACCAATACGTGCCCAAATCTCTTGTTGTATATTAGGATTTTGTACCATAAGGTCAAACTCATAGTTTACATTGTCCCAATTTGGTAAACCTATTTCCTCATTTAAAAGTTTTTTTATTTTAAAATCTTCTTCTATACGATTATTACTGACCGATGAATAAGGCCAAGTTTTACGGGTTACAAATAATCCATCACATATGTCTATATGAACCTTTTCTGTATCGTGTAAAACTGAATCAGTTTTATTTTCTATTTCTTGATAACTTGCTTCCAGTATCGCGGGTATTATATTCATATTTTATTTTTTTATTTATCTTTTTTAAACTATTATTCTAATTCTAATTTTTTTAATCGTCTAACATGCCGCGGGTCAGCTGTAAATTTTTCATCAAGCCAATATTTTAAAACCTGAAAGGCATTTGCCTGTTCTATAAATCTAGACCCGAAAGATATCACATTTGCATTGTTATGTTGCCTAGTTGTTTTTGCCATGTTTTCGTTTGAAATCATGTCATTGCAATAGATTACAATTGATCTTACATTTTTATACTTGTTTGCGCAAATATTTTCACCTTGACCAGATCCACCAATTATTATACCTCGATATTCTTCAGGGTTATCATTTTGGGAAATATACTCTGCTACCCTTTTAATATATACAGGGTAATCATCGTTTTGATCATAAAGATCCGGTCCCATATCCAAAACTTCAATACTTGCATCATACTCTTTCAGTAGGAGTGTTAAGTATTTTTTTAATTCAAATCCAGCATGGTCTGAGGCGATGGCTATTTTCATATCCACATTATAGCACTATTTGGTTATATAAAAAATAAGTAATTTATACAATTACCCCATCTTCTCCATCACAGCTTCAACATGCATTAACAAACTATGAGTATACCCACCCTCATTATCATACCAAGCTAAAACCTTCACCAAGTTTCCATCAGCAACTCTAGTCATCGAAAGATCTGCAATAGATGCATGTGGATTGCCAACTATATCATGTGATACAAGTTGTTCTCTGGTTGTTGTAAATATTCCTTTCCATTTATTATCCTTGGCAGCTTCTTCAAGTATCATATTCACCTCTTCTTTTGTAGTATTTTTCTTTGAGATAAATGTTATGTCAGCTATAGATCCCGCAATCACTGGAACACGCACTGCTATACCATCAAACTTTCCTTCTAAATCAGTGATCACTTTTGTAACCGCAATTGCTGCCCCAGTTGATGACGGCGCCATATTGTTTGGTGCTGATCTTCCTTCACGCCAATCTTTCTTGTTTGGTCCATCAACAAGTGACTGACTTGCAGTATATGCATGAGTAGTGTTTAACAATGCTTTTTCTATACCCAAAGTTTTATTCAAGATATCTATAACTGGAGATGAGGCATTTGTTGTACATGATGCATTTGAAGTTATGAGTATCGATGTATCATTTAAAACCTCTTCGTTAATACCCATTAAAACTATAGCTCCTTTCACATCTGACTCTTCATCTTTTGCAGGGGCTGACAGTACAACTCTTTTTGCACCAGCTATTATATGAGCATTAGCTTTAGCATAGCTTGTAAAAAATCCTGTAGACTCAAGGACTACATCGACTGATAAGTCTTTCCACGGTAGAAGTAAAGGATCTTTTTGTGATAAGTATTTTACTTTTTGTCCGTTAACTATAAGCACAGAGTTTTCCTTGTCAACAATTATGTCAAGTTTACTTTGTCCATAGGCAGTATCGTATTTCATAAGATAGGCGATATTTTCGATATCAGCTAAATCATTTATAGCTACTATGTTTATATTTTTATTTTCAATAGCAAGTTTTAAGAATGCGCGGCCGATTCTTCCTGCTCCGTTTATTGCGATGTTTTTCATGGGGTTTATTTTAGCATAATTATTTCAGCGCGTCTTTGAGTGCCTCCTGTGCACTAGCTGGATTTATTGCACCCTTACCCTCCTTCATAACCTGCCCCACAAGATACATCAATAGTGCTTCTTTTCCTGCTTTATAATCATCAACTTGTGTTGGATTATTTTCTATAACTTGTTTGATAATATTTTCTAAAAATTTTGGATCAGCCTTTATGATAAGCCCTTTTTCCTCTGCAACATCTTTGACTTTTTTATTTTTCAAACCCTCATCCGCATTCCATAATAAAGTAATCATATCTTTTGCACCTCGAGATGAAAGTTCACCTGCATCGATAAGATTTATTATATCAACAAATTGATCTATGTTTATGTAATCATTTAGGTCACCTTTTATTGAAGTTTCTTTTTTTACAAGACCTGCTATGTCAGAAGTAATATAGTTAACAGATAATTTTTGTAATTTTTCATCTTTTATCAATTCCAAAATTTTCTCAAAATAATGACCGTAAAATGAGTCACTTACAAACATTTCTACATCATCCGGCTTCAAACCAAGTGCTATATATTTTTCTCTTTTTTTATTTGGTAAAATTGGTAAAGCTGCCTTCAAAGTTTCTAGGTTAAATTCTGGAATTTTTGACAGTAAAAGCTTAGGTAAATCTGGATCCGGAAAATATCTGTAGTCATTTGCATTTTCTTTTATTCTTTGTGAAAATGTTTTTCCTGTAGCGTCATCATATCCTCGAGTTTCTTGTACAACTTTTCCACCAGACTCGATAAGTTCTTTTTGTCTTTTTATTTCGTATTCTATAGATTTTTCTGCCACACGAAATGAGTTTAAGTTTTTGATCTCCACTTTTGTCCCCCAAGGCTCACCCGGTTTATGTATAGAAATATTTACCTCAACTCGAAGCTGTCCTAGCTCCATGTTTGCATCAGACACATCAAGTGTTCTTAAGAGTAATTGCAATTCTCTTCCGAAATTTCCAGCCATAACAGAATCGTAAATAACCGCATCAGTAACAAGCTCCATAAGGGGTAAGCCTGCACGATTATAATCAACAAGAGAATAATCCCCTTTATCGTGTGATGAACGAGCTGTATCCTCTTCTAAGTGTATACGTGTGAGAGTTACTTCAACATCATTTCCTTTTCCGTCTTTAACCTTAACTTTTCCTTTTTGTACAAGTGGATATGCGTATTGGGATATCTGATAACCTTTTGGTATGTCGGGATAAAAATAATTTTTCCTGTCCCATTCTGTAAAATCCGCAATCAAGGCATCTACCGCAAGTCCAACTTTTAAAACGTTCTGTATAGCCTGTTTGTTAAGTGTCGGTAAAGTTCCAGGATGAGCCATACATATAGGGCAAATGTTTATATTTGGCTTTCTTTCAAGCGGGTCGTTAATACATGAGCAAAACATCTTAGTTTTTGTCTTTAGCTCAGCATGTATTTCAAGGCCGATAACTGGTATGTATTCAGTTGATGTATCTGTAGTTTCTTCAGTTGTCATATCTCTTATTTTTAGCATATTTTAGGTAAATGAAAAAGCCACCCAGATCGCGATTGCGACCAGGGTGGTTTGAGTTTAAGTAAAGGAAAGATCAAAATCTCGCAAAGACACTCGTTTTCTTATATAACAACCTCACTAGAAACCTTACGGCTCTGAGAGTTAGAGTAGGTTTAACAATGATTGGTGTAGTGTCTTCGACAAAAAGATTATTCAAATGACTACTAAACCCAATTGTAAATTCTCTAATTTTTCCATCATATCGGTTTTCTACTTTGAAAATAAACTTTTGATCCTTCTTCAGACACAATGTAAGTAGGACTAAGGACTTGTCTTTTTTTCTCTTAGGTCCAATTTTGATACACCCTTCTTTTTTTCTAAAAGTTTTGGATGTATCAATAAATCCATCACTGACGAGTGTTAAAAGAAACCACTCATAAGTCTCATTTTGCCTCATATCATTTCTAAGATGATGAGGGTAACCATAATTTAAAAAACCATTATATAGAGTTATTAATTCTTTACCGAATGAGTTTTTTATCTCTCCAAACAAACTTGTTGACCCGTCTAGGTTTCTTATTTCCAAAGATCCTTTAAAGAAATTCCATCCTTTTTGTATCTCTGGAGGCTTATCATTGAAAAGACTGATGTGAAAAAGTTCCATGATTTAGTATTTCTATTTTATTTTTTTTAACATTCATACTGATTCTACTTCAAATCAGTTATATTAAAATACCACAAAATTTACAAAATAGCAATCAAATATCAAACCACTCCTACCCCCTCACCATTTTCACTAGCGAATCCTGCAGATTTTTTAAATTGTCAAAATCATAAATAGAAACAACCATCAATTCTGTTTTAAGTTTTAGTTTTTTTATAAAATCTTTTTCTTTAATTTTAGCATCATCAACTCCCCGAATATCACTCTTTGTTAATAGAATTATTTCTTTCTTCTCTAATAATTCTGGGTCAAATTCTTTCAACTCATTTCTAATCACATTATAAACATCAACCATTTCCTCAATAGTTTGATCCAAAGATACACAGTGTGCAAGCATCTTAGTTCTTGTTATATGTCTTAAGAATTTGTGTCCTAAACCTTTTCCATCTGATGCACCTTCTATAAGTCCTGGGATATCTGCTAGAACAACCTCAAAAATAGTTCCAAGGTTTGGTTCTAGGGTCGTGAAAGAATAATTTCCAACTTTTACATCAGCTTTAGTTAAAGCATTCAGTAAAGATGACTTACCAGCATTTGGCAAACCAATAAGACCAATATCTGCAATCATTCTTACTTCAATATTAAATCTACCTTCTTCTCCAGGTTTTCCAGGTGTCCACTCTTCAGGTTTTTGATTTGTTGAGCCTTTGAAGTGTTCATTTCCAAGACCCCCTGACCCACCTTTCAATATACGTATAACTTGCCCAACCTCATTAAGTTCTAGCTCTGGCATAACTATAGTATCAGAGTCATGTATATTTATATCTTCTATTCTGGTTATAATAGTTCCAATAGGAAGATCGATAATAAGATCATCACCACCTTTTCCATCACATGAGTCACCTTGTCCATACTCCCCGTCTTGTGCAAAGAAGTCAATCTTGTGGGCATATTTTCTCAAGTAAAAAGTATCCGCGACTGTGCGTACGTATACATCACCTCCACGACCACCGTTACCCCCTGAAGGACCACCAAACTCTTTGGCGTATTCGTGTAGCCAGCGAACAACACCGTTTCCACCGTGGCCAGCTCTAATATGTATTTTCATTTCATCTATGAATGTCATGCTATGACTATAACACATGGGAGGGGGTTTTGTCTTGGGGGGGTGGGGAGGGGTTTTATTTTCTTTAGAATTTCTTAATTTTTTCTTAAGGGAAACTTTATCTTTTCTTTATATTTTCTTTGGTAAATCTTTATTTTTTCTTTATGAGAACTTTATCTAATATTTGCTAGAATATTATTATATAAACATTTATTATGTTAATATTTATTCAAATTAATCTTTTTAAAATTTAAAAAAATGCGTATACTTTTAATTGAAGATGACATAGATTTATCAAAAGCGTTGGAAGAAGCTCTTAACGATCATAGTATTATAGTTGACACTTGTAGTGACGGTGAATCCGGCTCTTACATAGCAAGAACGAATAATTATGACTTATTACTAGTCGATAATATTTTACCTAAAAAACTTGGTGTAAATATTTGTAAAGAATTAAGAAATTTAGGTGATAAAACGCCTATTATTTTTATGAGTATACAAGATGATGTTTCGGATAGGATTAATTTTTTAGATTCAGGTGCAGATGATTTTATATCAAAACCTTTTTCTATCAATGAATTGGTTGCAAAAATAAAAGCTATTACTAGAAGATCTTATGAAATAAAACAAAACATTATAACCTTAGATGATGTAACTATAAATAGAGAAAATTATACTGTGCACAAGAAAGGTAAATCTGTGTATTTTACAAGAAAAGAGTTTATGATACTAGAACAAATAGCAGAAAAACCTGGAAAAGTAATAACACGATCAGAAATAATGGACCATGTTTGGAAAAAAGATTTTAATCAATTTTCAAATACCATAGAAACACACATAAGAAATATAAGAAAGAAAATAGATGGTAAGAAAGATAAAAAAATAGAAACTATTCCTGGACGAGGATATAGGATAAAAAGAAAGCTTATTTAACCCCAACCCCTACCCCCATTTCTTAACCCCCAAACCTTTAAACGCCGCCTGTGTCTCAGCTTCCTGCTTAGATTTACCTTCCCCACTCGCTATATGCATATCCCCCAAGAAAACTCCCACAGTAAAGATTTTATTATGATCAGGACCGGCTTCTTTTATCAAATCATATCTTGGCGTAACACCCATATGCTCTTGTGACATCTCTTGAAATAGTGATTTTGAATCGATAAACTTCTTATCCTCTATAACAGAGTCTATAAGTACATGAACATTTTTATCGATAAATTTTTGTGCAGCATCATAACCTTGATCCAAGTATATCGCTCCGATCAATGCCTCTATTACATTTGCCAATATATATTGTCTTGCACGACCCTCATCTTTCGCTTCTCCTTTTGAAAGTAATAAAAATTCATTCAAACCTATATCTTCAGCAACACGAGACAAAGTAACTGCATTTACAAGAGCAGACCTCAAAGCAGTCATTTCACCTTCTGGTTTTTTTGGATATTTTTTATATAGAAAATCTGTTACAACCAACTCTAAAACAGCGTCACCCAGAAACTCCAATCTTTCATTGTGCTCTAAGCCTGAATTTCTATTTTCATTTAAAAATGATCTGTGTGTAAAAGCTTTAACCAAGATGTTTATATCTGCAAATTGTATATCCAGCTTTTGACATAATTTATTAAATTTATTTAAATCTATTGTTGCCATATTTTTTATTTCTTATTTTATCTTTTTCAATATTTCAAAAGTTTTTTTGAATACCGGTGTCATATCCTCATATAATTTTAAGTCGAAAACGTTATCTAAATCAAACCATGCCACGTCACGTATTCCACCATCTTTCTTATTTGTTAATGGACCAAAAGGAGTTTTGGCGATACAGTATGTTACTCTTTTTTTAACAACTTTCAATTCTGGATGAGAAGCTACATATTCGTTATTATCACAGATCTCTACAAATTCGCAATCAATACCCAGCTCTTCTTTAACTTTACGAGCAGAGCATTCTTCAACTGTCTCACCTTCCTCTATTTTCCCTTTTGCTAAAGTCCAAAAACCAAACACATCATTTACAAGAGCTATATACATTTTTCCTTCTGGATCATGAGTGTAAACAAAAGTTCCAACAACTTGAACTATAGGTAGTGTCGCTTTTTCTTCTTCTGACATATCAGCCCATTTTGATTTATTTTTATTTTGATCTTTTTTAGGAATATGTCTTTCTATATCTTTCTCACTGTCTCCGTATATATCTTTATACACTGAACCAAGTACTCCGTTTATGAACTTTCCTGAAGTCTCACTAGAGAAAAATTTGGCAACTTCAATAGCTTCGTTTATAGCAACTTTTGAAGGTACTTCTTTTTTATCTGCAAATATAAGTTCATATAGACCCAATCTTAAAACATTTCTGTCTACTATGGCTATTTTTTCTATAGGCCATTCTGGAGCTGCTTTAGTTATGATCTCATCTATCTCTTTTTGTTTCTTTAAAATACCATCCAATAAATCTTTGGCGTAAACTTTATCAGCATCATCTTTATAAAATTCTTCTATATTATGATTTAGTATAGTCTCATAATCATTTTTATCATTTTCTCTGAAATCCATTTCAAATAATGATTGGAGAACAACTACTCTTGATTGATGTCTACTTGCCATATGTATTATTTATTATTTTTATAAAAAGTTCTTGTTTTTAATAATCAATCGATAACTTGTTAAATCTTTTATAAGACTATTTAACAGTTTCTTTTGTTCCTTTTACAGTTTGAGCTTTGATAGCTTTTTTGTCTATCTTGGCAGCCATATCTATTATCATTTTACCTTTAAAATAACCACAGTTTTTACACATAATATGTGTTGGGTTAGGTTGTCCGCAATTTGAACAAAGTGTTAAGTTGATAGCCGAAAGAGCATGATGAGATCGACGATTTCGAGTATGCCCTCTTGTGTGACGCATGTGGTTTACCATAATGCTAATAAGTATACGTATTTTTCTATAAATTGCAAGATGAGGGCTTGAATTCGAGTTTGTGTGGGGGTTTTGGGGAAAGGCTGGGTATTTTGAGCTGAAAGTGTAATGTTAATAAACTTACCATTACTTTAGCTCTGTTTTAGGTGATTTTTTTTAATGAAAATATTGTATTAAAATTATTTATTGTTATATAATATTTACATATGAAAAACCAACAAAAAGGATTTTTAATCGCATCAATGATTGCAATAGTATTAATATTATCAATTGGTGGAGGAACTTATGTCTATCTAGAAAGTAAAAAAGTAGAATTAGCTATTAAGGAAGATGCTAAAGTATCTACTTCTACAAACACTGTCGATAATACTTCAGCAACCACTCAAGAGAATACTACTACTGAAGCATCGTCAAATAATGCTAATGAGGAAGAAGTTATAGTATCTAATTCTACAACTACTGTCGATAGTACAGCAACAACTACTCAAGAGAATACTACCCTTGCAACATCGTCCAAAATTGAAACTTTGAATAATCTAGAAAATAATATTAAATCAAATAATACCACTGACCTGTGGTCGAATATCGACAAAGAAACACTTGCATTAAAAAATAAAGATGTTGAATCTATAAAAAAACTCTATTATATACAGCCTACAGCAGAAGAATCATCTCAATTAAAAGAACTATTCCCCTATCTTTTGGAACAAAATACTAAAATGAATAAAAGTGACTATGTTAATATATGGCAGGATGAAAAACAGGCTATATATTCAACAGGTTTACTAAAAGATAATAAGCCAGAATCTTATGGTTATAAGAAAGGTATTATTATGTTTGTAAACGATAAAGGAGGATGGAAGATTCTTTCTAAGAATGAACTAGTTTGGAGCGTACCATCAACTACAACTACTGATGGACCAAAAATTACACAAGCTGAAGCCGATAAATCTTTAAAAGAAATGGTAATTGATATTGATAAAGATAAAGATGGGTTAACGGATAATGAAGAAACATGTTCTGGAAATTTTAAGAATAATAAAGATTGCAAAAAAACAGATCCGAATAAAAGAGATACTAGTGGAGACGGTTGGTGGGATGGAATAAATAAAGCAATGACTGATATAATTTCAAGATAAACAATTTAAACTAAATATTTATCAAACCCACCACCTAATCCCCCATAATTCAACCTATATAATTAAATTATTTAGGCTATAATAGTACTCATGGCTTTTACTCATCTACATGTACACAGTAACTACAGTCTACTTCAAGCTGTACCTAAACTGCCTGATCTTGTAAATAAAGCTAAACAATACGGTATGAAAGCCCTAGCTTTGACCGATAATGGTAATATGTATGGGACCATAGAGTTTTATCAAGAATGTTTAAAGAAAGAAATAAAACCTATTATCGGGGTTGATTTCTATGTAGCTAGTCGTACACGTCATGACCGTGAAGGTCGACTCGATGCAAAAACAACAAGACTATTGTTGCTTGCAAAAAACTATGCTGGATACATGAATCTTATAAAACTAGTTACCGATTCTAACCTTGAGGGTTTTTATTATAGACCGAGACTTGATAATGAATTGATACAAAAATATAATAAAGATTTGATTTGTATTATTCCCTTTGACAACAGTGAGATTTCAAATAATTTAAAAATTAATGACTTTGATGTTGCTGATAAAATTTACAATAATTTTAAAACTGCATATGGTGCAGAAAATATTTATTTTGAATTAATAAAACAAGAAGACATAATTGGATCTACAGAGATGGAGGCAAAGATTATTGAATTTTCAAAAAGACATTCTATCGAGATGGTTGCCACAAATAATGTTCTCTACATAGAACCTGAAGATAAAAAAGCTCGTTTAACTATGCTTTCTATACAAAATAATAATCCTGATAGAAATATAAGTGATGATGGTGATTTTTCTTTTATTTCACCTGAACGTGCTAATGAATTATTTTCTGATGTGGAAAATTCTGAAAAAAATGAGATTTACAAAAAAGCCATAGCTAATACTCAGGTTATAGCTGATCAATGTAATTTTGAGATAGAGCTTGGAAAGTGGGTGTTCCCAAAAATGGAATTGCCTGAAGGAAAAAATGCTGACGAATGTTTACGCGAAGTTGTGTATGAAGGATTTGCTAAAAGAAATGTTGAGAAAGACGAGGTTACAATAAAAAGAGTTGAGTACGAGCTAGATGTTATTAAAAACAAAGGTTATTCACCGTACTTTTTGATAGTGGCTGACTTACTCCGATACGCAAAAGAGCATGAGATCTTATCTAACATCAGAGGATCTGTTTGTGGTTCTATGGTTACTTATCTTTCTGGTATAACACATATAAACCCTATAGAATATCAGATTCCTTTCGAACGTTTCCTAAACCCAGAGCGTCCTTCAGCACCAGATATCGATATGGACTACGCTGACGACAGAAGAGCTGAGATGGTTGACTATGCGCGTTTCAAATACGGAAAAGATAAAGTAGCCCAGATCGGAACTTTTGGTACTATGGCCGCTCGTGGATCTGTAAAAGATGTAGCACGTGCTCTTGGTTATCCTTATGAACTTGGTGACCGTATTTCAAAACTTATTCCTATGGGTTCACAAGGTTTTCCTATGACTATAAAACATGCTCTTGAGATCACAGATGATCTCCGAGAACTTTATGAAAAAGATGCAGATGTAAAAACAGTTATAGACATGGCGCAAAAAGTTGAAGGTTGTGCACGTCACATCTCAGTGCATGCTGCTGGTGTAGTTATTTCCCCAACAGAGTTGACTGACTTTACACCTCTTCAATACGATACAAAAGGTGAAAATAAAATTATCAGTCAATATGATATGTACTCCGTTGAAGAAGCTGGTCTTTTAAAGTTTGACTTCCTTGGATTAAAAAACTTAAAGATTATCGCTGAGTGTAAAAAGCTTATTCGGTATTTATATAATACAGAGATTGATATAGATAATATGGCTGTGGACGATAAGAAAACATTTGAGATGTTAGCACGTGGTGAGACTATAGATCTTTTCCAATTGAACGGTGAAGGTATGACAAAATATCTTGTTGACCTTAAACCAACAACGATACACGATATAAACGCTATGGTAGCCCTATATCGTCCTGGTCCTATACAATTCATACCGCTATATATAGAGCGTAAACATAATCCATCTTTGATCACTTACATGGATCCGATGCTTGAGGATATTCTAGAAAAAACTTATGGTGTTTTAGTTTATCAAGATGACCTTCTGATGATGGCCCATAAGATTGCGGGTTATTCATGGGGAGAAGTGGACAAGTTCCGTAAGGCTGTAGGTAAGAAAATCCCTGAGGAAATGGCGAAGCAAAAAGAAAAGTTCATAGACGGCTGCGTGTCGCATGGTGGTTGGTCAAAACAAAAAGCAATTGATGTGTGGAAATGGATAGAACCTTTCGCGGCTTATGGTTTCAATAAATCTCACTCAGTATCTTATGGTCGTGTAGCATATATAACAGCGTATCTTAAAGCCAATTATCCAACAGAATACACGGCATCAGTTCTAACTTCAGAGTCAGGTGATACTGATGCGGTTTCTGTTTCTGTTCGTGAATGTACGCGTATGGGTATAGAAGTTTTAGCACCAAATGTGAATAATAGTTTTGGTAACTTTACTGTTTTGAAAAAATATCTTGATGAAAAAGATGCTATCGGTTTTGGCTTGTATAGTATCAAAAATCTTGGTGAAGGAATATCAGATAGTATTATTCAAGAAAGAAAAGACAATGGTATATTTACAAGTATAGAAAATATGCTTGAGCGTATAACCGATAAAAATCTAAATAAAAAATCACTCGAGGCTTTGATAAAATCAGGTGCTTTGGATGACTTTGGCGATCGTATAGATCTTTTGGAAAACTTGGATCGCTATCTTGATTATAATAAAACAACAACTAAGCAAGATAAATCTCAAGGAAATATGTTTGATATGTTATTTGGTGCAACTAAGGTTGAAGTACTTGCTGATAAAGTAGAACAAAGACCCGAGTCTCTTGCACAAAGACTTTTATGGGAAAAAGAATTATTAGGTATATACTTGTCAGGGCATCCACTGGATAAATATCAACATATATGGGAAAAGAAAGAAATAAACATTGCCTGGTTACTTGAGCATGGTGAAGAAGGCACAGTTAACAAAGAAGGAAAAAGAGATGGTAAAAGTTATGACAAAATACTAGGACTTATAGAAAGTGTAAAAGAGATTGCAACAAAAAAAGATGCAACAAAAAAAATGATATTCTTTAAACTTAAAGATAACTCAGGTGAAATAGAATGTGTAGTATTTCCAAAACAATATGAAGAACTGAGACATAAAGTTGCAAATGATAGTGTGGTGACAGTTTCAGGAAAAATTTCAGTACGTGATGATAAGAAAAGTATCATTGTTGAGGTTGTGCGTGTTTTGTAATACTTACCTTTTCATCAAATTTTCAATAATACTCGACTCATCCATATCCTCCCTTCCTAATCTTTTACCCTGTTCTTTCATTCTAACAACCAGTTCTTTTACATCAAACCACTTTATCTTGCTTTCTCTTTCTATGTCTTCTTGTGACCTGAGTGTATCATCTTGAGAAATAAAATTACACAAAAAATATAATGTAGTTTTTTCAACGTTAACTTCTGTATTTGGTACTTTGAAATGAGATACTATAGACCCTATATATGATTTTAACTCAGCCTCCATACCAAACTCTTCCATTAGTCCCCTATGTAAACATTCCTCTGTGCTTTCATTTTCCTCAATAGTCTCCCTCATCAACAAGACAAAATCTTTAAATATAACCCCACTTTTATGATTAAGACTTTCAAAATAATGACAAGCCACAAGACCTTCATTATTTAAAACTAGAGCTCCGATTGATATATGATATGGGTTATTTCGTGTTCCTTGGAAATGATTTGACATGTATCTTATTTTATCATAATTATTACAGGTTTCCTGCAACAATCTCCCCCCTCACCTTCTCCATAAACTTCGCCATGAAGTGCAGGTTATGTATTGTGGCCAGTGTCCCAGCCAACATTTCCCCTGCTTTATACAAATGATTCATATATGCTCTTGTATATCGTTTACATGTATAACATTCACAACCCCACTCTATAGGACCGAGATCATCTTTATATTTTGCATTTTTTAGATTTAGATTTACATATGAAAATGTATCAGCACTGTCATTTACAAACACTGTTCCAGTTCTAGCATTTCTTGTTGGCATAACACAGTCAAAAGTATCACATCCCTCCATAACTCCTTTGATGATGTCAGATGGCTCACCTATACCTAGTAGATGTCTTGGTTTATTTTCAGGTAGTATAGAGTTTACCCAATGGACAGCTGTAATCATATCTTCTTTTGCAAAAGATCCACCTATACCAAAACCATCAAATTCAATACCATTGTATGAAAGTTCTGAAATAAACTTGGCTGATTCTTTTCGTAAATCTTCGTGCCTACCTCCCTGTATGATTCCAAACAAAGCCTGCTTAGAAAATGCTTCCGTATTTTCAACATGAGTTTTTAAAGATTCGAGTGCCCATCTATGTGTTCTATCCAATGATCTCTTTTGATATTCAACTGGCTCATGTGGTGAAGTACATTCATCAAAAGCAAAAATAATATCTGCTCCAATATTTTGCTGTATCTCGATAGATTTCTTTGGTGTAAAATAATGCGCTGATCCATCTATAATAGAACGAAACATGACACCATCTTCATCAACCTTTGCTGGTAATAAAGCGTTTTCTGATTCTACTTTGTGCCCTGAGCCTTTTAGAGATATCTCATCGTATCCAGGACGTGCACTTGATGTGAACTTAGTTATATTTTTACCTAACGCAACACCTAAAGAAAAAGCTTGAAAACCACCTGAGTCAGTCCAAGTAGGGCCGTCATAATTCATGAACTTTCCTAAACCTCCATGTGCTTTTATAATCTCATCTCCTGGTTGAAGGTATAAATGATATGTATTGGCCAACATCGAATCAGCACCCAAATCTTTTACCATCTCTGGAGTTATACCTTTTACAGTTGCCTTTGTGCCTACAGGAATAAATGCAGGAGTTTGTATAACACCATGTGGGGTTTCTATGGTTCCAACTCTTGCATGTGATTTTGTAGATCGAGTTTTTATGGAAAATGTGATTGGGCGATTTTGCATTGATTTATTTATACCTTAATCAGGAGGCACAGTAAACCCAATCTGTCCTCTAGGTTTTTCGGGTTTATTATTTTCTTTTATTATGGATTTTATAATATCAAATATTTGATGAAATGTTTTAGTGTTAGACTTTTCCATTTCTTCTACTTTTTCCCTAAGTTCTTTATATGTATCTATCATTTCTCGAAGTTTTGTAAATATGCGTATTATTTGAATATTTACCGATATAGCTCTATCGCTTTTGAGTACACTTGAAAGCATAGCTATACCTTGTTCAGTGAAAACGTAAGGATTGTATTTTGTATAATCTCCCCATCCTAAGGTCACAAATTGTGACCTTAGGATTGATTTTTCACCTTTATTTTTCATGGTTTTTTTATTTGCGGTCACAAATTGTGACCGCAGATCTATATTTTCGTTCTCATTTGAGGTCGCAATTTGCGACCTCAAGTTTAAAAACAGCTCTGACTCTTTCTTACTCAGCTGAAACATAAAATCCTCAGGAAATCTTTTAGTATTTCTCTTGACCGCCTGATTTAAAGCTTTAGTCGTAACACCATAAAGCATGGCCAAATCTTTATCAAGCATGACTTTTTTACCTCGAATAATATATATCTTTTCTCTTACCATACCTAGATTTAAATCTGATTCATTTTCTTTTTTTGTTATTTGTTGTTTTTTCATTCTTATCATTCTACCAAAACACACATCAAGAAAAACAAAAGAATTGATAAAGAAATTCTAAAGTTCCAAAACTTTCTTTATAGCCTCGGCATCTGTATCAGCATATACAACATCATCTATAACAACAGTAGGGGCTTTAAATTGTCCCGATAATTCTATCATTTCATCCATATATTCTGTATTTTCAGTTACATTTTTTTCTATAAAGTCTATGTGATTGTCTTCAAAAAATTTTTTCATTTCAATACACCACGGACAACCTGTTTTTAAATATGCGATTATTTTCATATGTTTATTATACCATTTTTTCAAAACAAAAAACCTAGAGGGTTGAGGTCTAGGTTTTTTTATGAGAGTAAGTCTAGCTTGAAACTGTTGGAGATGTTGCTAATTCAGCATTTAATCTAGCCCTAATCATGGCTCCAAAATATCCAGTCGGTTCTATATTACTAAAGCCTTATGCAAGTAAAATTTTCTGTAACGCTGTAGCATCTGCACCTGTATCTCCTATAATAAGATTCCTAGTGAATGAGACAATTGTAGATGTAGATGTAGATGTACCTGTACCCATTATAGAAGTAACACCTGTGTCATAAGAACTAAAATTAAGTGATGAGTATGAGGTTGAAGAAGACACTGTTGTACCCACAGTTTTGTACGTTATACTATATATAGAAGCCTTAACATTACTTCCACCTGATGGAAATATAGATGCGGGAAATACTACATTAAAAGTCAAAGGTTTTACAGCACCGTCAGGAAAATATACCAAACCTGAATCCGTAACACCTCCGACTAAATATGGTGTAAATGTTTTACCTGTAGCAATATCTGTTAACACAATAGTAGCGCTTATACCAAAATCACCATTAGCGTATATATCAGACTTATTGGCCTGAACATTCAAACGAAAAGAAGCACTAACACCTGTATCAACATTGTTATTTTTTATAGTTGTTATAGTTGAAGATACTTTTGAAAATACAGCAGGACCTGGGTTATTTACCGGTGTAGTAGGGGTTGTAGAAGTAGCAGCCACACCCTCAGGTGTAGTTATTATAAAAGACTGACTTTCACCACCTTGTTTACCAACAAATACTAATTTATAAGAATTCCCTGGAGTTATATCTTGTGGCACAGTCCATGTAAACACTTTATTAAACAAAGAATTTTTAGCAGTTCCCAATAGGATAGGTTTTTTTGTTTTATCTGTAACATTAACAAGAATTACAGGGTATGTTAACTTTAAATTAAAACTCTTACCGGTATTCCAAGTTGTATTTATTTTTTGACCAACATCTAATATTGCTCCACCTTTTGGAAAAGTAACCGCAAACGATTTATTATCAAACTTATTATTATACCTATCCTCCTTATCACCTTTTTTATCACCTTTTCCTGATTCATATCCAACAGGCGTACCTTCCGAAGGTGTTTTCATATTATTTTTATAATACCAACCTCCACCAGCAAATATAATTATGATAATAATTATCAGTAATATTTTTGTCATATTTATTTATTTAATTGATTATTTTTTAATGACTTTATTATATCATAAAAAAATTAAAACATTATTCTGCGATAACCATAACCTTAACCACTTTCTCTATATCTCTAACTTTTAGAGTAACTTCATGTTCACCAACTTCTTTTATGTTTTTATCCATAACTATAAAGTTTGCATCTATATTTAAAACATCAGCAAGTTGTTCTTTGTGCAATGCGGCGAACAAATGTCCTTGCTCATTAGCCTTTGCATTGATCTCATAAACTTTTGAAGTAATAGAGTCTAGATTTTTAATAACTTCTTCTTCTTTCATTTTAACATGTTCACCTTCAGCTTCTTTCAATTTTGCATACCTAGCAACAACACCATCAGTTGCAAACTCAGCTTGTTTTTTTGGTATAAGATTGTTCAATGCAAAACCATCAGCTACTGTTACAGTATCGTATTTTTTGCCCAAACCATGTATATCTTTAAGTAAAACTATTTTCATATAATTATTGAGTATACACTATTTATTTAAGAATTCAACTGCTTTCAAGTATTGGTTATCTGTTCTATTTGTTATCTGCTCCATTGTCGTAGATGTTGCTTTTTTTACCTCTATGTCTGGAGCTAAGCCTGAAACTGATATAGAGTTACCTTTTGGGGTTAACCAGCGAGCAGTAGTTACTTTAAGGCCTGTTTTAGCTGTCAACTTTATATACTCCTGTACAGAACCTTTACCGAAAGTCTTTTCACCTATAACTGTGGCAACTTTATAGTCTTGCAATGCTCCAGCCACTATTTCTGATGCTGAGGCTGAACCACCGTCAACAAGTAGGGCAATCTTTGCATTTTTATTTTTCAATAAATCATAACCTAAACTTCTCATCTGCTCTATCTTTTTCTTTTCACCGTAATCCTGACTAACCACCACTTTTCCACTTGGTATAAAATAACTAGACATATCCACAGCTGACTCTAGGTACCCTCCTGGATTACCACGAAGATCAATAATGAGCTTGTTAGACTTACTCAGGGCAAATTCTTTTATAGCTGTTTTGAAAAGTGTATCAACTTGCTCTGAAAATGAATACACTTTTATAGTATATATACCAGTTTTTACATCATAAAACTTATCAAGAGTTGGAAGTTGAATAATGTCTCTTATTATTTTAAAATCAATTGGCTTGTCTACACCTTCTCTGTAAACTTGTATAACAACAGATGTACCTTTAGGACCTCTAATAAGTTTTACAGCCTCATCAATATTCATATCTATGGTTATTTTATCGTTTATCTTGATGATCTTATCGCCTGTTTTTATACCAGCTTTCTCAGAAGGACTTCCTGGCAATGGGGCTATAACAGTTATGACATCATCTTTTTTACCAACCTCCATACCTATACCTTCAAAACTTCCTTTTATCTCAGTTTCAAAACTCTTTGCCTCTTGGGGTGTAAAGAAAGTTGTATATGGGTCTTCTTCAGAATCTACCATTCCT
The DNA here is from genome assembly GCA_943356525.1 of Candidatus Nomurabacteria bacterium. Classification (GTDB taxonomy): domain Bacteria; phylum Patescibacteriota; class Minisyncoccia; order Phycocordibacterales; family CAIZLB01; genus CAIZLB01. The sequence goes on along the minus strand of CALRFG010000002.1, from coordinate 57,969 downwards.
TTTATAGCACCATATATACGTCTATCTTCTACTGATAAACCATCATACTCCGAGGTTGATGTTGATGATATCTCTTGTCCTAGTTTATCTTTGTGTTTTGTTGTTACAAACTCACTATCTAGTATGTCCCATACTTTCCAAAAAGTTTTTATATCTACAGTACTATCTTTACTTTGTGTATAAGATGAACCTATATTTCCAAGGAAAAAACCGAATGAAAATATAAGAAGTGTTATGATTGCCTTGATTGATTTATTTTCTCTTATATTCATCTAAACATTTTACCTTATAAAACCTATGTTGGAAACAGGTATTATCTATTGTAGCTTTTATTATATGTGTTATAATGATATTTAACAAAATTAAACAAAAAACTTTAAACCAAAAAATAAACATAAACAACTTGGCTCAGCATAACAGTAACAGAATTAACATTAATCATTATATAAAGGCTCGTGAACTCAGGGTTATAGACCAAGATGGCAACAATATAGGAATAATATCCAATGAAGAAGCTCAAAGGATGGCAAAAGAGGCTGGACTGGATCTTATTGAGATATCAGCAACTGCCATTCCCCCTATTGCAAAAATCATGGATTATGGTAAATTTCAATATGACGAAAACAAAAAACAGAAAGCATCCCGTGCTACTGTTAAAACTGTTGAAATCAAGAGTATTCAAGTTAAGATTGGTACAGGAGAGAATGACTTAAACATGAAAGCCCGAAGAGCCTCAGAATGGCTTGACGAAGGACATCAGGTTAAAGCCGAACTCTTTGTATCAGGTAGATCAAAGTTTTTACCGGAAGAGTTCCTAAACGCTAGACTACAAAAATTTCTTAACCTGATATCTGTAGACTATAAAGTATCAGTGGCGATCAAACGTGGTCCCAAAGGTCCTGTTATAGTTATAGAGAAGAAAAAATAATTGTCGACAAGGCACTAAAAGATCGGAATGTATATTCCCCGCCTCGAGACCATTATTAATAAATCGAATTATTAATAATTTTTAAAACAATAAAAATAAAAAGATGGCTATAAAATCAAATAAATCATTTTCTAAACGTTTAAAGGTTAGTAAAAATGGAAAAATAAAAGCGAGAGTTACAGGTCAAAACCACTTCAACGCAAAAAACACAGGTCGACAAAGAATTGCAAAGAAGAGAATGGTAGATTTTCACATGTCTAACAAAGATAAAAGAAGATTCCTAGTTAACATTGCATAATGTTTCTTTAATTACTAAATTTAAATAATAAATAATACAAATATATGGTACGTGTAAAAAAAGGTGTTCATGCCGCAAAAACAAGACGAAACGTTCTTAAAATGGCTAAAGGTTTCAGAGGTCCTAGAAGATCAAAAGAAAAACTAGCTTATGAACAGATAGTTCACTCATTAAATACAGCTTTTGCTCACAGACGTGATAAAAAAGGTGATTTTAGAAGATTGTGGAATGTTAAAATCAACGCAGCTCTAAGAAATCAAGGAACTACTTACAGTAAATTCATCGGTATCTTGAAAAAGAAAGAGATTGAAGTTGATAGAAAAATCATGGCTGATCTAGCTCAAAATGATCCAGCGGTGTTTGAGAGATTTGTAACTCAGGTGCTTGGATAAGGTTTAAATAATAAAAACAACCGTCATCAACTTGACGGTTGTTTTTATTTGTTAAAATATTTTACCCAATCTTACTCAAATGCTTATTCCTCGCCACATCAAACTGCTCCACATCAAAACCATATTGTGCCACCATCTTTGCTGCATGATGAGCCCCTAGACTGTGTGGTACAACAACATAAGATGCGCCGGCAAGATACAGCTTCTTCGCCTCTTCAACATCATGTGATATCAACAATATTATTCCAGATGGATTAACTTTTCTATAGTATCTCAACACTGTCATATTAACTTCATACTTAGGTATACTAGAGATAACTAACTTAACCTTTGCTAAACCTAACTCGTCTAAAAACTCTATATCTTCTGCGTCACCGTATCTGTGTTCTATATTTTTTTCTTTCAATTTTTCTATTAATTTTGGATTAAAATCAACTACAACAAACTTTGTATTTATTTTCTCCATAGCATGTGTAAAATACGACCCTACCCTATCGTAGCCAAATAGAACACTTTCATAATCCTCGGAATTATTATTTTTAATATTTTTATTACCAATTTTTACAATATCAAATATTCCTAAAAATCCTTTAACTTTTTCATATATTTTATCAGAATATATAATCATATAACTTGATCCGGCTATAGTTATGATACCAATCAATGTTATAAGTGTAACAGTCTGTTGTGTTATGTATCCGTAAGCTAGAGATAAGGTTGCGAGTATTAAAGAAAATTCACTTATTTGAGCCAAAGCCGTTCCTGTCATAAATCCTATCTTTTTCTTGTATCCCAAAAGATTCATAACTATAAAAATTATCAAAGGTTTAAATATAAGTACAAATAGAGATAATATAATAGCTGGGTATATAAGTGTATTTACATCGCTAAGTATAAGGTGTGAACCTAAAAGTATAAAGAACATTGTTACGAAGAAATCCCGTATAGGTCGCATTCTCGACATGATTTCATAAGAAAATGGTGACATCGACAAAGCAACACCTGCAATCAATGCACCTATCTCTATGGACAGGCCTAGTGCGGCAAATAAAGCAGCAACAGATAGCCCCCAAGACAATGATGATATAAACAAAAGTTCTTGAGATGAAGCAAACCATTTACCTATACGAGGTAATATATATTTTGAGAAAATTATAAGTATCAAAGCAATAAACAATGTTTTAAACAGAAGTCCTAATAAGATCTCACTTAAACCTAAACCGTTTGAATTTGCCAAAGTTGATAAAAATAATAACAGCAAAGTGGCAACAAGATCTTGTACTAAAAGTACACCTATAGATATTTTTCCATAAAAGTTGTTTATATCCCCTTTATCTGTTAAAAGTTTTAATACTATAATAGTACTACTAAAAGTCAAAGCTATAGCTACAAATAAAGATGTTGTGTCATCAAAGCCTAAAAATTTTACAACAAAAAAACTTATAACGGCTGTAAATATTATCTGTGCCAATCCCACTAAAAAAGAAACTTTACCAAACTCCTTTATAACAAGTGGGTTTAGTCCAATACCAACTATAAACAAAAGTATAACTATACCTATCTTGGAAAATAATTCTACTTGCTCGGTTGAAGATAAAATATTTAATACATAAGGACCTACAACAATACCACTCAATATATAGCCAACAACAAGGGGTTGTTTTAGAGACTTGATTATCAGAGAAATAACCGTTGTGATTATGAGTATAATACTGATTTCAGTGAAGGCATTCATGTTATGTATTATAGCAGAATGCTGATGTAAAAAATACAATTACATTTTTCATGCTAATATTTATTTATGCAACAAGAAAACCATATAACAACAGCACCAGTATCAAAGCTTATTCGTATGATAGCCATACCTGCCTCCGTCGGTTTTTTCTTCGAAACTATGTATAACATTGTTGATAGTTATTTTGCAGGAAAACTTGGCTCTGAGGCACTTGCTGCAGTATCTATATCATTTCCTATTTTTTTTATTATAATTGCACTTGGATATGGTTTATCAAGTGGAAACACTGTAATTATGTCTCATGCACTGGGTCAACAAGATAAAAAGAAAGCATATTACATGGGAAGACAAGCTATAGGTTTTGGTGTTTTTGTAAGTTTTTTTGTAATGGTAGCGGGATTATTTTTAAGTCCATATCTCTTTAGTATACTTGGTGCAACAGGATCATATCTTGATCAAGCTTTGATTTATACAAATCCGATGTTTTATTTTGCTTTCTTTTTCATAGCAGTATTTACACTAGATAGTATTTTAAGTGCACATGGTGATACAAAGCCTTATCGAAACTTTATTATAGTTGCATTCTTTTTAAATATCGGTTTTAACCCACTGCTGATGTATGGACTAAATCTTGGTGATATAACCATTATCCCGAAACTCGGGCTTGCTGGTATATCATATGCAACAGTTTTAACGCAAATAATAGGTACGGTGTATCTCGGATATAAAGTAAAAAAGTTAGGTGTTTTTGATAATACTAAAATATCTGAATACAAACCAGAAAAATCAGCATATCTAGATATAGCCAAGCAAAGCTTACCCACAAGTCTTTCTATGATGAGTATTGCTTTAGGAATATTTATAATCACATACTATATAAGTCAGTTTGGTAGTCATGTTGTGGCAGCATATGGTTTATCAACTCGTATAGAGCAGATCGCTCTGCTTCCTCTAATAGGTTTAGGTGTAGCTGCTATTACTCTTATAGGGCAAAATAGCGGTGCAGGTAAGCTTGAAAGAGTAAAAGAAACAATATCTATCACACTTAAATACTCTTTGTATATATCAGTGTTCTGCACTGCTAGTATATTTTTTGGGGCTAAGTTTTTACTAAAGTTTTTTACAAAAGATGCAATGATATTAGATGCAGGTGTTGAGTATTTACATATTGCTTCATTTCTAGTTTTAGGATACGGAGTACTTGAAATTGTGGATTCTGTATTTAGAGGTATAAAAAAGCCTCTATTTTCACTTTATCTTGGTATAACAAGACAAATTATTCTTCCTGTAATATTTTTCTTTATCGCAACAAAACTTTTAAGCTTTGGGGTTCTTGGAATATGGGGATCTTTATTTATTATAGTTACTTTGAGTGCAGTTTTTGCTTTTTGGTATATGAGAAAGATTATTTATACAAAATAAAACTATAAGGAATCTAAAAATAGGCGCGCTTTTTTAGTAAATATTTCTTTTTTATCTTGAGTCATTTTTTTATATGTTACACCTATAAAACCAAGTCTACCTTCCTTCGATAAAGCATCAAAATGAATCCCAACAAAATTCCAAAAAAGAGCATCCCAAACATCAGACCATTCTCCTTTTTTATAATTACTCATTTTTAAAATATAGGCCGATCCGGAAATATATGGCTTAGTTGTGATCAAACCCCCATCAGCATACAATGCCATACTATATACATTTGGTACCATAACCCAGTCATAAGCGTCTATATAGAGCTCCATAAACCAACGATATACTTCATCGGGTTTAAACTGACAGAGATTCATAAAATTACCCATAATCATTAGTCTAGGTATGTGATGAGCGTATGCATATTTCAATGTGTTTTTTATTGTGTAATCTACTGGTGTTATACCCGTATTGCCTTGCCAAAAAGAATGAGGAATAGAACGCTTAGAATTAAAATAATTTCCATTTCTTTCTTTATCGCCCAAGTAAACATATACCGCCCTCATATATTCGCGCCAACCTATGATCTGTCTTATAAAACCCTCAAGTGAAGATAATGCTACTGTATTTTTTTCTGCATATGCAAGTGTTTCTTTTAAAACATAATCAGGTGTTAAAAGCCCGGTATTTAAAAGTGGAGACAGCATACTATGAAAAAGAAAATTACCCTCAGTAGTCATAGCGTCTTCATAAGGACCAAATAAATTTAGCTTATGTTTTAAAAAAGAATTGAGCCATTTTTTTGCTTCATGATGAGTAATTGGATAGAAAAAACTATCAGTAGAACCATAATTATTTTTAAAGTTTTTTTCTATATATTTTTTAGCATCTAATACATATTCAGACATATTTGGCTCTGGATCTTTCGGTAAAAGTGTATCTTTAGGAATCTTTTGTCTGTTATCTTCATCATATGACCACTTTCCTCCCACCGGTTTACCATCTTTCTCAATCAACACTTCAAGACGCTTACGCTGCCATTCATAAAAGGTTTTCATAATAAATTTTTTATTTTTCTCAAGTAAAGGTAAGAAGAAACTATCCAATTCTATTTTATTTGTTAAAAAAAGAGGTGTGTCGGAAATGGTGTATGATATATCGTTATCAGATAGTTTTTTAGTAAGTTTTTTGTGTATCCATTTATCTGCAAGGTCACAAAAAACTACTATATTTATCTTAAATTTTTTTAGTATATCTACAATATTTTCAGTTCTTATTATATCAGCATATTCTATGTACTTAACATCATAATTATCCTTAATCAACATATCTTTGTATGCCATCATAGTAGCTCTATGAAATATCAATTTTTGTTTATGAAAATTATATTGTGTAAACATATGAGGTTCTTCAATAAGAAAAACCGTAACCCCTTTTTCTAAAAGTGGATGTTTTTCAAAAAGTTGATGTGGGTATATTAAGACTGCTTTTTTCATATATATTATTATACTATTATTTATTTTTTCTACATTTATCACTACAATATTTTACTTCATCCCATTGGCCACGACTTTCCCAACGTTTACGATTATTGAAAGGTTTATTGCAGCCTATGCATATCTTTATTTGTTTTTTTGGATTTTTATTTGTCATATTTATAGATAAAGCTAAAGATACGGTTCACATTTTTTCCAAAAAGACATAAATCCCCCTGGTATATTTTGAACTTGAGGAAACATATACTCGTGATCTGTTTCATTTCCTATCCACTTTTTAATTGCTGGGTGCGACTTTCTGTATACAGTAGTGTTTAAAAGTGCACTTTTTAAATCGGACAAATTCCCGTAGAAAATTTTAACATCTTCAATATTTTTAGCCAAGCCTAAAATAAATGAGATACGTTTAGAGCTCATAGGGAACAAAAGTAAATCAGCTTTATCTATCATCAGGATCTTTTGAACATCTGTTTGTTCAGTAGGTGTCCAATTTGCATCAAGTGTCCACATACTATAAAGCCAAGTTTCTTTTTTTAATATATCTGAAACTGAGATGCTGTTATTATTTAAAAGAGTATCATCAATAGATAAATCATAATCCTGATTTTCTAAAAACTCTTTGGGTATAACTTGACTCAATAAGTCTTCGACGGGAATATCAATATAAGTATTGTGTTGTTGTATATCACTGTATTTATTTATCATATCTTGATTTGCAACATATCTTTTACTTGAAAATGTTCCAGCTACCCATTGCCAAGAAAGTGTGTTGGAAGCTCTATCGCCATCAAGTAAATAATAATACATATGATTAGCTCCCTCATACCAAGAGTTTTTATATACATTGGCCAAAAGCATGGCAATCCACAATCGAGCGTGATTATGTACATATCCAAAATCTTCTAAGTCTTTAAGAGCATTGTCTATTGCTTGTATTTGAGTTTTCTTTGATAAATACACTTTTGGTAAGCCTTTATGATTTAATACCTCTTCTTGTTCATTTCTCAAGGATTTAAAAATTTGATCACCTTCTTTTTCCCAAGTTCGTTGAAAAAACTCTCGCCAAGCAAGCTCAAATATAAAAGTATATGCATCTTTTTTAGAAAATTTTTGTAAAACTCTTTCTCGTAAAAAAGTTAGTGTTATATATCCATGGGTTATGTATGGTGAAAGATGAGTAACTGATCCATTTATAAAATTTCTGTTTTTACTATACTTTATAACGTCTATTGATTGTATTCTTTTTTCTATAGATTCTTTGTCTGTTGGAAAATTCATGATCTATTATTTATTTCGCTTAACTGGGCATGTATTTCTTCCCAATAATGCATACAATACACACCAACTTGAAACACCTTCATATATAGAAAAGATAGCAAATATAGCTAGTATAAATCTTGTAAAAATACTATCGGTAAAAAATATCATAACAAAAAGTATTATTCCGATGATTATTCTTATTGATCTATCTATTGTTCCAATATTTTTGTTCATACTTTGCGGAGGATGTGAGATTCGAACTCACGGAACCCGTTAAGGCTCGACAGTTTAGTAAACTGTTGATTTCAACCACTCATCCAATCCTCCATTTATATGCCATTTATAGCATATAAATATTTTTTTTTCTATTATGACTCACAGTTTACACAAACCTTCTTTCTACTCAAAACCTGAGCAGCATTCATACTATGTTGATAGTAAAGAGTTTTCACACCTGATTTCCAAGCCTCCATATACAACGCATTGATCTCTTTTGTAGTGGTCGTCTTTGGGTTTATCATAAGGTTCAAAGATTGCCCTTGATCTATATGTTTTTGTCTTGCGGCAGCTTGATCGATGATAGCAAATTGATCCAACTCAGCAAAAGTTTTAAACACCTCTTTCTCCTCATCTGTAAGATAATCAACATGTTGTACAGATCCATCTTTGTCACGAATATCTTGCCAAGCTTCTTTTGTATTTTTACCTTTCTCTTCAAGTAATTTTTCTAGGAAAGGATTTTTGATTGTTACTTTCATTTTCTCAATATCTTTTACATAACAGTTTGACCATACAGGTTCGATACTTTGTGACACTTGACCCAATATGAAGGCGGAAGAAGTTGTAGGAGCTACGGCACACAGAGTAGTATTTCTACGTCCTTTTCCAACGAGCATGGCAGGTTCACCATACTTAACCGCCATCTCACTTGATGCTTCATATGCTTTCTCTTTTACAAAACGGAAAAGCTGTTGATTCAAGTCATAAGCTTTTTGTCCCTCAAAAGGAATCATTTTACTTTGTAGATATGAATGCCATCCGAGTACACCTACTCCAAGAGCTCTATTTTCTTTGGCAAAATTGTATGATTTTTCCATAAACATAAATTCCTGTCTTCTTTCAATCTCAACTGAATCTCTGTATCCTTCAAGTTTATTTACAAAATCAGTCATAACAGCATCTAAAAAGTAAGTGAGTGTCTGCACAGCATCTGTATCTTTCCATTCATCATAATACAATGCGTTCAAAGATGATAAACAACATACAAAAGACCATTTATCACTTGATGGTAATGCGATTTCACTACATAGGTTACTTGCATAGATCTTGTGATTTCCTTCTTTGTATACTTCTACAGTGTTATTGTTAACATTATCTGAAAACATGATATATGGATAACCCATCTCTGTTCTTCTTTTTATAACCTTTGCCCAAATAGCACGCTTTTTCTCATCTCCATCTTTCATCTCTTGCATCCAAGCATCAGTTACTGTAACTGCGTTTGTAAGTCCTTGTATTGGATTTCCTTCAGTCCCAATATCCAAAAATTCTTCTATATCAGGATGCTCAACGTTCAAGTAGGCCGCTAAGTGTCCCCGACGAGTTGAACCTTGGCTCACGATGTTTGTAACTGTGTCGAAAAGCTGCATAAAATGCACTGGGCCGGAAGATACACCATTATTTGTTATATGTGCTCCACGTGGTCTTAAATCCCCGAAATAAGCTGATGTACCACCACCTTTTTTACTCATCATACCAACCTCAGCTGTTGTATATAGTATATCTCCCATAGTATCGCCTACATAAGAACCAAAACATGATATAGGAAGTCCTTTGGCAAAACCAAAATTAACCCAAACAGGTGTAGCAAGCGAGTAATAGCCTTTTTCCATATATCCATAGAACTTATCTGCAAAGCCATCTATTTTTAATATACTCTCTGCATGATTTGCAATAAAACGAATACGTTCCTCTGCAGTTGAGCCGTCATTAATATAATCTTTAGCTAGGAATTTTCTGCTATTTTCGTTTAACCAATGCATTTTATTTGTATTTTTGTATTTAATTTTTAATTGTTTTTGTTAAAATAAGTCATCCCCAGTTGTACTTCCGACTCTTTTGTTATAATTTACTGATCTTTTTACAAAGAAATCACCGTGTTTTGTTGTCATTATCTCATCGTCGAACCATTCTGTTTGCTCTAATTTCGCTTCATCTATTTCAAATATCTTCCTTATACCTATTGATGATAGTGAATTATTGAATCTATTTTTTACAAATTCTTTGACAACATCTGAAGGCATAAAATCTAGCTCTCCTTTTTCAAAAATCCAATCTATAATCTTTTCCTCTGCCTCATATGCCTCTTTACATATATTTATCACACTTTGCTCATATTCTTCGTTGAACCATGTAGGATTTTCTTGCTTTATTATCTTCATCAAGTCTATTCCAAACAAACCATGTATCTGTTCTTCTTTTGAGGTTGCCTCGATAACGTTTGACATACCTCTAAACAATGACTTCTGTTTGTTGAAAGACATTATAATCAGAAACTGAGAAAATAAAGAAACATGCTCTATAAATAATGAAAATAGTAATAATGTTTTTGAATAATCCTGATTGTTGTCTGACCCTGAATGAGATATAGCTTTTTCTATATAATTAACCCTACCCATGATAGCGGGGATATTTTTTATATTATCAAACTCATCATTTATACCCAAAATCTCAAGTAGACTCGCATATGCATCATGATGCCTTGCCTCACTTTCAGCAAAAGTTGATCCAACTGCTCCTATTTCTGGTTTTGGCATCTTTTTATATATATCACCCCAAAAAGTTTTAACAGAAACTTCAATCTGAGCTATGGCTAGCATGGCATTTTTTATAGCCGATCTTTCAACTTCATTTATGTTTACTTTATAATCATGAACGTCTGATGTGAAATTAAACTCTGTGTGTAGCCAGTATGAATGCCTGATACCGTCAACATATTCTAAAAGTTCTGGATATTCACTAGGTCTCAATGCAACTCTTTTTTTGAAAATATCTTTCTTTCTTAGCTCAGCGCGTTTTTCACGATATAAAATATAAGCTTTTGCAGTTATGTGTAATTCATTGTCCATAAGAACTATCTCCACCATGTCTTGTATACTTTCTACTGAAGGTATACTACCTTCTTCTTGATGATTATCTCTTATTTTTTTAACAACTTGGTTTGACAAATCCTTAGCCAACCCTTCCTTATACTCACCAGAACCTATTAAGGCTTTTTCTAATGCTATAAATATTTTATTTGTGTTGAAATCAACAACAGAGTTGTCTCTTTTAAGAATAAAATTTATTTTTATGTTTTTATCTTGTATCATAGGTATCTAAATAATAACACTTGTGACTTAACCTATGCAATCAAACTTTACAAAATACAGTAAGGTTGACAATAAACTAGTTTTGTCTATATCCCTTTTATATATAGTTTTTTTTAAATTAATCTTGCATATATTTTTTTATTGTATTTGAATTTTATTATTTTAGAGTATAAACAAAAAAATGATCATTTAATGATCATTTTGTCTTAATCTAAAAAAAACCACCCCTTTGTTGCCTTATCATGTCCATGATGCCGCGAATAAGTTTTTTTGGATCTTTTTCAAAAATTACATAAGGATTTTGTCTATGACTTTTCTCTATAATCAACTGTAAAATCTCATCTGTTTCCCAACCATCGCTTTGTAATATACCTAACGGCTTTCCGTCTTCATATGCAATACTGAACTCATGTATAGTTCCAATACGACCTGGACCGATAATAATAGCATCACATGAACGCGTAAATATAAGATCACGTCCTGGGTATCCAAAACCTGTAAAGGTTATTACATCCATATACTCTAAGGGTAATCTATATACGTCAGTATGGTCTTTTGGACTTTGGGCTGGAGAATAACCCATAGAAAGACCGCCTGCTTGTTTTGCCCCTTGTGCCGACCAGAATGGAAATCCACTAGAAGCTCCTGTAACTAATATACCTCCTTGATCAACAATCTCTCTTCCTAATTCTTTGGCAATTTCATACGCTTCTTGTTTTAAGAAACTTCCATCTGCTGTTGCTGATACTCCAATCTTTGGAGTTAAATATGCATTTTTTAAATCTGTTTTAATGGAACAAGTTAATTTCATATTGCTTTATTGTAGCATATTTTTTTTATCTTCAGAAATAAAATAAAAAAAGCTTACCTTTTCTTGGATAAGCTACTTTTTTATATTATTTTACACAACTATTGATCATATTTTTCCCCTCAACGAAATCAATAATATTTTGTGCCGCGACTCTTGCCATAATGTCTCTCGCTTTTATACTAGCTGAGGCTATGTGCGGAGTAAGTATAACATTTCCAAGCTTTGTTAAACCTTTTGTAACTTTTGGTTCGAACTCGAATACATCTAAACCTGCCCCTGCAATTTTATTTTCTTTGAGCGCTTCATATAAATATTTTTCATCAATAACAGCACCTCGGGACGTGTTTATAATAAAAGAATCAGATTTCATTTTAGAAATGAAGCTTTTATTGACCATATGATGAGTTTGATCGTTAAGAGGTACATGTAAAGATACGATATCAGACTGTTTTAATAATTCATCGAGACTTTCAACTCTTTTTGCCCCACAATCATGCTCAATTGAGTCATTTTTGTTTTGGTCAAAATACACTATAGGACAACCAAAACCTTTATTGAAAGTATAAGCGACTTTAGCTCCTATACGCCCCGCACCTACAATACCTATAGTTTTATCACTTACATCATGCCCTATCATAATCATAGGGTCCCAGCCTTTGTATCGGCCCATTCTAACAAAGCGATCTGCTTCAGCAATACGATTACAAAGCGATAATGTCATAGCTACAACATGCTCTGCTATGGATCCTATATAATCTCCAGGTGTATTCGTAACCATTATTCCTCTATGACATGCTTCTTTTACATCAACATTGTCATAGCCTATAGCGTAGTTAGAAATCATTTTAAGTGATGGTGCTATATCAAATACAGTTTTATCTATATTATCTGTTAAAAGTGTGAGTAATATGTTGTATGGTTGTCCATTTTTCTCAGCTTTTTGTAAAATCTTTATTATGTCTTTTTGTGATAATGGTTTTTTTTCTTTGCCTACCGTAACTTCATAGCCTTTATCTTTTAAAATTTCTATTCCGATGGATGGTATTTGTCTTGTTATATAAATTCTATTTTGCATATACAATTAATTATATCATAAAATTTATTTACTTTATTGAGTAAATAAATTTCTATTGACAAAACTTGACAAAAAAACTGTAATATGATAAGCTATATAGGTCAAGGCTAAGTGGCTTAGACATTACCAGAACAAATTACAGCAATCATGAACAATAAACGAATACTGCAAACTATCGGAATCATTTTCTTACTGATCACTACTAGTGCTTTCTCTCGCGGGAAAGCCAGTGGCCGACAAAAAAATAATTCCACAAAAATTGACAATATAAACAAAGTAGAGGTACTAGCACGAGGAACAAGTTACAACACCTGCGACCATGAAAGCGCTGCCGGCAAGACATCAACTCTTATTCCAATATCAACAGTGAAGAAGCTTGGTCTTCAAGTTGTTGCCGTTGATCCAAATAAAATTCCTTATGGAAGTGTTATTGTTGGAAAAAATAAAGAAGGTGAAAGAATTGTTGGCGTTGCAGTTGACACAGGTTCGGCTGTAAAGAGTCGTAAAGCTGCAAAGAACTACGCATTAGCTAAAGGTTACAATAAAGACAGTCCTGAGTATAAAGCTTTGGTTTTTGATTTCTATTCAAAAAGTGGAGATATTACCAGAGCTTGGGACAATTTTACTGTTGTCCTTTATACAGGTCGAGAGTTTAAGTTCGACTTGAATAACTCAGAAAAAATTGAATACCTGAAATACGTACGCAGCAAATACCTACTATGAAAAAAACCCAACCAAACCCAAAGCGCAAGAGGAATAATTTTCTCTTGCGCTCTTTTTTTTGTTGATTTATCTATAATTTCTTAATTATATACTCTTTATTTCAGCATCAATACCATCAAAATCTGCTGATGAATTTGTATCAGTATCTAAACTATCAAGCTTTACCTCTATCTCATCAGTAGTGTCAGCCTGTGTAGCTTTATCAAGCACTTGTTGAGGAGTCTCTTGTATGACCTCTTTTGTATTCATTTTGTTCCAAGAAAACCAGGTTATTGCTATCAGTAAGATTATTATTACTATTATAACTATTTTTTTCATATATTTTATTTATTTTTTTATTTAATTTGTAGTTGTTGTTGCTATTGGGTCTACAATCACATCATTATTAACTTTTGGTATAGACCTTAGAGTCTCTGCAGCTTTTCTTGTGGCATCTTGGGCAGCTTTTATCTTAGATTTCATTATATCTACATCTTTTTTTAATAAATCACGTGTTGATTGTACTGTTGTTTTAACTGTTGAATCATCTACTATAGTAATAGTATATGTTTTACCTGTTTGTACTGTTATGGCTGCACGTGCATCAGCTATAGCTATTTCAGCCAAAGCTATTAGAGCTCTTACGTTTGCAACATTTACATTATTCGCAGTTGCCTTGTCGGCACGTGATTCTATAGAAATCAAAACTTCTTCAATTTTATTAACTTTTTCAGAGGAATTTGTTGTTATTTTTGTATTTAATTCAGTTAGATTTTCTACAACACTTTCTACTCTTATTTTCCTCTTTTCGTCTTTTATTTTAGCTAATCCTTCTTTGAGCTTTACTTTCATGGAAGCTGTTGTGCTAGCTCTCAATTCCTTTCTTGTTTCCAGTTCTTCTTTGAATAATTCTCTTTTTTCTTGTATAACTTTTATCAAATCCTCTCTTTTTTCTTTTATAACAGCTGTTGTACTAGCTCTATTTGTTTTAATTGAAGCTGAAAAATCTGTACGGATCTTGCCTATTTCAGTTTTATTTTGTTCACGTAAAACTTTTAATTCTGCCGGAGGTCTTTGATTTGTTGATGAGGCGTTTTCACGTACATTCATTACTTGATCACGTCTCTCTTTTCTCATTTCTTGACGCTCGCCTTGAGCATCTTTTCTTATTTCTTTTACCTCACTTCTAACTCCCTCTCTCATGTTTCGAATTTCTGATTGAGGTGGTTGAGGCTTTGCTGTATCTATTTTTATTTCAACTTCTGTTTTTACCTCGGCCTCTTGGGCAGAGACAATTAATGGGATGATTAATATTCCTAGTAAAGTTAGGAATATTGTTATTGTTTTATTTTTTTTCATATACAAATTATATCATGTATGTAAAATTATAAGCAATATATTAAAAATATTTCTTATCTATATTATCACTTAGCTCTAAAATATTTCTACAAATATCTAAAAATTCATTTTCAAACTTATCTCCACGAAGTTTAAATTCATTTACATAATTCCAAGCCTGGTTACAATACTTATACGCCTCGTCTATCAATCCAGCTTTTAAATATAAATTTGAAACTTCCATATTAAATTTTAATTGAGAATATACACTTTCAGACTCATTATGTTCTTTTTGTTTATTCGTTAACCATATATAAAGTGTATCCGTAGCCTCAGATGAAGATAGTCCATAATCTTTAATCAAAGAAATAATCTCTTCTTCATTTGGAATTTGAGGACCAAATTCTTGTGGTGAATGATTTTCATAAAAGGATATCATGGGTTTATTATATCATCTTATTGAGTCCCAAAAATGCTATGCATTTTTTAACTCTAGATTATGTGACAGTTGGTTAGATGAATTGAGCTGGAACCGTACCTTACTAGTCATGTACTATATTTAAATCTTTAACATCAACTGATCCTTTAAAAAAGATATGTGGCACCCAAGCAAATGTAAGGGGCATCTTACCATTTTCAATACTTCTTTTATAATGTTCTTTTGTAGATTGAGGTATTATTGCATACTGTTCAATATCTTTAGGTTTAAATTCTACAAAATTTTCAGGATCAAATTTTCCATCTTCAGGTTCACTTTTATATAGATACACGATTGTATTTTCAACAGTGAGAATTGAGGGATCAATCTCATAACACCTTGTTATATAATTCCCTTTATACCCTGCTTCGACAAGAGCTTCTTTCACTATTTTTGGATGTAATGCTGTAAGATGAATCACATCATTCCAAAAACAATTAAGATTTGGAATAAACCATTCCATTACTTGTTCACGACCTTTGTATTTTTCAATACCGGAAGCATATATTTCAGGATATTTATCTTTTAAAATATTTAACGGGTACAAGGTGTCTCCTTTCATATTTTCAGGTACTCGATGGTATAGATAAAATTTCATATAGTATAATTATATCAGAAATCAACAGCACTCGTGCTAGCTCATGTTGGTTAGATGAATTGAGCTGGAACCTTAACAGGTCAAACCCTGTAAGGTCGGTTTGACCTGTTCTGGCATAGACCAGTCGAAGCGACTCGAGCACTTTGTATTTTATAAAAATTATTGTTATTTTCTAACACCCACAATTACTCTCCATACAATACCGACTAAAATTGCTGCAACGCCAAGTAGAGATATTATACCTGGGATCACACCTTCAAATCCTGAGTGAGTATAGTTATAAGGTCCTGACTCTAGATAGCCGATACCTATCATTAGTCCAAAAAACAAAGCGCCACCTAGCGAAAGACCCATGGAACTGTATTGACAGGATTTACCAATCTCTTTGCCACGCTTGTAAGCAGTGATGGGCATTACAATGAGGAAAAGTATTCCAAAGACAATTGCTCCGACTAGATAAGATATATAAAATATTTCTACATCATTCATAAAATGATTATATCATATATCGAATCATCTCGTGCTAGCTCATGTTGGTTGGGCCTCTTGGACGTTAGAACCTGTTTGACTGAGAATAATATAGAATTTTTATACCCACTCTCTAATATGATGCGTTAATTATTACTAATTCCAACAAAATTCCAGAAACTATAACTGTTTGATATTTTTCCATTAATTTTGTCTTCACACCTCTTTACGATATCTTCCCTCGGTGCATCACTACACTTCTTAATATCTCTTCTTGTTATTGCTACATCATATAAACACCTTCCTTGTGAGCGCGCTTCAAATTTAGAATATTGGAAAATACCATAGTAATCATAAGGTGTGGGTAAAACTGAACATACTGAATAATTACCTGTTGCTATTGCAGTTAATCCAATAACCCCACCAAAATTAACAATAGAATAACTTAATAAAATGATAATGATTAAATATAAGTTAGAAAAAAATTTATTACCAGATGTAGGTGATTGCGCATTTGCCTTTTTTCTTCCCATTATTATTAAAAAAACGACAAATATAATTAAGCTTATAAGGGTTGTGGCTAAAAAATTTAACATAGGTTCACCATTACCCCAACTTGTCCTTCCAAGATAATAAAATGATGCAAGTGAAGCAAAATATGTTGAAATGGTAAACAAAGTTAATTTTGATATTTTAGCTGTTCTAATTTCATCCGATTTTACAATTAAAATAGAACCCCATATCAATATGATGGAAAAATATATAACAGGAACAAAACTAAAATCAGTAAAGATATCATACGGAATAAATAAATTAATAAATAAACCGATTACGAAGAATATCAATAATATATTTTTTTGTTTGTTCATTGATTAAATAATAACACTTTATGCAAAAAGTTCCACCGTCCAAGACGGATGAAATATTAAAAGGCTAAAATAAGCTCCAAATCTCGTGCTAGGTGGTCTGAGCTGGAACCGTGTGGTTCTATACCCTGTAAGGTTGTCTATAATAATTTAAAGGTGTTATTTTGATGGTACTTGAGCGAGGGGAAAATTAATTGTGACACCATATCAAATTTTACCAATAAAAAAAATATTAATTATTTTATTTTTGAATATGTGTCAATAACCCCATTTACAAAATCTTTTGTAATTATATCAAATTTATAATATGAAAGAACTTGAAAACAAAATTTACCCTCACACCAAACATAAGTTGTCGAATCCGTGTTTACGAGACCTGCACTTTGTTTAACAAAACTATCTGTGCTTATTTTCTTAAATTCAAAATACGATATATTTTTATTGGAAATTGTTAATTCTTTTTGAATCATATCCTGATTATTTTTTACAATACCGTCAGTTAAATATTTCTGACAAATGGTTGAACTTTCTTTAGCACATTCAAAAACAATTAATACAATCGGTGTGGCCACCGTCAACAGATTTCCGTCACTAGTTTTTGTAGAGGTTGATTCTTGTCCAATTACGTTAAAATAAACTAGTCCCCTTAGAATAAAACCTTGATCATTAGCAGACAAGTATTGAATCTTATCAAATTTAATCTCATTTATATTTGATGGAACAAAAGAGGAAATATCTGTATTGGTATTATTAATGATGTTTTGTTGATTCTTGTTTTTTAAAAAATAATAGTAAAATCCACCAGCAATTACTATAAACACTATTATAATAATTAATAAAGGAGCTATAAATCCTCGGTTTTTATTTTTCATATATAAATAATTATACAGTAGATTTTATTAATGTAAAATACACGCACCTCGTGCTAGCTCATGTTGGTTGGGCCTCTTGGACGATGTTAGAACCTGTTTGATACGAGGAGAAAGAATTTTTACTATTCTGTGAAATTACACCTGTTACTCCAAACTGTCTGATTTAAGTTACAAAATTTTCTGTCAATTTCAAATAAATCACTGTACATAGTATCAATAACAGCACCTCCTTTTATTTTCTGAACTTCAACATAAAATGATTTTGATAAATCCGATAAATTTACGTCAGTTTTATAATTTTCATATTTTTTTATTTGTGAATACTGTTTCTTTGCATCTTCTCGCTGATCTTCGGGGACACTTAGTATCCAATCTTCATTTTCAAATCTATCCTTATTGGGAATAAGAATGTTTTCATTAAGACCATAAATGTATGACAGAAAATCAGCGACTGGTATCTGGTAATCAAAAAAACAAAGGTTGAGTAGGAACTCCCTCATCGATTTTATAATTTTCAATATCAGTATTCAACAAATACTTTGAAAGAGACTCTGAATCATAATCTGCACTCTTATCTTCGTCACCAAACAATGGTAAGAGTTTATTTCTTAAAATTACTTTGTATTCAATTGAAGGATCGGTATCTGTTTTAAAATCTACTATATATCCACCTAGGACTTTACCACTTGGTGCAGTGAATTTAACTTTAGAAACAATAGGCTTATTAGGGTTTTGCTCAAGATTTTGATTTGATGTGGTATTTAAAAAAATGACTGTTCCGCTTATAACTAAAAATCCGATAATAATCCCTAAAATTATTAAAATAGGTGCAAAGCCTTTTTGTGTATTCATTTATTAAATAATAGCACTTTATACAATAAGTTCAAGCGTCCAATATACCTCAATAAAATATATTGAAAAATAAGGCGAAAACATGTTGGTTAGATGTGTTGAGTTAGAACCGTATGGTTCTATACCCTGTAATGTTATTTATAATAATTTAAAGGTGTTATTTTGATGGTACTTGAGCGAGTCAAAAAGTGACAAAATACTATCTAATATTGAGCTCAACCTTACTTCTCAAGTGAGTTGGTTGTTGCGTATAACCTTCAGGTATTCCTACAAAATTATTTGCTTTTAAATTATATTTATTAAAATTTTTGAAAGTTTGACTGTCTGGATTGTATACACTAACAATTGGGTCTAATTCCAAACTTACAGTACCGTTAATGCCGCCAGTATCAGCAAATATTGTTAAATATTTTGTAGTATTAGGTTTTATATCTATGCCTAAATTACTAGCACCATCACTAAAGAATACTAATTTTCCCTTTTCATCATAAAACTTTATACTGCCTGAGGTTATAAGAGAAGTCATATTCGAAGATCCACCAAAACTTATCCATGAAATCCATCCATCATAATTTTTAGAGACAATTTTAACTTTTGCTATTTTTGAATTTTTAGTATTTTTACTTATCTGATTCCCTTCTATTGGTTCAATAACTATTTGTAGATTTTCAAAAGTTTTTTCTGTATTAATATCTTTAATACACTTTTGGTCTTCACAATAAGAAACATCTTTTGTTTTACTAGCCATTACTTTATTACAACTTGCCTCGTATTCACCAGCTTTACTACAATATGAAATATCATTTTCATTTTGCGCAAGTTTAAAATAACAAGATCCTGAAGATTTTTTATCATACAAATCAACAACCGAACACTCTCTTTCAGTTGATTTTAAACTTTGACCAAAAAAATCAAAAACTACCACTAATAAAATAATAAAGAAATATAAGATTAAAACTTTTTTAATTAAACTTTCAGCAAAAAAGGGTTTTATCAATTGTGCAATAGAAATTATAATTAATATTAAATTTATAAAAAATACAATATAAAATATTATACCTATACCAGAACATATAAAAAATGAACGGTCATATCCACAGCCTCTAGAAAGTGAGTACATCGCTAAACCAATACCTGAAAAAATAGAAAGACCGATTGAGATAAGTAATAATATAAGACCTGTTTTTTTTGTTTTTGTTACTGTTGTGATATTTGAATTTTCCATATATAAAAATTGTAGCATTGTTGATGCACCTCGTGCACGCTCAAGTTGGTTAGGTGGTTTGAGCTGGAACCACATAGTCCTATACCCTGTAATGTTATTTATAATAATTTAAGGATGTTATTTTGATGGTACTTGAGCGAGTTGAAAATTTTATTTTATTCTCTTAAAACTAAAACTCTTTGAGGTTCCTAAATAATCATATTTTAAGTTTTCAGTATCTGATATAGAAACAGCGTAATACATTGGGCTCAAATATTTATCATTAGAATATTCATTAATTTTCAAATACACTGAATTTGGAAGCTCTCTCTCAAAAGACGCAGCATCTTTTTCTTCTTTCAGATTTGTTAATAATTTCCAAGTACCATGATTAAAACTATTTCCTTCATTTTGATAAGTTCCATCCCCCATGTATGTAATCAAATATTGATTATCATTCACCATTTGCCATTTGCCAATAATATTTTTTCTAACCTGATCAATTGAGATTGTTAAAATTTTTGGAACCTGTTTTTTATCAGACAACATATAAATTAAAATATCTTTATTTTTTTTAGCCGTTTCCATATCAGGACTTGTTATAAAAATATTCCATTGATTAGTTATCTTTTCATCGCCTAAAATAGTAAAAGCAGCAAGAAATTTAACACGATCATCAATTGTGATTGTATCATTCTGTATTTTATCCTCAATCATTTTAAGAATTTTTATCTTTTGAGTTGCTGAATCAATTTTTTCAGGAGCTGGAGTGTTTATTAATGATTGATATTGTTTCTTGTAATTTTTAACAGCACCCATAACTTCATTTTTTACCTTTTGACTTACATACTGAGTATTGGATATATCTAGTGCCAGCATTACATCTATTGAATGACTGTCTCTAAAACCACTTAACCATATCGCAGCTAGTTCAGCGCAATTATCTGGTGCGTTTTTTGACCAATTTAAAAGAGCTTCTGCCCCCTCCTGAAATTGTATTGACGACAAAGCTTGTCCAGACCAAATAAATTCTGTTGAATTCGGATCATTTATTTGTAAAGAATTGGCAAGTGTTGGTACAGATAATCTTCCACGAATAGATTTAGATAGTTCCATTGAAACTTTAGCTGACTCATTTTTACTGGTATTAAGTAATGAAATAGTTAACCCTCCTTTGATTGCTTCATTTCTAAGAAAATTAACACCGTTAGATTCACCTAACTTAGCTACAATCCCTCCAAACAGATAATATAGTTCTGGTTTTTGTGCCGACTTTTCATAAGAAGCAATAGCAATATCGGTCATTTGCTTAGATTCTTCTTCTGAACTAGCACCACTCATTCGACTTAATTGTTCCACACTACTTCTATACAACTCTTCATTTTTTGTTGTAAAAATTACTTTTGAAAGTGTCTCTAATGCTTCAGCAGTGTTTGATTCACCTAATATACGAGCAAGACCAATTCTCTCTTGTATATCACCAGACTCATTTAAAATCTTCTTTGATATTTCTTTTTGAATTCCAGATGATCCTGTGGAATTTTGATTAAGTAGATTTGAAATTCCTTTGGGACCTAAGATAGCCAACTGCTCCTCGTAATTACTTTTAGAAGTATTGATGAAATAAAAATAAGTTCCACCACCAATCAAGACAAGAATGATGATTATTAAAATAATTCCAACAAAACCACTTTGTTTATTTTTCATATACAAATAATTATACAGTAGATTTTATTAATATAGAAATGGCGCACCTCGTGCTAGCTCAAGTTGGTTACCCGACAGGGACTCGAACCCCAATTAACGGTTCCAGAAACCGTTGTCCTACCGTTAGACGATCGGGTATGAGAATTATTTATTCTCGGTTGGCAAAGCTGTTTCAGTCACAGTCTCAGGTGGAGTTTCCGCCATAGGAGTCTCTGCAGATATATCAGATTCCATTGTATGAGCAACAGGTTCTGGAACCATAACCTCTTCAACAGGAGCTTGTGTCAAAGGTTCTGGAGCAGTAACAGGTGTTTCCATCATAGGAGCTGTAGCCACGTCTACATTTTCTTTACTAACTGTAAACCCCAAGAATGATTTTAAAGTGTCTATAAATGACATATTTTTTATTTTTTTAATTATTGATTAATATATATAAAATAACATTTTTTATGGTGATTTGGAAGAGGTAAATAAAAAAATGACCTTGTCGACAATTAACCTTTTCAGGTTTGTCGACAAGGTCTCGTATTTACTGCTTTTGGCCTGTTTTAAAATAATCTCCACGTTTCTTATCAGGAAACTGAGTTCTAAATACAAGCTAATAAACAGCACGAAATGCCTACGATTTTCCACCATGAACTTGGCAGGCATCGGGGTTAATAATACACTCGTAAGCCTAGTTGTCAACATTTGACTGGAATCCAAAATTTAGAGATATTTTTCCATGTATATTTATACAAAAATAAATCTCCGGATGCGCTTTCACGCACCCGGAGGGTTGATTGTTTTGAGATTTAGATTAGCCTTTACCTCCTGTTCCAACATTGGAACCAATCACGCTATCTTGATATTCAGGCCAAACATAATAGGTTTTTCCTGGAATCACAGGGATAATCATACCAGTAGAATAAGGGTAGACTTTCCATCCTTTTCCTCCTGACTTGAGATCATCCAATGTGGCGATGTAAACAGAAATCGGGTAAGCCCAGCTCCATTCCCCAGTTTGAAACTCAATTATCATTTGACTGTTGGTCGGCTTAATTTCAGTGTTCGGAATATATCCATACTGCGGAGCACTGTAGATACTGTTTAAACCAGTACTATACTCCATCTTTTGTACTTGGTTGAAATCAACATTTAAAAATTGTGGTTGACACCTTTCAGAACGTAGTTTGATACCAGTATTCATATCATAACGAACACTGTCAACCACGAGCTCGGAAAATTCGCCGGAGCGATTCATCCAACCAGGGATTTGAATTCTCCCATCAAAAACATTGAGTTGATATATGTCGCCATTACGGTTTACCATATGCGCCATAACAGCACCAGGCACCCGTACTTCTGAATCACATAAACTAAACCAGAGATTCCCAGCGTAGTATGGTGTTTGGTAAATAAACTTATTGCTAAGTGTATCACGCACCTTTTCAAGCTGGAAACTTGTATCAGACCTAAATAAGTTCATTCCATTCACATCATTGATGCGGACAGCTAAATTTATTTGCTCTTTTGGATCCATAGTAACAAAATCTACATATATCCTTTCAATGACTTTTTTTAAGTCATCTATCGAATCTACATCACCAAGAGGTTGTGTAAACTCAAACGGTCTCAAGGTCGATGCCGACCCGCAGACAACATATACAGTTGTCGCTTTAGCTAAAGCCTCAACGACGGCGATTTCTCCAATGGAGATACGATCCGGCATAATGACTGGAGTTATAGGCGTTTGAGCTAGGCAGAGATTTGCAATGCAGAACATTGCGACAATAGTGGAGATATATTTTTTCATGATTTTCGGTAGTTGTTGGGAGTTGTTTTATTGTTCAGTTTCAGTTCCCGGTTTAGGACTGAAATTAGCATTCAGCCCAAATTGGACTGTCACTGTTTCTGGTTCATTTGTTTCTTTTTTTTCTTTCAAAATCTGCGTCTTGTGTGGGGTTTTCACCACCAAACTAGATGTAGATTTTTGTGAAGTTTTCGGTTGATCTTGGAGATTAGGAAACGCTAAAATAGCGGCCACAATCAACAAAACCAACCCCGATAGGGCTGTTAAGGTACTTTTCATACATTGATATAATAGCATATTGCAACACAAAAGTCAAGGCAAAACACCCCTACAATCCATTTTCAGCTTTCAGAACATTATCTATATTACCATTCAAAAAACCCTCCACATCACTACTCTCAAACTCAAATCTATGATCCTTTATCATCTTATATGGATGCAAAACATAGGACCGTATCTGACTTCCCCATTCTATACTCACAGTGTTTGTTGTCGACAAACCTTTTTCCTTCAACTTCATATCATCTTCTTTTTTCTTCAGTAGTTTCGCCTTTATGATGTTTATTGCTCTTTCTTTATTTTGCCCTTGAGACCTTTCCTCCGTAACATGTACTGATAAACCTGTTGGTTTATGCACCACACGAACAGCTGTTTCTCTTTTGTTTACATTTTGCCCTCCAGCTCCTCCTGATTTTGCAAAAGATATATCTAAGTCTGATTCTATTAAATCAAAAGAAACATTTGTATCTATCTTGGGTACAACTTCCACCAATGCAAAAGATGTGTGTCTCAAACCTTTAGAGTTAAACGGTGACATTCTCACAAGTCTATGAACCCCTGATTCATTTTTTAAAATACCATAAGAATTTTTTCCCTTAACCTCAAACATTATATTTTTATAGCCCCCAAGTGTATTTGGACTTGAATCAAGTATAGAAATATCCCAACCCCTATTTGTCGCATATTTAAAATACATATTATACAACATGGAAGCAAAATCCTCAGAGTCATCTCCTCCTGCACCAGCAATGATTGAGATAATAGAGTCGAACGATGAAAAATCATTCTTGATCAACTCGGTTTTTAAATCCTGTAATTCCCTCATCATGTTTTGTGCCGCAACTGAGTCACTCCAAAAATCCGGGTTTTGCATCAAACCTTCTATTTCTTCTATTCTTTTTTTGACTACACCTGTATTCATTAACTGTATTCTACATTTTTCAAAAACTAATACAATATAACAGACTCTCCTTGCTCAGGATGCACAGCATCTATGTCATAATAATCACGCAATCTTTGTACTAAGAATAAAGCTGATTTACTCTCACCCATAGTAACAAAAACTTTTTTCAAAGACTCTCCTGCCGTTGCTGCAAATTCTTGTAAATGATCAGAGTCTTTATGTCCTGAATATCCATCTATTTTTCTAATCTCACAGTTTATATGAACCTCAGTATCATAAATATTTACAACCTTGGCACCGTCATATATCTCACGACCTAAAGTACCAAGCGCCTGAAAGCCTAAAAATAAAAGTATAGTGTTATGAGCCGGAAGATAACTAAGTTCATGATGCTGTATACGGCCACCGGTGGACATACCTGATCCAGCCATGATTATCTTTGGATTTTTACTGTGTAATATTGATTTAGATTCTTCAGCTGAAGCTACTATATGTAGATTTTTAAAATTTAAAATATCATCTCCTTTTTGTTTTCTTTTCTTAGCTTCTTCGTTATAATCTTTTATGTATTTTTTATAAATAGGAATGAGTTTTGACGCTAGAGGTGAATCAAGATAAACCGGTATCTCAGGAACTATTTTATCTTCAAATAGTTTATTCATCTCGTATAATATCTCTTGAGTTTTTTCTAGAGAAAATGAAGGTATCAAGAGTACTCCTTGTCTATCTATAGTATCCTCTATACTTTGTTGTAGTTTTTGTAAACGAGTTTCTCTATCTTCATGATTTCTATCACCATACACACTTTCCATAATTACATAATCAACACCCTCTATAGGTTCAGTGTCTTTAAGTATCGGTGAAGGGCTATTTCCAAGATCTCCTGTAAATAAAAACTTTCTTAGTTTTTTATTTAACTCGATACGTATCTCAAACATAGATGCACCAAGAACATGTCCTGGGTCTTTAAGGTAAACAGTAACACCTAGATCAGAAAACAAAGTAAAATCTTGATGATAAGGTATGGTCTTCCATAAATCAAAAGCATGTCTAGTATCATCTGGACTATAAAGAGGATCTATGTGTCTACGTTTTGCATCTTCAGTTATGAGCTTGAGCGCATCTTCAAGCATGTATACACAAAGGTCACGGGTTTCAGGTGTACTGTAGATAACACCTTTGAATCCATGTTTAACAAGTTTGGGTATAAGGCCTATATGATCCATATGGGCATGGGTAACAAGAAGAATATCGATATCCTTAGGGTCAAAAATAAAAGGCGAAGCATTATAAATTTTTGCTTTATCACTGCCTTGTTCCATACCACAATCAACTAAGAGTTTTTTAGTGCCCTGATCTTTATTTATCTCAAGCAAAAAATTAGCACCAGTAACAGATGATACTCCTCCGCAAAATGTTAACTTAGTAAATTCACTTAGTCCGTCTGATTTTTGATCTGATTCTTTCTTTTTAAAGGTATTTTGTAAAAGCATATATATGCAATTATCCCACCAATAGAGTTCATAAGCAAATCAATAGTGGTGTCTATCCAAAAGCTTTTATTTATAAGAATATTTCTACCTATTCTAAACTCAACATATTCCCAAAATATAGATAAAAATAAAATTATAATAAAAACATTAATTTTATTATACATTTTCACATATTTTAAAACTGATATAGCTAAGCCAGTTAAAGATAATCCGCCTATAAGATGCATAATTATGTCAGCGTTGGGATAAAAATAATAGAAACTTGTGACTTTAGCAATTGTATCAAAACTTATAAGTGAAATAAGTAAAAAAAGATTTATGAAAAATAGTTTTTTGTTATAATTCATGGCTTTAGCAAGGATCGCTCGTTTTCTTTGTTTCGATCATAAGTCCTCGGACTTCGTCCTACAGATGATCTTACTCATAAAACTCACGAAGCAATCCCTCTTAAAGCCCTCGAACGAACTGAGCCTTAGCAAAAACTAAGGTGGGTGTTCTAAGATTCAAACCAAAGTTTAAATCTACACAAACTCCCTGAAAGAAATATCTAAGTCAGTTGTTCGGGGACATTTTTATTATAACAAATCTAAAACTTACGCAAACTAGACAATTTTTCTTTTTATATTGTATACTTCAGCTTCTTCTTCTCCTTGCATATCATTATAACTATCGTTTAATTCATTTTGAAGAGCAACAATTTCTTTATTTTTCTGACTTCCAACAAAACCTGTACCTGCTGGTATCAGACGTCCTATCAAAGTATTCTCCATTATACCGTACAATGGATCATGTTGACCTTTTAGGGATGCATTAACCAAGATACGGTTTGTATTTTGGAATGAAGCAGCTGTTAGGAATGATTGTCTGTTTAATGATCCTTCCATAGTACCCATGATTGCTGTTCTACCTTTGGCTGGCATTGTGTCATTTTCATCTGCTTTTTTATTTGTTCTAATAAATTCAAATGTTTCAACAACATCACCCATAGAAAGTTCAGTATCCCCTTTATCAGTTATAACTATTCTATTAAACATTTCACGAACTATTATCTCGATATGTTTACGTCCAAGATTTACACCTTGTAATTCATAAATCTTCTTAACTTCACCAATAATATATGACTGTGCCTCTCCTTTTCCTGCGTATTCGTATATCTCATTTACATCAGCTGAACCATCGGTCATGATTTGACCTTTATGAACATGTTGACCAACCTTAACTTGAACTATACGTATAGGGTGAACAGAAAATTCCAATTCACTTCCAGTTTTCTTTGAAGCTTTAACTGGTACATCAGGTAATATTCTAATTATTTTTTCGTTATTCTTTTCGATCACAGCAGTAACTACCCCGTCATGAGATGCTATAGCTGCTGGATTTTTAGGAGTTCTGTTTTCAAACAACTCTTCTACACGAGGTAGACCAGCTGTAATATCTCCACCTGTTTGCGCAACACCTCCGGCATGGAAAGTACGCATAGTAAGCTGTGTACCAGGCTCACCGATAGCTTGAGCTGCAATAGTACCAACTGATTCTCCTACATCTATAAGATCACCTGTAGACATATCTGCTCCATAACATTTTGAACATACACCTCTATCCGTTTTACATATTAGAGGTGATCTAACTTCTATAGCTTCTATATTCATCTTATCTATAAGTTTTGCATCATCTTTTGATAGTAGTTGTCCTTTTTTAAACAACACTTCGTTATTTTCATCCAAAACATCAGCGGCCAATATTCTACCGTAAACACTTTTACTAAAGTTTACTTCAATACCTGAAGCGGTTTTCTTTGTAAGAGTTATAGATTCATGGGTTTTACAATCGATTTCTGTGATGATAACTGATTGAGCCAAGATAAACAGCTTACGAGTTAAGTATCCGGCTTTAGCAGTGTTCAAAGCTGTATCTGTCATACCTTTACGTGCACCGTGAGTAGAGATGAAATACTCGATAGGTGTAAGACCTTCTTTGAAAGAAGACTTGATTGGTAGTTCGATAGTAGTTCCTTGTGCGGTCGCAATAAGACCTTTGATACCAACCATCTGATTTATGTTACCTACAGATCCACGAGCTCCAGAAAGGACCATGTCATTAACAGGACCATTTTCAGGTAGAGTTGCTGGAATCAATTTCTCAATCTGAGATTGTACTCCTTGCCATAGTCTAATGATCTTTACATGTTTTTCTATCTCAGATAATAATCCTTGATTGAAGGCTGCATAGATAGAGTCAGCTTGCTCTTGGGCATCGTCCAAAACTTTATATTTTGGTTCTGGTATTTGTATGTCTGAAATAGACCATGTTATACCTGAACGTGTCGCAAATGAAAATCCAAACTTTTTGATTGAGTCAATGATTGGTGCAACATTATTCCTTCCTTCTTTTATAATAAGTTCATCAATTAGAGCGTTCATAACATTTTTATTTACCTCTCGATTAATAAAAGTTATATTTTGAGGCAAAAGCTGATTGAATAATATTCTTCCTACACTTGTGTCGAAAAGCTTACCTGAATATTCTCCAAACTTTGTATCTATAGGTGCAAGAACTTTTATAGGAGCACGATGAGAAATGATATCATTATTCAAAGCGATGATAGCAGCTTCTGGTGATTCAAAATATTTATCAGCACCTATTTCTGAAGAAACAAGTTTTGTTACCCAATATGATCCAACTACGATGTCGAGCATTTTATCTGTAATAGTAGCTTCACCTGATCCTGGTTTCAAAATATTTCTATCTGAGGCCATGATATTATGAGCTTCGTATTGTGCCTCTTCTGAAAGAGGGACATGAACTGACATAGTATCTCCATCGAAGTCGGCGTTAAAAGGTGAACATACTAAAGGGTGAAGTTGTATTGCACTACCTTCTATAAGTACAGGTTGAAAAGCTTGTACTGAGAGTCTATGTAATGTTGGGGCACGGTTAAGGAGAACATATTTATCTTTAATAATATCTTCAAGTATTGACCAAACAATCTCTTCTCTATCTTCAATCATTCTGTTTGCACCTTTTATACTGAAAGCTAATTCTTTCTTTAGTATTTGAGATATAACAAAAGGTTTGAATAATTCTAAAGCCATATTTTTTGGAAGTCCACATTGATTTAGTTTAAGATCAGGCCCCACAACGATAACTGAACGTCCTGAGTAGTCAACACGTTTACCGAGTAGATTTTGACGGAAAATACCCCTCTTTCCTTTTAGGTTGTCTGCGATAGATTTAAGTGATCTTTTTGCTCCTGGGTTTATTCCTGAAAATGCAGGACCATTACCTTTCATAGAGTTATCTAGCAATGCGTCAACCGCTTCTTGTAAGATTCTTTTTTCATTTCTTAAGATCACATCTGGTGCCTTTATATCATATAGTTTTTTAAGACGATTGTTTCTGTTTATAACTCTTCTGTAAAGATCGTTAATATCAGATGTAGCTTGTCTGCCTCCATCTAATGCAACCATAGGTCTTAGAGCTGCAGGAATAACAGGAAGAGCCTTTATGAAAGTCCATTCTGGTCTTACACCTGATTTTTTCATAGCATTTATAAAACCAAGTCTTCTTATGATTTTTTCTCTTTCAACTGATGTGGCTTTTTCGAGATCTATTGTCAATTTTTTATGTAAATCAGCTATATTTAAACCTTTAAGTATGTTGAAAATAACCTCACCTCCAATCCCAGCTTCAAAAGCTGACCCGAATTTGTATGAGAATTTGTGATATTGATTTTCATCCAAAACCTTTCCAATATAAATCATATCTATATCAGCTTTTGTTGAGGCCATCAAGTCTCGTAATGCGTCTTTAGTTTTTTCATCAACTATGTTTTTCATCTTCACTTTAAACTCATCATCAAGCTCTTTGTGTAGTCTTGTTTTTTCTTTTTCATCTATCTTAGTTATAAGATATCCTGCAAAGTATATAACTTTTTCTACTTCACCGGCAGGCATACCAAGTATTGTAGCGATACGTGATGGCATGTTTTTCAAATACCAGATATGAGATACAGGAACACATAATTCGATGTGACCCATACGTTCACGTCTAACTATTGATTTCGTAAGCTCAACTCCACATTTTTCACAAACTATACCTTTATATCTTATACCTTTATATTTTCCGCAATAACATTCCCAGTCTTTTTCAGGACCAAAAATCTTTTCACAGAAAAGACCATCTCTTTCTGACCTTGCAGTTCTGTAATTTAAAGTTTCAGGTTTTTTTACCTCACCTCTAGACCACTCTCTGATTTTTTCAGGTGAAGCAAGTTTTATTGAAACTGAATCGATGTCATCAACTGAAGATTTTGTGTGTGTTTTTCTCTCTTTTAACATATTTTTTATTTTTGATTTTAATTAGATTTTTTTAAATTTTAAATAAATTAACTTTATTCTTCAGTTGAAACTCCTTCTGTTACTTCAGTAATACTTTCTTCATCTTCTGTGTCTAACCCGTATTCTTCATCCATTTGATTTCTATTTTCTTGATGATCCCCAACATGTCCAACATCAAGTCCAACATCAAGCTCTTTACCTGAATCATTATCAAAACCAACATCTATACAAAGACCGCGTAGATTTGATAACAACACATTGAAAGAAGCTGGTGTATTTGGATCTAATATTCTTTCACCTTTAACAATAGCATCGTAAGTTGCTGATCTACCTAAGATATCATCTGATTTTATAGTAAGCATCTCGCGCAGCGTATATGACGCACCGTAACCTGCAAGAGCCCACACTTCCATTTCTCCAAATCTCTGTCCTCCTCCTTGAGCTTTACCTCCAAGTGGTTGTTGTGTGATAAGTGAGTATGGTCCTGTTGAACGTGCATGTATCTTATCCTCAACCATATGGTGAAGTTTAAGCATATACATATATCCAACTGAAACATCTTGATCAAATTTATCTCCAGTTCTACCATCGAACAAAGCCATCTTACCTGATCTGTTATAACCTGCCTCAACTAACTCGTCTTGTACTTCTTCAGCAGTAGGTCCCATGAAAGCAGGAACTATAGCTTGATATCCAAGTTTTGCGGCGGCCAATCCTAAGTGTAGCTCAAGTATCTGACCCAAGTTCATACGAGACGGAACACCTAGTGGCGTAAGTATCATATCAACTGGTGTACCGTCAGCCATATATGGCATATCTTCAACTGGTAACACACGAGATATAACACCTTTGTTTCCGTGACGTCCAGCAAGTTTATCCCCAACTGAGATATTTCTAAGCAATGCGACTTCAACGTAGATTCTTTTTAATATACCTGACTCAAGTTTATCACCTCTTTCTCTTGAAAATATTTTTATACCGATAACACGACCTCTCTTTCCATTTTCAAGACGCTTTGAAGTATCTTTCACGTCTCTTGCTCTGTCTCCAAAAATAGATCTTAACAATCTTTCTTCAGGTGTAAGCTGTGTTTCTGTTTTTGGAGTAATTTTTCCAACAAGTATGTCTCCTGGTCTAACCTCAGCACCGATACGTATAATACCTTCAGCATCAAGATCTTTCAATTTTCCTTCTGACACATTTGGTATGTCATGTGTTGTAACTTCAGGTCCTATCTTTGTATCGCGAACGTTTATAACAAATTCTTCAATATGAATAGATGTAAACTTTGATTTCTTAACTAAGTTTTCTGAGATAATAATAGCATCTTCATAGTTTGATCCTGACCAAGTTAGGAAAGCGATAAGAATGTTTTGTCCAAGCGCGATTTGACCATCAACTGATGTTGAAGTATCGGCTAACACATCTCCTCTTTTAACTTTTTGTCCAAGTGAAACTATTGGTCTTTGGTGAAATACTGTAAATTGATTTGTTTTATTGAAAACAGCAAGTCTATATGTAGTCTCTCTTTTACCTTTTATGGTAATAGATGCAGCATCAACATGAGTAATCTCTCCATCCTCTGGTGCTATAACAACACGACCTGTGTCGCGAGCTGCGGTTTCTTCGATACCAGTTGCAACGTATGGAGCTTCTGGAACTATACAAGGTGTGGCTTGTTTCTGCATACCTGATCCCATGAGTGATCTGTTGGCATCGTTGTGGTTTACAAAAGGAATCATACTTGTTGCAATAGAAAATGGTTGACCTGATGCGATATCGATAAGATCTACATCATTTCTGTCTACTATAGTTGGATCACCTTTTATACGAACCTCAAGCATCTGATCTGCAATCTGCCCATCTTTATCGTAGTTTATAGCAGCATGAGCGATTTTAAATCCTTCTTCCTGTAAAGCATCTAAATAAACTATTTCTTTTGTAATTTTTCCTTTTACAACTTTTGCATAAGGGGTTTCTATCATTCCGAAACTATTTACCCTAGCGTACGCTGCCAAGTGAAGAACAAGACCGATATTAGCTCCTTCTGGAGTATGTATAGGACAAACACGACCATAATGAGATGGATGAACATCACGAACCTCAACTCCAGCTCTGTCAGATGAAAGACCACCTTGACCTAGTGCGGTCAAAATTCTTAAATGCTCCAACTCAGAAAGAACATTTTCCTGATTCATGAATTGTGACAATGGGTTTTGTGAGAAATATTCTTTGATTCTCGCCTGTAGTGGACGAGGAGAAATCAATTGCATTGGTTGACTTACATCAGACTCAATAGTCGACATTCTGTTTTGAACATTTTTCTTTATCTGCAGAAGACCAAGTCTTACTTTTTGTTGTAGTTGTTCACCAACAAATCTAACACGTCTTGAACCTAAGTGATCAACATCATCAGCTTCTGATTCAGGAATGTTTGTCATGTTACAGATGTGAGAAATAAGTGTAATAAAATCATCTAAATTTAGAGTATTTCTTGCCAACTCCTTTTCTTCCATACTTTTACCAAAACGAGAGTTAAAACGGAAACGACCAACTCTTGAGAAATCATATCTTTCTGCTTTAAACATATTTTCTACAAAATCCTTTGCATTTTGTACTGTTGCAAGCTCTCCGTCACGCATTTTTTTGTAAATTTCAACAACAGCTTCGTCTTGTGTTTTAGTGTGATCCTTGGCTATAGTGTGCTCTATATATGATTTGATGTTTGCATCATCTCCAAAAAGAGCTTTTATATCAGAATCTGTACCCACTCCAAGAGCACGTAGCAATGTTGTTACTGGGAATTTTCTCTTTTTATCAATCTTTACATAAACACCTCCGTCTGTATCTGTATTTATTTCTATCCATGAGCCACGGGCTGGGATAATCTTAGCACCTATATAGTTTTTACCTTTATGTTCATCAGACGTGAAAAAAGCACCAAAACTTCTTGCAAGCTGTGGAACTATACATCGCTCAATTCCGTTTATGATAAAAGTTCCATGCTCTGTCATCATAGGAACATCTGACATAAAAATTTCTTGTTCTTTCTCAGTACCTGTAATATTATTTACAAGTTTAATAGTCGCTTTTATAGTAGCCTCATAGTTAACTTTATTTTCCTTTGCATAGAATTCATCGTATTTAGGACGATCAAGTCTTATACCTTCAAAACGAAATTCAAATTTTTTCTCTGTATAGTCTTTCGTTAGAGAAAATTCATTGAATACTTCATTTAAACCTTTTTCCAAAAACCATTTGTAAGAATTAATTTGTCCCTCAACCAAGTTTGGAAGTGGAACTAAAGATTCACGAAAACGTGAAAAATGTTTTTTTGTTAACATAATTTGTTATATTTAAAAATTAGAGAAATTGAGATTAATAAAAAAGCGGAAAAGGCTATCATTACTCAATCGGTTTTACGCTAATGGTACAATAGCATGTTTTTTGTTGTGTTGCAAGCTTGATTTTAGGGTTTTGGTTGTTTGGAAAAGCGGTCTTGAGTAAGACTATTTCATCGCCAACATCACCATCTCCATCAATCCTTCCTTAGTCTCATTAACACACAAAAAACCTGACTTATGGCAAAACTTCGCACCTTTTACACCACAAGCCCTTTCTAACTCTTCATCCACCAAACCTCTCCATGATTCTGGAAAATAAAACCTTGCATCGTACATATCCTCACCTGTTTGTACATTTTTAGCTGACCAATTATTACGAAGATCTGGGTAAACAACAATCAAAGGTTCTGGGAATTCATTAAAATTATAGCTATAAAATCTATCGCAAATTATTATTCTTTTATCTTTTGCTTTGTTATATGCTTTTTGACCTAAAGCTTTTTCTTTTTGCCTTTCAGTAGCGTAATTTATTATATTTTCCAATATAGGCTCTGAAAACTTAACCAATTCAAAAAACTTTTTATCTATTTTTTTCATATCTTCAGAACCAGCTTCAAATTTATACATTCTAAAATAATTGTCTATGGTTATAACATCAACACCTTTAAATAATTGCTTGTAAGTTGATGTACCATTATCCATAGCATCGATATGTTGAATCAATTTTTTCTCAACAATATCAAAAATTTCTGCAAGAACTTTTTTATTTTTTTCACCAGAAATAAGTGAAATAAGCTCATGACCAAAATGTTTAAATAATAAACCAAACGCTGCATAAGGAATACCATTGGAGCGGATCAAACCTGTATCGTTTTGATGATGATCAAACCTCAATTTTTTTGGATTATAAATAAGACCAATATCATAAACAATATCTGCTTTATCTATATCTTCTTTTTTTATACTTCTTTTACATTTTACCTTTGTCTTCGGTTCTTTATTTTTAAAATAAAGATTTAAAAGCGCTGTTGAAAATATATCGTCAGCGTGAAATTGTCCCGAATGAGTTAAAAGATTTATTGTTTTCATATATTTTAAATATAATTATTATATTTAATTCTTATCTTCATTCCAGACCTTTATAATAGATACGAATACACTGAGTATAAGTGGTCCAAATAATAATCCTTCTGGTCCGAATACTATAATACCCCCTATTATTGATAAAAGTATAAAAAATTCATGTATGTTTATACCCTTATTCATAACTTTTGGACCTAGAAAATTGTCTATAAGACCTATAGCAAATATTCCCCAGATAATTTGATAGAGCCATACAAAGCTATCAGGTCTTGTAAAAAATAAATAAATTGCTGCCGGAAACCATACTAATGAAGGGCCAACACCCGGTACCAAAGCCAAGAAACCAGCCAGTGTTCCAAAGAAGAAGGGATTTGGAACTCCAAATACCCACAAACCCAAACCTGTAAATATCCCTTGGGTAATAGCAACAGTTAACGAGCCAATGATAACAGAGTTTATAGATTGTTGTATGGATATAAAAATTTTATTATCACTTTCCTTTTTCAATGGACTTATGGATAAATATAATTCTTTAAATTGTTTTCCATCCTTTAGGAAATAAAACATAGCAAGTAGAAACAAGAATGCTTTCAGGATAAAATCCACAGTTCCTGAAAATAGACCTCCTATATTATTGATAAAGAAACCAGAAACTGATTCTACTATTTTAGTAAAATCAATATTTAGATTTAGAGAAAGATTATTTGCTATATTTTTTATTTTTTCACCTACAAAATCTAGATTAATATTTTCATTTACAATATTTATATAGAAATTTTGGGTATCTATCACACTCTTACTTAAAATAGCGGTTATAGGAGTTACGATAATCAAAATAAAAAGTAACATTGTTAAAAATGCGGCAAGTCCCCTCGAGATTTTATTTATAAAAAATATTTTCGAAAAAGAATTTTCTATTTTTGTATAAATTGGCCTTATTAAAGTTGCAAAAATATAAGCTAAAATCAAAACTATAATAAAGTTTGACAATACAAGTATGGTAAATATACCTGATATAGCTATTAATGTAATGAAATAGATATTTTGTTTATTCATATTATGATTGTAACATAAAATTTAATAGACTATAATTATAATATGCCAGAACTACCTGAGGTACAAACAACTGTTGACGGAATAAACATCGTTGCTAAAAATAGAATAATATTAGATACCTGGACAGATTTCAAAAGTGAGGCCCTAATGTTTTCAAAAACAGTTAAAAATCCAGAGTATTTTGAAAAATTTAAAAAAGCTATAAAAGGTTCAAAGATAGTAAAAGCTGAAAGAAGGGCTAAAAACGTTTTAATACATCTGAGTAACAAAGAAACTATCTTGATACATATGAAAATGACTGGACACATCATGTATGGTAAATATATTTATGATAAAAAGAAAAATTCTTGGGCCCCAGAGAAAGGACAGCTAGCATTGGAAGATCCATATAATAGATTCGTACATTTAGTTTTCACACTCGATAATGGTTATCATCTAGTTTTAGCTGATACAAGAAAATTTGCTAAAGTGATATTACTGGACGATGAAACTCATAGGGAGATAGAGTTACTTGGCCCTGAGCCGTTAGGTGATGATTTTACACTCAATGTATTTTCTAAAAATATAAACAGGTGGGAAAATAAATACATAAAGACGGCTTTGATGGATCCCCGACTTGTCGCAGGTATTGGTAATATTTACTCTGATGAGATATTGCATGAGGCTAAAGTTTTGCCAGAAAGGAGCGTATCATCATTATCTGAAAGCGAGATGAAAAATATTTATAAAAACATAAAACCATTACTTTTGAGAGGAATTGATTTTGGAGGCGACTCTATGAGTGATTATCGTAATATATATGGTGAAAAAGGTCGTTTTCAGGCTAAACATAAGGTATACAGGCGTAAAGGTGAGACATGTATAGGACGGGGTTGTGTGGGTATTGTTGAGCGCACTATTGTAAATGGAAGAAGTGCTC
This sequence comes from Candidatus Nomurabacteria bacterium, assembly GCA_943356525.1. Classification (GTDB taxonomy): domain Bacteria; phylum Patescibacteriota; class Minisyncoccia; order Phycocordibacterales; family CAIZLB01; genus CAIZLB01. The sequence goes on along the minus strand of CALRFG010000002.1, from coordinate 20,901 downwards.
ACTTTTGTAGGATGTGCCAGAAATGAGTTATAATAGGTATATTTTGTAAGGTTTTTGTATAAAAATGATTTAATTGGTTGACTTTATTTTTAGTTATGATATACTATTTTTGATGAGCACTTTTAAAAAGGGTAAAACCCTTCGAGACACAAGAATGGAAGGACTTAAAGCAAAGTTCATAAAATCTATCACCATGGCGGTATTCTCCGCTTCTATAGCAATAGCGATGATTGTATTCATCGCAAAAGAGTCGCCTTTGACTCCTGAATTAAGTCAATTGGTTGTCGGAACAGTAATGTTTTCGCTAATACTCACTGTAACATTTTTTTTTAAAGCATCGACTTTTTGGCAAAAAGCCAAAAAGTTAGATTCAGTAAGGTAACAATCTCTCCCTAAAAAAAACCCAAAAAAAAGCCATGGCTCCCCCGAGCCATGGCAATTTTCTTTGGCATATATTCCTTATGAACAGAATGGATTAAGAATATAAAAATACTGTTGTAATAGTCTTTTTAAATAACTCCATATATAACCCTTTCATTCACTAAAACATAGTCCATAATCTCTTCATTCTTAAACCAAAGATTTATTTCATTATCAGCTTCATCAACAGTACCTGATGCATGTATAAGATTTCTTACACAACGCTCATCAGCCATTGCCATAGGGTAAGAATCCAAAACGTAATCACCTCTTATGGTTCCAACATCTGACATAACAGGTTCAGTAGTTCCAACTATTTTTCTTACAACGGAGACAGCGTGCCCTCCTTGCAAAACCATAGGGATAACTGGACCAGATGTTAGGTATACAGAAAGCCTATCAATAACACTTTGAGCTATAACCATAGGATCTCGACTTATCGGCTCTATGCCCTTATCTAGTAAGCCTTTAATACTTTTCTCACCAACCAATCTCATCCACTCCGGATCTAAGGTATAATGTTTTTTTATCATCTCAACATTAGCGGTCATCATTTTCATAGCAACAAGTTTTAAGCCAGCTCTTTCAAAACGAGAAACGATTTCACCTATAAGATTTCTTTGTACACCATCTGGTTTGATGATTATTAAGGTTTTTTCGTATTTTGGATGAGACATATAGATAGATTATATCACAATACTATTGCAACCCAACATACTCCGCCTCTAGGACCCATCTATCAGAGGCTTTTCCAAAACCATCACATGTAGCCAAAGTTAACATAGGTTTTTCACTTTTAAATTGTATCCACGAAGTGTATTTGCTGACTCTTTGTACTTTCGTTGTTTTATAAACATGAACACCCTCTTGAGTCCTTACATATACCAAAGTTCCAGCTGGCACGTTTTTAAGATTGTTAAATATTTGATATGCTTTATTTCTAACAATTTTAAAAGTTGTACTATGTCCAAATATAAGGGTATTATTTGAGCCCGGTGTACCTGAACCTGGATAATACACAGCAGCTCTAGTTAAAGCATTATCCAAAACTTCAACTTTTGTGTTTAGTGGAGATTCTATATTTGTACTTATATTGTAACCTGGTATATCAAGAGATAGCGGCAAGTATGATTTTACAGGTAAAGATCTAGTATCAGCAAACTCTTTACGGGTTTCAACTTTTGTTTGATCAATAATCTTATTACTACCATCAATATTATTAATCGAATCAAAAACTCTAATTAAGAGAGTGAACAAAATAAAAATTAATAAAATTAACAAACCTATTTTAAATATTTGTTTCGCAATATCTTTTTCTATTTGAGTAAATACCATATAGTATTGATTATATAATATATAAATAACACCACAAGGGTGCTTTTATATTGTTATATCATGTAAATACATATTCAAGGTGTATTTTTTTATCGCTATTTCATAAACAAATTCTTGAACGACTTGAACAATCCAACCTTTGTACTACTCGCATTTTTTTCAAACTCCGGACGGATCTTTTCTTGTATAGAGTTTGGTATACCAGCATCTTTCAATACTTTCTTGGCTTCGTCGATTTTACCTTCTTTTTTTAATTCCCGAGCTTGGTCAAATGCTTTTTTTATCTCATCTCTTCTGGCTTTTGTTTCAGCTTTACTAATTTTTTTATCTATTTTAACTGGCATATCAGGTAACCCTGCTGTTTGAATCAATGCCTTACCTTCATCGATTTTACCTTGTTTTATTAAATCAGAAGCGTTTTTTAATATAGTTTTCTGCTCATCAGTTAGATCTGGTCTATTATTTATAAATTTAATCAAAATAGGGTTAACTTTGTTTTCCTGTAGAAGTTTTATAGCTTCTGCTTTTTTATTTGATTTGAATAAATTATAGGCTGAAACCAATACGTTAAACTCATCATTTGTAACAGTTTCTGTTATACCAAAACCTTTTAAAGTGGTTATAAATAGATTATAATCATTATTTTTTAAAGCATTTTCAATAGCAGTTTTATTTATTTGCATTAAAGAATTATTCTTATTTGAATAAATTTTTCTCATTGTGGATGTAGCTGAGCTTGCAGATAATGTTGAATTACTGACAAAAACTGATGCCAAAACTATACTTAATATTATTATTTGTTTATTTATTTTTCTCATAACTATATATACGATTACTGATTACTTTTTATTACAAAATCACATATCTCTTTAACAAAATAATTATCATTATTTATATTTCCATTAGATTTATTTCCAGGATTTGGTTTAAAACGTAATTTATCTATGTTTAATGGCATTATTTGACATGCTGTAAAATTATTTTCATAATCATATTTTCCAATAATAGACACTATTTGATAATCCTGCAATACTTGTTTCGAATTGTCTAATACATAGCCTATATCTACATTCCAAACATTATCTTTTATATCTCTAATCAACACATACTTATCATCTGTAAAGAGTACTTCACCTGACAATCTTCCTGACTCTGGATTTGTCCAATTTAAGACATTTTCATTTTCAAACCTATCTATAAGCAAGCCTCTGTAAGCTAGGGTTTTAGCTAAGATTCCACCCAGTAAAAAACTTATAGTAAGACTTACCGCACCTAAATATACTATTGAATATTTATATCCTCTATTTGTTTTTTTAAATAAATAGAACATCATAAATAAACTGAATATAAATAACATTATCCAGATAATAGGAATATTTTCTATCAAAAAACCATTATAGGAGTTATTAAAATAATACCAATTATTAAATTCAATGGATAAAATTTTCAAAAAGAAAAAAGCAAAGGTATAAGCACCAAAAATAGTAGTTATGGTAAATAAAAACCATATATATAATTTTTTAAATATAAAAATATTCCTAGGTATAGGTTTTATATTTTTATTTTTAATTTTTTGTATTATTTCGTTATGCATATATTTTTTGTTTTAATAGTTTTTTAGCTCGATTTATCTTTACACCAACGCTGCTGAGGGATATTTTTAATATATCCGATATTTCATCATAACTTTTGTCTTCAAAAAACTTTAAAATCAAAATCTCTTGATAATCTTCTGGTAGGTTTTTGATTTCTTTTTTGATTAAGTCTAAATTTTCCTGATTATGTAGGTCCTGATTGTCTATCTTGCTAGTTTCGTCTTCCAATATATGCACAAGTTTTAAATCATCGTCGTCAAGGGAGATGCATATATGTTTTTTATTTTTTCTATACCAATCGATTATATAGTTATGAGTTATACGATAAATCCAAGATGAAAAAATTAAACTGTTATCATAATCATTTATGTTTCTATATATTTTTATAAAAATTTCTTGTAATATATCTTCCCTATCGTGAGTGTTTACATTTGTCCTTCTGTCTATATATCTTTCAAGCTTATTTTTATATCTATCTATAATATATGAAAGAGCTTCTGGATTCTCTCGAACCATTATAGCTAATTCGTTATCAGTTTTATCTTTTATATCTTGCACTTATATTATTATATACGGTTTCATAAAGAATATCTTACATCTTAAAAATACCCTTTAATATCAAAATTATTTTGAATGTCTACAATTTACCAGAATTTATTTGACAAAATAGACCAAATCATGTATAATACAACTATTATGAATATACTACGTACAGTAATACGCTTTGCCATAATACTAATCTTTGTTGTGTTATTGGTCTTTTTAAGTATAACCTTATTTAAACTGATACCGATTGGTATAAATCAACTGGCCACTTCTAGTCTTTCTCTTACTAACTTGGCTTCAGAGAATGCAACATCCACTGTTGTTAAAGTAAATCAACCTATTGCAACAACCACAGGTGGTCTAAATGGTGTTATTACTCAAAATCTAGGTGATATAGTTATAAGTGAACCTAAACCTTTGGTTACAATATCTAACACTGCAAAAGCTCCTACAAAAGTAGTTTATGTTGAAAAACCTGTTTATTACCCTACTTATGTAACACCTCAATTAACCGGCCTTAAAAATGTAAAAGCTACTTTGATAGCGATTGGTACTATAAATAGAAATTCAGGTCAATTTTTTGCGACAAATTCATTTAATACAAATGATACTGTTTCTGTTAAATACAGAATCTCAAATGACCAAGATACCGCTACAGGACCGTTCACTATGCGTGTTGAAATGCCTGCTCTAAACTCAAATGATCAAACAAAATATATCAATAACATAAATATTCCCGCAAGATCTTCATATGATGTTGAGGCTCGATTTGATGGCATAAACACATATAATAATGCAGCAGTTAGAATATATACCGATACAAATAATCAGGTTTCTGAAGCAAATGAATCAGATAATAATCTTTTTATAACATTGAATAATGTATTTGGTGATAATAATAACAGTAATAATTATAACTGTAATTATTATAATAATTGTAATAGTGATAATTACGGAAATTCTAATCTAACAATATCTTCTATACAAACAGGTAGAATTATAAATGGAGTATTCTATACTCAAAATAATTTTAATGTTGGAGATATTATTACTATAAAATTGAGAGTGAAAAATACAGGTGGTTCGTTTAGAAATACATGGTCTACAAGAACTACTTATTATGATAATAATGGTAATGGAAATTTTAGAGAAAAAACAACTACTGGTGAAAGATATCTTGATTCAAATGAAGAGACTACGTTGACATATAGTATAGAAAATATAACTCGAGGTAATACAACATTTAATATAAACATTGATTCAAACAATAATGTTTATGAGACGAATGAAAGTGATAATAGTACGAGTGTGAATGTTTATACGAACTAATCATAAAAGTTAAATAAAGAAAACCACCTTTATCGGGTGGTTTTTTTATTATCCAAAATAATCAATCTTCATAACCTTTTTCATCTCATCCATATTTTTCTTAGCTTGCTTTTGAACTTTTTCTGTTCCTTTTTGTACTATTTTGAGTATGGCTTTTTTATCTTTCTCGAGAATCTTGCGACGCTCTCGTATCGGGGTTATTAAATCTTGTAAGACCTGTATTAACCTTTTCTTTAGTACAACGTCCCCTAGTCCACCTTTTCTGTATTGTTTTTTAAGTTCATCTATTTCTGATTTTCTATCATCAAATATATCTAAATAACTAAATACAACATTGCCTTCAACTTTTCCAGGATCTTCGACTTTTATATGAGTTGGATCGGTGTACATACTCATAACTTTTTTTGCTATGATATCATCTTCGTCCGATAGATAGATTGCATTGTTGAGTGATTTACTTGCTTTAGCTTGTCCGTCTATACCTATCAGTCTTTTTGTTTCTGATAGTAGCGGTTTTAATTCTGTAAAATATTCTCCATATATAGAATTAAATTTTCGTAAGATTTCATTTGCCTGTTCTATCACAGGAAGCTGATCCTCACCTACTGGTATAATATTTGAATTTAAAAATAACATGTCTGCGGCCTGACTCACTGGGTATGATAAAAATCCAGCAGGTACATCTTCACCAAATCCTTTTTGTTTCATTTCTGATTTTACTGTTGGATTTCTTTTAAGACGAGCAAGTGTTACTAGGTTTAAAAATATAACAGTCATCTCAGCGATCTCTGGGATCTGTGATTGGATAAAGTAAGTTGTTTTCTTAGGATCTACTCCGCAGGCCATGTTATCAAGAATAACTTCAATAACGTTTTCACTTACCTTTGATGGATTCTCTGCATTGTCAGTAAGCGCTTGTATGTCTGGAATCATGTAATATGCTTCGTCTGCGGTTTTTTGTAACTCGATACGGTTTTTGATAGAGCCGACATAATGTCCAAGATGTAATCTTCCTGTTGGTCGGTCTCCTGTGAGTACAATGGTTTTAGTGTTTTTCATATTTTTAATATTAGCGCATTTATTACTTTAGTGAAAGAAAAGTGACCGTATCTTCTTTGAAAAACTAGTTATTTTTCTTGAGTATAACTTATCCACAATTTTATATTTGTAAAATGTTTGACAGGTGAACTCTAGTTCACTATACTATAAACATGACTAAACATAAAACAATAATAACAATAAACAAAGAAATTAATAAAATTAATGAAGAGATAGATATGAAAATATTACAAGGACTTGCCTACAGAGTTGAAGCAAGAAGACATAAAACCCTTCTTCAAAAACTTCGTGCAGAGGCTCGTCCTACATGGCAATATCGTCTATCACGCATGGTAACATCATTCTTGCTATAATAACCAACGAGTATGATAGAAACATATCAAAAGAAAATATTGTCATTTTACGAAACTTATAAACGTATGCCTGGCTATGCTGAGATAATGAAGCTTACTGGTTTCAAATCAAAGAACGCTGTGTATAAGTTGATAAATAAGTTAGTTGATTTAGGTGTACTCAATAAAGATAGTAATGGGAAAATAACCCTAGCTGCAAATATGGATGAAGTCCCGTTCCTGGGATATGTTGAAGCTGGTCTCCCTTCCCTTGCTGAAGAAGATTTATTGGATACTATAGATCTGGATAAGTATCTTATTCCTCATAAAGAAAATAGTTACATATTAGAAGTTAAAGGTGACTCTATGATTGAAGAAGGCATCAAGGAGGGTGATTATGTTATTGTGGAAAAGAAATCAGAAGCCAAAGATGGAGAGATTGTTATAGCAGAAGTAGACGGTGGATATACGATGAAATTTTTTAAGAAGAAAGGTAATGTTATATTCTTGAGACCAGCAAATAAAGATTTCAAAGATATCTATCCTACTGAGTCATTTGCTATTGTCGCAGTTGTGAAAGGGGTGGTACGGAAGTACTAAAACATAATATCTTTAGTCAGATAAAGAAAAAACCTAGTCAGCTTACAACTAGGTTTTTTCTTTTTAATCGATATACTGTTAAATATCTTTATAGATTCGAGATTTTATATTTGGATTATTTTCTCTCTTAAACTAGACTCTTCCCACTCATACCCTCCACCTCCTTCACTCCAAACAACTTCAGCACAGTCGGAGCAATATCAGCCAAAGTTCCTATACTCCGCACTACAGCATTCTTATCAGCCACAATAAACGGGACCAAGTTGGTCGTATGTGCAACATGCATCGCTCCTTCACTATCTATCATCACTTCAGCATTGCCATGATCCGCCGTTATAAGAGATATACCACCAATACTCTCAACATGGTCAGCTAGTCTTTTTGTTTGTGCGTCTACTGTCTCTGCAGCTTTTATAACCGCCTGTATATTACCCGTATGTCCCACCACATCTGTATTTGGAAAATTGATCACAACAAAATCATGAGTCTGAAATGCTTCTATTGCTGCATCAACTATTTCCTTAGACATCATCTCTGGTGCTTCGTCATGAGTTTTCACATCTGACCTTGAGTCTATCTTTTTATGAGACTCACCTGCTTGTAAAATATCACTTTGACCATTCATAAAGAATGTAACATGAGGAAATTTCTCAGACTCAGATATATGGGCATGAGTGATTTTATTTTTTGATAATTCTTTCCCAAGTGTGGTCACTATGCTGGCCGGAGTAAAAGCTACATCAGTTACAAGGTCTTCACCGTAACGCGCCATAGTTACAAAATGAAGATTATATTCTTCTTGTTTATCAAGTATAGCGTGTGTTAATTGCTTCGCCCGATCTGCTCTAAAATTAAAGAAGAATACTCCATCATTTTTAGTAATTATATGCTTACTTTGATTTTCATTATCATGAACACAAAGATAATGTTCAAAGTATTCATCAATCTTTCCTGTTGGATCTTTTTCATCGTATTCGCTTTGTATAAAATCAGTAATAGTTTTTTCATGAAGATTTAATTTATTTCCCTCACCTTTAAATAATATATCAGTCACATGATCTATACGCTCATGATTTCCTGCTCTATCCATACCATAGTATCTTCCACCAAAAGAACCAATTATTCCTGTATTATTTATATCCATCTCTTTTTCTAATTCTTTTATATACTTCACCGCCGTTCCACCTGATACATCGCGACCATCTGTAAATATATGTAATATTACCTGATGCTTATTTAAACCTTGTTGCTTAGCCAGTTTTAAAAATGCATAAATATGACTATTGTGACTATGTACACCTCCATCAGACAAAAGCCCTATCATATGTATTTTTGAATTATGGGTTTTTGCATGATTTAGTAAACGCAAAAAAGCATCATTTTCAAAAAATGAATTGTCACTAATAGCCTTCTCTATCATAACAAGATCTGTATCTATGGCAGACCCTGCACCAATAGTCGTGTGACCGATCTCACTATTTCCCATCTGTCCCTCAGGAAGTCCCACAGCTAGTCCTGAAGCCTCTAAATAGGCATGAGGAAACACATCTATACAATGATCAAAGAAAGGTGTTTTGGCTATATGTATCGCATTATTATCATTTTTCTCTCCTATACCCCAACCATCCATTATTATTAAAGCAATCTTTTTATTCATATATTAAGAGTAATTTTTCAATCTAATCAAATCAGAACTTAAGATGGCCACCTCTCTGTTTGCTTCTAATAAATTTCTCTCAACTGCAGATAGTTTTAATTCCAAAGATTTTATATAAGTATTTTTCTTACTCAAATCTCCCATCAACTCTTTATCTTTTCTTTCTGCTAATTCTCTATCTTGTCTAAGCTTTTGGGATTTATTCTTTAGTTGTTGAAGCTCTGTTTCAAGTGATATTATCTTTTGAATAATCTGTTTTTCTTCTTCTGTTTCTTTTGTTTTTTCTATACTATATTTTTTTTCATCCTGAAGATTTGTGAGTATATCTGTTTTGTATTTTCCAAGCTCAAGCTCTAATCTTTTTTTATCCATTTCAAAACGAGCCTTGTTTGCACTGTGCATATCAAAGTCTTTTTTCTTCATATCGTATTCCATTTTATATCTTTCCTTATCGCGTCTTTCCTTTTCTTTTTTTAGATAATCCATCTTGATTCTGTCGGCACTATTAGCATCAAAATTTGATGATGTATTTGTTGATGTCCTACTTTGATTTAATGGTTCAAACATACGGAGCCGCTTCCCAGATTCGAACTGGGGACCTACTGTTTACAAAACAGTTGCTCTACCAACTGAGCTAAAACGGCATAAATTACCTTTTGTTACATATTCGGTTACATAATTAAAAGTAAATTTAGTATACACTATCTATTTACCAATTTCAAATCTTGTAAACTTGATAATTTCTATTCTCTCTCCAAACTTTTGCATAGCATTATCAAGCATCATTTGTATTGTCATCTCTGGATTTTTGATAAAATCTTGATTTAACAAAACCTGATCTTTAAAATATGAATCCATTTTCCCTTGAATAATCTTTTCTTGCAAATCAGCCGGTTTATCAGCCGCCTCTTGAGTAAATAATTCTCTAGCTTTTGTCGCCGCTGTCTCATCTATATCTGTAGTCTTTAAAAAATCAGGAGCAGTGGCTGTGATTTGCATAGCGATATCTTTAGCTAAAGTTTTGAATTCTGCATTGTTAGAAACGAAGTCAGTTTCTGATGCCAATTCTACTATAGATCCAACTAAACCGTTTGAATGAATGTATGCCTCAACGATACCGGCTCCAAACTCTCGGTCAGCTTTTTTTGCAGCTTGTTCAGCCCCTTTTTTCTTCAATATTATAATAGCTTTTGCCTCATCCCCTTCTGCTTCTTCAAGAGCTTTTTTACATTGCATAACTGATATACCTGTTTTTTCTCTAAGTGCTTTTATTTGTTCTGATGTAATGTTCATGTTTTTATTTTGAAATTTAATTTTTTATAAATATTTAACTATTATAACTAAAACCTGCAAATTAATCTATTTGCTAACCTAGTAAATGATGTAGTATATAGTCAACTGATGATCTTGATGAATCATTTGCTAGTATAGGAAAATCAATACCTGAAATCTTACAATCTGTGTTTGCAATAGCAATAACTGGGATACCCATATCTTGTGCCTCTTTAACTGCTATAAATTCTTTTTTAGGATCAACAACAAGTAGCGCTGCTGGTAATGAAGTAAGTTCTTTAACTCCGATAAATAGTTTCTCTAGTCTTTCAACTTCTTTATCCATTAATGATTGCTCTTTCTTTGTATATTTTTTAAGCTCACCTTTAGCTTTAAGATCAGTGATCTCAATCATACGATTAATTCTTTTTCTGATTATTTCAAAGTTTGTAAACAAACCACCAACCCATCTTCCTGAAATGTATGGAGATTCAAAACGTAGAGCAGAGTCTTTTAATAGATCCTTAACTTCAGATTTACTTGTAGCAAAAAGAACAACTTTTTTATTTTCCTTAAGGTCAGCAATAAATGCCTTAGCTTTTTCGATCTGTGAAGCAGTTTGTTCAATATCAATAATATCTACATTGGCTTTTGTACCATAAATGTATTTTTTAACTGATGGATTACGAGAAGCACGTAGAGTTCCATAATGAACCCCTGCCTCAAACATGTCTTTTATAGCGTCATTTTGTTGTGTCATATAGTGTATATGTATATCATTTTTAAGGTTAAATGGCAATAGAAAAGGCTAAGTATATATACCCTGGTGTAATTAATCGATACGAAATAAAAAAGAGCTCATCCTTTCCTTGGATAAGCGGCTTTTTATTGAGCATATTACTCCCCATCTTCATCCACACTCGCCTCCCCGCCATTTTCAAAATATTCAACCACCCTATCCATCATTTTTCCTATCTGCCCCTGTCCTAACATAAGTGATATACCATGCCATGATTCTTTAAGTCTATGGTCAGTGATACGATCTTGTAAAACGTTATATGTACGTATCTTCTCAGATCTATCTCCTGTACCAAGTTGTAGTTTTTTCTCACCTGAAAATTTCTTTGCGGCCTCTCTTTCATATAACTCACCAACCTTGGCCTGTAGAACAGATAAGGCCTTTTCTCTATTTTTCAACTGACTTCGTTCTGAAGTACAACGAACATCAAGTCCTGTAGGTCTATGTATTAAACGAACCGCGGTTTCCACCTTATTCACATTTTGTCCTCCTTTTCCTCCAGCTCTTGAGAATTCCATCTCCAAGTCAGCTGGATCTATTTGAAATTTAACTTTTTTTCTTATAGGTAAAACTGCAACAGTTGCAGTAGATGTGTGGACGCGTCCTGATTTTTCTGTTTCTGGAATACGTTGTATACGATGTGTTCCTATCTCATAAGCAAAATATCTAAATACTTCAAAACCCCGTATCTCATAAACAGCTTCTTTATATCCCCCTATACCGTTCTCTGACACGTCCAAAGTATCTACTCTAAAACCTCTTTCAGCACAAAATATCTTATACATATTTGCAAGATTTGCTGCAAAGAGTGCAGCTTCATCACCTCCAGCTCCAGCTCTGATTTCTAGAACTAACTCATTTGGATATTGATCTGCTTCTTCCTCTTCTTTGATAATATCTTTTATCTTTATAACCATAAACTGCAGTTGTTCATCTATAGCCATCATATCAGCCTCAGCCATCTCTTTCATTTCAGGATCTTGCATCATTTCATTCAAAGAATCTTTTTCTTTATTCAAACGATCTATTTCTCCAGCAAAAAAACTAGTTTTGAAATCTTTTCTTAATTCTTCTAAATTTAAATCTTCCATATGTTTTGTATTATTATACCAATTAAAAAAGCCTTATATACTTAGTATAACAGACTTTTTTATGTTCGCTATTTAGTTGATTTTTTTTCAACTTTTGTGGCAGCTGATTGACGAGCTTTAAACTTCTCAACACGACCTGCTGTGTCAAGAGTTCTTTCATTTCCCGTATAAAATGGATGGCAAGCTGAACACATATCAGTAGTGTTAACTTCTTTTGTTGAACCTATAGTATATTTCTCACCACATGCGCATGTAAACACTGCATTTGGAAAATAATTTGGATGTATGTTTTTCTTCATAATGTTAACGATTATACACTATTATTGAATTAAATCAATATCTGCTTGGAGCTTGATAGCCCTCTTCATAACTTGATCTCCATAAAAGGTGTTGTCTGCAGATCCGCAAGCTCTACCTGAATAATAACGACAAGCAGCATTTCTTTCGGCTGAGGCCGTACCGTTGTCCGCACCTAGGTCTGCTAGGTATAAAGACGAGGCCATAAATGCATCTGCTGCAGCCCATGGGTTTGCAACTGCACCACCTTTGGCAGCTGAAATACGAGCAGCAAATAGTTGCCATGTTGAAGGTATAAACTGAGCAGGTCCCATTGCCCCACCATAACCTGTTGTAAATGGGCAAGATACTCGTGTTGTAGTCCACTCTTTTCCAAGTGCTTTTGTTATAACTAAGAAAGGTTGCACATCACGAGATGGCTTCATAACATTATTAACAGCAGCACCTGATGATATCTTAACACCGGCACCAGTCTCTTGATTTGTCACATAACATGAACCTACATTTGACCCGAGGTTTGATTCTTGCTGAAGTATAGCAAGTATAAAGGCAGGTCTTACACCTGCAAGATTTCCAGCTGATTTTGCAAAACGCACAGCGTCTTCGAACTTGATTGAACCTGAATCACGAAGGGCAAAGAGTGCATTTCTTATCTTAGTGGCTTTTGCCTGTCTTTCACCTATAACACTTGAGTAGCTAGTTTGCTCTTTTTTATTAAGATTTAAAAGTCTTGTTTTCTCAGCGTTTATAGTTTCTATTTTTTTCTTTTCGGACTCAACTGCGTATTTAGCATCATATTCGGATGATCTTTTTCCATCTAGTTGTTTCTTTTCACCTTCTTCTTCAATTTTGTCTTTATTAATCAAGCTAATTGATTCGCGGATTTTTGCATTTATAAAAACATACGCATCTATATCTCTAAAAAAATCAGATATATTATCATTTGATAAAAAAATCTCCGCAGTTGAAATACTATCAACTTCATAAGCTTTTCTTATAACTTCATTTAGACCCATCTTATTCTTGTTTATTCTTTCTTGTAAACCTACTATGGCATTTTCTTTTGACTTAATATCCTTACCTAGTTTAGCTATTGAGAATTCATATGATTTTATCTTAAGTTTTGCTGTAGCAGCTTGGTTTTCCAAAATTTTCTTATCACGAGCAATTGAAGAACCTTCATTTTTCAAACCTGTAAGTTGTTTATTTAGATCAGAAATCTCTTTTTCCGTTTTCTCAAGCTCAGCCAAACAAAAATTTCTATTTTCAGGCAGGTTACAATCAGGTGTCTGTGCTTTCAATATAGAAACGGGAGATAATATATAAGTTAAAAATATTATAGCAATAGTAAAAATCGATAATCTAAAATTCATAGTCCTTATTATATCAAATAAACCTAGTCAAAACTACCTACTTAAGAGTATAGGTTGCTAAAGTGAAAACAAAAAACACAGTAAGCTTTCCTTTTTATTGAGAATCCTCTTCCTCATCTTTCTTACCTTTTGCATCTGACACCCCTATAGCTGACATATCTATCTCTGTAGGAGCTTCTTCTGTCTCTTCTTCATGTTTCGACACTGTTACAATAACATCATCTTCATTATCCAAAATCTTAACACCTTTTGGTGCTTTTATATCACCAACAGTTATACGATCATCTATCTCCTTTAGAACTTCTAAATCTATTTCTATCTCATGAGGTAAATCTGACGCTTCAGCTTCGATCTCTACTTCAAAGATATTTTTAACAAGGTCAGCTCCGTAAGTTTTAACAGCCTCTGAAACACCTACGAAAACTAGTGGTACTCCAACTTTAATTTTTTGACCTTTTTTAACAGCATAGAAATCAACGTGAACAATATCACCATTTCTAACATTTATCTGTATATCATGTATTAGAACATCTTGATTAGCCTTTAGACCTGTAAGAGTTACAATAGAAGACTCACCAGCTTGTTTATATAATTTTGTAAAATCTTTTTGATTTATAACCAGAGCCGTAGATGGATATGCAGGACCATAAACAACGGCTTTTATATTACCTGTCATGTCTATACCTTCTGTTACCTCTTTTACGTTTAATGTATATGTCATAGTGTTTAGTAGTATACACTATTTTTAGGGATTGGCAATAATTAGTTATCAGTTATTATTGAGGGTGACGGTATGGCTGGTTGAACCGCAACAGATGTATTTATCAAATAAGCACTTATACTTATAAGTAAAACAACCACACCTAATATTACAGCCTTAGCTTGACTTTCGTTTTTAACTATTCTGTTAATAACTAGAAATTTTATCATACCAGGAACTTCTGATGTACCCACTAGAGTCCTTGGTCTTACTTTGTATTTAGAATCATTAAATGTTATTTCTGATGACATAATTTTATTATATTAACAATACCTTTTATTAATAAGAATCATTGGGTTGGACGTTATAATTATACCTAACATCAATTTTCTTCCCTGTAGTATAATTAACATTAAAATTCATAATAGGAATATCGCCATAAGTTATACCAACTAAAGCTTTATACCCACTAAGAGTATTTACATTTTCCAAAAAATTACCAAATGCTGCTGTTTTAACTTTTGCTGTTATTATAGTAGCAACAGTTTCAGATGATATCAATTTACCATTTTGATCATACGAACTACCTGCTACATTAGCGCTGTCTGTAATATATATATAACAATGACCTAATGCAGATATAGGGTCTTTAGTTGGTCTAGATGATAAATACTTAGGTACAAGTGTGTCGTATAAATTATTGAGGTTGGCAACAAAATCTGGATCTTCACAATTAATATGTGAATTTATAAAAGGTAAGAATGAAAATGTTTGATAATTAGATTTTGGAACATTACCGTTATTATCTAAAGCGTATAGATACAACGCCTTCTCCACAGAACGTATTTCACCAATTCTTTTTGCATCTCTAGCACTAGCCCTAGCTTGGGCAAGTGATGTAAGTACTATAGATGATAGTAGGCCAATAATAGCTATAACAACTAGTAACTCTATTAGAGTAAATCCTTTATTTTTATTTATTTTCATATGATTATCTATTTATTGTGAAGTAATATAGTTGGATTTATAATAGCAGGGTTAATGGTTATAGATTTTGTGAAAAGAAACACACTACTTGATATTAGTAGAAAAATACCTATAAAAACAAACGTAACGGCATGTTTTTCTTTTTTAATTATACCATTAAGAACTAAAAATTTTATTATTGTAGGAACTTTCGGAGCACCTAATATACTTTTAGATTTAATCTTAAGTTTAGACGAATTAAAAATAATACTTTTTTTTACCATGTTTATATTATAGTACATTATCATTTCAAATCAAGTATACTTAGACTTATTATCTATATCCTTTAATTTGTGATACAGTTAAAATTAATTTACATACATGGATTTTCTACACACAATTATTAATTATTTTGCAAACGGCAAAAGTGATATGAAGGTTTATATGTTTTTTGTTTTTTGTGGACTACTTTTATGTGTAAATATTTTTTTTAAATCAAATAAATTTAATTTAGAAAAAACAAAAAGATTTATTATTGTTTTAATGATTATTCTTTATAGTCTGAATGTAGGATCTTTCATATATTTTTTCAAATCAAACAATATTCCTCTCTTATCAAACATATATGTTTTCAATAACAACGAGGTAAGTTCATCAAATATACTTCACAATCATACACTCAAATCCCCTATAGGTTTTTTATTAGAAAAGATTGGTATTAACCCAGTACAAGATTACGTAGATACAGGTTATGCATACACCACTTTTTTTTCCTCAATATTTTTATATATAGTTTTAATACTGATGTTCTTACTTATTATGAGCTTTGCATTTTATGTAAAATCCTCTAAGTTATCAAGGTTACAAACTTTTATTTTTAGTATTGTTTCATTTTCTGTATTGAAAAATATTTTTGATGGTGGGCTTTTCCATATTGAAAGTGTTTTATCTATATCTTTATTATTGATTATTTTTAAAAATAATCAAACCTATGATAGAAAATATCAGCAGCAAAATCTACTTATATTTTTAATATATCTATCTATAGCAATAGTATTGGCCTTTACTAGTGATGAATTTATACCACTACATGGAAACTACTTTATGATTGAATTTATTAAAAAATTCTTCTTTTTCTTTGCTTTAGCTATTATTTATTATAAAAAACAAATAAAACAATCACTAATAGTAATCTCATTAATACCTATTGTACTAATCATCTCTACAATATATTTACTACAAACAATATACTCTTATCAAGAGAGTCAAACAGTAATATATCCATCCCAACATGTTTTTGGATATATACCTAAACCTATACCAGATAGTTTTATAACAGAATCCTATATCGATTTTAAAAACACTAGTCTTTTAAAGGGTTATTCGAAAGATAAAATAACAAAAAAAGATTTAATAAAAAAACTAAAAGTAGATAATTCTTTTTATACACTTAAAATTAATGATACTGATTGCGATATATCATACAAAGAAGTTCGTAATTTTGATATAAGACTTGATAATAAAAACATAGATATGTCCAATGACCTGTTTAAGATAAAAAAAGATTCAGATAGTTTAAGTATAACTGAAAGTCTTTCCTGTTTAACTATTAACCAGTCAATATTAAAAGGTATATTTAATGATTACGGTATTAGTAAAGTCATCTTAATTCAACATGAATAATTTATTAATAAATATACTGAGTTTTACAATACCCTGTTGGATTACAAATATGAGTTTTCAGTTTATATGGGCTTTCAAAAAAATAATACCCTTAGATCATATACTAAGAAAAATAGATGAACCTTTTGACTTTATATTCTTCGATAACAAACCTTTCATCGGTTCAGGTCTAAGGATTACATCCATTGTGCCTATATTAACACTTCCCTTTTTCTTCAATCTTTTTTTACCAGTAAGTCTATTTTATTATTTAAAATTAACTTCGTTGGTATTTCTCGGTGACCTTCTAGGGAGTATTATAAAAAGAAGACTTGGCTATAAAAAAGGTGAGTTTGCGGTTTTTATAGACCATGGAGATTATATACTAGTTACGGGAACTATTTTTTTATTACTAAACTATATTTCCATTGAGGTTTTTTTGTATTCATTGTTACTGACTTACATTTTACACCCGATAGTTTGCTTGATTGGTTATAAATTAAAAATAAAAAAAGAACCATTTTAATCTATGTATTTACTATTTATTACCACATTAATAAACGAGTTTACTGGTTTGTTACCTATCACAATAATACAAGGTGGTTATATTATTATCAACCCAAGCATAAACTTACAGAATCATATATATGCTCAGATAATTATATCTTTAGCCTTTGCTGTAGGTAATTTTGTTTTATATTTTTTAGGAAAATACGGTAGTATTCCTTTATTAAAAATTTTTAAAAGGTTTAAATTATTTTCACACAGAAAATCAGATATTAATGTAAAACCAAAATTTTATTGGATTTTATTAATGCGTTCTATCCCATTTTTTCCTGCAAAACATGTGAGTATTGGTTTAGGAGCTTTAAAATACAGTATGACTTTATTTTTCATATCATCTTGGGTGGGAATTTTTATAAGAGGAATGATATTGGTTTTTTTATTTAAAATAGGAATTATGATATCATAACAATATGAATATATTTAATATGACCAAAAAAACAGACTTTCTATCCATAGGTGATATAGTTGCTGACGCTTTTATAAAATTACCTACAGCTGAAATAATAAATGATAGTGGTAGAAAAAAAATATGTATCCCTTTTGGAGAAAAGTTTCCTTTTGAATCTGTAACTGAAGTGTGCGGTGTAGGAAACTCAGCAAACGCTGCAGTAACATTTGCAAGACTAGGTATGAGTTCTACCCTTTTAAGTCATACTGGAAATGATTATTATGGTAGAAAAAATATAGAAGTTTTGCAAAAAGATAATGTGATTACAGACCTTATTTATCTAGATGAAAATAAAAAATCAAATTATCATTATGTACTTTGGCATGGAGATGAAAGAACTATACTTATAAACCATGAAAAATATGATTATATCATTCCAGAAAAATTGGCTAAAGGTAAAATAAAACCTCAATACATATATCTATCCTCTCTAGGAGAAAACACTTTAGACTTTCACCACAAACTAAGTACTTATTTAAGTGCAAATCCTGATATAAAACTAGTATTCCAACCTGGAACTTTTCAGATGAAGTTTGGCACAGAAAATCTAAAAGAAATTTACATGAAGACAGAAATTTTTTTCTGTAATAAAGAAGAGGCTATACGTATATTAAATGCAAATGAAACAGGATTGGACATAAAAAGTTTACTTTTAGGTTTAAAAGGTTTGGGAGTGAAGTTGCCCGTTATAACAGATGGTCCAAATGGTTCTTACACTTACAATGAATTTGATGACAATCAAATAATACATATAAACATATATCCAGACATAGCTCCGCCAGTGGACAGAACCGGTGCAGGTGATGCCTTTGCGTCGACTTTCTCCGCTGCTAAATCTTTAGGGTTTGATAACAAAACAGCACTTATGTGGGGGTCCATAAACTCTATGTCAGTGTGTCAACATGTAGGCGCTCAAGAGGGTTTGTTGACTCGTGTAAAGCTTGAGGAATATTTGAAAAATAAACCTGCAGGTTGGGAGGTTGAGGTGGTTGGGTAGAAAGAGGTGAGAAACATAGACAAGAGATTTTTAGGGTTATTTAAAGTTAAATTATTATAAAATTAAAAAAGAAGATTTTTGTTATAATCTTCTTTTTTGTTTTTAAATATTAAACTCAGACTATTTAAGGGAGAAGCAGCGATAGGTTGTATAGGGTGCTGACCAGCCAAATCCAGGTAATTTTATCTCTAAATTAGACCAGTTTTTAAATTCACTAAAGAGAATTGGGTTATCTACAGCGATAGTTAGTACGTATTTAGGAATATTAATATCCCCAGAACACCTATAGTTGTTATAAGAAACTTGCGGGTATTCATTTGAACGATATGTAAACGCCTCAAAGGTACTGTTATAAGAGTTTTTGGGTATTTCGGGTTTTTTATTCATATACTTACCAAGATATGTTGTGGAAAATAGGTCTCTAGGGCCTGAACCAACAAAAAAGGTTAAATTTGAATTTTGTGATGAAAACAAATAAAATAAATTTTCAGAAGGATATTTTCCATTATCATTTTTATATAACTCTAACGCATTTACCATCTGCATTACTTCAGCCCTAAATTTTGTAACATTCGCCTTATCTCTCGCGTCTTTAAGTGAGGCTAAAACAATACTTGAAAGTAATCCTATTATTGATATAACTACCATTAGCTCTATAAGAGTAAATCCTTTGTTATTTTGAATTCTCATATTATTGAGTTTGTTTTAATCCTGGAAAAAATAATTGTCGCTCTTCATCAGACATTTGTGGTATATCAGGTTGTTTAAAAAAATTAGTATATATAATAAATATACTTAATCCTAGAAATAGTACCGTTGTTATTAATAAAATATTCATTGCCTGCCTCTCATTCTTAACTATACCCTTACCCAATAAAAACTTTGTCATACCTGGTACTTGAGTTTGTCCTAGTATAACCCTTGATTTGTATTTGAATTTATCGGATTCGAAGGTTATGTTGTTTTCTGTTGACATGTGGGTATTATACTGCTTTCTTAACTATATCCGCAACATCCATATTATAAAACTTTATCAGCTCCGCCGGTGTTCCGGATTGACCAAATTTATCCTTCACACCTGTACGATGTATTATTTTAGCATACTTATCTGACACCGCTTCACATATAGTAGATCCAAATCCCCCAGCTATCTGATGTTCTTCGACTGTTAATATCTTATCTGACACCTCCACATATGAAAACAAAGTTTGTGTATCTAATGGTTTTATTGTATGAAAATTTATCACAGCAACTTTTTGACCATATTTATTTTCCAATTCTTTCGCGGCCAACAATGCATTGTAAACAAGTGCACCTGTTGCACATATAAGAGTATTAAATTTTCTTTCAACATTGACTTCAAGACTTGACTCATACAGCACGTTCGCCTTCCCTATAACAAAAGGGGTTTCTTCTGTAGTTATAACAGGTGTTTTTTCCCGAGCAAGACGTATATAAACAGGAGTCTTTTGCCCAACCTCAAATGCCGCTATGGTTGCTTTACGAGCCTCTATAGCATCGCAGGGTGATATAACTGTCATATTAGGTATGATGCGCATAAGAGCGATATCTTCAATAGCCTGATGCGTTCCACCGTCAGGTCCTACAGACACGCCGGCATGAGATCCTGCAATAATAACCTTTCGGTCGTTATAGCATATAGTTGTCCTAATCTGCTCCCAGTTACGTCCTGGTGAGAACATGGCGTATGATGTCATGGCTGGTATCTTACCCATTGCAGCCATCCCTGAGGCTACTGAAGCAAGGTTTTGTTCTGCTACACCTATCTCTATAAATCGATCAGGGAATCGATCTCGAAAAAGATTCATCTGAGTTGATTCTGTTAAATCCGCACA
>CALRFG010000001.1 GCA_943356525.1 Candidatus Nomurabacteria bacterium | reverse complement strand
GTGCGCGCGCTTGGATTTGAACCAAGGACCTTTCGAGTATCAGTCGAGCGCTCTACCAACTGAGCTACGCGCGCATGTGTTATAACACACTATGTGTAGTTATTTTCCCATAAGAAAAAATACTACGTATAACTATTATACATATTTTAGTTTATTTAACAAATCACGACATCATAATATTAGAAGAATTATTATTAACTTAACTTAATCAAACAATTTCTTTTGTTCTGTTTAAGTCTCTGTCTTTCCAAAGTGTCAAAATTTTACGAATTTCTTCGCTTATATGAACGACAGCATATAAGAACTGTTGAAGTTTTAATTGCTTAAAAAATCAGTAACGACCGTTATAAATCTGATGCAACCTGATAAATCAGGTGACATAGACAGTTTTCACTTGAATAAATCCACGAACAGCTTCCGCTACCCGTGCCTTGTTACGACTTACTCCCTGTTACCAAGCTTACCGTAGTCCCACACATGGTGAGATATCGGGTACTCCTGGCTCCCTTGAGTTGACGGGCGGTGAGTACAAGACTTGAGAACGTATTCACCGCAGTATGTCTGACCTGCGATTACTAGCGATTCCAGCTTCATGAAGTCGAGTTGCAGACTTCAATCCGAACTGAGGCCGGTTTTAAACGGTTTGCTCCGGGTCGCCCCATTGCGTCGCGTTGTACCGACCATTGTATTATGTGTGTAGCCCAAGATGTCAAAGGGACATGCGGACCTGGCGTCATCCTCGCCTTCCTCCCAGCCTAGAAATCACAAACTATATATCTTGCGATATAAGTTTCTGAGCTTTAGGCTGGGCAGTCTCGTGTGACACTTGTAACACACGACGAGGGTTGCGTTCGTTACCCCACTGAAGGGAACAATTCAAACCACGAACTGACGACGGCCATGCATCACCTGCCTAACTGTCTTGCGAGGGTCCTAGTTTCTTAGGACTTTCAGTTAGGTGTCAAACCTTGGTAAGGTTCTTCGTTTACCTACGAATTAAACCACATAATCCACCGCTTGTGCAAGTCCCCGTCTATTCCTTTGAGTTTTAACCTTGCGGTCGTACTACCCAGGCGGTACTCTTATCGCGTTAGCTTAGTCTCTCAGGGGGTCGATTCCCCAAAAAACTAGAGTACATCGTTTAGGGCGTGGACTACTGGGGTATCTAATCCCATTCGCTACCCACGCTTTCGTGATTCAGTGTCAGTAATGTGCCAGTGTGCTGCCTACGCTTTTGGTATTCCCCATGATATCAACGGATTTCACCCCTACTCCATGAGTTCTACACACCTCTCACATACTCTAGTTATACCGTTTCCTATGCATATCTTCGGTTGAGCCGAAGGCTTTAACACAAGACTAATATAACCACCTACTCACCCTTTACGCCCAATAATTCCGGATAACGCTTGGGGCACTCGTATTACCGCTGCTGCTGGCACGAGTTTAGCAACCCCTTATTCATGAGGTACAATCAATAAACTTTTTCCCTCATAAAAGGTTTTTACATGCCTAAGCACTTCATCAACCACGCGGCGTCGCTCCGTCAGACTTTCGTCCATTGCGGAAAATTCTCGACTGCAGCCACCCGTAGGTGTATGGGCCGTGTCTCAGTCCCATCGGTGAGGGTCAGCCTCTCAGCTCCTCTAGACGTCATAGCCTTGGTAAGCCATTACCTTACCAACTAGCTGATATCAGATAGGCTCGTCCCTAAGCGTTGAAACTTTACTCCGTAGAGACTATCGTGTATTAGCATATCTTTCGATATGTTATTCACGACTTAGGGGAAGATACCTATGTTATACTACCTCGTTCGCCACTAAGACAGATCTTGATGTAATCTCAATAAGTCTCCGTTCGACTTGCATGCCTTATCCACGCCGCCAGCGTTCATCCTGAGCTAGGATCAAACTCTAATTAAAAAAACTCAAACAGAACAAAAGAAAGGATTTGATTTAAATTAAATTAATAATATAAATTCTTGCTCATTGTACAAAATCAGTACAATGTTCTTGCATCATATAAAATCTATGATGCATATTATGATGTATGTATTCTATTTAATTTTCAAGGTATTTGTCTTAGAAATTTTTCTTAAATGCTTCTAGCTTTTAAGAGTATTATTTCTATACCGTATGGGTGTCTATTATACTCGAAACGAAAACAAAGTCAAGCTTTACATCAAAGGCTATTACAATATGTTGATAATTCTGAAAAAGTCAATAAAAATACGAGTAAAATGATCGGCTATAACCACCACAAAAGATTTCTACCTACAAAATATATCATGTAAAATGCGACTATAATAAACGGTCCAAAAGGTATCTCAGATCTAAGTTTATAAGACGGTATTTTACTAGTAAAGTATTTCATTTTCTGGTTTTGTAAAAATTTTATCCTTAAACCCAATGCATTGTTACGTGTAGAAAAAGCTTGCAACATTTCCCTGACTAAACTCAATCCAATAATAACAATAGTTCCAATCCAAAAAGAATACATCAGCGCTGTAAATCCATAAGATATACCCAATCCCCAACCAACGATAAGTGCAAGTTTAGCATCTCCTAACCCCATCCATCGTCCACCTGATACTAACCAAAATAAAGCAAACGGTAATGCAACTAATGGTCCAGCTAACAAGATTAATGCAGCTTCTAGGTCAGTTAATTTAAAAATAAATATACCTATAACAGCTTTAACAAACATTATCAAAGCACCTGTATATACTAGTTTGTCAGGAATAATTTTATGTTTAAAATCATAGACAAATATTGCTATAAGTATAGATAACGTAGTCAAGTCAAAAGCGTAGAAAAGGTATTTTATAAAAGGAGTTTGAGTTAATCCTTGTAAAACTAAACCACCATTAAATATATTATTTCCTATAAAAACAGCTCCGTCAAAGAAATAAAAATATGTTATTAGGGTGAACATTACACCCGTTAATACCTCAACTAGAGGGTATTGCATAGAGATCTTAGATTTACATGTTCGACAACGTCCTTTGAAAAATAGGTATGAAAATACCGGGACAAGGTCTTTGGGTTCTAATCCTCGGTTACAAGAAAAACATTTTGACCGTCCACGACTGATGCTTAAGTTTGTGTTTATACGGTAAATGATTACGTTAAGAAAACTACCGATAATGGTCCCGAAGATAAATGATATGATGAGTGTAAGTGATGTCATGGGGTGTATTATAACACAAATGTTTTGCTCGGCCGAACATTCGTTCGGCACCCTGGAAAAATATAATCGCTATGCTCGTTATTTTGGCGGGCCCACTAGGACTCGAACCTAGAACCTCGCGTTTGGAGTGCGATGTTTTACCATTGAAACTATGGACCCTTGTGACATATACTAGCATGGATCTTGTAAATTAAAAAAGACCCTTTCGGGACCATTTTATTAAGAGGATTATCTCTTCGCTTCTTCAAAAACTTCTCTCTTTCTTGTAACTTTATTATATTTTTTCAGTTTCAATTTTGGCATAGTTGAAGAACCTGGTTTACCAGATTTTCTCATGATTATAACTTGTCCTGATTTTTTATGTCTTAATTTAACTATTTTCTTTTGTGGCATATTTTTTTAAAATTTATTTTATAAATATAATGTGTCTATTATATTGGTGCGCAGAGTAGGATTTGAACCTACGTAGCCCGAAGACGTCTGATTTACAGTCAGATGCGATTGACCACTCCGCCATCTGCGCGTAGCTACAATATATCTTTTTTTGAGGTAAAAGGCAAATTGAGGTTATTAACCTGGTCGAATTCAACCAGGTTGGATAAACAAGTTGTTAAAGGCATCGATTTCGATGCCTTTAAACTCAGATAAGTTTCTTGATAGTATTATTGTTTACCAACAAAGTAATCTGAGATATAGCTATTTCATTTAACTTTATCAATCTTTCTTTTTGACCGAGTCCTGATTTTATAAACTCACTATTCAAGACCTCTAGATTTGATAAACATATTAACTGAATAACATCTGCATAGTCTCTCATATTCCCTTCTAAATCTTTATTATTCAACTTCCAATCTTTTGCAGTTATACCAAATAATGCCATATTTAAAATATCTGCTTCGTTGGCGTATATAATGCTTGAGTTTTTTATTTTATTTGGAATGATTATATTTTGTTTTACTGAGTTTGTGTGGATTTTGTAATTAATTTTGGTTAAATATCTATTTACATTCCATTCTAATCTTCTATCTGAAGATTCTTCATCTTTTAATCTTTGAAACTCTTTTATAAGACAAAGTTTGAACTCAGGACTAATCCACATAGCAAATTCAAAGGCAATATCTTTATGTGCAAATGTTCCACCCTTATAACGACCTGAGACTGCTTGTAATCCTATAGAATTGGTCTTTTTGATCCATTCTTTAACACTTAATTTGTAATTATTTAATCCGGCATAACTTTTAACTATGGCGAATTCGCCATAGTTAAAATCTGTGTTATTTAATTGTTCCCAGATACCTAAGAATTCAATAGTATTCCTATTTCTAAGCCAATCAGAAATAAAGAAATCTCCATCTTTAGCTTTAATAATATCCGTTAATGATATATACTCATTTTTATCTTTTGAAATTATTGATATATCTATATTTTTTACTTTAATGTTTTTCATCCTTAAACCTTAACAAAATCAGGTTAAAGTTCTCATAAAGAAATGATAAAGAAACGCACAAGACTTAGTAAAGTAAAGATATATATTCAAAAACCAGAAACACCTTAATTTAAATGCTTTTCCACTAAATAATGCAACCTTGGATCATAATCTTTATGAGTTGGGTCTATTTTGTTTTTAATTTTTCTGTAAAAATGTTGATTATTTATAGCAGGTAACTTAAATAACATTTTTGTTTTTGTATTTATTTTTTTCATAGTTTTAAATTTTTTTAATAATTATATATAACAAACTTAATACATATCTAATGTTATTGAATTCAATAACATTAGAACCACACCACTCTATTTTTAATTACAGCGAATTCACCACAATTAAAGCCACACCACCTATCTCTTATTCACCAAACTCTTTTTCTTTCCTACTTTCTTGATTTTCTCAACCTTCGCATCTTTTACATCCTTAACCTCACGAACACTAACCAAAGCCTTATCCTCAAAACTCAACTCTCCTTGTTTATCAACATCAATAATAACTTGTCTATTAGCAATCAAACCTTTATCTATCATCATAGATGCAAGTGGTGTCAAAACTTTACTTTGAATAAGTCGTCTCAAAGGACGTGCACCGTATTGTGGGTTATACCCTTCCTTAGCCAACAACTCATAAACCGCATCTTTGAAAACTAGATGTATACCTTTTTCCAAAAGTCTTGTTTGAACTTTTTTAACTTCTATGTCGACAATTTTTCTAATAGAATTATGTGACAATACATCGAATAATATAATCTCATCAAGTCTGTTCAAAAACTCAGGTTTAAAATAATCTTTCAAAGATGACATTACTTTATCTTTAACACCTGCATACACATCGGCATCATTATCAGCTGAAGAAAAACCAATACTTTGCATCTTATCGATAAATTGAGCACCAATATTTGATGTCATGATAATAATAGTATTTTTGAAGTTTACAGTTTTTCCTTTTGAATCAGTTAAACGACCGTTGTCTAGCACTTGAAGTAGTATGTTAAATATTTCCGGATGAGCTTTTTCTATCTCATCAAAAAGTATAACTGAATAAGGTCTGTGTTTAACTTTATCTATAAGTGTACCTGAGTCTTCATGTCCTACATAACCTGGAGGTGCACCGATAAGTTTTGAAACTGTATGACGCTCAGCAAATTCTGACATATCTACGCGTATCAAAGCCTTATCATCATTGAACATAAACTTGGCAAGAGATTTTGTAAGCTCTGTTTTACCAACACCTGTTGGACCCAAGAATATGAATGAACCTAGTGGACGGGACGGATCATGTATACCCATACGAGATCTTTTTATAGTATCTGATATCTTCTTAACAGCATCGTCTTGTCCTATAACTTCTGCCTTAAGAACTTCTTCCAACTTGGAAAGTTTTTTGATCTCTTCTTCCAACATGCGTGACACAGGTATGCCAGTCCATGAAGAAACAACAGAGGCAATGTCAGCTTCGTTTATCTCTTCTTTAAGCACTCTTTTTGTTGTATCTAGTTTTCGAAGTTTCTTGATTTTATTTTCAAGATCAGAATGCATGATAGGTAATTTTCCATAACGAATCTCAGCGGCTTTTATAAGATCGGCTTTTGCTTCTGCTTTGTTAGACTCTTGAGTTAATGTTTCTATATTTTTCTTTAAATCCTTAATAGCTGTTATCAACTCTTTTTCAATATTCCACTTTCCTTCAACATCTGATACAGAATCTTTAATTTCTTTTATATTATTTTCTATACCTTTAATACGAGTTTTTATATCTTTATTTTCCGGATCTTTTGAAAGGGCTTGTTTCTCAATCTCAAGACGAAGTATCTTTCTGTGTGCATCTTCTATAACTTGTGGTTTATTTTCCAAAGAAATCTTTAGAGTAGAGGCAGCCTCGTCTATAAGGTCAACCGCTTTATCTGGCAATTGTCTATCTGGTATATATCGAGATGATAGAGAGACCGCAGCAACTATAGCTTCATCAAGTATACGAACACCGTGAAATAGTTCATATTTTTCTTTAAGACCGCGAAGTATTGCGGTGGCATCTTCAATAGAAGGCTCTTCAACGTATACAGGTTGAAAACGTCTTTGCAAAGCTGGATCTTTTTCAATATGCTTTTGATATTCACGAAGTGTTGTTGCACCTATAGCCTTTAACTCTCCGCGAGCAAGGGCAGGCTTTAACATGTTTGATGCATCTAGTGATCCTTCAGCACCTCCTGCTCCAACTATAGTATGCGTTTCGTCCATAAATAAAATAACTTTTCCGTCTGATTTTTCTATCTCTTTCAATATATTTTTTAATCTATCTTCAAATTCACCTCGATATTTTGTACCAGCGACCAGCGATCCCATATCAAGTGAAAGTAATTCTTTGTTTTTCAGTGACTCTGGGACATCACCCATAGCGATGCGGTTTGCAAGGCCTTCAACTATAGCAGTCTTTCCAACCCCAGCTTCACCTAGAAGTATTGGATTATTTTTTGTACGACGAGAAAGTATCTGTATGACACGAGCGATCTCAGAGTCACGTCCTATAACAGGATCTAGTTTATTATCTCGAGCAAGTGCTGTTAAATTGCGAGTAAATTTGGCAAGTGCTTTAGATTTTTTTGCATCAGTATTTCCCTCTACACCTTTTGCATCTTTTTGTGATCTTAAAAATTCTAAAGTTGATATACATTTTTCTTTATCTATCTTAAACTTTTCTATAAGCTCACGAGCAGGAGTCATACTATCAAAAAGTGCAGTAAAAAGATGTTCAACTGATACGAAGTTGTCTTTTATCTCGGTTGCGACTTTTCCAGAATTTTCCATAAGAGCTATAAGCTCTGGAGTAAGAAAAAGCTGATAAGCAGGTGACAAAGTATTTGAAATAGTTGAATCTCCATCTATGGCTTCAAAAGCGTTATCAGTCATTAATATATAGTCAACATCCATCTTTTCAAGTAATGAAATAACCACAGAATCTTCCTGAGTTAGTAAAGAAACGAGTAAATGCATAGGCGAAACGTTGGTTTGCCCCCTTTCGATAGCAAGTTCATGTGCACGGCGTATAGCCTCTTTGGCACGTGTAGTAAAGTTGTTTAATGGTGGCATATGAAAGAGTATAGCATATATGTCAAGCGGGGTTTATTGACTTATCTTATGCAAACATATGTAAAAAATCCTCAGACTTTTTAATACAAATCTCATCACCTTCCTCTATAACAATCTCTTCTTCATGATTATCAACATAACAAAAAGCTGGACCACGTAAAATAACAACCTTGATGATAGAATCCTCTTTCAAGACCATGTGATTATATTGCTCTGTTGTATTGTTAAAAGCTATACCTATTCCTAACTCAAAAGTTGACCTTGTTATCGATCGATAATACCCTGTCGAACCGATCGGAGTTGAAGCCATAAGCCCATCCCCGATAATGTGATTCAAAATTTTCTTATCATTTATGTAAACATCAAAACGTATACTGTGTCTTGGGTTTTTATTTTTTAGAGAAAATTCATTCACTGCGATTATTTTTCTACCTTTTATTTCAGCTTCAATTTTAAAATATTTTTTTATTATTAATAAATTTGCAAAAAATTTTTCTAAAATAATTTCATTTGAATCACGAAAACCAAGATTGCCAATGAGACTATTTCTTAAAAATAGTTTTGGTATACTGGGATATTTATGTTCACTTTTCAAAAGTGTACCATCACCTCCATATGAGATGACAAATTCTGGATTTACATCATCTCTGAGATACTCTTTTTCTTGAAAAATTTTATCTATTTCTTCTGAATTATTACCGATTATAGAATAGGTTTTCATTATTACAAACTTTTACTCTGTATTTTATCTTGCAAAAACTTTATCATCTCCTCAAAACTCAAACCTGTTACTTTCTCATCTCCTCTCCCTTCTAATGAAAAAGTATTTGACTCTATCTCTTTATCTCCTACAACAACCAAGTATGGTATCTTATCAACTTTTGCAGCACGAACTTTTTTACCAAGCCCCTCGTTGCTTTGGTCAATCTCAACTCGTATATCAGTCTTGATTATTTTCTTAAATAAATCATGTGCAAAATCTAATTGTCTCTCACCTATTGGAACAATCTTCAATTGAATTGGTGAAAGCCAAAGTGGAAACGCTCCAGCAAAATGTTCTATGGCAACACCTAAAAATCTCTCTATAGAACCAGAGATGGCGCGATGTATAACAACAGGTCTTTCGTCCTCACCTTTTTCATTGACATATGAAAGATTGAACCGTTCTGGTAGGTTAAAATCGAGTTGAACAGTTGCTAACTGCCACTCACGACCTATTGCATCCTTAAACATAAAGTCTAACTTTGGACCGTAAAAAGCAGCCTCACCTTTTTCAGGTTTATAATTTAAACTGTTTTCATTGCAAATATCTGTTAAAGCTTTCTCAGCAGTCTCCCATACTTCATCAGATCCAAGGTAGTTTGATTTATCATCACCACGAAGAGAAAGTCTAACCCAATATCCATCCATCATACCCATTGTTGTATAAAATTCTTTTATTATATTTACAATAATATTTACCTCTTCCTTGATCTGAGTTGTACGACAAAATAAATGTCCATCATCTTGGGTAAGAGCACGAACACGAGTTAATCCTGAAAGTTGCCCTGTTTTTTCATCACGATACACAGTACCTGGTTCGAAATATTTTACAGGCATATCACGATATGAAAATTGATTGTCAGCAAACAGTTGCATGTGATGAGGACAATTCATGGGTTTTAAATAAAAATCTTCCTTTGAAGTTCCGCCATGTACCGAAAACATATCATCAAGATAATGTTGCCCATGACCTGAGGTATGATAAAGTTCTGCTTTAGCAAGATGAGGTGTCCAAACTCTTTGATAACCTTTATCTTTATGAAGAGACCACAAATATTTTTCCAATTCATATCTTAGCACTGCACCTTTTGGTTGAAATAAAGGTAGACCTGAACCAACTAGATCTGAGATAGTAAAAAGTTTCAATTCTTTTCCCAACTTTCTATGATCCCTTTTCTTAGCCTCCTCACGATTGTGAATAAATAAATCCAACTCTTCTCCTGTCTCAAAAGCCAAACCATATATACGCACAAGCATTTTATTTTTCTCATCTCCTCTCCAGTACGCCCCGGCAATCTTATCTAGCATAAAAGACCCTTCATCTATCTCTGAAGTATTTTCAACATGACCTCCACGACAAAGATCAGTAAACTCATATTTAGTTCCTTTTCCTGACACATACAAAGTTATCTCTTCACCTCTCTCCACTACACCTTGTATAAGTTCTAGTTTATATGGATTATTTTTGAAAAATTCTTTCGCCTCAGATTCTGAAACTTTTTGTTGAATAAAACTTTTTTCTTGTTCTGCCCAGGCTTTCAAAACATTATTCATCTCATCTTGGATTTTTGTAAAGTCCTCTTCTTTAGGAGAATTTGAAGGAAAATCAATATCATAATAAAAACCATTTTCAACCGCAGGACCAATCGTCATTAAAGCATCGGGAAAAAGCTTAAGTATGGCTCCGGCTAATACATGGGCCAAGGAATGTCTTTTATTTTCTAATGATGTTTGCATAAAGTGAAGTTTAGCACATCTGTCTATATCTTTGAAATAGCACTGACCAGCCCCCTTACCTGACCCATAGTTGTAAATCTTCCAAAACTTATCCTCAGACTCGATCCTGCACAATCTCCCCCCAAAGCTTGAACAGATATAGATCTGCTATCTTCTTTTTTATTTTGGCACGTCGTACCTGTAGAAACCTCATATCCGAGTTTATCCATTTTGAAAAGTAAAAACTCCGAATCATTTCCTGGAAAACAAATATTTATATTATTTACTATTCTTTTTTCTTGAAGTGTCGAACCGTTTATTGTGACATTTTTCATTTTTTCTATTTTTGAAAATATATATTGTTGTAATTTATATAATCTTTTTATTTCTTTTTCTTTTTCTTGAAAAATTATTTCTAAAGCCTTTACCATCCCAACTATAGCAGGTAAGTTTTCTGTTCCAGGTCTCATGCCGTACTCTTGATCCCCACCAAAATAAACTGGATTTATTGGAGTGTTTCTTTTTATATACAAAAAACCAATAGCTTTAGGACCATAGAACTTTGAGGCATCATAAGAAACTAAGTCCACTCCCATTCTATCAAAAGGCATAGCTAGGTAGTTTACAGCCTGACAAGCATCGCTTTGCAATAATGGATATAACCCGCTTCCACGAGCTTTTCTCACAATTGAAGCAATATCTCGTATCGGTTGTATAGATCCTATCTCATTATTAACCAATATAATAGATACAAGTATGGTATTTTTATTTTCCAATAGTTGGTCTTTTAAATTTTGTAAGTCAATCAAACCGTCATTATTTATTTTTATTTTTGAAAATGTTATTTTGTTTTGCTTTTTTAAACTTTCAACAACATTGTATATTGCAGGATGTTCTATCTCAGAAATAATGATATGTGGTTTTTCTGAATACTCGTAATTTTTATTTTCATACCATTTATCAACCACACCTTGTATGGCAATATTATTTGATTCTGTCCCGCCACTAGTAAAAATAATCTCATTGGGATGAACTGAATTTAAAGACTTATCAGATAATACACTTGCTATCTTATTTCTTGAATCTTTCAAGATTTTACTCGAAATAACTCCATTTGAATACAAAGCTCCGGGATTGTAAAATAGTTTACTTGAGGCATTTTGTACCACTTTCAAAACCCTGCTGTCAGTTGGGGTCTGAGACGCATAATCGAAGTATTTTTTCATATGACCCTTTGATTGGTGCTGTTTTTTTGTAAATTTGATAAAACGTGAAAACATATTGATAATATTGTATTTTTCTTAAAAAAGTGTATATTTAATATACTATGATAAGTGATAAAAATCAAAACGACGATAGCGCATTTGGAGGAGCTTTCGGTAACGCTTTCGGAAGTATTTTCAGTGATGACAAACTAGAGGACAAGAAAGAGGAGGAAAAAACAACTAAAAGTAGAGCTAAAAAAACTGTCACAAAAGAAGCTGTGACTATAGTACCTAGAGCAAGTTCTAGAACCTTTGCTGTGAGTAAAGAAACTGAGGATAAGAAAAATGTTAAAGTCGAAGATCAAAATAGTTGGTTTGAAAATGCTTCTAAATTTTATGAGAATAAAAATAAGATAGTAAGTATAAAAACTGAAGATAAAAAAGTTGAAGATACTAGCACTGATACAAAAAATGAAGTAGTTGAAAAACATCAGGTTAAACATTCACCTACAATGTTTAAATCCAAAGTAATAACAAAAGAAGAAAAAGCTGAGATACAAAAGAAAGAAGATGAAAAGAAAAAGATAGAGGAAAGAGGTATAGCTTTTGCAAAAACTTTTATAAATAAAAGCAAAGATACAACCTCAACAGCAAGACCTGCGGTAAACAATAGATTTGTAAAAAAAGATTCATCAAGAGAAGCACCTAGAACAGAATATGTTCCGTATTATAAAAGACCTAGAGTTAAAAAAGTTAAACAAGCTCCGACACTTAAAACACGTATAAGTGGAAAATCAAGTAACCTTGTTAAAACTATACAAATACTCGATGGTTTAGATATAAGACAAAAAAATCCTGTAGTTATAATCATGGGTCATGTTGATCATGGTAAGTCAACTCTTTTGGACTATATAAGAAAAGCAAATACAGCTGAGCGCGAAGTTGGTGGTATAACACAAAAGATGTCAGCTTATGAGATAAATCACAATGATGGAAAAATAACATTTCTAGATACACCGGGACATGAGTCATTCACTACTATGCGAGACAGAGGTGCTAGATCAGCTGACATAGCTATACTTATTGTCTCAGCGGAAGACGGTGTTAAACCTCAAACTCTTGATGCTTTAAAATCAATAACTGACGCCAATGTACCCTTTTTCATAGGAGTATCAAAGATGGACAAAGTAGGTGCTGATATAGAAAAGACAAAACAATCATTGGCGGAAAACGGTATCTTTGTAGAGGGTTATGGAGGTGACATTTCTTTTATACCCTTCTCAGGAAAAACTGGTGATGGTGTAAATGATCTTCTTGATATGATAATACTTATGTCTGATGTTGCTGATATAAAAGCAGCTTATGATGTTCCTGCTGAATGTATAGTTATCGAGTCCGGTAGAGATAAGATAAGAGGAATACATGCAACAATGATAGTTAAAAACGGAACACTTAAAGTAGGATCGTTTATAGTTTCAGGTGGAGCTATATCCCCAGTGCGCATTATAGAAAATTTTGAAGGTAAACCTCAAAAGAGCTTTGAACCAGGACAACCTGTGAGACTTGTAGGCTGGGTAGAAACACCACGAGTTGGAGACATATGTATTATGTGTGAAGATAAAGATACCGCTGAGCTATTGGCTACAGAACAAAAGAAAATGATAGCGTTGGAAAATGAGATAAAAGAGGCTGAAAATAAAGAAAAAGTTATAACAAAAATACCTGCAAATATCAGAGCACTATATGGTCTTGAGGTTGATAATAATTGGACATTACCTATTGTTCTAAAAACTGATACCGTTGGAACACTTGATGCTGTTAAGCAAGAGATAGCTAAGATAAAGTTCGATAACATAGAGCTACGTATAGTTAGAGCTGAGACAGGAGATATAAACGAGAACGATGTAAAACTAGCACAAGGGTCTAAAGATTCTGTAATAGTTGGATACAATACTAAAGTTGACAATGTTGCCAAAAACTTAGCCAATCAACTAAATCTAAAAATAGAGACATTTGATATAATATACAAACTTTCAGAATGGTTAGAGAATGAGGCTAGATCAAAAGCGCCAAAGATACTTGAAGAAGAAAGTCATGGTAGTCTTAAAGTTCTTAAAATTTTCAATGCAAATAAAACAAAACAAGTTCTTGGAGGTTTGGTTGTTTCAGGTCGTATAAACTTAGGTGACAAAGTTAAGATCATGAGACGTGAAAATGAAATCGGTCGTGGTGAGATAGTTGAACTTCAACATGCTCGTTCACAAGTAAAATCAGTAGAGGTAGATACAGAGTGTGGTCTTATGGTCGAAGCTAAAATAGAGATAGTTATGGGAGACATCATACAAGCTTTCTCTGTAGTAGAAAAATAATAAAATAATACAAATATGAAAAACAATAACCCAAGAGATAAACAAGTAAGTCGAGGTAGGTCAGAATCAGTGATAAGAAAAGTTATAGATGAATATATATCCAAAAATTCTGGTGGACAGTCACTTATAACTATCACTTCCATAGTCCAAGCGGATCATAGCAATAACACTGTGATACGTGTTTCTGTATTGCCTGAGAGTCAAGAAAACGCCGTTATAGACTTTTTAACAAGAAATGTGACAGATATACGTAATGATATAAAAAAGAAGACAAGAGTAGGCATGTTACCTTTCCTGTCTTTTGAAATAGATAGAGGTGAGAAACATAGACAGGAGATTTTTAGGGTTATTTAAGGTTAAATTATTGTAAAATTAAAAAAGAAGATTTTTGTTATAATCTTCTTTTTTGTTTTTCAATATTAAACTCAGACTATTTAAGGGAGAAGCATTTGTATTGTGACGGAGGAAAAGCTAAGAATCCATCTCTAATTTGTTCTATTGTATTTAGCTCAGGAAAAGCATTAAATAATAATGGGTTATTAGCATATATCCATATCATATATTTAGGTAATGCTGAATCACCTTTACATCTATATAAATTTGCAACACTAGAATTAGTTCCGTTAGAAATATACCGCCAAGCAACTGAAGCTTGAGCATAGGAATTTGCAGGAACTTTAGGCCAAGTTTTCATATATTTTGATAAATAATTTGAAAATAAATCATCATTATAGGTTAGTTGTTCAATACTATTGGCATTGCTTATTGCATAACTGTAAGACTCACCTTCATATGGATACTTTCCATTATCCCCTCGATATAATTCTAAAGCATTAATCATTTGTTTTATCTCAGCTTTAAATTTTGTAACATTCGCCTTATCTCTCGCGTCTTTAAGTGAGGCTAAAACAATACTTGAAAGTAATCCTATTATTGATATAACTACCATTAGCTCTATAAGAGTAAATCCTTTGTTATTTTGAATTCTCATATTATTGAGTTTGTTTTAATCCTGGAAAAAATAATTGTCGCTCTTCATCAGACATTTGTGGTATATCAGGTTGTTTAAAAAAATTAGTATATATAATAAATATACTTAATCCTAGAAATAGTACCGTTGTTATTAATAAAATATTCATTGCCTGCCTCTCATTCTTAACTATACCCTTACCCAATAAAAACTTTGTCATACCTGGTACTTGAGTTTGTCCTAGTATAACCCTTGATTTGTATTTGAATTTATCGGATTCGAAGGTTATGTTGTTTTCTGTTGACATGTGAGTATTATATCATTTTACTAAATAAAAACGAAAGAAAGTCTCAGTGGAAATACATAAGTAAATATGTTATAAATATAGACAAGGCGTAGTGGCGAAGTGGTTTAACGCGGCAGTTTGCAAAACTGATATTCGCCGGTTCAAATCCGGCCTACGCCTCACGCTGTTGGAAATAAAGCGATGTATGCCTTGGTGGTGGAATGGTAGACACGAAAGACTTAAAATCTTTTGACAGCAATGTCGTGCGGGTTCGAGTCCCGCCTGAGGCACAACATGACAAACCCTCAAATTATAAAATCAGCGATATTTCTAAAAGGAGCAGTACATGATACAGGACTACCTCTAGAGGTATTGCCTCAAGTGGCTTTTATAGGTAGATCAAACGTAGGTAAATCTTCTGTTATAAACACATTGGTTGGGAGAAATAAACTTGCTCGATCGTCCTCCACTCCAGGATTTACTGCTGAGGCCAATTTTTATCTTATAAATGAAGAGTTCTACTTGGTCGACTTACCTGGTTATGGATTTGCTCGAGGATCTCATACACAAAGAGATAAGATAGCCCGTATCATAGAATGGTATTTTATTAGTGAAAACACAAACCCAAGAAAAGTTGTTTTAATAATAGATGCAAAAGTTGGTCCAACTGTCGATGATATCAATTTTTATAATTTTCTAAAAGAACATAAAAAAGACATAGTTATAATCGCAAACAAATTTGACAAGTTAAAACAAAATGAAGTTTTTAAGGCTCTAGATGTTATAGAAAAAACATTTGAAGGTAATAAGGTTATCAAATATTCAGCTCGAGAAAAAATTGGTATTGATGAGCTGTTTGAAAATATAAAATAAAAAAACCGTAATTATCAATATTACGGTTTTTATTTAAATTAATCTCTTAACTAAATTTCATTAATATCAGTATTTACTCGACATAAAACTGAAGCTGATATTGGTGCTGTAAGTGGTGAACCTGAACAAGTTATTGTATACCTTTGACTTGATTGCAGATTATATATTGTAGCTTTATCTTTTAGTGGTATACTTTTACTAGTAATACCCGTACCGTTAACACCCCAACCACTAAGTGAACAACTTGCACCATTCGGTAGACTTGTTATTGTCCAATCTAAGGTACATGAACCATTTTTATCTAAAACAACTAAAGGAGTTTTCTTGATAGATATAACTGGTGTAGGTGTAGTAGTTGGTGGTGTAGTAGGTGTAGTAGGTGGGGGTGGTACATCTGTTATGTCTCTAGCACAAGAGGTTGCAGGAGCTATAGGGTCATTTGAAGGACATTTCCAAGTGTATTGTGTATCAGTTTTTTGCATATTTGTAGCAGGTCCTTTTGTAGCACATGTATCTTTAATCTGTTTTCCTTGAAAGTCAGTTGCACATACACCAGCTTGTATGGAACATGTAAGAAGTGTTGGAAGTACCAGAATTGGACTCCAATTAGGAGGAGTTATATTTTTGTCTTTTGTGTGTATCCACAAAAGATATTCATGTCCAGGTATTGTATCAAAAGTATACGAATTACCTTGAACTTCTTCTTTAAAAAGTTCTTGATACAGTCCAATCTTGTCCCAAATTCCCTTTAAAGCATCGGATAATGTAACATCTGGATGTACAGTTACATCTGTAGCTCGAAAATATATACTATCATATCCAACTGGATTAACCCATTTTACAGTCGATTTATCACCATTATCTGCGCAAGTGGCACTAAATCCTGTTGGTTGTGGTATAGTCAATGTAGTAAAATTTCCAGCACAATTTTGAAAACCATTACCCCATCCATTTACACCATTATAAGATTGAATTCTTGTGTAATAAGTTACACCCGGAAAGAGTGTACCATTTGGTATAACAACGCTTCCACCTGTTGTTGTCATGCCACCATTTCCCCAACCTTGAACAGTTTTATATATTATATTAGCAAAACCAGGATCTGTTGCTAATTGAAAGTGATAGTTTGACTGAGCATCACCCTCAGCATCAGTGTATTTCCAATTGAAAGTTCCTCCACTTGTAGACATATTTGTAGGTGTAAGACAACTTACTACAGCATTTTGATTTGGTCTAGGTGCTACAGTCACTCCATAATATATAGGATCAAATGAATATGTAGCAGATATTATGTCAGTAAGATTTCCTCCTGTACCAGCAGTCGTCGCACCAATATTAATCACACCAAAGCCAAAATTCCCACTTAAGAATCTATTAGTACTATTACGATTAGCTTGAGGAAAACTAACAATCATAGTAGCATAACCAGGGTTCTTTGCCGTACAACCCCAAGTAGGACTACATTCTAAAACAGACGGATTGTCACTTGTTATACTAACTTTGGAAAAATCGACTGGTCTTGATTCACTAAAATATGCCACACCACCGTTTCCAAATGTTGTTCTATACCATATGCCATCAGAGTTAGGTGAATCACTCCATCCACCTGCCTGAAACCATGATGCAGAAGTATCATTTTGACTTAATTTAATTGACTCACCTATGTTTAGATTTGAATATGTGGAAGCAGTTCCACCATTAGGTAGCACAAAGTTTATAATTTTATTTACAGTTGTTGTTATACTACTCCCATCTAAAGCCCTTAATGCAATTAATCCCGTTTCCGGTTGATACGGTCTGGAATGAATATTTGTATATAAAGACGTACTAACCGAAGCAGCTTCTATTTTTGAAACCATAAGTATAGGCAAATAAAGATTTAACAATATCAAGACTAGGCAAAAGTATTTTTTCATATATTTTATTTATTTATTTTTTAATATATTATTTCTAATTTTTTTATAGATAAAAACTATTAACAATATCAATATAACAGCTATCCCGGCAATACTTGAGATTAAAATCAAATCTAATTTTTTTGGACAAGTACTAGGGTCAATATCATTACAACTATATTTTTTTTCAATAGAATCAAGTTGCTCACCTTTACTATTAAACATTTTTGTTATGATAGTAAAGTTAAAAATATCTTTTTTTGTTGTAAACTTTTTAATCAACCCACTGATCTCTGATGTTGTCTTACCATTATATTCCAATCTGGAAATTTCTTTATTGTCTTGATCATATAGAACTGTTTCTATTTTTACATTATTTAAATCAATACCATTATTTGTATTATGAAAACATGTAAAAAGAGTAGCTTCAGACCCTTTCTTCAAAGGAAATGAGTTTATACCTGTAAAGTTTATTCTTGGTTTTGATGAATCAATAATAACAAATCTTATATTCGACATAGTTTTTTCCTTAAATACAGATTTGTCTTTTATTTGACTTTCTGGTTGAGCTGTTATTGTAAGATAATACACAGGTAGCACACCTTTATCTAAAATGTATTTTAGATTTTTAGATGATTTTGCTGGAACCATAATAGTTTCAGATTTTGTACTTATCTTATTTTCTTGCTGTAAAGCATCCCAAGAATACAAATCGTAGGTAACCGTCATTTTTTTATCAATATTACTTGGATTTTTTAAAGGAATAATTACAGGAATCTCTATATCTGGTATATGTTGAGTTACAAATGCCATTATATTATGAGGTTTACCACCTACTGTTATTTTTGTCTGATCAAGATAAATGTGTTCAGGATTTTTTCCTGTTATGGTAAAATCAACTTTTGACGCTATGATATCATTTGTAAATGATAATCCTGACATATTGAACCTATTTTGTTCAACTGCATAAAAAAGTATTTGATAATCGCCAGCAGGTGTGTTTAGTGGCAGATTCAAACCATATGACGGTATAGTGTAGATACCATTAGCTTTTATGGTGATATTTTTTGCAATATCAAATTCATCAAGTGTCATAATCTCTGCACGAATATAGTCTGGTGAGGGTATATTTTTAACCAATCTAGCTTTTATATCTAAACCCACAAGTGGATATTTATTATTATTTTTTACCTCACCTGTTATGATTGCAGGTAATCCACCTGATTCATATGTTGTACGGTCAGTTGCCAAACTTATGTTCACCGACCCAAAATTATAATAATCAAAACAAGCTGCTAATTCACCCTGTTTTACATCTTTTGGGTCAAGTGCTAAAGACGGCAAATCGTTTGCAATATTATCCATTTCAAATGAACTTGTAGAAGTTTTATCTGGTAGAGGAAAATCTTTGGGAAAATTTGGTTGTATTAAAGATATACCGTCTTCATCATACAAAGTCCTATCTATATTTGGAAAAGTTGTAGGCACCTCCAACAAGGGAGCGACTTCTTTACTAGGTGAGTTAACTTGAGCAAAAACTGAAGTTGATATTATAGTCAGTAATAAAAAACTAACAATTAAATTTTTTTTCATATTTTTAATTATAGCTTTATAAAATAACTATAGCAACTACAAACCAAAAGCACTCAAATCCGGAGTAGGCTTTGGTTTTGCTTTATCACTCGCAAATTTTGTGTTTATTTGCTCACGTATCAAGTCTTTATCTTTTCCGTATTTTAGATAAGACAACTCCTTCAATGAATCCACTATATCTGTATTCCCTTTTGCTTGTGGCATAATACGAACATTAAAAGGTTTTGTAGGTTTACCATGAGAAAGCATTTTAATATAAGCGTTGAAGTTATCTATATTCATAATATCTGATGCTTTAAAAACTGGCTCAAACTGCTTTTGTAAAATCTCAGCATCAGCAGCACCAGTTCTATAAACAACCATATTTCCAACATTTCCAAAAACTGAAGATTTTATCTTATCATCAAGCTGATCTATAAACTGATGGGCAATGGTCAATGATAGTTTATACTTTCTAGCTTCTGATAATATAGTTGATATAGAAGGCGTTGTTATATTTTGAAACTCATCTATATACAAGTAAAATGGATTCATATCTTTTCCAAAAGAATCAACTCTCGATAATGCAGCCATCAATATTTTCCCAACAACAATAAGACCTATAAGGTTTGAGTTTATATCCCCTAGTCGGCCTTTTGCAAGATTTACAAGAAGAATTTTTTTGGTATCCATTATCTCACGAAAATTAAACGAGGATTGTTCTTGAGCGATGATAGGTCGCATGATTTCATTAGCTGAAAATACGTCAAACTTTGATGTTATGTAAGGTATCATATTTACAAGACCTGACTCGCCTGAAGTTTTCTCAGCAATCTCAGTCCAAAATTGTTTTACTATTGGGTTTTTGCACTGTGCTATTTTCATATCACGGAAACTTTTTACAGCCATAACTCGAGATATATCGAGCATGGTACAGCCTGAGTCCGGATCATCCATAACGAGCATAGTTGCATTTCTAAAATATTGCTCAAACATAGGTCCCATAGATTCAGGGTTTGCACCATATAGTTTCTGGAAAATACTAAACAGCTCGTTTACAACGAAAGTTTTTTGCTCTGGATTTGAATGATCATATTCGAGCATGTTCAAAGACATAGGTCTATCAGTGTAGCCAGGATCAAAATAAATTACATCATCATATCTTTCTTTTGGTATATGCGACAATATATCCTGAACATCATTTCCATGAGGGTCTATAAAACATACACCATCACCATTTTTAATATCTTGTATGATAAGATTTTTTAAAATACTAGACTTACCTACACCGGTCTGACCGATTACATACATATGCCTAAGCCTATCCTCTGGTGTCATATATATATCCTGCTCTATATTTCTATGTATATTTTTACCAATCAAAACACCTTCACCAGACCTAGGTATATCGAGTGGTGCTGAAGCAGTTGCCGCTGTTGACTGTTTCAGCTGTGGTGAAAAATTTGACTGAGTTGTCATAGGAAAATGCATAACAGTAGCTATCTCTCTTATTGATACAGGTAAAACCTGATCTCTATCAAAAATTCTAAAGGAATACTGATAAAATAATTCTTTCAGATTATTATCTTTGATCCTGTTCCATTTAAAACTATTTCCAAGAGAATTTGTAAACTGATTGAACGATGACTCAAGATCAGATAATATATTTTCAGTACGTATACGAGTTTTTGCTGAAGCAATCAAACGTATATTTGTTTCTATTATAGGTGTAGCTATTTTATTTTTTATTTGCTCAACTGCAATCTGATCTATATATTTTTCATCCTTTTCATCTTTTTTTTGATCAACAGAAAATGCACTATCAGTAACTTCTTTTCCTATTTCTCCTGCTACTTTGGCAAACTGACCCCATATAGTATGTCTTATATCTGTACTCTTTTTTAGACTTTCACCTTTTAGAATATTATCCAGTGCATCTCTATAAAGTTTTTGATAATAATCTCCGACATTATTGAATACTATTTGTATAGATGCACCTTCTCCGTCTCTTTGTATTTTAGATAAAGAATTGAGAATAACGTTTATAGGGTCAGCATCAAACTGTTCATATGTCTTTATTGGATATATACCTTGCTTTGTAAATGAGGCAACGGAACCAAGAGACACACCATCTTCATCAAAGATATTATAATCATTGTGTTCCACCTCTATCTTTGCTTCTGGAAAAACAGAAAGTATATGTTTTTCAAAAAGATCTGTTTTGTTATTTGGAATAGATACATAAAAAATAAATTCTTCAGAACTTTGAGCTATAGAAAGCTCGATAGTCATATTATTTTTACTATCAGCAAATTTCTTACCCGCTTCTGCGATAGATGTCATACCTGCATAGAACTGTTCCATGACAGAGATTAGCTCTTTTATTGGTTTTTGTGTACTATCTTTTTGTTGAAAATCAGGTAAAGATACTTGGTATAGTGTCTGTTTTATACTTTTATCTACCGTATCATTTTCTTTTAGGTTTTTTATCTGTACACCTGACTTTATATATTCAACTAAAAACCTATGGAAATCATCTTCAAGGTGCGGATTATTATTATTTTTTATAATATTCAAAGTGTTATAAATACCATTTTTATTCATCAAAGCCCAATACTCTTCCATATTTTCATCATGGGATTCAGGGGCAAGGTTTAAAACTATCTCTTGACCTTTTTTTTCAGGTTGAATATATGATTCATGCAATAAATCTCTCCCTGTAGTCTCATGATATATTTTTATTTCTTGAGATATTATTTGATCTTGTTCAAACTGTTCATCATTTTTATCTTGATTCTTTTTTACTTCACCACGAAGATATTTTAATTCATCTTCTATAGAGGCAAAAGTTTTTTTATCAGGTTCAGCAAAGTTTAAAACACCTATTTCATGGTTTTTATTTTTTGATTGCTCAAAATTATTTTGTAACATTATGTTTTTATTATATCAGATAAAATGAGTAATTTGACACCTTATCATAGATAGGAGTAACATTAAGTTTGTATGAAAGATGAACATTGTGTTAAAGATACAAAGGGTGCAATAATT
This sequence comes from Candidatus Nomurabacteria bacterium, assembly GCA_943356525.1. Lineage (GTDB taxonomy): Bacteria > Patescibacteriota > Minisyncoccia > Phycocordibacterales > CAIZLB01 > CAIZLB01. Next base: position 152,058 of record CALRFG010000001.1, on the reverse strand, counting down.
AGTATTATTTTAATGATTACCTGGTACTTATTTTGGCTAAGTTTTGTATTCTTAAATGATATATACATTAATAAAAATACTCCAGAACTATTCAAAGAAACTACTGTTACCAAAAATAAAAACTAAAGACTCCCTTGCTAGCAGCAGTGGGGGTCAGTTTTATATAAAAATTTATCCCATAGTTATAACCTCACACCCATCTTTTGTAATAACCACAGTGTGCTCAACATGAACCGCCAAACCTTTATCCTGCGTTACAAAAGTGTATCCATCAGACAAAGTATTCATAGCGGTACTATTTTCAGTCAATATTGGCTCTATAGCTATAACATTTCCCTCTTTTAAAACGACACCTTCGCCAGCCTTTCCAAAGTTTGGTACGAATGGATCTTCATGTATTCCATAACCTATACCATGACCTCCGAGTATTGTTGGTATTTTGTATATCTTACCTTTATTTTTCTTAACTGTATCTTCTATAGCCTGACCTATATCTCCAGTTCTTAAACCTGGCTTTAATATATCTATTGCATTGTTGAGCGCACGAGCTGCTACATCTATCATTTCCTGACCAACTTTGTTGTATTCACCACCACCTACAACCAAAGTAACAGCAGAATCAGTAAACATGCCCATGTATTTTAAACCCATATCAAGTGTTACAACATCACCTTTTTTTAAGATCTTTGGTTTTTCGTTTGGTATACCATGAACAACTTCATGATTTACAGATATACATATCGCCCCTGGAAAAGGACGCTTTGCACCTCCTGGAGTATAGTTTAAAAAAGCTGGTATAGCATTATTTTCGATACACAATTCTTTAGCCCTAATATCAAGGTCTTTTGTTGAAACATTTTCTAAAGTCTCTTTTTCAAGTGTTTTTAGAATAGTATGTAATATCTTACCACCCTCACGTAGTATTTCTATTTCTTTTTCTGAATATATATTTATTTTAGACATGAAATTATATCCGAATGAATTTTTTCTATAGTTTGTTCTCCATTTATTTTATGGAATTTGAATTGAGTATTTGTTTCAAGATAGTTTATAGCTGGAATAACCTCTTCTTCAAACCATTTTTTCTTTACTTCAAATATATCTGTACTGTCATCTGTTCGATGACGGTTTTTCATTTTATCAACTGACCATTCATGACTTACACCTAGGTAAAAAACATGAGTATTATTTATCTCATAAAAATTAAGGATGTCTGATACTGTTTCTGCTTCATTTAATGATCTAATTCCTCCATCCATTATTAAATTTTTTGCTGGATCGAAATTATTTTTAAAATAATTTCCAGTAATAGTAATACATAGAAAATCTGGATTTCGCCCTCCTTCTTTATATATTGTATCAACTTTTTTTGATGTAAAATTATTATCTTCCGCAATCAATTTCCTGAACTCATTTCCAGTACTTAGATATAACGTTTCTTTATTTTCAGTTTTAAAATAATCAATTAAAAGACCAGATTGAGTACCTTTACCACAACCTGATCTTCCTATAAATATAACGGATGTTTGATTCATACAAATATTATACAGTATTGCTGATTAATATTCTCTCATACTTAACTGAGCATTTATTTTCTTTATAACATCTATAAGAGTTGAGATAACAATAAGTATACCAGTACCACCGATACTGATAGAAGCTATACCAGTGAATCCTTGAACAACGTTTGGCAAGACTGCTATACATGCCAAAAAAGTTGCTCCAATAAAAGTTGTTCTTGTAACTATACGAGACAAGTAGTCCATTGTTGAATCTCCCGGCCTGATACCTGAAACGAATGCTCCTTGCTTTTGTAGATTTTCTGACATCTGCTTTGGGTCAAAAGTTACAGCTGTATAGAAGTAAGTAAACAGGAATACTAGTAGGAAATAAACTATTCCATAGGCCCATGGATTTTGTGACCATATACTTATAAAACGTCCTATGTTTTGTATTATATCGTTTGAAGATAATATCATTATATTACCCAAAAATGACGGAAACATCAAAATAGTTATAGCAAATATTATAGGCATAACACCAGCTTGATTAAGTTTTATAGGTAAATATGTTTTATGAGAACCTGAGGCACCTTGTGTCGCAAGAGATCTAGCTTGTCTGGCATAGTTAACCTCTATAGGTCTTTCAGCTTCCGTAATACATATAATAAGGGCTATGATAGAGATCAGGAGTAAACCCATACCGACAAATAGCGGTAATTGGGTTGAATCATAAGTTGAGTATATCCTTGAAACAGTTTGAGGTAGTGCTGCTATTATACCCACAGTAATGATAATAGATATACCATTTCCTATACCAAACTCAGTAAGTCTCTCCCCAATCCACATAAGGAATATAGACGAAGCAACCACAATGATAGCTATTTGAGCAAAACCGAAAGTTGTCAATCCACCAAAAACTTCAGGTGACTGTCTTGTGATCAAAGCTACAATTCCAAAAGTTTGCATGAAAGCTATAGGCACACTTAAAAGTCTTGAATATTGAGAAAGTTTTTTTCTACCTTCCGCACCTTCTTCTTGCTGCAACTCTTTCATACGAGGAAAAACCATAGTCAAAAGCTGTATAACGATAGATGCTGTGATGTATGGACCAACACCCAACATAAGTATAGACAAAGCAGAAAGTCCTCCACCTGAAAACAGGTTAAGAACTTGGAAAAAACTATTGCCGTCAACTAGAGCTTTTATAGCATCTACATTTACTCCAGGAACTGGAATCGTTGATAAAGCCCTAAAAATAACCAAAATTGCTAGAACGAATAATATTCTATTTCTAATTAATTTATCTGAAAATATTGATTTTATTTTATTTAACATATACTTTGCCTCCAGCTTTCTCGATTTTCTCGATTGCAGCTTTTGAGATTGTGAATTTTTTAAATGTTAATGCATTTGTAATTTCACCATTAGCTAAAATTTTAACTTTAGGAACTTTACCTTTCAACAATTTAACCAATTTTAAATCTACAAGTTTTTGTGGTGTCAAAACAGTACCATTTTCTATCTCTGCAAAAACTGAAACGTTTAATGCCACAGGTTTTATTTCGAAAGATTTATTGATATTTTTACCACGACCTCTTAGTTTTGGGATCTTTTTAATGATCTCTCTAATCTCTGGACGTAGTTTACGACCAGCACGTGATGTTTGACCTTTTTGTCCACGTCCTGATGTTTTACCTCTTTTGCTTCCACGACCAACTTGTTGTTTAGTCTGTCTTTGTGTTTTTCTTTTTAATGTATGTAATTGCATATATTTATTTTTATTATACCAAAATTATTTGATTATTTTGTGTGTTTAACTTTTTTACTTGCAGACAATGTTGACAATGCTTTTATAACTACTTTCGCATTGTTCATAGGGTTCTTTGTACCAGATCTCAATTTACCTATAACATCACGTATACCCGCTATCTCTATAACATCACGAACTGATGATCCTGCAACTATACCCTTACCCGGTGCAGGTCTAAGCTCAACTTGAGATGAAGAATACTTAGCTGATACGTCATGAGGAATAGTTCCAGTTTTTGTAAGAGGAAGTCTTATCATATTTGCTTTAGCTTTTTTATAAGCTTTATCAACTGCCATGGCAGTATCTAAACCTTTTCCAGTTCCAAAACCAATTCTACCTTTTCTATCACCTGCGATAACTGCAACCGCGAAAGAAAATTTTCTTCCTCCTGAAGTAACACGGGTTACTCTTCTGATTGACACTATCTTTTGATCAAATTCTGGCTTTGGCTTAGCTTCTCTTTTTGGACCTCTATTATCACCTCCACGTCTTGGACCACCTCGGGGAGGTCTTTCATTTTTAGTAAAAGTTCTTGAAGCAGGAGCGTTAGCAGTAGATGAAACTGTTGGAGCAGGAGCGATATTTGCTTCATCAACAACTGGTGTTGGGTCTACTTCAGGTTCTGGAGCTGATTCAACAGCGGCCTCTATCTCCTGAGCTATAGCATCAGCAACCACTAAGGTGTCTGTTGCTGGAGTAGTAGTATCTTCAGTAGATTCGTCTGTTGTATTTATTATATCGTTTGTATTGTTATCGTCTGTCATAATTTTATTATATATTTATATTGATTAAAATTCTAATCCGGCTTTACGAGCAGCTTCGGCTAATGCTAATATTCGACCTGTGTATTTGTAACCATTTCTATCAAAAACTACTTTTGTTATACCTGCAGTTTTAGCTTTTGTGGCTACTGCCTTACCAACTTCCATAGCAGCATCCATTTTTTTAGCTTTCATTTCAGAACTATTTGCCTCAACTAATGTTTTACCTTGATTATCATCTATGATTTGAGCATAAGTAAATTTATTAGATTTAAACACCGTTAATCTAGGTCGCTCTTGTGAACCAATCACTTTAGCTCTGATTCTATTTTTTATTCTGTCTCTGTTTGATAAAATTATTCTTTTCATATATTTATTATTACTTTTATTTATTTAACTAAGCGGCTTTTTTACCTTGTTTTCTCTTAATAATTTCATCATCATATCTAAATCCTTTACCTTTATATGGTTCTGGTTTTTTAAGTGATCTAACTTTGGCTGAAAAACTACCTACTGACTCTTTATCTATACTTGTGAAAGTAAATGTTCCTTTTTCTATAAGCACAGTTACATCTGAAGGTATCTCAACGTTAACAGGATGAGAAAATCCTAGAGCTAATTTTAAAGTAGTTCCCTGCACCTCTCCTTTATACCCAACTCCTTCTAGTATCAATTTTTTTACATATGGAGTATTTACACCAGCTATCATATTTTTAGCATGTGATGAATATGTTCCCCACAATGATCTTCCGAAAGCATCGTTTTGTTTTGGTTTGAATGATATTTCAGAACCTTCAACAGTAACTTCTACAACTGGTAGAAATTTCTTTGTTAATTCACCTTTAGGTCCTACAACTTTCAAAACACCGTCTGTAAATGTGACAGTTGTTCCTGTTGGTATTGTTGTTATTTGTTTTCCGATTCTTGACATATATTTTTATTTTTTTGCTTTAACTACTTTTGCAGTTTATAACTTATAAAGTGGAAGATCTTTAGCTTACGCAGGGTGTCCCTTACCCAAATTTTGAAATTAAATTTTGATGTTTTTTGACTGATTACCAGATCTTGAATAAAAACTCTCCACCTATCTTTTGAGCTCTTACTTCTCTATCAGTAAGTACACCTTTTGGAGTTGATACTAGCAATGCTCCGTATCCATTTTTAACTTGATGAGCTTCTCGGTATGAACCGTAAACTCTTCTAGAATATTTTGAGAGTTGTTGTACTCCAGCTATCTTAGGTTTGTTTTCAGCGTCATATAATAAACCAACTTCTATATACTGTATTGGTGCTGTACCTGTAACTTTGATAACACCTATAAAACCTAGATCAGATAGCTTATCCAATATTGATTTTCTAAATTTTGAGAAACCTAAAGTTGTTTTATCTTTACCCGCAATGTTCGCAGTCTTTAAGTTATTTATTATTTGTGATATTCCGTGATTCATATATTTATATTATTTACTTGTTATTATTTTTCCTTTTACCATGATGATTTTTTAATACCTGGAATAAGTCCTTCGTTCGCAGCCTCTCTAAAACAGATACGGCACATATCGAAATCTCTCATATAACCTCTCTTTCTTCCACACATAAAACATCGTCTAACTACTCTACTTTTAAACTTTGGTGTCTTTAATGCTCTTTGTATTACTGATTTTTTTGCCATATTATTATTTTATCTTTATATATTTTAAAATTATTTTTTAAATAAGAAACCTATTGAATCAAGCAATGCTTTTGTTTCCTCTTTTGTTTTACTTGTTGTAACAATTGTTGCACCAAAACTAAACACATCTTGTATATTTTCATCTGTGGTTTCTGGAAAAACAGTATGCTCTTTTATTCCGAAAGAAAAATTTCCCATAGAGTCTATACCTGTTACAGAAATACCTCTAAAGTCTTTTGTACGAGGAAGCGCTATGTTTACAACTTTGTCTAGAAATGACCACATTCTATCACCTCTTAATGTTATTTTATACCCTGATGAGTCTCCAGCACGTAGTTTAAATCCAGCTACTGATTTTTTAGCTAGAGTTGTAACAGGTTTTTGTCCTGTTATTTTAGTAAGTCTATCCAACATCAACTCTTTCTTTTTTGGATCTTTTATAGAACCAATAGTTGTAGTAACAACCACCCTTGTTATACGAGGAGCTTGTAATTTATTTTTGTATTTGAAATCACCCTTTAAAGTGTCAAATGTTGTTTTTACTTTTTCTTTTACTGTTTTATGAGCCATATTTTTATGATTATTATATTATTTAACTTCTACTACGTTTGATATATGAATAGGAGTTGCAACTGATACAACTTCACCTTTCTTATCAGCTGATTTGGCTTTAATATGTTTTTTCTTCATATTAATACCTTCAACTAACACTTTTTGATCTTTAACAAGAACTTTTAAAACATTACCTGTTTTATTTTTATCACTTCCTATTAAAATTTTTACTTTTTGTCCTTTTTTTATCATATATTTTTTATTATGTGTTTTATCTATACTATTTCTGGGGCTTTTGATACTATTGTTTGATAACCTCTTTCTTGTATCTCTCTTGGTATCGGACCGAATATACGTCCTCCCAATGGTTCACCTTTTACTTTATCAATAAGTACGACCGCATTCTCATCAAATCTTACATAAGATCCATCTTTTCTTCTAAAAGCTTGTCTGGCACGAACAACCACAGCCTTATGTACATCTTTCTTTTTTGTTTGTTTTCTAGGTTCCGCTTTTTGTATAGACAAAATAACAGTATCACCCAAGTATGCATATCTTTTTGCTGCATGCCCTAATACTTTGAAAACTCGGCCTATTTTACCTCCTGAGTTATCTGCTATTGCTACTATTGATCCTGGTTGTATCATATATTTATATTTATTTTATTTAACTAATGTAAAATGTTTATCTTTTGATATTGGTGCTGATTCTATAATAGATACTTTATCACCTATCTTTGCAGTGTTTCCAGCATCATGTGCCTTAAACTTCTTTGAGATAGTTACATATTTATTATATTTAGGTAGTTTTACATATCTATCTACTTTTACAGTAATAGTATCAGTCATCTTGTCTGATGTTACCACCCCTGTTAAGACTCTTTTTTTACTTTTAATTGTTATATCTTTTGTCATATATTTTTTATTATTTTAAAATTTATCTAGTTATCATTCTAGTTTTAACAGGTAATTTAGAGTTTGCTTTTCTGAATGCTTCCTTAGCCAAGACTTCTGTTGTTCCGTCTACCTCAAACAGTACACGACCTGCATATGTTTCAAAACAAAAACCTTCTGGCTCTCCTTTTCCAGAACCCATGGGTACTTCAGCAGCTTTCTTAGTGAAAGGTCTGTCAGGAAAAATTCTGATCCAGATTCTTCCTGTTTTACCAAGTGTTCTTGATATAACCTTTCTTGCTGATTCAATCTGATTTGAAGTAATACGAGCTTGTGATGCTGCAACAATACCAAATGCTCCGTTAGATAACGTAATACCTCTAGTTTCTGTTTTTTTAACAAGTACTTTAGCGTTGCGTCGAGTAACTTGCCATTTTCGATGTTTTACTTTTTTTGGGAATAACATATATTTCTATTTATTTATTATTTTTGTGCTTTATTAAAAATATCGCCTTTATAAATCCAAACTTTTATACCTAAGTCTCCATAAGGCATATGTGCTTTATGACGAGCATAATCTATATCAGCTCTTATTGTTTGAAGTGGAATTCTACCTCTTTTTATCTCTTCACTTCGTGCCATATCAGCCCCTGCAAGACGTCCACCTAGATATATTCTTATACCTTTTATATCTTTAACAGCCATCACTTTCTCTACAGTTTGCTTAAGAACTCTTCTGTAAGGAAGACGTTTTTCTATACCTTCAGCAATCATTTGAGAAACTATAGATGCATTTCCTTCTGGGTTTTTAATTTCAACAACTTCTATCTGTAGATTTGGATTTTTTTCACCAATTTTCAACAAGATTTTTTCCAATGATTTTTTGATCTTAATAACACCTTCACCACTTTTACCTATAACTACACCGGGTCTTGATGTGTTTATAATAACTTTTATAGCCTTAGAATTTCTTTCGATCTCAACTAGACCTATGTATTGATTTTTAAGATTTTTTGTAATCCAATCACGCATCAACATGTCACCTTTAAGATTCAATCTAAAATCAGCATTAATAGAAAACCAACGAGATTTCCAATCCTTTATTATTCCTAGTCTATGTGCGTATGGGTGAACTATTTTTGTCATATATTATTATTTAGTTTTTTTTACTGTTGATTTATTGGCTTTTTTATCTTCTTCTATAATACTCAATGTTACATGAATATGAGATGTTCTTTTGTTAATACGAGCACCTACACCTCTAGCTCTAGGCATCATACGTTTTAGAACAACACCTTCATCAACAGTTATATTTTTTATTTTCAAAGTATCGGCAACTAAACCAGCATGTACAGCGTTTGCTATAGCAGATTCTAGAAGTTTTTTGACAACAGGAACAGCTCTCTTAGTTGTAAAGTTTAATGTATCTAATGCATTTGAAACTTTTTTACCTTTAATAAGATCTGTAACTAGTCTTACTTTTCTTGGTGATTGTCTATAATTTTTTAATATGGCTTTCATGTTGTTATGTTTATATTAAATTAATTATTTTTTCTTAGCAGCTGGAGAAGCTTTTGCAGCTTTTGCAGCAGTAATCTCAGCTTGTTTCTTAGCTGCATCTTGCTCTTTCTGCATCTTACCTCCGTGACGAGTAAATTTACGTGTTGGTGAAAATTCTCCAAGCTTGTGTCCAACCATATCTTCTGTAGCAAATACTTCTATATGATTTTTACCGTTGTGAACTCCGAAAGTATATCCAACCATCTCTGGTGCAATAACACAGTCTCTATACCAAGTTTTAACAACCCCCACTTGCTCTGGAGTTTTGTCGGCTATTTTTTTAAGTAGCCTTTCTTCTATGTATGGGCCTTTTGATATTGAACGTGTCATGGGTTATAAATTTAACAAATAATTAGTAATTAGTCAATGTTTGTAATGTGTTTTGATTATCTCTTACCTACCTTACGGCGTGATACAATAAACTTATTTGAGTATTTCTTAGGTGTTCTTGATTTCTGACCTTTACCTGTTGGTTTACCGTATATAGATATAGCTCTTCTTCTACCACGACCTTGTTTACCTTCTCCACCTCCATGTGGGTGATCTACAGGGTTCATGGCTGTACCTCGTACAGTAGGTCTGATACCTAACCATCTACTTTTACCTGCTTTACCGAAGTTTTGTAAATGGTTTTCATCGTTTGATACTTCGCCAATTGAGGCCCAAGCTGTGTCTATAATACGACGTACTTCACTTGAAGGCATCTTGATAAGTGCATATCCAGCGTCATGTGCTACTACTTGGGCATAGTTACCTGCTGAACGAGCTATTTTACCTCCACCTTGTGGTTTTAGCTCTATGTTGTATATAGCTGTTCCTACTGGTATATTTTTCAATATCATTCTGTTTGCAAGTTTTACTTCTGTTTTTTCAGAAACAATAAACTCATCACCTACTTTTATACCTTTTGGAGTAACTATATATGTTTTTGCTCCGTCAACATATTGAGCAAGGGAGATAAAAGCTGTTCTGTTTGGATCATATTCTACTGAAACTATTTTAGCAGGGATATTTTTCTTATCATACTTGAAATCAATATCTCTATATAATCTTTTAGCACCTCCTCCTTTATGTCTTGTTGTTATACGACCTGTGTTATTTCTACCAACAGATCTCTTAACACCTCTAGTCAGTGCTTTATGTGGTTCATTTGTAGTTAACACACCCTTGTATGTTACATTGACCATGTGTCTTCTTGAATCTGTTGTTGGTTTAAATCTTTTCATATTTTTATTATTAAAATTTTATTATTTATATTATATTATCTTATTAAATAACGTCTATTTTATCGCCTTTTTTTAATGTAACAATAGCTTTCTTAAACCCTGATATTGTTCCAGGTCTACCTTTTCTCATAACTGATTTAGCTGGTGAGTTTATAATGTTTATCTTTACAGGTGATACTTTATATGTCTTCAATATCTCTTGACGTAAATTGTCTTTATTTGCTCTTTTATCAACTTCGAAAACATACTTATTTTTATCAGTAGCAATAATCGCCTTTTCAGTTGATCTTGGTTTTTTTATATATGTAGCTTTTGCTGTTTTATTTATTTCAGTTGTCATATGTTTATTATTTATTGTTATTCAATCTATCTTTCAATGTATTTATAGATGCTGTAGGTTCGATAAATACTAGATATTTATATTTTGATAATATAATTGCATTAACATCAGCCACTGACTGTGTTTCTATGTTTCCAAAGTTTCTTAGAGAAAGGTATAGATTTTTGTCTTGTGCATTTGTGATGAACAAAGCTGTATTATGCTTTTTTGTTGCAAACTTTGTTAATGAATCATTAATCTTTGAAAGATTTGAAAGAATTTTTTTCATCTCAGTTGTTTTTGGAGCAGCGAATGCTAAAGTATCAACCAATAAAACTTCACCATCTCTATGTTTTTGAGAGATAATTGTTTTTATAGCTGTATTTTTAGTTTTCTTATTTACTTTTCTATCAAAGTTTTTTTCTTTATTAGGGCCATGCGCTACACCTCCACCTACCCAAATAGGTGATCTTGTTGAGCCGTGACGTGCACGTCCTGTACCTTTTTGTCTCCAAGGTTTCTTACCTCCTCCTGACACCTCACCTCTAGTTTTAGCGTGAGCATAAGGATGACGAGCATCAGTTTGTAATGATGTGATAACTTGGTGCACAAGGTCAGCATTCCAGTTTAAGCCAAACACTTCTTCTGGTAGTGAAAAATCTGAAACTTTTTTTCCCTCTTTTGAATATACCTCAGCGTCTAGTGAGACTATTGCTTTTTTATTTTTTGTAGTTGTTGTCATATATTTATCTTTAATTTCTATTATCGATTATCGATTATTTTTGTTTTATTTCTATAATAGTACCTCGACGACCTGGTATTGCTCCTTTTATATAGATAAGTTTATTTTCAGCATCAACTGAAATAACTGTAAGGTTTTTAAAAGTCATCTTGTCTCCTCCCATACGGCCGGCCATACGTGTTCCTTTGAAAACTCTTTGATATCCACCAGCACCTGATGAACCTCTCTCTCTTTCTGAATGCTTTTGACCATGAGATCTTGGACCTCCTTTAAAGTTATATCTCTTTACAACACCTTGGAAACCTTTAGCTTTTGTAATACCAGTAGCTTCAACTTTGTCACCTGATACAAAATCAAAAGAAAGCATATCGCCCTTTGTAGCTGATATACCTTTCACCTCTTTAAGCAAAGCAAATCCTTTTTTCTCATCGTTTACACCTGAGTGAGTTTTAACCGCTTTTGAAAGTTGATTTTTTGATTTTGAACCAAAACCAAATTGTATAGCTTCATAACCATCTTTTTCAACACTTTTATTTTGTATAACTTTTAAATCACCATAAGATAAAACTGTAGCAGGGTAAACCTTACCACTTTCGTCAAATAGTTGTGTCATGTTTTGTTTTATTGCTATTGAATATTTCATATATTTTCTTTTCTGTTAATAGAGCAGGCTGCAAACCTGATATTTTTTATTTTGTCTTTAATTTTTAATAGTTCGGTTAATTATCCTAATTACATCATTTTAACATCAACGTTCACACCTGTAGGTAAAGTCATATTAGTTAAAGCTTCGATAACTTTTGCACTTGGATTGATGATATCTATCAATCTTCTGTGTGTTCGAGACTCGAATTGCTCTCTTGAGTCTTTGTAAATAAAAGCAGATCTGTTAACTGTGTATTTCTTTATCTCTGTAGGTAAAGGAACAGGACCGTTTATAACCGCATCGTGTTTCAATGCTGTTTCGATAATCTGCTTAACCGAGTTATCTAGCAAACGTGAATCATTGGCTCTCACCCTGATACGTAGCTTTGAAGTTACCTCTGTTTTTTTAATTTTAGTTACTGTTGACATGGATTTGAATATTACACTATTTTAACAAAAAAAGCAACACTTTTTTAGAGTAATTGCATTTTTTGTATAGATATATACTTTTGTTGATTTAAAAGGCTTTTAGAGCACTATTTTACAATCTTTGTAACAACTCCAGCACCTACAGTTTTACCTCCTTCACGGATAGCAAGTCTTTGCTTATCTTCTAGAGCGATTGGGGCTACAAGTTTAACTTTGAAAGTAACTGTATCTCCAGGCATAACCATTTTACCTTCTTCTAGAGTAACTTCTCCTGTAACGTCAGTTGTTCTAACGTAGAATTGAGGTTTGTATCCTGAGAAAAATGGTGTATGACGTCCTCCCTCTTCTTTCTTTAAGATATAAACTTCAGCTTCAAACTCTGTATGAGGTGTAACTGAACCTGGTTTTGCAAGAACTTGACCTCTTGATAAATCTTCTTTTTTAACAGATCTCAAAAGTAGACCAGCGTTATCTCCAGCTTGACCTTCTTGTAGAGATTTGTTGAACATTTCTACTCCTGTAACAACTGTTTTAACAGTATCTTTAAGACCAACGATCTCGATCTCTTCACCAACTTTAACTATACCTTTCTCTATACGACCTGTAACAACAGTTCCACGTCCTTCGATAGAGAATACATCTTCTATAGGCATAAGAAATGGTTTATCTGTCTCACGAACTGGAGTTGGTATGAAAGTATCGATAGCATCTACTAGATCTATGATCTTTTGTGACCACTCGTCATTTACGTCTGTAGAGTTTAGTGCTTTCAAGGCTGAACCTCTTATAACAGGGGCATTTGCACCGTCAAATCCGTTCTTTGTTAGTAGTTCTCTGATCTCTTCTTCAACCAAGTCTAACATATCTGCATCATCCACCATGTCACATTTGTTCATAAATACAAGAATGTTTGGTACACCGATTTGTTTTGCTAGAAGAACGTGCTCACGAGTTTGTGGCATAGGTCCATCAGTTGCAGCAACAACAAGTACAGCACCGTCCATTTGAGCAGCACCTGTAATCATGTTTTTAATATAGTCGGCGTGACCTGGAGCGTCTACGTGAGCGTAGTGTCTGTTTGGAGTTTCGTATTCACAGTGAGCAAGAGAGATAGTGATACCTCTAGCTTTCTCCTCTGGAGCTTTATCGATATGAGCTATATCAAGAACCTTTGCATCATAACCGTTTCCTTTTTTTGAAAGTGTACTCAAAATAGCCGCTGTTAAAGTTGTCTTACCGTGGTCAACGTGTCCGATTGTTCCAACGTTCACGTGTGTTTTTGATCTATCAAATGCTGCTGTTGCCATAATTATTTTATTTTATTTAAATTTATTTTGTTAATTAATTAATTTTTTACCAATTATATCTATAAATATATAATACACAAAGTTTATCAGATAATAGATAAAAGTCAAATGAGCCAATGGCCAGAATCGAACTGGCGACCTACTCCTTACCATGGAGTTGCTCTACCGTCTGAGCTACATCGGCAAAATCCCTGACTTGGGATTTACTTATATTAGCCTAATCTCTTTTTCTTTCCAAGTAGACAGATACAGTACGTCTTTTATAAGGCTTACCGTCTTTAAAATGCTTATATGATTTTATCATCTTGTGTATCTTAAAATATGGAGATAGTAATTCTACCAGCTCATCTTCAGTAAAAACATGTTCTAAAGCTTTAAACTTGGGGTGTATGTATGAGTTATGTTCTTTGTCTGGAGTTGGATAGTCCTTTATCATTCTTATGGCGTTTTGATCATTGTCTAGGACAAATGTCTTTAATAACATCCAGGAAAAAGGCTTCATAAGTCTAGCTTTGTCCTTTATATAAGATAGTCTTTTAGCATCGTCTAGGAAATGAAAAACCATCATATCAAGGATAACATCTACTGATTCAGCTGGTAAATCAACAGGTTCAAACATACTTTGTTTTATAAAATGTAAACTTTTAAGATGAGCAAATTTCTCCTTTGCCATCTTTATGGCTTCGTCAGATATGTCAAAACCTAAACCTTTCATATGATATTGTTCACAAAGATTTCCTATATTTCGACCATTTCCGCAACCTATGTCCAAAACGAAACCTCCCATATTAAAAGCTGGCCATTCAGCATTTCTATTTACCCATTTTACAAAACTAAGAAGGTCTCCTGCCGGATCTTCTGAAAGCTGAAGATGTGAAGGTTCTTTATACTCTTTATTCCAAAACTGGTTTTTTTTACTCTTGTTAACATCTTTGTTGGTTTTCATGTAATTTTACTATAACACATATTTCTAAGAAATATATGCTATACTCAAATTCATGTTAACAAAAGGTAAAATACAGGCATTAAAAGCATTCACTGATAAAAAAGAACGTAATAAGAAAAACATCTTTTTAGTTGAGGGTGAAAAAAGTGTAGCCGAGCTATTGGTTTCTGATATGGTTATAGTAGAATTATTTATAACTCAGGATTTTTCCCAAAAATACGCTGACCAATTAAAAGAGTGTGGAAAAAGACATGCGGCCATAGAAAAATGGTTAAAACCTCAGTTTGTTGAAGCTGGCGAAATAAATAAGATATCCACAATGGAAAGTTTGAAAAGTGAGTGTACTGCCATAGCTGTAGTAAATCAGCTCGAAAAAATTGATCTTACTGTTGATGCCATTGCGGAATTACTTCAAACTGAAAAAGTCTTGATGCTCGATGACATAAGAGATCCTGGAAATATGGGTACTATTATACGTCTTGCCGATTGGTATGGTGTAAAAACTATTATCGCATCTATTGGTACTGTTGATATTTATAATCCAAAAACAATCTCAGCTTCTATGGGTTCATTTTCTAGAGTTAACGTTATATATAGGGATACAAATGAAATATTAAATATTATAAATAAAAACAGAATAGATGTTAATATAATCGCATCAACACTTGGTGGTCAAAATGCAAATGATTTTAAATGGCCTAAAACAGGTGCACTAGTTATAGGTAATGAGTCAAATGGTATAAATGAAATAGCCTTAAATAAAATAGAAACTAGAGTAACACTACCTTCACACGGTGTGGCAGAGTCATTAAATGCGTCAGTTGCCTGTGGGATATTGTTAGATAGATGGATAAGATAGTTTTTTACTATTCTTTATCTTTCGCTGATTTGATATCAGGAGTTGCCTTACTACTTGTAGAAACAGCTTGTATTTCATTAACCACAGGTTTTGTAGTTGTAGCAGGTTGATCAATAATGATTGGACCTACATTTATAAGTCTATCTTCGCTTTTTCTGTATATAATAGCTTTTTTGGTTTTTGGAAAAACCATTAAATAGTCACCGTCTTTAGAACCTACATAAAACTGTTGTGAGGCTATAAGTTGCTCAGCTTTTTTAATAGTTATTACAACAGGGGACTCTTCAGGAACATTTATAAGTTTTGAAACTTTTTTAACAAGAGTTTTGATTTGTTTTTCAGATAATTGCCCTTCTGGTATTTTTTCAGATGGGTTAAGCTTTCTAAAAATAGCATAGCCGAGTACAGCTATAACAATGATAATTAATAACGCTAATATTTTTTTACTTTTCATGTTTATATTATATCAAATGAATTTTTTTTTGCACTGAAAAACTATCTCTCTTTCTAATGTCGCTCTAATTATTATTTTTTTTCATATATGGATTATACTATAGCTAAATTCCTAATCTTCCTCTGAGTTCAGCTATGTGAATTTTATCTTTTTCCTCATTTAATCTAATCTTTTCTAATCTTTCATTATTTATTTTTAAATCTGACTCATCCCCTTCCGATAACTCATTTCCATATAATCTAGGTGCACTTAATACTTCTATTTTTTTTATAATTGATTCTTTTGGTCCCCAATTCATCTTTGGTCTTGAAAAATGTATTGGTTGTATATTGGATAGTGCACCTTGCTCATCTTTTATAAAAACAGCACCATATCCTATCCAATCTTCATTCAGAGATTCAGAAACGTTAGCATGAGCATTTTCGTGGGCTAATAAGTCTTTAGCCCATTCTTCTGATAATCCAAACTCTGAAGCTATCTGTTTAAGCATTTCTTCAAACTCAATAATATTGTCAGCCAAAGATGTTGATTTTAATATTTCAGCTAAAATCAAATCTTCCTGAATAATATCTTCTGTATCGTGATAACCTTTTTTTATAAAATTATCTTCCATTTTATTATTTAAAACTTCTACTTCAATAAGCCTTGATTCAGCTATAGGATTATTTTTAGCTTTTTCTATAGCTTCTTTAATTTTTATTTTTAAAGTTTCTAATACTGATATAGGTTGTGTTAGGTTTTCTAAAGATGTCATATAGATATTATTATATAACAAAATACCTCAATTGGAATATTTTTGTTTAATACGTGGTTAATAGGACTTGAAGTCTGCTACTTCATTACACAAAGCATGAGGATATTTTCCTCACCTTGCAAACAAAAATCCCCTCTCGGGGATTTTATTAATGCGCGGTGAATGGGACTTGAACCCACGACCTTCCGCGTGACAGGCGGACGCTCTAACCAGCTGAGCTACCACCGCATTATATTTGTGTGGATACATCTATTATTAACATAATAAATGGTCATTCTCAAGTGTGTTTTTACCACACTGGTGTCTGTGGAAGGAATCGAACCTTCGACCTTGGGCTTATGAGTCCCACGCTCTAACCGACTGAGCTACACAGACGTGATAAGCATTTGCTTGTTGCGGGACTCGGATTTGCACCAAGATCTCCAGGTTATGAGCCTGGCCAGTTACTGTTACTGACATCCCGCTATTTGTTGGACGTTTTAATATAATAACTTAATTTTGGGTAAAAATCAACCTAAATAAAATTTAACTCTTCAAAAACCTTCTCATAATTTCCAATAGCCTGCTCTATAGTATGTCTTGTTAGTATATAATCCAAACCACTGTGCGCTATTTCATTTCGTATCTTATGGGCTGACCATGCAAGGTCTAAAGTTTGTAGTTTTGACCTGTCTGTATTTTTCAACATCTCACCTATAGAGTCCCCGGGGAAACCACTTTTATCTAAAACTTCATAAAGCATAATATCAGCTTCAATAACTGCAAGTTTCCAATCTGAAGGATTTGCAGAATTGTAGTATCTGCCAATAACTTGCCATCGTGGATTTATAATACCGTTATTGTCTGGTTCAGACTTCTCCAAAATCTTTTCGTTTTTTGTATCAAGATCTTTTTCCTCTGGTGCAAAATTTTTCTTATAGGCCGCAACAATCAATTCTTTTCTAAATTTGTTATAATAAATAATTGCAGAGAAAAGTAATATTAAAAATATCAATACAGAAAAAACTATTTTTACTGTATTTTGTATAAAATCACTAAATCTTAAACTACTCTCATCCAATAAACTCGGGTTTTTTATTTCTACAAGTTGACCACTATTATCACGAACCACTTCATTTCGTTCTTTAAATATATTATTGTATGTTTCTTTTATATTAAACGATTGGTTTTGAGTTTGGTTTGAGCCTATGTTTGTTGTAGTATTTTCTTGTGGGAAAATTCTTGGTATAAAAACAAAAAGTAAAGCTATAATGCCAAGGATCAAAAGTAAAACTTCTTCCCATAAAATACCTGAGATTGGAGCTGGTTTTTTTACCCCCAAAGGAGCTTCTTTTTTTTCAGGTTTTATATCCGAGGCCATATGTTTTAATTATAACACTTTTGCTATAGAAAATAATACATTTTCATCATCAGTATTCGCCATAAATTGTAAACCAAGTGGCATTTTATTTTCAGTACCATTTTCATCTTTATCATTTTTATACGGAATAGATATAGCGGGCATACCAACCAGGTTAGCTGTAACAGTAAAGATATCAGCTAGATAAAGCGTAAGAGGATCTGTTATCTTTTCACCAATCTTGAAAGCTGTATCTGGTGTTGTTGGTGTCAAAATAACATCAATATCTTTAAATTTTTCTTTTATATCTTGTGTCAATTTTTCACGCAATATAAGTGCTTTTTTATAATAGGCATCATGATAACCGGCTGATAGTATATATGTACCAAGAATAATTCTTCTCTTAACTTCTGCGCCAAGCAATTGCCCCCTAGTTTGCATATAGTCTTCTATACCATTTTTTGTGTCTATAGATTTTCCATATCTTATACCATCATATCTTGCCATATTTGAAGAAACCTCTGCAGGAACAAGTATATAGTAGAGTGCCAAAGCTTCTTTTAAAAGCGGAATAGATATATCAATTACCTCAATGCCTTTTTGGGTTAATTTTTCTATAGTATTTTTTATACTTTCTTTAACCTCATCACTTACACCTTCTGTAAATATAAATTCATTTGGTACTCCAACTTTTATTTTACTTTTAGACATTGGTTCCAACAAAATATGAGTTGTAGAGTCTTTGTCATCAACACCTTTGATAATATCAAATACTTTTTTTACATCTTCTATATCTTTACTAAATGGACCTATAACATCAAATGAAGATGCCATAGCCATAAGACCATGACGAGACACTGAACCATAAGTTGGCTTCAATGCTGATATACCATTGTAAGATGCAGGTTGCCTTATAGAACCACCAGTGTCAGACCCAAGAGCTACAAGACACATGTCAGCAGAAACAGCAGCAGCTGAACCACCTGACGAACCTCCTGCAACATATTCTGTATTCAATGGGTTTTTTGTTACACCGTATGCAGAGTTTTCTGTAGAACCTCCCATGGCAAATTCATCCATATTTACTCTTCCTAAGAATATTGCACCAGCATCTCTCAACTTTATAATAACGGTGGCATCATAACTAGCTACATAATTTTCTAGAATCTTTGATGATGATGAGGCTATCTTTCCTTTTATAAGGATATTATCTTTTATTGCAACAGGTACTCCAAAAAGTTTTTTATCTTCTAATATTTTTGTGATTTCATCTATTGATTTATTTTCTAGCTCTGTATCGCACTTTTTTGCATAGTCCATCGCATCAGAAAAAACTTCTAAATATATATTTAAATTTTGATTTTTATCTTCAATATTTTTTAAATAATAAGAAACTAACTCTGAAACGGTTATTTTTTTATCTATTAATTTTGAATGAAATTCTTGAATATTTTGTATCATAGTTTTATTCGTTATCGGCTAATATTTTTTTTACTTTTATAGAGTTGTCTTGGTGGTTTGGGGAAGCTTTAACAATATCTTGTGCTGATATGTAGTCAGTTTCTCTTGAGATATCCTCTCTGGTGACATTTGTTGGTGCAAATCCTTCTTGTTTTAAAAGCTCATCTGATATCTCAGTACTATTTACAACATCAATCATACCCACTATAGTTTGTAAGTCTTTAGCAAATTTTGTAGTTTCAGTATCAGTTAAACTTATACGAGATAAGTTGGCTAGTTTCGTTATATCTGATTCATTTATGTTTGAATTAGTGGTCATATATGCAGTTTAGCATATTTATATGACTATATAAATCCCATATATATCCCCAAAAATCACAAACTTGACTTACTATTCTATAGTACTATACTATAGTACATGACAACAATAACTATACCAATAACAAATGAATTGAATGATTTTATAGATAATCAAGTAAAACTAGGAGAAGCTTCAAGTAAAGCTGATCTTGTTAGACGTGCTATTCAAAACATGAAGGAAGATGTATTTGTACAACATATTTTAAAAGCAAAAGGTGAAGCAAAGGCTGGTAAATTATTAAAAGGTGATTTAGATAAATTAGCCAAAGGTTTTAAATAATATATGAATCGCAAAATAGAGATACTCTATACACCCCATTTTTTAAGAATGTATGGAAAACTAGATAATGAGCTATGTTCTGACATTAAGGATAAGATTAATAAATTCACAAATAGAGAAAGCCACATTTCACTGAAAGTTCACAAACTAAAGAATCTTAATAATACATATTCTTTTTCTGTAAATTATAAAATTATAATAGTGTTCGAGTATGGAAAAACTAAAAATGTGGTACATCTTTTGTACGTTGGTGATCATGGTACTATCTATTAAATCACCTTTAAAAACTCTTCCTCGCTCAAAACTCTTACCCCTAAGCTTTCCGCCTTATCTAACTTTGTTCCCGCACTCTGCCCCGCTATAACAAAATCAGTATTTTTAGAAACACTAGAAACTATGTTACCACCCATCTTTCTTATGATCTCCCCCGCCTCGTCCCTGGAATATTTTGTCAATGTTCCTGTCAAGACAACACTTTTATCTTTAAAAAATGAATTTACACTAACTACAGCTTTAGGTTTTTTTATTGAAATAAATCCCAATAATTTATCGAGTAATATTAAATTATTTTCATCTTGAAACCAGTCGTATAGATTTTGTGCCACAACCTCACCTATACCATAAATATTTTCAAAATTAGCTAAACTCATTTTCTTCAATTTTTTAAAATCATAATCACAATCTTTCGCCACATCCCTAGCAGTTTCTTCACCAACCTGAGGTATAGATAAGGCAAATAAAAGCCGATACATATCTGTACTTTTTGCCTGATCTATAGACTTAATAATATTATCCGCCGACTTATCACCCATGCGAGGCAGAATTTCTATGTCACCTTTTGTCAAAGTGAATATGTCTATATAATCTGTAATCAAATCATACTCCATAAAAAGGTCTATTTGTTTTGGACCTAGACCGTCTATATCTAAACATTTTTTGGAAACGAAGTGATAAAGTTTTCTTTTGTTAAGCTCTTCTGAATCCATAAAAACACACTTATAAGCCGCTTGTCCTTCTATTCTTTCTATCGATCCATCACCTCCACAACCTTCGACTTTTTTAGGAAATTTGAAAGGTTTTGAATCTTTCGGACGTAATTCTATTAGAACTTGAATAATGTCCGGTATAACATCTCCTGACTTTTGTATAATCACTGTGTCACCTAGACGTATATCAAGTCTTTTTATCTCATCTTCATTGTGAAGCGTAGCCCTCGAAACTATTGTACCTAGAACTGAAACAGGTTTAAGTATAGCAACAGGTGTAACAACCCCAGTGCGTCCAACTTGTAGTTTTATATCTTCCAATATAGTTGTAACCTGTTCTGTTGGAAATTTGAAAGCTATCCCAAATCGAGGTGATTTTCCGGTATAACCTAACTGTTCTTGTAGCTTGTGATCATTCACTTTTACAACAACACCATCTATGAGATAGTCTTCTTTTTTATAAATATTTTTCCAATGTTGCCAAAACTTTATAACACCTTCTATGTTGTTAAATTTTTTAAAATGAGTATTCACCTTGAAACCTAAATCTTTCAAAAGATTTAATTCTTCTTCTTGTGATTTTGGATTTTTAAGTTTTTTTATTTTGTTATTTTCATTTTTTAAATCAAGCAATGCAATATCATAAATAAACATATCAAGATTTCTCGATGCTGTTATATTTGGATCAAGTTGCCTTATACTTCCTGCTGCAATATTTCTTGGGTTAGCATACAGAGGTAAATCATTTTTCTTTTGTATCTTGTTTAGTGCTTCAAAATTTGTTTTTGTAATCAAGACTTCACCTTCTACTATAATATCTATATTATACTCAAGCTTCAGTGGTATAGAACTAATAGTTCGAATGTTATGTGTTACGTCTTCCCCAACAATTCCGTCCCCTCGTGTTGCTGCTTTGTACAAAAGTCCATTTTGGTATTCGATAACAACTTTTAATCCATCTATTTTCAATTCACATATATATTCAATCTCTTGTTGTAAGTCTCGTTTTAAAAACCGATTTACCCTTTCGTTAAAATCTTTAATATCTTTTATATCAAAAGCATCTCCAAAAGACCATTGACGAACTTTATGCTCTATCTTTGCAAATTTTTCTAATGCTTTTCCTGCTACTCTTTGTGTTGGAGAATTTGCATCATAATATTCAGGATATCTCTCCTCAAGATCTACAAGTTCTTTTTTAAGAGAATCGAGTGCTTCAGATGAAATACCTTCAATATCAAGTACATGATATTGATATCGTTCTTTATCTATTAGGTCCCTCAAGCGTTGTATACGATCAAATATCTTTTTAGACATGATACTACTATATCATTAATAAGTAATAGTTAAACCTCTTTCAACCAATCTCCGAGCATCTATGTTAGTTAAGTCGCAACCGGTTTTAGCTTCGTTTGCACCTGTATTATAACCTCTTGCGGCTATCAATGTATTAAGATCAGTTCTGGTAACTTCGACTTTGGCGCATTTATCACCATAGACGACGTCAAAGGTTGTGATTACTTTGGTTTGTTCAGTATTTCTAGTTTTAGTTAAACCTAAAGGCTTACCTTTATCTGTTCCTATAACAAGGTCACCACATCGTATTTGGTCTGTAGCATATTGGTTATCTGTTGTCGATCCAAATATAGATGTACCAAAATCTTTATTTGTGTCATTTCCACCATTATCAAAAATTTTCTTAGTATCATGATACATAGCACATTCTATAGCTGAATCAGCTGTAAAGAATGCGGGTTTTGATGCATTAATCATATATGTGGTTTTTATCTGCCTTAAAACTATATTTGATAAGGAAAAAGATATAGATAATAGTAAAGTCATAACAGTTAGAGCAATAACTAAGGCTACACCTTTCTTACGGTTTCTATATTTCATTTTTTTTAATTTATTAAAAATTTTATCCATAGTATTTATATTTAATTTGAATCAGGGTAAAAAAATTGTTTATAATCAATTTTATATAATCTTTCTGTTAAAGAATATATTTTATCTCTTCCTTTATCACTCCATCTCATGTTTACCACTAATTTATAACTTAAAATTTGACCATCTACTACTGCTTCATTTTCAATATAAAATTCTCTAATAAATTTTGATGTATTAGCAACTCCTGAATCTCCATAAACAGAGCTACCACTTGGGTTAAAGGATATATTTGGACATCCATTGGGACATTGGTAAAAAGTGTATGTATTCAGATTACTTACCATATGACATGGAGTAGTAATAGTACAACCTTCAATATCACTCAGCCAATTAACTATATTATTTGATAATGATATTTTATCTCTTTTGTTTCTTATAACCTCAACAACTTCTTCTGCTAAATATTGCGCTGTAATATTATCACGACTATCTATTGTGTTACGAAAAGCAACAGAAGCAATATACACAGGTCCAGTGATAGACAAAGTTAAAATGAAAAGAGCTAGTAGTGTCTCAATTAAAGTAAAACCTTTTTGTTTATGTGATATATTTTTTTTCATATTATTAAGGAGTGGATTTAAAATCTGTTAAATGTATTAATCTTTGTGAGATAAAAGTTTGTAGATAAAAATTTGATACCTCTAAATTTAGATTACCTGCTTTACCTTTTATAACTATAGCAACAGACGGTTGACCATAATCACAAATTGTTTTACTACAATCCAAAGCATCAGGATTTTTAACTGTAAATTTTAAACTATCAACATTTACATTATTATTATCAGTTATACTATATGAAGTTGCAATTCCTGAAGTATCATACACTGTTTTTTTTATATATTTATTTTTTTGCTGATTATTACTAAATTCGTATTTAACAACAGTGTCTATACCAGATATGGTTGATATTAAAGTTATGCTATCACCGTCAACACAGTCTGCAGGAGTCGGTGATGTCTCATTGATATCATTTTTTATACCTGCAATAGTATTATTACCTGCATAATTGCATTTATACATATATCCTGTTTTTATATCTCGTATCATAGAATCTATAGAATAGTTTAGATTATTTACTACGGAGGATATTGCTAGATTTCTTTTATTTATATCTAAAACTGAAACCACAGTCCCTCCAGAAATAACAAGAATCATCGCAAGCAAACCGAGAGAAACCAACGTTTCAATTAAGGTGAAACCTTTGTTGCTATGTTTTTTATTAATTTTAGAAAATTTATTTTTCATATATTATTAATTTATCGAGTTGGACAAAAGATTTTATCTATTTGTATACCACCTGTTTTATAAATAGTTATAGATCTACACTCACCATTATCAAAACCTATATTTATAGTAATATTGCCTTGATAGCCTGAGGGACTATTCTCTTCTTTTGGGTAAAAATACGCCTCAGGATTTGGTCTTTTAAAGATAATACTTACATTTTCTATAATATCGGTACAAGTATTATTTGATTTTGGCTTACATATACTTAAAACTTTACCAGCTTTATTTTCTATAATGTAAACCTGGCTTTTTTCATTATTATTATAAGTATTATCCTTATTTAAATCTGCAAAGAAGATAATCTGTTGTGAATTTGCTATATCAAAATACACACCTTGATTTGACGTTGTTGCTGCGTTTTGATTTCCATCAGATGCTATAACTTTAGCACCGAGACCTGCCACCTGTGCATCTCTTATAATAAGCCCAATTTCATAAGCAGTGTTTGAAAGTAATACACTACTATTTAGATTTGAACTATTGAAAAGTATTAATGAGCTTATGACTGTCATAATACCAACCACGACCATCAATTCAACGATAGTAAAGCCTATATTTTTTATATTTTTATATATATTATTATTTAATAAATTAATTTTCATTATTATTTGTAATTTTATATACTTGAAGATATATTATATATTGGTATCAAAACAGATGCTAGTAAAAATCCAACACCTAAACCTAGCATTACAATCATCATTGGTTCAATAAGGTCAACCAATGTGTCCACTGCATTCATAACCTCTTTCTGATAAAAACGAGCCAAAGTTTTAAGCATGGCACCTACCTCTCCCGTTTCCTCTCCAACAGCTGTCATAGCAACAAGTATACCTGGTACCTCTGGATGCTTACCGAAAGCCGTAGACAAAGGAAAACCTGCCTTTACATCTTCTATAACGTTATTCATCATATCTTCGTATACAACATTATCAAGAACATTAGCAGTCAACTCCAAGGACTTAACCATAGGTATACCTGAGGTTAACATAGTATTCATATTATCTGAAATACGAGATAAATATAATTTTTTATATAGATTTGAAATATAGGGTAACTGAAGCTTTATATGGGATATAAAGTTCTTACTTTTCCCAGATAAAAAATATCTAACTATAATGAACCCCCCTAGAACGATTATGACCAAAAATAATGGACCAAAATTTATCAAAAAATCTGATGCTGCTATAACCACTTTTGTATATATAGGAATCTCTTGCCCTGAATCAATGATAATAGAAGAAATCTTTGGAATAACAACAGTTAACATTAGAACCATAACGGTAATAAAAGTTGCTATAACAAAAGCTGGGTATATTAAAGCATTTTTTACTTTAGATGAAACTTCGTAGTTTCTTTCCATATAATCAGCCAGGTATTCAAAAGTTTGATCCAACTTACCTGACTCTTCACCAGCCTTAACCATATTTACGTAGAAATTATTGAAAACTTTTGGATATTTTGATAAAGCACTTGATATAGATGAGCCAGTTTGTATGTCATCTGATATACCTATAAGTATATCTCTGAGTGAAGGCTTCTCCATCTCGGCGGACAATAGTTGAAAGATTCGTAAGGCTGAAACTTGTGCAGTAAATAGCGTAGACATTTGTTTAGAAAGTATAACAATGTCTTTATTTTTGACAGCTGCAAAAAGATTAAAACTTTTATCAAATAATCCTTTTTTTTCTTCAGCAGATTCTACAGAAAGTATAGTGTAACCTCTTTTTTGAAGAGATGTTATAGCTTGTTCTTTGTTGATTGTTTCTATAGTACCAGTCATTGGTACATTTGTTGCATCGATCGCTTTGTATGAGAAAATCATGTTTTAATTATATCATTAAATTGTAAAACAGAAAATGTTTTACCTATCTACTTTCATCAACTGAATATTCTTCAGTTATATTATATTTCCTTAACTTCAGAATTAACACGACATATCTCAGTTTCAGTCAGAGAAGTAGTTAGGTTAGGTCCTGCACAGGTTATCTTAAACTCTGTATTTGATTGTATACCGCTTGCTTTGTAAGATTTTAACTCATCGGTTATAGTGATAGGACCGTTTCGAATACCTATACTACTCAAAGTACAGACTGTGTTTGCTGGCATATTTTCTATTTTCCATAACAATGTACAATCTCCACCTTTATCTAAGGTTACTAGGGGTTTTTTTGTTATCGTTATATTTGGTTTCGTAGCTATTGTTGGATTATTATTTGTGGTTGTTACTCTTGTATCAGCGTTACATGTTACAGTTTTTGATGTGTTATCAAAACTGTCTGTTACAGTAACATTCATGGTCTGATCCGATTTATTATTTGGAACTGAGTATGTCCAGGATGTTCCTGGATTTTGTATTATATCTTGATAACCATTAGTTTGGTATGTTGTTGTAGCAATGTCCTTCAAGGGTACAACTGTGAACTTAACTTCTTCTCCGATAACTGTCGCACTACAATACGCATTTAGATTACATTCAGCACTCTTGTCATCTGAAATTGTCACACCATTTTGTGTAGCAACACTGTTTCTGTTAACGCAAGCATAAGTTATCGGATATTCACATTTACCATTAATCAACTCCATTGCTGCAGGTATCGAAGCTTGTGTTTCAGAAATGTTTGGACATATATCTGGAATAATAGGTACACATTGACCGTTAGTCAATTCAAATCCTGCAGGTATAGTAGCTTGTACCCCTTCAAGGTTTGGGCATAGGTCTGGAATTATACGAGGCTCTCCAACACAAAGACCTGCCCCCACCACACAATATGTTTGTCTTGCAAGTATGTATTTATTTCCAGAGTTACCTCTCTGATGAACATAAAAATATATACTGTGATTTCCAGGAGCAGTTGATGCTGTGTATGTTTTGGATAAAGTAAAATTTTGGACAGGAAAATCATGACGACATTTTTTCTTACCATACCATGTATATTTACAAGCGTCTTGCTTTCTTTGATTTAATAAAAGGGTGGCGTTTCCACCATTTGTCCACCAGTTTAGATCTCCATTCCAGCCGACGTCTGTTCCGTTTGCAGCATATGCTTTCATATCCACTACATTATTATTACAATCACTATAGCTAACATTGAATGATAGATTAAAAGCTTGACCTGGTGAATAGTTAATACCTATAGTATTTGGATAAGGTGAAGATACTGATGTTATATTAAAGCCATCCCTATTATTTGACTCAAGAACTTCAGCCTCAGCATTAACCCCAACATAACCTGACAAAAACAACATCGCAATCATTAACACTTTCTTAGTTTTGGAATTTATTTTTTTAAGTCCAAACTTATGCTTATATCTAAATATAGAGAACAATATCAAAAGTGAACCCAATATTGCAATGTAATAATAAACAACATTAAAATCTTTTTTATTATCTGTAACTTCTTTTGGTGGTAAGGATGTTTTATATGTACTTAAAACTTTTCCATCAAGACTTTTAATCTCAGCTTCAAAAGATAGAGACTTTGATTTTACTTTTGAAGTAATAGAAAGGTTTATTGTGTCTTTGTTTGGATCAAGCTGTTTTTCTATACTTCCAACAATTTCATTCTTTTCATTTTTTATAGTTACAAACAAAGTTGTTGTTGCTGATGCTATTTGTTTTTCAGGTCTTATTTCATCTATAGGTTGTCTTCCGTAAGCAACTGTAAAAGGTATTTCTGTTCCTTTTACTGTTTCTAAGACATCTGTGTTTATGTTTCTTATAGTCGCTATTGGTCCTGCGATTATATATCTAAAATTTACTGGTGACATTTCAGCCATATCTTTTGATGCAAATGAAATCACTCCATAGTAAACAAGTGGATCCATGTCTGTAGGTAGATCAACTTTTACCTCTATAACCTCTGTTTTACTTGTCTTTATTTCAGGTAAAACAATTGTTTTAACGAGAGCTTCTGCATTATCAGCTCTATTGTATAGATTTAGGGTGGGAGTAAGTATATATTCTTTAGTTGTTGTAGATACACTATATATGTAAGATATAGTTTCTTTGTCATATACCATAGGGCCTACTCCAGGAGAAACATCAAGATCTTGTTCATTGAGTCTTAGGTAAACATCTTCTATATTAACTTGTTCACTTTTTGCAGAACCTGTTATAGTTATGGGTAAAAAATCTTGACCTACCAAAGTACCATCTTTTAATGTAGCAACTATTTTAACTGCAGCTTTACCGCTTAGACTCAGAGGTAATGTATAGTCAAATTTTATATTTTTCTTATCCTTACCATTTAGATAGACTGGGCCTACTTTAGTAGATAAACCTTGAACAGTTGTTGTTTGAAGAGTTTTTTCATCGTATGAACCGGTATATATGTTGTAGTAGATATCAGACTGTGATGTTACAGACAGGTTATGTAGATCAAAATTACCGCTAATTTTATCTCCAACTTCATACGTACTTACATCTAATTTAATAGAAGTTAGATATATTTCATATTGAGCGTGTGCTGTATTGGAGATGAAGAATAAATTTAATAATAATATAAAAGATAAAAATATTTTTTTCATAATAATATTATATATTATTTACTTATTAAATACCAATTAAATTAATCAATTTTTAGACCTTCGAGAGATTAACCGATTTGTTAAGATAATTCGTAATTATAAACCTTATGTAAACTAAACCAACCTCTGCAACATCTTTGGATTCAAACTATGTTTGTAAGCATCTTCTAATGTGATCTCTCCTCTTTGTACAAGCTCAGCCAAACATCTATTCATGTCAATCATACCTTCTTGTGAACTAGTTTCTATGACAGTATTTATCTCATGAGTTCTTTTTTCGCGTATGAGGTTTTGTATAGCATTATTTGAAATCATAAGTTCAAAAACTGGAATAAGCCCTCCGGATATGCGAGGCACTAGTCTTTGTGACAAAACACCAGCTAAAGCATTTGAAAGCTGTATTCTTATCTGGTCTTGCTGATTGGCGGGAAAACTATCTATAATACGGTCAACGGTTTGAGCAGCATTATTTGTGTGAAGTGTTGATAAAACGAGATGACCAGTTTCAGCAGCTGTCACAGCTGCTGCCATAGTTTCTCTATCTCTCATCTCTCCTACCAAGATAACATTTACATCTTGCCTTAGTGATGCCATTAGTCCTGATTCGAAAGATTCCGTATCTATACCAACCTCTCTTTGGTCTATGATAGATTTTTTTTGTGTATAAACGTATTCTGTTGGCTCCTCAATAGTTACTATGTGTTCGGCTCTTTCTTGATTTATAGATTCTATAATAGCAGCCAAAGTTGTACTTTTACCTTGTCCAACTGGACCTACAACAAGAAAAAAGCCTTGTTTCATGTGTGCGAACTGTTCAAGTTCAATCGGTAACATCAAGTCTTTGATAGTTCTAACGGTATTAGGTATAAAACGAAGAGCTAAAGAAAGTGCTCCCTGTTGATGATATGCATTACAACGAAATCGCGCTTTGTCTTTATATTTATACGAAAAATCTAATTCAACTTTATTCGTGTCAAAATCTTTAATACCTGCTTTTGGTGTCATAAAATTAACAAACTCTTTAATATCTTGATGGGTTAAAATCTGAGACGACATTAAGGGTATAAGCTGTCCAGACACACGAATAGTTGGATATCTACCCTCAGATAAATGTAAATCTGAAGCAACTTCTGTTATAACGGTATCAAATAATTTTTCTAATTCTTTTTCATAGTTCATGATGTTATTATTTATTATTGTTTAATATTTTTAAAATATATTTAAATTATAGTCATTTTATTTAGCTTGTAACAGATGTCGATGTATCCTTCATATCAAAAAGTTTTTTTACTTCATCAACTATTTCCGAAGGTATTGTAGTGGCCTTAACAATATATGACTTTACACCAAGACTTTTTGCAGTATCTATGTCTGTTACCTGACTTTGATTTGTTAAAACGAGTATTGGTACATTTTCAAAAAGTTTTTCTTTTCTTATGTTTTGCAGAAACTCTATACCTCCCATTATAGGCATTATTAAATCAACAAATAACACATCAGGTACATAACCTGATCGAGCTATGTCCAATGCTTCTTGGCCATTTGTTGCCAATGTTGGAGTGAAACCTTCTTTTGTAAATTTTATCTTATACATATTCAAAATAAAAGTATCATCATCAATTATCATTACCTTTATATCTTTTGGCTCTTTCATGTATTTGTATTATTTTTGCAGTTTATAATTATAATTTTATAGATTTCCAATTTCCTCAAAAGGAACCATTTTCTGTAGTGCTTTAATTATACCATCTTCTTTCATTGTTAGCATCCCCTTTTCCTTTCTTATGTAATCATATATTTCATTCTCGGTTGGTTTTGTTAAAATTATTGATTCTAATTTTCTGTCCATCTCATACATCTCAAACACTGCAACTCTACCCTTTATACCTTTTGGACATTCTGGAGTAGGTTTTATTATTCTTATATCCTTCACAGGTGGAAGCTTAGATTTGAACTGTTCTGGTAAATTTGCAAACTGATTTTCTATCATTATTTTAATACTATCTGAGACCTCAACAACTTCAGTGGCAGATTCATTAGCCTTTCCTACAAGTCTTTGCGCTATTCCTAAAATAAGTGTTGGCGCAATAAGATATGGATCTATACCCATATCTATAAGACGTGGAACTATACCTATAGCAGTATTGGTGTGTATAGTGGATAAAACTAAGTGTCCTGTAAGCGCTGCTTGTATAGCTAGTTGTGCCGTTTCTTTATCACGAATCTCTCCAACCATGATTATGTCTGGATCTTGACGTAACGTTGTACGAAGACCTGAGGCAAAAGTATAACCAATCTCAGAATGAACCTGTGACTGACTTACACCTTCCATATTATACTCTATAGGATCTTCAAGAGATAAAACGTTTTGACTGTCCCGATCCAACTCCATAAGCATGGAATAAAGTGTTGTTGTTTTACCTGAACCTGTTGGTCCTGATATCAAAATAAGCCCATGCGGTCTTGTTAAGGCCTTTTTAAGCATAGTTAAGTGTTCAGGTTGGAAATTAAGACTATCCAACTTTTGAACACCTTTATCTTGATCCAATATTCTCATTACGACTTTTTCACCAAAATATGTTGGAAAAGTAGATACACGAAAGTCCACTTTTCTACCTTCAGCACGTGCTGAAAAACGCCCATCTTGCGGTTTTCTTTTTTCGTCAAGCTTCATTTCTGAAAGAATTTTTATACGTGCAGCCAAAGCATCTATAACATTTTTAGGTAATTCAATACTTGTACTTAACACTCCGTCAACACGATAACGTACACGAACCTTATCTTTTAGCGGTTCTATATGTATATCGGAAACTCCACCTTCAATGGCATATCTGATAATAGTTGCTACTATTTTTTTAACTGGAGCATCTTCTATTATATTTGTTTCAGAAACACTACCATCAGGATTTTTTGTTTGAGATTTTTTTAAAATAGTATTGTCCAAATCATCACCTAAGTCTCCAAATTCTTTTTCAAAATTACCTAAAGCCTCTTGAACTTCACCAGATAAGCCTTTATACATGTTCAAGGATCTATTGAAGTCTTCCTCAGAAATAAGAAAAAGTTTATAAGTTATATTATTCTTTGAGGAAATAAAGTTTAGAGCATCGATAGCTTGTATGTTATCTGAATCACATATACCAACATTTAATACACCGTTAGATATAGATATTGGTATTATCTTATAATGCCGAGCAGAATCTTCAGGAATATAGTTAAGTATTTCAAACGGAATATCATTATCACCTATATAGAAAGGCTCTATGTTTAGATATTCCGATTTAGCTTTTAATATATCTATGGATTTTAGACCATGATCACGTAAAACAGAATCTAATGATATATTAGAGCTAGCAGATTTTTGCTCTAAGATATTTGCAGTATCTTGATCAAGTATATTATTTTTTATTAATAAATTTATATAACTCATTTTTATGTATTAAAAATTTTTTGGAGTTGGAGTTGGGATCAGTGAAGGTTTTGAGACTGGGATTCCAGGAGTCGCTCCAGTACTTGTTGCAGATTTTACTGGTGGCACAACTTCCGCCGTTGAAGAAGCTAGTTTATCCAATTTATTTTGTGTATCTATTTTTGTATTTAAAATAGTTGAATTTATACCAACGGGTAAGAAAGGGTTATTACGACCAAATTCTTTTGGATAGACTATAACAAATGGAACTTCTGGGTAATTTAAAGCTATAAATTCTTTTGATTTAAACATAGAAACATTAAGTTTTACAGAATTTAATCCAAGCAAACTAGTAACAAATTCTTTATCATAATTATTTTCTGGACCATTAATCTGAGCATTAAGATTTGATGATTGATTAGTATTAGAATCTTTAGTATCTTTTTTTGATAAAAAAACAAACCAATATACAAAAAATGCAATCAGGACAGCTATGATTATTAATATTGTTTTTTTGTGATTAACTATATTCATATTTTTATATTATTTACTTTTAAGCCAATAAGTTTTTAAAGCTATATTAAAATTATAAACTATTTCATCTGGGTTTTTTATATCTTTAATATCAGGAGCAGTAAATGAAATCGACTCTATGTCAAAAATACGACTTGATGTTTCTATTCTTTTTATAAAATCTAGAAAATCAGTATATGTTAAAGAAACACTAAAGGTAAAGTCTGCAACACCTAACTGTGAGCTATCGAAACCATCCATAACGGCAGCATTTTTTGTTATCTTAGGATTTTCTATGGAAAATTGATCTGATGCAGATGAATTAGCTGATTCAGATGATTCAGATGATTCATTATTTTTATAAATATCAGCCGTACCATTTCTTTTTATCAAATCATTTAACATATTATCAAAATCTATAATAAGTATTACGTTTTCGATATTGTCAGGAACCATTCTTTTAATTTTATCTAAATCTACATCAGTTATAGAGAGCTTAATTTTTAATAAAAAATCAATTCTTTCTTTTAAGACCTTAGCTTTTTCTACAGCTATATTTAATTTTTCAACCTCAATCCTATTTGCTTTTAATTCAGCCCATTTTGGTTGTGTAAAGTATACAAAAAATGCTATTGAAGTAGCTATAAGAATTATTGATATTATTGCTTTCATAATTATTAGTTAGTATTATTATTTATTATTTTAGAAAAATTAATAACATTATTTGATATACTTGTTTCAATACCAAAAGATACTTGATTTTGACCTTTACTTTTTGAAAAATCTGTTATACTTGTATTTTTAAAAAATTTTTGAGCTGAAGGTGTCGAAAATTGAATGTCTTGTGCAACTATAGATTCATATCTTACACCTTGTGCCTTTAATTTTACTGAAAAAGTATTGTCAGTTTTTCTTTTTAAGTCTAATGAGGAAAATGAAACTTGTTTTATTGTATTTTTTGATAATTCTTCAAATATTTTAGAAGCAACAGTGTGTTTCTCAATAAGAGAAGTGATAACCTCTAATCTATTGTCTAAGGATTTAATATCTTCGACAGTTTCTGTGTTTAAGTCTTTTTTATATTTATCCAAACTACTAACAGCTGATCTTTTTAGATTTGTAGATAACTTATTTAATGAGAAGACAATACCTGCCGAAACAATACTACATACAAATATAAAAAATGAAATTAAAATAAAAAAACTAGTTGTATTACTTGAAATTTTGGGAGATTTATTTATATTTCCAGAATCATCAACAACATTTAATGATGATTTTGGTACGAATGAATTTGTTTGAAATTTTGTTTCCATATTTATTTTTAATTATACCAAAATCAGCTTTGTAATGCACGCAAAGCTAAACCTATGGCTGTTGAGAATGTCATACCTGTAATTTTTAATGTCTCCTGAAGTGATACAGGTGATTCTAATTTTGAAAACGGTGAGGCTAATTCTACTTCTGCTGAAAAGTTATGTTTCATCTTTTCTAAAAAACCATCTAATAAAGATGCCCCTCCTGTTAATATTATTTTTGAAACTGTAGAATCTTTTGTTTTTTGAAATACTGTTAGAACCGTCTTAATTTCTGATAAGATATACTCTTCATGTATATTAACCAACTCTCTAATCTTAGGCTCTTCAGATATTTCAACTTTACCCAAAGACCTCTTTATATGTTCAGCTTTATCAAATGGAATACCTAAACCTTTCGAAATAGAAAAAGATACATCCTGCCCACCTCTATTTATAGTATGAGATGATAAAAGCATACCTCCATCGATTATATAAATCTTTACAGATGAGGCACCTAAATCGATAATCATTACTGGTGATTTTTCACCGGACAAACTTGACCTTGCTGTTGAAAAAGCTTCTACCTCAAAAAAGTCAATGTTCAATTTAGATTGTTGAACTATTTTAGAGTAATTACTTAATACCTGATTATGTATAGCTACCAATAGAACTTTTTGTTTTTTCTTTAATTTGCTATCTTCAAGAATTTTATTGTTATTAGATTCTATAAATTCTAAACTCGTATCGTCAACCTGAGGTAAAATAGAATAATCCAATGAAACTTCTGAAATAGCTGTAGGTATATATTTTCTTGCTTCTAACTCTATAACATTTCTTTGTTCTTTTTCTTCAACTATTGGTATTTCAATAATACTTATTAAGCTTAATTTTAATGGTATTGATACACCTCCTTTTATTGAAGAAATATCCGCCTCTTTTAAAAGATCTAAAATAATTTTTGCATATTGATCTGGTGCAAGTGTTGCAATTTGACCAATAGATAGCTTGTTGTATGGACCAAGTCCTAATTCACCATATGTTTGCAATACGGCCTTACCTTTTTCTTTCTTGATTTGTACAATCTTTAAAGAAGATGATCCTATATCTATGCCGATCACACTAGGGTCTGGTTGTGAGAAAAAATTATTATTAAAAAAAGACATATTTATTTTAATTGTACAACATAATGTTATTAAAATCTATTTATTATTTATTTTTAATTTATTATCTATTGAAAAGATTCAAGTTTTCGATACATTTTATAGATTTATTAACAGATTTATTTATAAACCTAATTCTTCTTCCTCATTAAAGGAAATGCCTGACATTCTCTCACTGACTTTCCTTCCAAGAAACTAAATAGTCTTTCAGACACACCAAAGCCAAAAGCTGGCGGCATACCATACTCCATAGCTTCAACATAGTCCATGTCTGCCATCTGAGCCTCATCGTCCCCTGCATCTCTTAGAGCTTGCTGTGACATAAATCGATCACGTTGATCAATGGGATCGTTAAGCTCTGAAAATCCTTTTCCTACTTCTGATCCTGCTAATATAACCTGGAATCTTTCTACAACTCTTTCATCTTCTTTTGACTTCTTGGCTAAAGGCTCAAGGTATACTGGTATACCTATAAGGAACCCTGGGCCAGCTAAGGTCTTTCTCACTTTCTTCCACAAAAGGTCTATTCCCCTTTCTATGGATAAAGTTTTTTTATCATATTCGACTTCATTATTTTTTAATTTATCTTCAACTTCATTAACATTTGTAGCGTGAACATCGATATTATATTTTTCTAAAATAATTTTTGAAAAGTCGTATATAGCCCATTCATCTTTTAGATCAAAAGATAAACCTTTGTTTTCAAAAGTTGATTTTCCATATACTTCCTCTGCAATCTTTATATACAAATCTTTTGTCATTGTCATACCTTTATTAAAATCAGAATATGCTTCGTAAAATTCTACTTGGGTATAATCTTGTGCATGCTCTGATGAAATTCCTTCATTTCTAAAAATACGCCCAATCTCGAAAGTTTTTGGAAGACCTGCAATCAATAATCTCTTTTGCCATAATTCACCTGCAGATATTCGAAGATAAACCTCCATATCCAATGCATTGTGATGTGTCACAAAAGGTCGAGCGTCTGCTCCACCTGTTGTATTTTCAAGTACAGGAGTTTCTACTTCTATATAATCACGAGCTAATAAAAATCCACGAATAGTATTCCAAAAAATACTTCGTCTCTTCATCATATCCCTATTGTCTTTGTTTAAAATAAAGTCTAAATATCGCTTTCTATATCTCTCATCTTCATCTTCTAATCCATAGAAAGAATCTGGAATAGGTCTCAAGCTTTTTGCTAAAAGTCTCCATGATTTTACAGACAATGCATTTGTTTCTCTTTTTGTAATGTAAGCCGATCCGGTAAATTCTATAAAATCCCCAGTATCAACTAGTTCAAAAAAATTACTTATGGTTTCCTCACCCATATTTTCTAGAGAAAGAAAACATTGTACTTTTTCGGATGTACCATCGATAAGATCGACAAATCCAAGTTTACCTTGACCACGAACTGAGATAATTCGCCCTCCAATAGTTATTTCTCTTTGAGAATCAAATAGGGTTGCAAACTCTTCTATAAACTGTGCATTTGTAGTATCTATGTTTGATTTAACGGGATAAGCTTCTATTCCTTTATCATTTAAAAGTTTAACTTTGTCTACTCGTTGATCGCGGATGTCGTCTATTGATGTCATGTCTTGAGTTTAGCATATTTTAGGAAATGAAAAAACTCCTTCTACATCTTCTCAACCACCCTTATTCCCAACACTGTCAACCCTTGTGTCAATATGTCTCTAGTTTTCAAACATAGATCCAATAATTTTTTATTTACCTTCTCATCTTCAATAATCTTATTTTTGCTATAAAAACTATTAAACCTAGATGCAAGATCTATAAGGTACTGTGCAACATATTGCGGAGCAAATTCATCTACTGCTTTGTAGCAAATATGATCGTATCTCCACAATGTTCTGTTAAGATTTTCTCCTTCAATAGAAAAATCTTTCCCTGAAACTATATCTAAACCTTCAGTTTTTTTCACTATAGAGTTAATACGAACGATTGCATATTGTATATATGGGCCAGAGTCCCCCTCAAGTGATAAAGATTTTTCTTTATCGAAAACTATATCTTTTCTAAAATTTTGTTTTAATATAGAAAATTTAATCCCTGCTACAGCAACATCACAAGAAATACTTTTCTTTTCTTCTTCTGTTAAGTCACGATCTTTCATTTTCTCATACGAAGCAGACATCATATCTTCGACTAACTCGTCCCCTGCAATAATCTTCCCTGTTCTTGAACTCATTTTTTCTCCAACTAATTTCATCATACCATGACTTAAATGCTTCATCTTTGAACCAATATCTGGCATTAACATTGTTATAACTTTATTTGTTACTTTAAATACTTCATTTTGCTCATTTGCAGTTATAACAACACTCTCATCAAAATTCCATAAATCGTATTTCATTTTAGCTAAACCTATTTCTTTAGCTTCATATGTTGGTATACCTTTTGCATTTATGAAAACACGTGTATGTAAACCATAATCTTCACCTTTGAAAATAATCGCATCATTATCACCATGTGAAAAGATAGTATCTGATTTTGTTAAATTTTCCTTAACTATTTCTAAACCTAAAGGAGCTGTAATACTTTCAAAGAAATAATGATCAAATTTTGTCCCTAATATTTCATATAATTCTTCAAACTTTTGTAATGACCACTCGCGACCTAGATCATATAAAAGATTTACCTCTTCATCAGATCTATCATAAATCTTTTTATTCATTATTTCTATTTCTGATATAACTTTTTTATATTCATCAGACTCTTCACCTTTCTCCTTTGCTTCAGCAAGTTTCTTATTTCCTGTTACATAAGCCAGTCCTAAAAACTTTACCTTATCTGTTATAGATATACTATCTGCATCTGGCCAAGGTGTTTCCATAAAACGAAGTCCCCACATTGTTACAGCAAGGTGACGTCCAGCATCACCTTGATAAGAATATCTTTTTATATTAGCACCCGCTATGGACCCTAAACGAGAAACAGCTTCACCTATGGTATTTGCCATCAAATGCCCAATATGAAATTCTTTCATTGGGTTAGGATCGGTATATTCGTAAGCTATTTTTTTACCAGTAAAATCTTTGTGGTAAATAATAGTATTTTTTGAAACTTCAAAATTATTAACTAGATAAAAATTTACATATGCATCTACCGCTTCTATTTTTTTAAAAATATTTTTATCTAGCTGTTGATTTAAATATTCAACAAGATTGATAGCAATAACTATAGGTTTTTGATTGAAAACTTTTGAAGTAACTAATGCGAAGTTGCTGTACATATCCCCCTTATCGATATCTTTATTAATATCGACAACGAATTTTATCTTTTCTATATCTTCGTCTGAAATATTATTTATTTTCAAGAAAGAAATACAGTTTGTTTTTATGAGGTCTGCTATGGGTAACATGATATCAATATAGCAGAATCTGGGACGTAAAAAAAGCCGACCTCTGGGGAGGTCAGCTTTGATGAAAAAATGGTTTTTATAAACCTATAGCTTTGTTGACTTGAAATATTACCTCTTTTTTAGAAACATTTGCATTAATCACAAATACTTTTTCGTGAGAATCGAAATTACTTTTATCGCTAAAATATTTATTGTATCCCATTCGAGTCCTTTCAAGAAGTTTTACTTCCTCGAAATGCTCTAAACCATCACTATCAGCTCTCTTACCAATTCGTTCCAGACCTATCTCTAAATCAACCCTAAGATAGAGATGGATTATTTTATACTTGTCAGGACCAAATATTTTTAGTAGTTGTTTTTTCCAGAAACGGAAATTTTCTTCATATTGAAAAAAACCTCGTCCTTCTATTTGATACGCAAAAGTTGACGGAAACGAGCGATTTATAATATACGTATCTTTTGAGTCCTTCATTATCTCATTATCCCAAACTAAAAATCTTCCAATCCACATTGTCATGTACTCCTCAAGTGGCCCAAGTACCCCGCTATCACGAAGTTCTTTATCTTTAAGTATATCTCGAAAGGGACCATTAGGCTCTCTTAATGCTTTAACACTACCTGGGATTAAACTTAATATATGATCTTGAACAAAATCTTTACCACAGCCATCTATTCCTTCTATTATGTATATATTTTTCATTTTATTTATTTACTTTCTGTATAGAAGTTTACTTATTTATTAAATTAATTCAAGCTTTATTATTTACTCCCACTACTACCGAACGCTCCATCACCTCTATCTGAATCGGACAATTCTTCACATTCAACCACCTCAGCTTGTAGAACTGGCATGATCAGTATCTGAATAATCTTATCTCCCTCTTTAAATTCATAATCTTTATCTGACAAATTCATCATCCCAACATGTATCTCACCTCTATATCCAGCATCAATAATACCTCCATAACTCTTAAGCCCGTGTTTATGTGATAAACCACTTTTATCAAATAATATACCTACATAACCCTCAGGTATCTCTATAGATATACCTATTGGTATCGATTTTCTTTCTCCTTGTTTAAAAATTAAATCTTCTGGAATATACAAGTCTAAGCCGGCATCCCCTGTATAGGCATAACTTGGTAATTTTGCATTTGGATGAAGTTTTTTAAATTTTAATTGCATATATTTGTATATTAATATTTAGTAATATTTCTATCTAGTATTTCAAGTTTAACTTTTGTTTCTTTGAAAATTCTTTTAGTTTGAGTTGATGCCTGATAATCCTGCTTTGCAACAACTCGAACAATTCCAGCGTTGATGATAAGTTTTGCACAAGTATAACATGGTGTCATACTACAATATAAAGTCGCACCTTGAAGTGAGACTCCGACACGTGATGCTTGTATCAATGCATTTTGTTCAGCATGTATAGTTCTTATGCAATGCATACTTTCAGTCCCGTCTTCATGTGTTACTTTGTGCATCTCATGCCCAACCTCATCGCAATGTTTTGAGCCCATAGGTGAGCCTACGTAACCTGTAGTAAGTATACGTTTGTCTTTAGTTATCACACATCCAGATCTTCCTCTGCTACAAGTTGCTCTGCGTCCTGTAGTCTCTACCAATTCCATAAAATATTGATCCCAAGTTGGTCTTACTGTTTCTTTGTTTATATCTATCTTTACGGTTTTTTTGATCATTGAGCAAATTGTATCATTTTTGACTTTTATGGGTATGCTTGACTTTTGTGTATATATCGTGTTATAGTATATATGCTAAAGTAAGCAATCTTCCAATAAACACAGAACTATGAAAAACATTATCGCATTCGTTTCTTCCCTGCTTTTCACCATTGTTGCAGTTAAGGCAGCTACAACCGTCCAGATAACAAAAACTGATACAGGTGTAGTGTCAACCTTTAGACTCGGCATCGAGTCGGAGGAGGTTTACACAACTTATTATGATCAAAAAAATAAAATCATATTCAGTTTGAATACTTTTTACCCTCAATGGAATAACACATTTTCCGATGTGGTAATTAGTTTAGGCGCCCCACAAGGGGAAATACTTCAAACTGGGTCTTTTTACACAGACCTGTATCTATACGGGTTCTATCCAAATAAACCCCAGCTAGACTGGAGTATGTTGGGGAGATTCTATTTCCATGATTTGGATGCAGATTCTATTTCCATGAATGATCCTAACAATAGATCATGGTTTAGAGTATTAGAAATTGGGGGTATACAAGGTACAACCTTTAATAACCTTGCCGTGAATGCTTACGATGGTAATGGAGGTTTTATTTCCGTCCGTCACAACTCAAACATACCACTCACTACCATCCCCGAACCTGGTGTACCTATGATCTTAATGTCCAACTTCATCCTATTTTGGAGACGCCGGCATAAAGATCAGAAAAAACCATTTCTCGTACATACCCCAGCGGTGTGTACGAGATTTTTTTATTTAGTACAAAGTAATCAATATAACAACAGTCAACACTATTCTATACCAGCCAAAAAATGTTAGAGAAATACGAGTTAAATATTTTCTCAAAATAAACAAAGTTAAATATCCTGAAACAAAAGCCAAAACAAATCCCAGTATCAATTCATTATAATTATATACCATACTAAATATCTCTCTTGATTTATATGCATCATATAAAACAGCAGCTCCTAAGGTTGGTAATGCTAAGATAAAAGTATATTCTATGATAACTGACTTTTTTATATTCCTAAATACACCAGCTATGATTGTAGCACCTGAACGGGATACTCCAGGGATGATAGCTACAGCCTGAGCAAGCCCAACAATGAAAGCGTCCTTTATGGTTAAAGTTTCTTTTTGTTTTTGTATATTATCAACTTTCTTTAAAAATACTTTTTCTATATAGATAAATATAATACCACCAACAATAAGCATTGCCGCCATTAACAGTATATTTCCTTCCAATAATTTCTTAAACATTTTATAAAAAATAAAACCAACTATAGCACTAGGTATAAAACTTACAATTATATTTGTAAATAATTTTTTATCTGTAAATATTTTCCTTGCAAAAATAGATGCTCCAGCTAAGAGTGCACCAAGTTGTATAAATAATAAATAAAACTTTACATATGCATCAGTTAAATCTATATCTATAAATTTTGAGAAAATTATAAGATGGGCTGTTGATGATATAGGAAGGAATTCTGTAAGACCTTCTAGTATGGATATTAGTGCTAGGTATGTGTTCATAGTTTATATAGTAACATAGGACTTAAAACAAAAAACATCACTTTCATGATGTCTTCTATGATTTTTTTAAAACTCTTAACCTAGTCAACTATCTCAACTCCTAGTGAAGCACATGTACCCTCAATCATTTTAATTGCTCCAGCAAGGTCGAATGCATTCATATCAACCATTTTTCTTTCCGCTATCTCTTTAACTTGAGCACGAGTTATTTTACCTGCTTTTTTAGAGTTTGGTGTACCTGAACCTTTTTCAAGACCAATAGCTTTTTTAACCATCTCAGCTGCAGGAGCTGTTTTCATGATGAAATCAAAAGATCTGTCGTCATATACACTGATAACCACAGGAACTGTGTTACCTACCAAAGCCTGTGTTGCATCGTTGAATCTTTTTACAAAGTCTCCAATGTTTACACCTGCAGGTCCAAGAGCTGTACCAATAGGTGGTGCAGGTGTTGCTTTTGCAGCCGCGATCTGTAATTTTATTATTTTTGTTACTTTTTTTGCCATATTTTTAGTTTTTATTTGCGAATCTATTTGTACGATTGATAATAGCTTATTTCTTCTTTACTTGCAAGAAGTCTAGTTCAACAGGTATCTCCCTATCAAACATAGAAACTAACACTATAAGTTTGCCTTTTTCTTGATCTATCTTTGAAACTTTACCATCAGAATCCTTAAATGGACCATCTACTATAGAAACATATTCATCTATAAGTACATCGAGGTTATGTATAAGGTTATCACCTTTCATGTTTGCAAATATATCAGCTAACTCTGTATCACTTACAGGAACAGGTATATTACCGGATCCCACAAAGCCCGTTACACGAGGTGTATTTCTAACGTTGAACCAAGTTTCGTCATTTACTATCATTTCTACTAGTACATACCCCGGGTAAATCTTCTCATCTTCTTCTATTCTTTTACCTGACTTAATTTTGATAACTTTTTTTGTTGGGATAAGCACGTTGAATATCTTATCTTCGAGACCAAGAGACTCTATACGTTGTTTTAGATTACGAACAACAGCATTTTCATAACCTGAATATGTTTGTATTGCATACCAGTTTCTATCTTTTTCAATTTGCTTTGCCATATTTTTATATTAAATTTTTATTAAATTAGTTAAGTACAATTGATAATAATTTTGCAAACAATGCATCAAGTGCACCTACATATGTAGCTAGTGCTGTGGATAAAACTATAACGACTACAGTATAGTTTATAACCTGTTTCCTTGTTGGCCATTTTATATTTTTGGATTCTGCTTTAACTTCTGTTAGGTAAGATATTATAGACATGTTTTTATTATAGTATGTATTAATTATTTTTCAAATTTAAAACGCTCTTTTGGAGCGCTTTAAACATGTTTATTATATTAGACTATTTGATTGAATATGTCAATGTTACATTTGAGGTAACTTTTTGTTGACCAGGTGTTAACTCAGGTGCTGCCATTGGGGCAGATTGAGCTCTGACTGATTTTGTATTCATCATATCACCTCCCATACCGTATATAGGATAATCGCCATCATTATCTGAGAAGCTTGATAATTTATCAAGTCTAACACCCAAGTCTTTGGCTAATTTTTTTGCGTCAATTTTGGCATTTTTAATAGCTTCTTCTCTTATTATTTTTTTAGCAAAATCTATATCATATACGGTGAAAGCAAAGTTGTCTGCTTTAATGTTTTCTGAGGTTAGTTCACTCAAGATTTTTGTTCTTTGATCATTGTTTGCGTTTTTCTCTATATCTCGAATCTTAACAGATATACTTTGAGTAACAATCTGTCCCACTATCTTAGAACTTGATGTTTGTATACATGCTGTAGCTATCATAGTAGCTTTCTCCATAATAGGTTCAGTGCCAGGATAGGTACATGCAGATGTAACTGTGTCATATTTATCAGATACGTTATATGCTTCAAGCTTTATATTATCTTTATTTACACCGTTAGCTGTAAGTATAGATATAGCTTTATCCACCTTGGTTGTAACTTTAGCAGTCGCTTCTAATATATCCTTACCTTCCTCATTTACTGTTATATAAAAAGTTAAAGTATCAGGTTTTATAAATTCTTCAGCCTTACCTGAAACAGAAATATAATTTACAGAGTTTGGATTTTTAAATGAAATGGCTTCTTTATAAGTTAATACAGTTTTAGCTATAGCAAATAAAGCTATAAAAACTATTATCAATGTATAAAGGTTTCTTTTTAGACCTGTTGATTGCATAAATTCATTCATATTTTTTGATATATTATTCATACATATATTATATCACTGATTCCAATAAATTTTCCATTAAGCTCAAAACTGTTAGGGGACCTACCCCTCCAGGAACAGGAGTTATAGCCAATACTTTATCTTTTACATTTATAAAATCTACATCACCGCAAATCTTTCTTTTTCCAGTTTGTTCATTTGTTCCTATATCATTTACCCCTATATCTATTACAACTTGAGTCTTATCATCTCTAAAATATGATTCATCTATAAACTTAGGTTTTCCTATTGCAACAATAACAATATCAGCTGTTCTTGTTATACTTTTTAAATCTCTCGTAAATTCATGACAGATAGTTACAGTAGCTTTTTTATCTAAACACATTGCAGCTAAAGGCTTACCTACTATATCCGAATTGCCAATCATAACCACATGTAAACCTTCTATCTCAATCTGATAAAAATCAAAAAGTGTTTGCACTGCGCGTGCAGTAGCTGGTAAATAAGTTTTTTCTCCATAAGCACGTTTAGAAATATTTGTATCAGTTAAACTCTCTATATCCTTTTTAGGATCTATTTGATTATATAGTTCGCGAATATTTAGATTTTTAGGAATCGGTAATTGTATTATTATTCCACTCACCTCAGTATTATCTGAAATCTTTTTGATTTCTATTTGTAAAAGATCTTGATCTGTATTGTTATTATAATTATGTATAAAGGTTTCTATACCTAGACTGTCAGCCAGTTCTTTTTTCTTACTTACATATATTTGAGAAGCAGGATTAT
The DNA here is from genome assembly GCA_943356525.1 of Candidatus Nomurabacteria bacterium. GTDB lineage: Bacteria > Patescibacteriota > Minisyncoccia > Phycocordibacterales > CAIZLB01 > CAIZLB01. The sequence continues at coordinate 107,418 of CALRFG010000001.1, read as the reverse complement.
TTCCTATCAAGAAAATATCTAGACGAGCCTTTACAGGAGAAGCTGTCATCTTATGATGTAGATTAAAAAAATCTAATATTGGTTTCGATTTTAACAGAAGAGTATCCATATCGTGATTGTAGCAGATAAATCAATATTTGAAACTATTTATAAATCTTTTTATCTATATATAGCATTGCTCTATAATAAATTTTAATAGATAGAAATGTACAAATTAACCCCAATAATGCACCAAATATTATATCTATCAAATCATGCACCTGTAGAACTAATCTAGTACCAGCAATAAGTAAAGATGTTAGGGTAAACAAAACTACATGTAAGTAATTTATATACCATCTATGATCTTTAAAATATTTAAATAGTAAAAATATAATAGTTGAACATATAGCAAAAGCAACAGTAGTGTGGCCACTTGGAAAGCTATATCCTGTTTCAAAAACGAGCATGTCCTGTGGTCTAGAAATTTTATATGTGTATTTTATGATTTGTGATAATAAAGTCGCGGTAATTATTGATGATAAAATCATAATTATACCCTTTATAGCATTTGGACAATTTATAGTCAGAATCTCTTTATAAGGTATTCTTTTAATACTCAAATAAATAAAAGAAACAGATATAGCAAATAAACTTAATAAGAATAAAAATTCAGGAGAAAATATTATTGAAATGTATATAGACAAATGAATGAGGAATGGAGACATACTATGATGCTTTATTTTCTTTATTATTAAACTCTATACCATTATGACTTTGAACACCCTGTAAAACTAAAAACTCGGATAATTTTCTGGCTAAGTTCTTGTCTATCAATGGTATTAGGTTTGATTTTTCATCTTCAAAATTATCAGTTCTGGCTGTTGTAATATCTAGCTTTGATAAACCTAATATTCTAAAATGATAAGGTCTTTCTATATCAACATTTTGTATATGTCTGTAGGGTATAACTTTTTCTTTAACCATAAAGATACCCCGTCTAACATGAAATGAATGTTCACTCAATAAAAATCTATGCTGTATATATCTTTCAACAGTTGAAACAAGAATTAAAAGAATTACACAAAATATTAAAGATGCAATCCAAAGATTTAAAATACCAATTGTTATAATAGTGTCAATGGTGGAAAACCAATCTTTGAAAGAGCTAGTATTTATAAAATATACACCAAATCCTAAAATCAGAAGAAATAGGAAAAATTTAATATTGTGTTTAATAAACAAAAACCAGAAAACCCTTCTACCTAATGTGTATTTTTTATTTAAAACCAATTCTTCTACTATAGCCATAGTATAAGCCTACTATAATTGTATTTGTATATCAAATAATTATATGATATATTATTTTCACAGAAGCGCGATTAGCTCAGTTGGTAGAGCAACTCATTTACACTGAGAAGGTCGGGGGTTCAAGTCCCTCATCGCGCACAAAACGAAAAAGTCCCATTAGGGACTTTTTCTTTTGGGGTGATAGAAAGTGCATGGTTGCACTTTCGGGTGGGACTTGAAAAGCTTTGCTATATTTTCGAGGAATTTTTAATTCTGAGAAAATTGCAAAGGTATACTGGTCCTGTAAGGACCAAGTCCTAAAAACCTATTTAAACAACTTCTCTACCCAATCCCCTGAATTCTTCTTCAACAAATCAAATATCTTCACCTTCTCACCCTCCGATAATTCACTCACCTTGGACCCAACACTTGAAAAAGGTATTATTTTATACTCGACCTTGTCCTTATACACCTCCGCTGAAACACCTATACCATGAGTTGTATTAAAAGAAAAATATTGATCAAATATAAAATTTCCCAAAGAATAGAATATGTATTTACCTTTATATTCTTCAACGGTTTGCACAACATGTGGATGATGACCTATTATTGCATCAGCACCGGCATCTATCCATTCATGTGCAAGTCTGATCTGTTTCTTATTTGGCTTTAAAGCATACTCCGTTCCCCAATGTGGATACAGAACAAGAAAATCAACAGTAGGTCTTATTTCTTTTATTTTATCAACTATAAATTGATCATTTGCATAACCAAATTCATGCCAGCCAATAATACCAATACAAATATTATTTACACATGTTGAAGTTGCTGTGTATGCCGGATTATTTTTAGGACTACCAAAATACATAAGATCATTTTCTGATAAAATACTTCTTGTTTGATCTAAGCCTACTTGTCCAAAATTATCCGTATGATTATTTGCCAAAGAAACTATATCTATACCAACATTTTTAAGTGCTAACGCGACTTTATTATCAAAAGTAAATTGAAATCCTGATATAGCCTTACCTGAAGGTAAAACTAATTTAGATTTAAATGATGTAATCGGACCTTCAAGATTTGCTATAGTTAAATCGTGATTTTGTATAGTTGTAGTTGCGGGACCAAATACATTTTCATATCCTATACTGTTAGCTTTTACCCTCACACCTCTATCAAACATTATATCACCTAAAAATAATACAGATACAGGCTTTTCTGTGTATTGTGAACTTATAGGTAAACCTTCTGATAAATCAACTGATCCAAACATTAAAGATAAAATCAACATGATTTGAGTAAACATATTATCAGTATAGCCTTATTAGACTATTTTACAACAACAGCTTGATCGGTAACACCTGGAACCTTTTGTATATTTTCCATTAACTTTTCACTAGTCCAGTATTCAGCATAACGACCTTTTAAAGAATCATTTACATAAAATCCAACAGGTTTTTCTACAGTCCCTTTAAAACCAACTATCAAACGAACATGCTCACCCCTAAAAGCTTTGACTTTTGTATTTTCTTTTGTTTTCCATGTATAAGGAGGTGCAGTAAATGAGCTATAGCCCCAAACAATAACAGGATTATTATTATCAACAGCTTGTGCTAAAAATGTGGGTGTTATATTTGTACTTGTTGCATATTCAGCTTTCAATCCAAAACTCTCAATAGCTTTAGCAACGGGAATACCGTACACTCCATAACCTCCAAAAGGTTTACCAGTCACATCTATATAACCAACAAATTGTTTTTGAGGGTCATCCCAGATATTATTTGTCAAATCTATATATGTAGGATTGTAACCAAATTTTGTTAAAATCTGTATTTCATTTTTAATTAAACCCTTAAAAGCCAATGCCATACGAAGTGTCGCAGCTTCACAACTATTTGCATATTGTTGTTTATAGGCAGGTGCTTTTAATTTAATATCTTTATATATTTTTGTTAGGTTTGAAGTCGTTGTAGAATAAAAGCTTGTAGAACTAGAGTTATTGTTTGTACTAGTTGCATAAGCATGAATATTGGTATTGAAGCTTATAAAAATAACCAATATTAAAAATAAAAAAATTTTACGCATATGTATCATATACGTAGATTGTAGCATTTTTCTTACTGAGGTTAAATAAGAAAATATTAAAGAGGAAGAAAAAGGCTTTGCGCAGGAGCTTGGCTCCAAGCAAGAGGAAATTTTCCAGTCTTTTTCGTAAGAGTGAATATTTTTGTACTCTCGGTTGTTGTATCGATCCTTACAGGATCAGTACACCTTTACCATTTTTTCGAATACTTTGTATTCTCAAAAATAAGGTAAAACTTTTCGATTCCAACCCAAAAGCAAAGCAGTTTGCTTTCTAGAGAGCACAAAAAAAACCCGATGGGTCTTTTTTTAAATGTGCTCTCGGTTGGAATCGAACCAACATTAACGGCTTAGAAGTCCGCAGTTCTATCCATTGAACTACAAGAGCAATGGATAATTTATATCATTACTAGGTCGAAGTTGCAACCTTAGTGGAAAACGTACTCGTTGAAGTACTTATAATGCCTTTCACTTCATTATTTATAAGCCTATTGTATTCAATTTCCTTTTTTTCATATTCATCAAGTGTTTTATTAAGGTTATTTATATCATTCAAAAACTTATTGTTATTACGAGATTTCTCTAGATAATCTGAAGAGGTAGAGTTTTGAACATTATTTTTTGATTCAATTTCTATTAGAGCTATCTCACTTTTTATATAGAAAAAACTATATAAGGCATAAAATACAACTATGGTAAATATTATACAAATAATTGTAAATAATAAATACCAGTGGTTGGCTGGGTCAAATTCTTTATTTACTTTATGTTTATTATTTAATTTCATTTTTTTGATAAATTATTAAAGTTATATTAGCAATATTTTTTTTACTAATATTATCAAATCTTATATTAATTTTCTCTATATAAGATATCATAGGTAGATTATTTAAAATATTTATGAATTCCTCAATTGTCTTTTCATTACCCGTAACCCCTATATTTATAACTAGGTCTTCTGCGTTATATTTTGATATAAGTGCATTTTCACGCGTGGCAACTGAAACTATAGGTGAGATATTGTTTTCAGTTAAACCAAATTTTTTAGTATATTCCTCAAACTCATTTATAAGAAGTAAAACCTCTTTCCTATTATTTGATAAAATATATTTCTTAATCCTAATAGACTCATTTGAACCCTTTATTAAAATTTTTTTATAGGTATCAAAAATATTTTTTTCTTTCTCTAATTCTGCCAATTTATAATAATCAGCCAATACCTCGTTTTTATAATTACTAATTTTATCATTTATAATGTAAATTACAATAGTTAAAATAAATATAGTTAATACTAAAAATATAAGACTTAAATTTTTTTTATTTTTTAAATTATTCATAGTTTAAATTTTGGTTAAAAGTAAAATTTTTACTTTGACTAAAAACAGAATAAGGTAACTCTGCACCTTTGTAGCGACTATTGTTAAGTTTATCTACTAAAATATTTGCAGTATTCTTATTGTCTATATTGACTATTACTGAAACTTTTTTACTTAAAGTATCAATACTTATATTTAAAATCTGTACATTTGGTAAATTATATATATCTTTTATTTCATTATATATATTAATAATATTTTTATTTGTTGAACTTGAACTTAGTATAGAAATATCATCGCTTATATTTAAAGAGTTTTTATCTGTACTTTGTGTCTTATTTAAGTCAATTTCAGTCTGTAAAGGTATCAATTTATCAGTCAATATCTCTCTATCCACTTTCATCATCAAATATGTTGGAAAAAGTGAAACAATTAAAATAATAAATAATATTATCAAGCTTACAATAAAAATATTAATTAAATATGAATAATACTCATCTAGTATTTTATCTTTTTGTTTTTTTGTGATTAAAAAAAGCATATTATTATTATAATTTAGATAAAGCTAAACCAATAGCAGTTGCATACTGATATGATTCTATTTTTACTATAGGTGGTATTTCATTATTTAAATCAAAGGCATTTACCCAAACGTTTGGCTTATCAATCTGTAGTGCTAGTTTATCTGTCATCATATTAATAAAATCTGATTCTATAATGTTTGAATGGGTTGAGCTTATAATTATAGATTTAATTTTATTTAAACCATATGTCTCATTTTCCTCAGTGTATGAAATCCAGAATATTATTATTCTGTATATATCTTTTATTACTTCTTCAAGTATTTCTTTTCTCTGCGTATTTAAATTTTCATCAAATAGAGTTTTATTAATAGTTGATGTATACAAAACCACACCTGATGCAACTATAGATACTACTATATATTTTTTTTCTATATTTACAATACAGTAAGTGTTTATATCATTTTTATTAACCAAAGATTTACTCAATGCTTGATTCTGTGTAAGAAATGAAACAACTTTCATATTAGCTTTTTGAAATACTTCTATGTAATCTTCTATTACTTTTTTTGCCACTACGGACACAGATACTAATCTATTATTATTTTTTAATAAAACAACATTAACGAAATCAAATACGGCTTCATCGGCCGTCAGAGGTACGTTTTCTTCTATCTTAAACTCTATCTGCCCCCTTATTGTTTCAGTATCTCCATCGGCAACCTCTTGTGTGTATACATAAGCGACTTCTTCAGGTAATGAAACCTCTACATATCTGTATTTAAATTCTTTTTGAATTTTATTAAGTATCTCTATGGTATTAGTATTTTCTGATAATAACAGTTTTTTATTAATACTTATTGGGAAATTTTCTTTACCATATTTATCAACGGTAAGCTTTCCATTATGTTTTTTAAAATTTATATGTCTGATATGATCTGAACTAATATCTATACCTGCATGATCAAAACAAATAATTTTTGGAACGGGAATTTGTTTTTTTATTTTATCTAAAAAATTATTCATATTTATTATTATGATAATAAAGTACCAATTGCTAAATCTCTATTTGTCTCCATAAGTGCTAGACCTTGCCCATCTTTTCCTGCCAATATCATAGCCTGACTTTCAATACCTAAAATAGCTCTTGGTTCTAAGTTTGTCACAAAAATTTTTTTACTACCAACAAAAGTTTCCATATCTACGTGCCCTGCAATACCAGAAACAACTGTTCTTGTTTTATCTTCTCCAAAATCAACTTCTAACTGTAATAATTTATCAGACCCTTCTACAGGCTCAGCTTTCAGTATTTGCCCAACTTTCATTTCAACTTTTTTAAATTCATCAAATGTAATCATGTGTAGATTATACTACATTTTAGGTTTTGAATCGAGAAAATTTTGAAGAATCAAAGCCGCAACTTTAGCATCATCATCTTTTGTGTTTTCACGAACTAACTTTGCATTTTTAGAAAATGTTTTTGAAGTTTGTTTTTTTTGAAAATGATGGCGGTTTTCTGAACTAATAAGAGAGGTGCTCATACGTTCATCTACACGATGTATGGTGTAATTTTTATCCTTATTAAGTATTTTAATAAAAGCTGTTATGTGTTTTTCAATACTATTGTCTTTTCCTTGATAGTCAACTGATTTTCCAATAACAATATCCTTTATACCCTCTTGATCACATAGGTGATTTATATACCCTATGTGTTTATCATCGTTTATAATGATGTCGCGTGGAAAAGCCATCGATGCCCTATCATCGCTTATAGCTATACCTATTTTTTTTTGACCGTAGTCTACCCCTAGATATTTCATAGATAATCTGATAATATCATAAAGGTATATCGACGTACACACTTTATGGAGGAGTGGCAGAGAGGTCGAATGCGCTTGTCTTGAAAACAAGAGGGCTCTAACGGGTCCCGTGAGTTCGAATCTCACCTCCTCCGCAGAATAAGGAACGCAGAGACTATATTCTGCGCATGTCGTACAAGGAGCTTTAGCGACTATGTAACGACGCCGCATTAACACCTGAAAGGGTGTTTTTGTATTTGTGGGGAGAGGAAGCCGACAGTTCGGCTTTCATATGAGATTCGAAAAGCTTTTCTATGTATTGAGTGTCGTGGTGCGAAAAACGAGAAAAGGTGTACTAAAGCTGTAAGCTTCAAATTAATAATGCTACAATAATCTTATGAACTGGACCATATATGCATTACTCTCCGCAATCTTTGCTGCTCTCGTAGCAATATTTGGAAAATTAGGTTTAAAAAATATAGACTCAACTTTAGCTACAGCTATACGTTCGGTAGTCATGGCTTTATTTTTGATAATCACAGCATTCTCTTTGGGTAAATTTAATTTTCTAAATACAATAGACAATAGAGCTTTATTATTTATAATACTCTCCGGTGTATCAGGTTCAATATCTTGGTTATTTTATTTTTTAGCCATCAAACTCGGCCCAGTTACTGCCGTAGCAGCTATTGATAGGACTAGTATAGTTTTTGTATTTATATTATCAGTATTATTTTTAAGTGAATCATTAACAGTGTTAAAAAGTATTGGTGCTATATCTATAGTTATAGGAGCTATACTTATGGCTTTATAATCTACTCCCTAATTCTTACTGAAAAATTCTCATCACCTTTATAAGCCTCACCTTTCTCGTTTATATTAAACTTTTCACGTATCTTATCTTGTGGTAAGTCAGTGTAAATCAGTCCAAGGTCATAAGCTAAAAAGTCAGAATTTTCTGGAAATAAAATACTTGTATCAATAGTTGGTATAGTTTTTGGGCTTATTAGGTTTACATGATCCACAATATTTGTCGTACAGGTGTTGAACAAAGTGTTATAAAATTCTGGTTGTGTATATATCTTATTTGTTCTATCGATAATACTCAAAAATAGTTCTTTGGTTTTTTCAGGACCAGCTTTCATTGGATATAAGAAGACTTGATCTTTTCTATGATTGATACGTAGGTCTATAACATCTTTTTCATCAGCCCAAACATACATTATCTCGTATTGATTTAATAAACCTTTTATAGGATGAAATGATTCTCCTTTTTCTTTTCGTATTTCCACAGAGACAGAAACAAAAACATTTCCTTCAAATTCAAAGCTTAAAAACGTATGAGCAGATCCAGGTATTCCGGAAAATGGTTCAACTATATACCAAACTCTTTTTATCTTATTGAGATCATATTGTTTATCATAATAATTTATAGTGTAAGACGTTGTTGATGCATATTTAAAATTTCGGATATTTTTTATATCTACTAAATTTTCTTGTACAATAGTAGTTGGTAAAACTTTTTGATCATTATTCCAATTTCTATTATTTGAAGGTATTGTAAAAATATTTATAGAGACAAAAAATATTATAATTAAAATAATTAAAATTATTATAATTTTTAGTATAAATATAAATATTTTTTTTAGCATTATATTACTTGTATTTTATCATATTATTTATCCCCTGCCTGCTAAATATCCAGTAGTCCAGCAAAGTTGTAAACTATAACCTCCTGAAGGCCTATCTATGTTTAAAAGATCACCGATAATGTAGAGATTGTCTATAACCTTAGACTGCATAGTTTTAAAATCAATTTCTTTTAAATCAACTCCACCATCCGCTATCACCGCTTCACTTTCATCCAATAGCCCGTTAATATTAACTTTTAAGTTTTTTATATTATCTATCAAAATTATTCTTGCTTCTTTTGTTATATTTGTTCCGGTTAAATTTTCATCTATTTTAGAATTATGTAAAATAACTGAAACTAGATTTTTGTTAATCAAATCTCCTAAAATATTGATAACTTTCTTTTTTGCATTCTTTTGAAATACCTCAGTCAATATTTTATTAATAGCTCCATGGTCAAATTGAGGTAGTAAATCCAAACTAAGAAAAACTTTATGTTTTTTATCTAAATAGTCACTTATATTTTTACTCATATTTAAAATAGTCGGCCCTGAAACTCCATAGTGTGTAAATAATATTTTACCTTTTTTAGATTCAATTTTTTTATCATCTACAAATAGATTTAATTTTATATCCTGTAGCGCTATACCTTGAAGTTTTTTAATCCAAATATCATTTGAGCGAAGTGGTACTAAAGATGGTTTAGGTGTATGAACTGTATGTCCCAAAGACTCAAGCCATGCATAGGCATCACCTGTTGAACCTGTTTCAGGATGAGATGTTCCACCTGTTGCAAGTATATATTTTTTAGCAGTGTAGACTACATTCTTTTTATTTACCTCAACCTCAATACCTGTAACTTGTTTCTTATTATGTAGTATATTTTTAACATTTGCATTAGATAAAACTTCTATTTTTTTATTTTTAATCTCTTTCACTAAAACGTTGTAGACACTACGTGCCGAATCAGATACAGGAAATACGCGGCTATAATCCTCAACCTTTGAAGGCATATTCCTAGTGTTAAAAAACTCAAGTGAATCTTTCACTCCGTATTGAGTAAATGCGGAATAAAGAAATTGTTCTGCTTTTTTATAATTTTTTAAAAGCTTTCGCAGATCTAGCTCAGCATTTGTAAGATTACATCTTCCTCCACCTGTTATCAATAGTTTTTTACCTAATATATTATTTTTTTCTATAAGTAAAACTTTTTTGTTTTTAGTAACAGAAGAAGCCGCCATCATCCCAGATGCACCGCCCCCAATTATTATTATGTCGTATTCTGTATTATTTGATTTCATTTATTTCTGCTTCGATTTCCTCATTTTTATCTTTCTTCATCCAAAAGAACCCAAATATACCAATTATCAGTATAAATAACAATAGACCAATGTTTAGGAAAACCTTATTTCTTTCACCAAAAGGAATGATATTCTTAGTAGGCACATATTGAGGATTATTTATTAGATCTTGATATCCTATTATCTGAGGAGTTGTTTCTTCAAAATAATTTATTATACTTTTTATATCATATATTGGTGATAGATCTATATTATTACCAACTATAATTTTAAAATCTGAAATATTTACATCCTTATCAGTTTTAAAAATAACTCCGGTATTTTGAATCTTAACCTTTGCTGTTTTTTCAACTAATAGTGGTTTGTTATTATTATTTTGAATAATAACTCTAAATTTTTTAAAAGTTGAAGGTGGTAGTTTTATATTTAATTTTTCTCCTTTATATGTAGGTGAATCAATTCTATATATACTGGTGTTAGTTATGATAGGCCAATCAACATCATCATTTGACCCTTGTAGAACTATATTTCTATTAAAATTTTTCTCTGAATTATCTACCTGAAGTATAAGCTCTTCAGTATCAATATCCCCTTCAAAAGTTAGCTCTGACTTACTTTCAAAATCAGTTTTGTTTAAAAGTATTACATCTTTATATATAGATAGATTGTCGAATTCGAAATTACCTGATAGGTAATCCTTTACTTTAAAACCTATATTTTTATTTTCGTCTTTTATATACTGAACCTGCACTGACCCAATTGCAACCTTATTATTTACTTTTATATTTTTATCAAAATCAAGATCGTCTATTAATTCTAACTTAATATATCGTGAAGAAATACCAGAAAGATTTATATCTAGATTTTCAACTGTAAAATTGATACCATCTGTATAATTATAAACTATATTTTTCTGTTCAAATTCTCTCCACGCTGAACTATTAGAAGTTAAAAAGCTATCTGATATATAAACTTTAACTTTTTTTCTAAAATTGACTGATTTAATATCACGAGATAAATAAAGGTTATTATACAAAACCCCCTCTCTATTTGTGTCTAAAACTAACACTCTTTTATTATCTCGGCTTATACTATTTTCCAAAATTTTAACATTCTTCCTTTCATCGCTTATACTTTGATTATTTTGATTTGATTTAACCAAAATATACGGTATTTCATTTTTATTTTTGTCTATTATTCTTATGTCAGATAAATCGTTTTTTTTTGACATAGTCACTACATCTTTATCTATAGGTAAAATAAACAGATTTTGATTATCATTTTGAATCTCTATTTCTGGCATTTTAATATCAGCCTGTGTTGTCCAGTTTTGTATTTCTACAACCTTAGCCTCAATTTTTATAGAAAATAAAGTAGTGGCCAAAAGTGGTATAAGTAAAACTATTAGCATTTTAGCTATATCAGTTTTCTTATTTTTAGAAATATACAGATAAGAAACAATGAGTAAGGCTATGCCAAAACCAATAAAAGTTATTATTCTATAAACTGGACCCAATCCCCAAGTCAAAGTTATAAGGAGGATTGAGGTTATAGTTAATGTTACTATACCCATATTTCTAACTATTTTATTTTTCTTAACTAACCCAATAATAAAATATATTATAGTTAAGAATATAAACAATAATAGTTGCATAAATGTTGTTTGTCTTTCGATAGAATCAATTCTTTCATAATCAACATTGTACTTTGTATTATCATAGTTATATCTTCCTTCGTTTCCTTGTAGTTTGGCATCCAGATTTCTTTGTTCACCTATTTCTTCACTTATAATATTTGATCTGTATTGTCCAAAATTATTAATTTCAAAAGAGGTTAATGTGGCAAACATAATTTGACCTATTATAACTAAAGTAAAGGCTATTCTGTTTATATCATTTTTAAATACTAAATCTTCTGAATCAGAAACTGTATTGTACCAGATATATGCAACTATATTTATTAAAATAAATACAGCAAACCACACTATAAATGATTGATTTAAGAAAATACCTCCATTTTTTAAAACAGTCTCGTAACTACCAAAACGTATCATATGAATGATACCTGCAATTATAGCCGTAAAACCTAATACATACATAACTGGTTTATTTTTAAAGTCTTTCAGTGTAGACAAGAAAGATAAAACAATACCTTCCATAAACCACATCATTGTAACCAATGGTCCATCAAATTGTAATGGTATAGCAACACTTACAAGTAATATAGATATAACAAAATGAGTAAGAGTAACAACGCTAGTCGATGTTTTATTTATATTTCTCATAATCATATATATAACAAAATGAAATACTCCGAGTAGGGCTACAAAAAATCCAACATAATCAAATAAAGTTGTATTATTGATTAGTTTGTAAAATACTAACAAGTAAATCAAAGTATTTGTAACTGTCAGAAATACAACTCCTTCAGCAACGTTGGATATACTCGACTTAATTTTTTGGAAATCATGAGTAAGGAAAGTTATTAAATATTGTAATCCGTATACTGTAGAGAAAATAAATAATATACTCTTACTCAAATCTGTATATAATATAGTACTGAAAATACACCAGGTGAATATAAACCCTATCACAGAGCTTTTTATCCATTGTTTTTTAAAAGAAATAAATATAACCGCAAAATTCAAAATAACCAAGTAAAGCATTAATCCTATAAGACTTTCTTTATCTAGTTTATAAATATTTAACTGTATTAGAAGTGGTACAAGATATGCACCTAAAGACCCTAGTGTAAAAGGTATTGAATCATTTTCTCTAAGGGAGATAACGATTGATAAAGCTAATACACCAACAATTAATCCTAAAGTTATAGGTAATGACGCTATTTTGAACACCATATAACCCACAAATAATGTTAAGTAGAAAATTACAAAAGCTCCGCCACGTAGTAGATTTGTATATGTTTTATTCTTATTTTTTATATATTCAGCAATTCCCAAAAGAATAACTCCAAATGATAGTCCTGCTACGTATTTAAAAACTGGACCTATCCAACCTTGACTGTCTATATAATTTAAGAAAAATAGAACACCTAGTATGAGTACAGATATAGCAAACTTAGCTAAGTTTTTTGCAAAATTATCTTGATGAGGTAAGACAGGCGTTTGAACTGTAGGCTCTGATTTTATCTCAGATTGATATGTCTGTATAGGTATCGGAGTAATAGGATTTGATACAGCTAAAGAGTTGGTTAAATTTAAATTTTTAAAATTTCTTTCTAAGTTATTGATTCGAGAATTTAATTTAAATAAATAAATTAAAATACCAAATACTACAATTGTGATTATAAACATAGTATAATAATATCATGAGTAAACTACCAATGGTATGGGAAGAATACAGTCATTTGTATTTTCCAAAAGATAAAGATTGGAAATGGTCAGTGACCATAATATCTATAACTATAGCTTTGATATCTTTTATGTTTTCAAATATAACTTTTGGTATGCTAGTTTTGATTTCCACAAGTGTTCTTTTATTACATGCCTTCAAAGAGCCTAGTTTAACTCGTTTTGAAATAAATACAAAAGGAGTACGTGTAAATCAGGAGTTTTGGTCATTTACAGATATGAGGTCTTTTTGGATAGAAGATAATCGTGAGCATCATATACATTCTAGAATATTATTTTCAACTAATGGCTTAATAGACTCTTTATTGGTTATTTCATTACCATTAAACACTACAAATGATGAAATACACGACATACACGAGGAACTTGTTAAGATACTACCCGAACAAAGAATGCAAGAATCTATATTTCAAAAAGCTTTAGAATATCTTGGTTTTTAAGACGATTTGAGGTATATTGTCTATACGCTCCCGTCGTTTAATGGATAGGACATGACTTTGCGGAAGTCAAGATCTAGGTTCGATTCCTAGCAGGAGCACAAATTATTACAACATGTGAAAGTTAAAAAAATCCGGAGGATTTTTAGGAATCGAAAGGGTTCTCCTATATATTCGAGCAGCTTTGCTTTGAGAAAATAGGAAACCCGTACTGAACTCGTAGAGTTCGATTCCTAGCAGGAGCACCACAAGAGCACTAAATCTAGATAAATATATTAAGAACATTTCTTTAATATGATATAATACTAAGTATGCCTACCCTATCTCAAGCTATTAGCATCATAACTATACTATTTTTATTTGGTTATTGGACCGGAATATTTCTGCTTGCATATCACCTTATACGTTTTGGTATAGGAACACATCCTCGCCGTATAGCTTTTGCTATGATTATTGGATCAGTACTTTTAACAATCATGACTGTAATGCTTTTGATAGCAATTAAATAATAAAAACATGAATACCAAAGAAGTTATAAATATAGCAGGTGAAGAAATAAAGACTCAAAGCAGAAGTATGTTTGAATTTTTAACACACTCGGATCTTAATTTTGAAGGTAAAAAAGAAAAAGAAAATATACTAGTTTTCACCAGACGTCATTGGTTTATACTATTAAGTCCTATCATAGGTTCAATATTTGCAAGTCTTATACCATTAGTACTTGTTATACTCAGTGCAAAAACACTAGTTCAATATAACCTATCAGGAGTCTTCACTTTATGTTCGATTATATATTTGATGATTATATGGTTTGCTTTATTCTACAAATTGACCATGTATTCTCTTGATACATGGATAGTTACAAATGAAAGGGTTATAGATATACTACAAATTGGTATGTTTCGCCGTAAAGTGTCGGAGTTACACCTAGAATCAATACAAGATATATCTGTAAATATACATGGTATCGTACAATCTTATTTAAATTTTGGAGATATAGAAATACAAACAGCTGCAACCGCACAAAGGTTTTTGTTTGACCAAGTGCCTCATCCTTTAAAAATAAAGGATTCTATTATGGAAGCGGCCGGGAAATTTGAGGTGGATGATGATAATAAACTCGCTCGATAATGTTGATTATACACCTGAATAAAAAAAAGAACTATACTTTTCGTATAGCGTTTTTTTTATGAGGTTTTTTATTTCAAAGTCGCCTTCTTAACCATAGCATTCAACCTTGATTTCTTTCTTGATGCTGTATTGGCTTTGATAGTGTTACCTTTAGCTGCTTTATCAAGCGCTGAAAAAGCTTGTGGTAAAAGAGCGTTAGCTTCTTTAGCCTTACCTTCTTTTACAAGCTTTTTAACAGATTTAACTGCATCTTCAACTTTTTTCTTACGTCTCAAGTTAAAAACTTTCTTTTTTTCACCACCTCTAAGGGCTTTTTTGGCTGATTGTGTTATTGGCATATTGGTTTATTATAGTATATTAATTATTTCCTTGCGTCAACTATTTGTTTTTCTACATTTGGCGGTACAGCTTCGTATTTAGCAAACTCCATAGTATTTGATCCACGACCTTCTGTCATAGATCTTAGCTGTGTAGTGTAACCAAACATCTCTGAAAGTGGTACAAGAGCTTTTATAGCTTTATTTAATCCCCTATCTTCCATTCCTTCTATTTGACCTCTCTTTGATGAAAGTGATCCTGTAACGTCACCCATGAACTTCTCAGGAACAACAACCTCTACACGCATAATAGGTTCCATGATAACTGGTCTAGCTTTCTTTGCACCCTCCTGGAATGCTTGTGAAGCTGCGATCTTGTAGGCGATCTCAGATGAGTCAACATCATGAGACGATCCAAAAGTAAGTTCACATGATACACCTGTAAGTGGAAATCCAGCAACAATACCGCGATCCATCGCTTCTTTAACACCTTTCTGTACAGCAGGGATAAATTCTCCGGGAATAACACCTCCTTTGATAGAATCAATAAACTCATATCCAGGCTCTCGGTGAACATTTTTTGGAAGTTTCGTACCAGGCTCTGCCTCAACCAATGGCTTAAGGTTAATACGAACATGTCCATATTGTCCTTTACCTCCTGATTGTTTAGCATATTTGTAATCAATATCTTTAACTTCAGCTGTAATAGTTTCTCTATATGCAACTTGAGGTGCTCCAACATTTGCTTCTACACCGAACTCTCTTTTCATACGATCAATCATGATCTCTAAGTGTAGCTCACCCATACCAGCAATAAGTGTTTGTCCTGTTTCTGGATTTGAAGTAACACGGAAAGTTGGATCTTCATTTCCTAGTTTTCTAAGCGCCATACCCATTTTCTCTTGATCAGCTTTTGTTTTAGGTTCGATAGAAAGCGACACAACAGGCTCTGCAAAAACAATAGGTTCTAGGATAATTGGGTTATCAATATCACAGAAAGTATGTGATGTAAGTGCTTCTTTCAAACCTACAGCTGCAGCAATCTCTCCTGCATATACTTTTGTAATCTCTTCTCTTTTATTTGCTTGTAGTCTAACAATACGTCCAAGTCTCTCTTTATTTCCAGTTGTTGAGTTGTAAATATACGAACCAGCTTCAATAGTACCTGAATACACTCTAAAGAATGTTAATTGTCCTACGAATGGATCAGTTTGTAATTTGAAAGCAAGTGCTGAGAAAGGAGCTGTGTCAGACGCCTCTCTTATCATTTCTTCACCTGTCTCTGGGTTTGTTCCTTTAACTGGTGGAATATCAAGCGGTGAAGGTAAAAATTCTATAACAGCATCGAGGATAAGTTGTACACCTTTATTTTTTAAAGCTGTTCCTGTAAATACTGGAAATAGTTTGTTTGCTAATGTTCCTTTTCTTATAGCAAATTTTAATTGCTCGATAGTGAACTCTCCTCCTTCAAGATATGTGTTCATCATGTCGTCATCTTGTGATGCAGCAGCTTCAACAAGCTCTGCTCTAAACTTAGTAGCCTCAGCCATATACTCAGCAGGAATATCAGCTTCGATAACTTTACTACCCATTTCTCCTTCAAATGTATATGATTTCATTTTTAAAAGATCGATAACACCTTTCATGTTCTCTTCTTCTCCCATAGGGATTTGCATACGAACTGCATTTTTTGTAAGTCTGTCTGTGATTGATTTAAATGATTTTTCAAATGATCCACCAGTTCTATCTAGTTTGTTAATAAAACAAATACGAGGCACGTGATATTTATCAGCTTGTCTCCACACAGTTTCTGATTGTGGCTCTACTCCAGCTACACCGTCAAACACAGTAACGGCACCATCAAGAACTTTTAGAGATCTTTCCACTTCCACAGTAAAGTCTACGTGACCCGGTGTATCGATGATATTGAATCTATGCATTTGTGATTTATCAGTTCCCATGTAAGTAGGGTTCCAAAAACAAGTAATAGCAGCGGCTGTAATAGTAATACCTCTTTCTTTCTCTTGCTCCATCCAGTCAGTTACAGCTTCACCTTCGTGAACTTCACCAATCTTGTGTGACATACCTGTGTAGTACAGGATACGTTCTGATGTTGTTGTTTTACCTGCATCGATGTGAGCGATGATACCGAAGTTTCTTGTTTTTTCTAATGAATAATCACGTGACATAAAATTTGTGTGTTGTTTATATTTGTTTTATTTTTAATAAAAGGTTGAGAATCGCGAGTTTGTTATGTTTACGCGAAAATCAAAACTTGTCCATGAACTATAGCATGGATTGATGGGGATTTCTAGGGGGTTTTAGTGTCTTTTAAGCTTATAAAAGCTCTGCCATATCCCGAAACCTCACCTTCCCAACCCTCCCTGTCTCACGACATTTATCAGAACACCATATAAACTTATTCGTATCTCGACAACCCTGACACACCATCATATGCACATGACATTCATCATTGATACAATTATCAAACCTCTCAGTCTTTTCATTACACATATCACACACCCCGATCACCTCTCTATCTTTTGTAAAATCCATCACCACCCTATTATCAAATGTAAACAAACCACCTCGAAAATCTTTCCCTGGAAACTCCTCCATATATTTATGCATACCTCCATCTAATTGATACACATCTTTAAAACCTTGTTTTAATAAATACCCTGATGCTTTTTCACAACGCACACCTCCTGTACATACAGTTATAACTTTTTTATTTTCTATACCCGGATTCTCAGCAACAATATCAGGTAACACATCTGCAATCTCTCTAAAGTTTGTTATTGGTGGATTGATAGAATTTTTAAAATGCCCAACTCTAAACTCATAATCATTTCTCATATCTATCACCACAAAGTCATCATTATTTTCATACCACTCTCTTAACTCTGATGGTTTTAGATGAACTCCTGTTAATTGATTTGGATCTACATCTTCTGTACCTAAACCAAGCTTTACTATCTCACTTACAATCTTTACAGAAAGTTTTTGAAATGCAAAACCTGTACCGACAGATGTTTTTATTTCTACGTCGTGAAGATCGTGATATTTTAGATCTGTTCTTATCTCATTTATATATTTTTCTATATCTTCATTCTTTCCTTCAAGTGTTGCATTGATTCCCTCTGATGCTAAACGAACTCTCCCTGTAAGATTATATTTTCGACATATACCTCTTTGCCAATTCAAACAACGGTCCAATTCTTTTATTGGAGTGTATTTGTAAAATAGTATTACGGTGTATGATGGATCCAAAGGTTTGTCTTGGGAGATCTTCATGGGTAATTTATAGCATGAAAAGATTTAGGAATACAGTTTAGAATGTGTACCGATATCAATAAGCATAGCTACCCCTTCCTCCGTATACGCAAATATAACCCTATAGTCTGCTGTTACATTAAAACTATATTTTCCAGCATACACTCCCCTAAGTCCATGTGTATTTAATATACTGTTTTGATTATCATTTTGAAAAACATCAAGTCTTTTTTTAAACTTATTTTGTACATCTTTTGGTAATTTTTTATACTGTTTTACAAAGTATTTACTGTAAATTATCTCCATATATTATTGAGCGTCTAGCCACGATATAGCATCTTTAGAATTTTTAAACTTAGGTGATTGTTCATTCTTTTTTTCTTTCATAACCTCACGGATAACCCCTTCTAGATAAGGTGTCATACGAGGTGCTGTAGTAATACTTAACTCTCTAGTAATAACAAAATTTCTAAGCATGCCTGATATAACAGATGATAAATTAAAACCCATATCATCTGCCAACTTTGCAGCTTTTGATTTTAAATCTTTATCTATTTTTATATTCATCATTGTTTTTGTATTCATATCCAAAGTATATACTATAGATAGTAGTTGTCAATAAGAAGCCAAAACAAAAAACTCCATCTCTGGAGTCTTTCATCTATCTATAAAAACACGATCTTACCAAGCCATGTGTGCGAAGGCTTTGTTAGCCTCAGCCATCTTGTGAGTATTCTCTCTTTTCTTCATAGCCTCACCTTCACCTTTCATTGCAGCCAATATCTCGTCTGACAATTTTAAGTGCATAGGCTTTCCTTTTTTAGAACGAGCTGCACCGATGATCCAGTTCATAGCTAAGAAAGTTCTTCTGTCTTGTCTGATCTCATAAGGAACCTGATAGTTTGCACCACCAACTCTACGGGACCTAACTTCAACTTGAGGTGATACATTTTTTATAGCAGTATCAAAAACTTCTATTGGATTTTCATTTCCTGATTTTTCTTTCAAAACATCAAGCATGTCATACACGACAGTTCTTGCTGTAGATTTTTTACCATCCCACATAACGTAGTTGATAAATTTACCAAGTGTTAGTGAATCATAACGTGGATCTACTCCAGCTACATTTCGATTTTTTACTTTTCTTCTCATATTTTTATTTTAATTTGTTTAATAATTTATTTTTATAAATTTACCAATTGTTGTAAGTTTTTATTCCTCATTACTGAGTACTCCAACTGGATTTTTTAAATGATCTCGTTCAAAGATTATTTAGCTGCTGCTACTTTCGGTCTCTTGTTACCATACATAGAACGTCCTTTTCGTCTTTTTGCAACGCCGGCACAGTCTAGTTTACCGCGGATAACTGTATATCTAATACCAACATCT
The DNA here is from genome assembly GCA_943356525.1 of Candidatus Nomurabacteria bacterium. Lineage (GTDB taxonomy): Bacteria > Patescibacteriota > Minisyncoccia > Phycocordibacterales > CAIZLB01 > CAIZLB01. The sequence goes on along the minus strand of CALRFG010000001.1, from coordinate 87,578 downwards.
TTCACACGACCACCACGTAGTAATACTACAGAGTGCTCTTGTAAGTTATGTCCTTCACCTCCGATATACGCTGTTACTTCAAAACCATTTGTTAGTCTAACACGAGCGATCTTACGAACAGCTGAGTTAGGTTTCTTTGGAGTTTTTGTTGTAACTTTTACACATACACCTCTTTTTTGTGGTGAATCATAAAAGATTGGTTTATTTAAAATACTGTTAAAACCACGAGTAAGAGCGATAGCTTTACTTTTCTTTTTTGCCTTTGAACGATTTGATTTAACTAATTGATTTAATGTGGGCATGAGCAGTAATGTACTATATTTTGGGGGATTTTGCAAGAAGTTTATAGAGATTTCAATTATTACTCACTTACACTCCAAACCTGCTGCCACATAAGCTTCATTAGTTGAGCAAACTCTCGACTATAAACAACAAATGCGTATTTTTCATACCCAGATCCAGCAAAAAGTACTTGATCTCCATATATCCAATAACTTATAGACCAATCCATGTTTTTTGGTGCATATCTTATTTGAGTCATTTTCCCTTCATCGTCATGATTTTTCCAGCGAAATGATTCCGGTACATTTTCTTTATCAGTGTGCTTTTGTATAGCTTTCATTAAAACATCATGATTAAACCTTGATTTTCCATGATGTATAAGAAAATCTTCACCTAACAAATTTACCATTTCAACCATAGGCCACATAAGATATGTCTCTTTGTGCTCTCCTACCCAAGAAGTATCTCTGAAAGCCTGTCTCATACCTTCTACACCATAATAAAACTTTATTCTGGGACGAGATAATCCCACTTTTTCATCTTTTTTATGTAAATTTTCTTGAATATATGAAATGAATGATTTATGAGCGGTTTCCAAACTATCTATTTTCTTCTTATATATCGACTCAAGTTGAGATAAGTCAGAAATACCAAAGGTTTTTGAACGTCCTTCCATGTATTCGATAACTATACTTTTTTCAATTAACTCATTTAATGAGTCATATATTGATGATTTCGGTATCTTTAATTCTGAGGAAATATCTGCCACCGAAAGGTTATTCTTCTCTATAAGTAATAAAAGTATGCGTTTTGTGGTGGTTTTGATGTCTAAAACGTCGCAGATTTGATCTATATTTAAAGGATTATTTGTCATATATGTATATATTATAATATTATTCGTGTTTCGGCGAACGGTATATATTATTATGACATGGATGTATACTGATTGCAAGGTTAGATAAGCGATAGTCGCAAAAAACCTCAGCACCAAAACAACACAAAAAGAGATGAACGATTTATTAGATAATACATTCCGAAAAATAATCAAAAGCATGTATAACATTGAAAGAGAATCTGGAGAGGATGTAAAAAGACATCAGGCTGAAAATTTGCTACTAAATATACATACAAATTTAAGGCATCAAGGTTGGGTGCAATCTATCCCACTTGCAAACTCAGCAATTGATGCATGTATATATGCAAATATTATTTATGTATTCCAGATTGCGTTAAAAACAGAGCGTGAAATGCTGCAGTATCGCAACATAGGTCCAAAAAAAATAGTTGCATTGAAAGCCATTCTTAGCGGACTCGACCTTGAATTAGACTTCAAGTAGTAACGTTCCAACATTCCTCTCGGACCACTTCGGTCCTTGGGGAATTTTTTTATATCCAATCTTGATATCACAAATTGTGATATCAAGTTTTAACCTTAAACAATAAAACGAAAACACCCCTCAGGGTGTTTTCACAGTGCTTTTAGGCGATGTACACACAGCACACTTACCTGTTGAGGCGTATCTAAAAGACTTACCTTGTTTAATATATTATTATAAACCATTATTTATGTCAAACTTTTCAGGATAGAAAGTTATATCAACAATTCTTTCTATAATTTGGTTATAAAAATAATTTTTACCAAAATTATATTTAGCATAAACAGCATTTGCAAACAAATCTACCACTTGTAAATATTTATTCTTTTCTGAGTCGGTATATTTAACAGATATATTTTTATTATATAATTTGTTCCTTATAAGTTCAATATTAAGATACTCCTGTAAGGAATCTTCAGCGGTTATTCTTATATTCCTATTGTCTATAGTTATATATACTTCTTTATTTTCTCCCTCTTTTAATACCTTATGTAGCATTAAATAAATCATATAGTTAAAATAGATGTTTTTCTTTTTGTAAAAACTTTTATCTATAACATCTTTATTTACAACCATGTAAGATATTTTAAACTTTGTTTTATTTAAATGATTAAATACCTCAACTTTTTCCTCAAAAGACATTTCATTTGCGTGCAATTCCTCAATCTCTCTATAACAACTGATCTCGGCTATTGTCCTTTTAACGATATTTTTAATTGAATTAAAATCACCCCTATTTAACATCAGTGCACATATTACAAAATAAGGCTCGTTTATTTTAAAACCAGTATTTCCAGATTCATCTATGTATATGTATAGTGTATTGTTTTCCATCCATAAATTAAAACATAAACTACATCAAGTTCTCATGAAGAAATGATAAAGTTTTGTAAAATAAAAACCTCTATATTTAATAGAGTTTTTTATTAATATATAAACTTTTTTGTCCAAAATTTGAAGTCACAAATTGTGACTTCAAATTTTCACAACTACTTCACCCCTCTCAACACCTTATCAATCTTCTGCGCCACCTTAACAAAATCCACCTCCTTATAACCCCTCGTCGTCATAGCTGGAGTTCCAACCCTTATACCTGACGGATCAAAAGGAGATCTAGTCTCACCAGGTATTGTATTTTTATTACAAATAATCCCCGCCTTCTCAAGTGCAGCTTCAGCAATCTTTCCTGTCACACCACCAGCCCATGTATCGATCAACAAGAGATGAGAATCTGTTCCCCCTGATACAACTCTCCAACCCAGTCTTTTCATTTCTTTAGCAAATGCTTTTGCGTTTTTTATAACTTGTTTTGCATAACTTTTAAACGCAGGAGTTTTAGCTTCGTGCAAAGCAACTGCTATACCAGCAACATGTGACATATGTGGTCCGCCTTGTAGTCCTGGAAATACTGCCTTATCTATCTTTTTATCTATACCTCTTTCATCTTTTTTTGAAAATATAAGCGCACCTCTTGGACCTCTAAGTGTTTTATGAGTTGTAGTTGTAACAACATCTGCATATGGAAATGGTGACGGATAAGCTTTTCCTGCAACAAGACCAGCAAGATGAGACATATCAACCATAAGAAGTGCACCACAACTGTCAGCTATTTCTCTAAACTTTTTGAAATCAACAACTCTTGGATAGGCTGTAAAACCAGCAACAATAATGGTTGGCTTTTCTTTTTGTGCAAGTTTTTTAACAGCATCATAATCAATCACTTCAGTATCCTTATCAACATCAAAAGTTACAGATGTCCAAAATTTACCAGTAGCTGAAACTTTTTGCCCATGGGTTAAGTGCCCTCCTGAAGTTAAACTCATACCCATAATCTTTCCTGTTCCAACTGGAACATTTGCAAGAAACACCGCTAGGTTTGCAGGTGACCCTGAATGAGCCTGACAATTTACATGCCAATCTTTTTCTTTAAGCCCAAAAAGCTCAAGGGCTCTTTTTTTACACAGAGATTCAAGTTTATCAACTTCTTCATTTCCACCATAATATCTTGCATATGAATAACCTTCAGCGTACTTATTATCAAACACAGAACCAACCGCCTCCATGACGTCTTTGGATGTGTAGTTTTCTGAAGGGATGAGGTTTATTACTTTCTTTTGTCTTTTAATTTCTGCATCAATGATAGTTTTTACTTGTTTGTCTTTCATGGGTGTATTATAGCATTTGTGAGAATTATGCAATATTGACTTTATTACACCAACAACCCAAACACCCAATAAACCAAGGGCTCGAACACATTCCAAACTAAAAGAATAACAATTAACCAAAACAAGAAACTTTTAGCTTCCAAACTCTCACGAAATTTATAATACCTTTGTGGTATAAGCGCAAATAAAATCTTAGACCCATCAAGTGGGGGTATAGGCATCAAGTTGAATAACGCAAGAACAATATTTATAAGAATAATAGTCTGAATCACCGCTATATAAGCAGTATCTACTGGTGCAAAGTTCAAAATCAGAGAAAATGTTATTGCAAATATAATATTCACCAGCGGACCTGCAAAAGCAACCATAGCTTCACCATATTTTACATTTCTAAAATAATAAGGATTTATTGGTACAGGTTTAGCCCAACCAAACAAAAAAGGTGAGCCTATGAAAAACATGGTCAGCGGTAACAATATAGAACCTATAGGATCTAAGTGAACTATAGGGTTTAAGGTTAAACGACCAGCATCTTTAGCTGTCCTGTCTCCTTGCCAAAGTGCAGCAAGCCCATGAGCTACTTCATGTACCACTATAGCAAATATTAGTATAAGTATTGATATTATATTCATATTATTATTTTTTTAGATTTTTAATTTCTTGTAAAATAAGATTTAATTGCTCATCAATGTTTTTAAATTTAATATTAACTTCATTATCTCTTTTATTGTCTCCTTCTTCAATATCATCAACCTCTTCCTCAATCTCATCTATATCTTCTTGAATATCCTCAACATCATCCGCAATCTCATCCAAATCTTCTTGAATCTCATCCAAATCTTCCTCAACCTCCTCTAGAGACTGGGTGTTCTTATTTACTGCAATCTGTATCAATATAGACAGATATATAGCCTCTAGGGACACCAAAGTGGTCAATGTAAGTAAAACTTTCTCAGTAGATACCCCTAACAGTATAAGCAAGAACGCTAATATAAATATAGCGGTATGTATATATAGAGACATAACTGATCCTATGCTTTTTGATATCCTTTCTTCAAAAGGGACAGGTTCCATAAACTTTGTTTTCCCGTCTTTGGTTTTATTTTTTTTTCCTTTGTTTTTAGGCATAAATTTAAATATAACACATAGCATAGACATATTGCCACAAACATATCTTTATGCTAATATAACCCCCATGGCAAAAATCTGCGCAATAACAAAAAAAGGGTCAGTAAACGGAGGTGGCTATTCGAACGCGACTCGTGCTACTCAATTTAACCCTACTGGAAAAAGAAGAAGATATCCAAACCTACAGAAAAAGAAAGTTTTCGTTCCTGAGTTGAATCAAACTGTTTCTATAACAGTATCGGCTCGTGGTATAAAAACAATACATAAAAATGGAGCTTTCAAAACTCTTAAAAAAGCTGGGTTAATCTAGTCCAGTCTATAAACAATATTCCCCTCTGAATAAGTCTCTCTTACCCGAGAGTCTTTTTTATTTAAATATACTCTATATATAGTTTCCTCATTTGGATGATTGTACTTATTATTTAAACCAGCGGAAACTATGTAATCTGTTGCATTAACTTTCTTCAAAAAATCTATACCTGATGAGTTTTTTGATCCATGATGACCTAGTTTTAAAACTATTGACTTTAGAGCAGGGCAAATATCTGAAGTTTTATGATCTGGACAATAGGTTTCTATAATCTGTTTTTCAACCTTTATCGGAGCATCTCCTGTTAGCATAAAACTTTTATCGCTTTTTATATGTAATAACTTTAAAACAATAGAATAATCATTATCGTCTACACTTTTACTTTTACCTTTTTTATCCATATATGGTGTTTTTGTAGGGTATAGAAATTTTACATTGAAATCCTTAAAATCCAAACTTAGGTTTAATACTATATCTTGAGTTTGTATATTCTTTATTTTCATTATTTTTTCTAAATCATTTTCGGTCTGACTTTCTTTTTGTTGATTTATATTTAAAAAACCATTATGGACAACCTGGTCAACATATCCTTTTTGTATCAAGTTTGTAGCCTCACCGATATGATCTTGATCTGGATGTGTAAGTATAAGAGTGTCTATATGTACTTTGTTACACATTTTTATATTTTGTATTTGTTTCAATACTTCCGAGCCTTTATTTCCTGTATCAACGAGTATAGTTTGACCTGTTTTATTTTCTATATATATCGCATCGCCTTGGCCTATATCTAAGAAAGCGACGATATCAATAGGCGCATAGCAGCCACGGTTTATATATATAAAAACATACAGCAATACGTTCATGGAAAACAATAGGGTTAAACCTATATAAAATATGTTATATTTATAGTAAATATCTTTCATTGTAGTATTAAAGCATACGACGGTTAAAGAAAATTAAAAGAATTAATAAAGAAATAATAAAGAAATAATTATGACATATAAAACTTATACTGAAAAAAAATTTAATATCGGAGAACTTAAGAATATATCAGCCAAAACAATAGAAGAACATTTAAAACTTTATGCTGGATATGTTAAACATACTAACTTAATACTTGAGAAAGTTGCCGATTTATCAAAAACCGAGGAAGAACAAATTACTAATATTTACACAATAGGAGAGCTAAAAAGAAGATTGGGTTTTGAATTTTGTGGTATGAGAAATCATGAATATTACTTTACTCAATTTGAAGGTGGTCAAAAAGTAATGAGTGTAGAATCAAATCTATATAAAAAAATAGAAGAGATCTGGGGATCATATGAAAAATGGTTATCTGAGTTTAAAACTTTGGCTATGACTCGTGGTATAGGTTGGGCATTTTTATATCAGGATATAGCTACAGGTAATCTAATGAACACATGGGTAGGTGAACAGCATGAAGGTCATCTTACGGGACTTAAACCTATACTTGCACTTGATATGTGGGAGCATTCATACATGTTAGACGTTCCACCATCCGAGAAGAAAAAATATGTAGAGGCTTTTTTTGAGAATGTTAACTTTATGATTGTTGAGGAGAGGTTTTAGTTTTACTTGGGTTTTTTGATTTTGTAGGGGTTGGCAATTGCAAACACGCTATGTCAACTTGTATTTACATTGAACAAAAACCTGACATTAGATTTTTCATTATTTTACATTCAGTTTCATAAATAAATATTACTGCAAGAAAAAATCGGTCCCGTAAAACGGAACCGACTAAAAAGTCAAAGTGTCTGAGAATCAAAGTGCATAGTGCAAATTCACTCAGACTCGGAAAACTTTTCAAAAACTACTAGGAAACGAAATACTGATTCCCAGTCACCTTTCAATTCTCGGAGATGTAGCCTATGCTTTGAAGAATCAGAGTAATAACGATAGGCAACACACTCAATTGAGTCACTTAATTCGCGCAAAACTTTTTCGCTGAGAGCAACAAGGTTGATCCCTGTCAATTCTTCGAAGAATTCAATTTCATAAGAAACAAGATCTTCAATGGTACCGGGGCGACCTTTATAGGTCTCTCCATCGATAACAGTCGTCATTAACTTTATGGCTTTATTAGCACCCTCGGTTGAGATGATTCGATTCGGATGCCAAATAGCCACTGGTCGAATACCTGGTTTATGGATCAATATTTTACTGCACTTAATATTCTCATTCACATATTTGTAACCAGCCGAGTCGATTAAACTCTGGACTGGACGATCAAATACATTAATTGAGACGATATCCATTTCAAATGTGTTAACTATAGTTACTAATGATTTCATGGTTTTTTTGTTGGTTGTTTGAGTACTTGTTATTTGTCGACTACGAAGTCGATTACATACGAATATGCTAAAATAATAAAGAGTTAAAGTCAAGTTTATTTACTTAAATCTACGTTTCTTAACCTTCCTATCAATAAAATCAAAACTAAACTATATCCAAGCAGTATTACTAAGCTTAATTTCTTATCAAAAACAATATACCCTCCCGGAATCTCCGACATAACTTTAACCAAATAAAATATAGTTTTTAGAATAAGATTATTTACCAAAATACATAATCCACCAATAATCGGAAATAAACTCAGGAAACCAAAAAGCATAATAAATGGAATGAGAGGTAATACTAAAATATTTGATAAAAGAAAAACTGTAGAAAATGAACCACTCATAAATATAATATAAGGAAAAACAAAAACCTGAGTTGCTAATGTTACAGAAATAATCTCTCTAATAAAATTTGGTATAAAATTCATCCAAGAATAAATTATCAATTGATTAAAATATTTTGAGAATAAAATTAGTCCATAAGTTGCACAACAAGTCAGATGAAAAGATGGATCATAAATACTTCCAAATGGATTGATAATAGTCATAATCAAAACTACAATAGTTAATGCATAAAATTGATCTGTATCTTTTTTAAAAATAACGAGTGCACAAAAACTAGAAAAGAATGCTCTGTATATAGGAGCACCTCCACCTGTTAATAAAACAAAACTTGTAATCGAGATGAGTATCAAAAATTTTCTTATAATTTCTGATAACAAGTTTTCTCTAATTTTAACAATTATAAAAATACTATCAAAAATATATTTTATATTAAATATTATTATTGACACATTTGAGCCGGATAAAACTATAACATGTGATAGTGAAACTTTTTTAAATATTTCTAGGGTCTCAGGATTCATCAGTCCCTTCCCTGCAATCAAAACTCCGGCCACTAACCCAGCATAAGGTTGGTCATATTTTTGGAGAAATATTTTTGTGATATTTATTTTTTGATTTAAGAAAAATAGTTTAACTTTTTCATAATGACTCAAGGTTGGACATTCGGAAATTTTCTCAGAAGATACAACCTTGTACATAAGATAAATATTATCCTTCGCCAAATATTCTGTATAGGGAAAATTGTACAAAGTCTCTCCAGATTTTTTGATCTCTGGTCTTGAAATATTTCCACTTACTTTCAAACAGTCTCCAAAAGTTATGTCCAGAATTTCCGAACTTGTTACCTTATATTTATAATCTTCATCCTCACCTATAAAAGTTGTCTTAAAATTTGAATTACTTATCTCACTTTTGATCTGGACAATAGTCTCGAGTTTTAATAACTTTTTTTCTAAAAATTTTTCAACCAAATTTTTTTGCTTTCCATTGAAGATATTATAGCTGCGATAAGTTGCTAGACTCGAGATTATTATTAGTGTGATGAATATATAAAATTTCATCTCATTATTGTTACATAATGAAGTTAAAGTTTTGATTAAGAAAAAATAAAGTAAAACTGAAGTTTAATGAAGCAAAAAATTTATCCGTTAAGAGCGTTCCAAACCTTAAAGTCACCTTCATAAAATACTTTTGTAACCCCCTCATCCGCACATGTAGTCGCTATAATATCAGCTCTATTATTATATGAATTGTCAGCATGCCCCTTAACATAATTCCACCCTATCTTAATATTCTTTTGTGAAACTGTTTCGACAAGTTTATCTAACTCTTGCCATAAATCCTGATTCAACACTTCTTTCTTTGCAGCGGTCTTCCAATTATTTTTTTTCCAATTATGTATCCATGAGCTTATACCGTTTAAAACATATTTTGAATCAGAGTATACGGTTATCTGTTTTATATCATGTGTAACGTTATTCAATGCGATCTTTAAACCATGTATAACACCACTGAGTTCCATCTTATTATTTGTTGTATGTTTATCATGTCCTCCAAATTCTATAACCTTTGAACTATCGACAACTACAATAGAAGCAAAACCTCCAGGACCCGGATTACCGCGTGATGAACCGTCTGTATATATTGTTATATTATTTTGATGAAACATTTATGTATTCAACTTTAACACGAATCTCTTTTTTACCCAAAAAATTACTAGACTCGACACGGCCGTATATATCATACTCTGTATCAGGTTTAACTTCTAATAATTCATTGCCTGCAAAGAAGCTTATATATTTCACAGTATCGATTCTGTTGTATTGTGAAGTGTACTTATATGCGTTCTGAAATAATTCCGGTGTAACAGTTTCTAATTGACCTTTATCATTTAGAAAGTTTTTCACAACAAATTCAATATGTTCTTTTTGTTTACCAAATAGTTTTATGTTTGAAAAAGAAACCTGTTTTATACAAAATAAAGGATTAGGATTATTCATACCAAAAGGTTTCATTTGAAATAAATGCTTTAGAAGAAAACTGTCCACATTATTATGGGTTATGTTATATGACATCTCTTCTATTATTACTACATCTTCAATATTATTATCTTTTTTGTATTGTTTATATTTTTCAAATGCCAATCTCATCTCACTTTCAAATAAATCTTTTTTATCTGCTAAAAATGAAAAGCCTCCAGAAGCATGATGCCCCCCCGATTCAGTAAAAAAACCGTCTGAAACGTTATTCATAATTTCAACAACAGATACTCCTGGAATTGATCGGCATGAACCTCGAAACAATTCACCACCGTCAGACGCATAAAGAAAAACCGGTAGTTGAAACTGTCGTACCATATTTGATGCAGCAGGACCCAAGATAGTAGGTGACCAGTTTTCATCACCTATTACCAATATGTCGCGAACCTTATCAATATTTATTTTATTTTTTATGTCAGAGATAAGACTGTCGGCAGAACTTTTTCTAAGCTTATTAAGCTTAACTAAAGCATCGGCAGATTTTATACAAACATCTTCATCCTCTGATGATAGCAATTCAAAAGCATCAATAGCGTGACTCATTCTTGACGCGGCATTAATACAAGGTGAAACAGAAAATCCTATATCGCCTTCGTCGAGATACCTTTCATTTATTTTTAATTTATTTAATAAATGATAAATACCAGGTCTTTTATTTTTTTGTAAGACTTTAAGCCCGTATTGGGCAAAAACCCTATTTTCCCCAATCAAGGGAACCATGTCTGATATAGTAGCTAAACCAACCATGTCTAATAACCATTTTTCATAACCAATATTAATATTGTATTTTCTTTTTCTAGCTTCTTCTATAAGTAAGTGTACCAACTTGAAAATCACACCAGAGCCGCATAAGTTCTTATCTGGATATTTACAATCTTTCTGTTTTGGATTTAATATAGCAAAAGCATTTGGAAGTTTATCATGTGGTTCGTGATGATCCGTTATTATTACCTTCATACCCAATGAATTAATATGTTCCACCTCTTTCACGTTGGAACTACCTAGGTCTATTGTAATAATAAGTTTTACATTTTCCACCTTCAGTTCATCAATAAGATGTTTATGTAGGCCAAAACCATCTTTATGTCTATGTGGAATTTTTACGATAATATTGTGACTATATTTTATTTTTTTAAAAAATGAATTTAAAACTACAGCACCAGGAACACCATCAGCATCATAATCAGAATATATAGCTATTTTTTCATTTCTTTCAATTGTTTCCCAAATATCGCCTAAAGCCAGTTTCATGTCCTTCATCTTACTTGCGTCATACATACCACCATTTTCCTTAATATATATAGGGTTCAAAAAATCTTCAGTCTCACCTTTATTTAAACCTCTGTCCTTTAATATTTTCTTTATAAAATTTTGATCTATAGTCTCAAACATGGCATATATGATATCATAGTTTTATGAGTCAAAATGATAACAATAAAGAAATCCACGATGAGCAACATATAGTAGAAAACTGTATATTTTGCAAAATTATAAGAAATGAAATAGCTTCTGTTAAAATATACGAAGATAATGAGACTTTAGCTTTCCTGGACATAAGCCCAGACACTAGAGGACATGTTCTTGTTTTACCGAAATCACATTATGAAAATATATATGGCATACCTGTTGAAACATGGTGTTTGATGAATATAACAGCCCAGAAAATAGCGATAGCCCTAAAAGCATCACTGTCATCTGATGGAATTAATATAGCCATGAATAATGAATCAGCTGCGCATCAATTAATTTTTCATGCACATATTCATGTTATACCAAGGTATAACGATTTCGAAGATAAAAAATATACATACATAGCAGGTGAAATGGAGGAATTGACAAAACAGATACAAGAGGTGATATGATAACAATATGAATAAAAATATAATATTATTGATAGTAAGGATTCTAGTTGGAGGTATGATAGCTTTTGCTGGATACAAAAAACTCATGGATATTGAACAAGGTGTATCATCAATTAATGCAATGATAGGCTTATCTTTATCTACTATAACGATTTGGTTAGCAGTTTTGATAGAGTTCGTTCTAGGTTTAGGTATAATATTTGGCTTATGGACAAGATTAGCAGCGTTTGGTTCTTTTGTGGCAATGGCTATGGTAATATATTTTACAAAAGGAGAAAATATAACCACTGTTCTTTTATTGATTGGTTCACTAATACTTTCACTTGTAGGTGGTGGAAAATGGGTTTTAATTGGTATTAAAAAAAAACACCTTATGCCTAATCTACCTGTAGCAGCTAAATTTTAAGCATTTTGTATCTAGTAAAATAGTTTTACTGAACGCTAATAACTCCTGGCAACTTTCCATCCTTTTCCAAAAACTCAAGCATAGCCCCACCTCCTGTAGAAACAAATATTCTTTCATTTTTAACATCTAAGGTATTTATTGCAGCTACAGTATCACCTCCTCCTATAAAAAGTCGTGAATTTTCATTATTAACAATATAATCAACTAACCCTTTTGCTAAAGTCAAAGTTCCTACTTTAAAAGCATCATCTTCATAATTACCCAAAGGTCCATTCCATACAATTTTTTTATAATTATCTTTTTTCAATATCTCAACAAAATCTAAAATATCGCTATCTACCATATCTAAAATACATTCATTTTCAGCTACCTCATTTATTTTACAAGTCCTTACACTATTTGTAATTAAATCTTTTACTACAACCTCATGTGGTATAAAAACTTTATTTGTAAAGTTTTCACTTTTTATCAAAGTACTTAAATCAACCTCAGTATCAATCAGGGATTTTCCAACATTATGACCTAGTGATTTTAAAATATTATTAAACAAAGCACCACCAATAAATATTTTATCTGCGATACCTAGATATTTATCTATCAAAGGAAGTTTAGTAGAAAATTTTGCTCCACTTAAAATTACAGCAAATGGCTTTTCCGCTGATAGGATTTTTGACAAATTATCAATTTCTTTTTGCATTTGTAAACCAAACATTTTATGGTCTTTATCATACATCATAGGGAGCGCACAAACTGACATATGATTTCTGTGAGATACAGCAAACGCATCATTTATATATGCATCTGTTAAGGTTTTAAAATTTCCAGCTAGTACAGTGTCATTATTCTTTTCTCCGTCAAAATTTCTTATATTTTCCAAAAGTAAAAATCCGCCTTCATTCAAGTTGATTAGTGCAGGTTCAAGCATTTCTACATTATTTATAAATTCAATATTAAAATCAGTATAATTTTTTTTTATATAATCAAATACAGGTTTCAATGTTGGTTTTTCTATATCTTTTGTTTCTATATGTGAAATAATTATAGTTTTAGCACCTCCATTTCTTAAGAACTCTAGAGTTGGAATAGTAGAAACGATTCTATAATTATCACTAATTTCATTGTCTTTTAACGGCACATTAAAATCAGCCCTTAATAATACTTTTTTATTTTTTATTTCCATATACTTTTAATAGACTCTTTTTAGGATTAATAATTGCATTTCTTATAATCTTGATAAGACTATCGACTTCCCATGAAGCGCGGCCGATAAGTAAACCTTGTACTTCTCCATTCCATAATATATCCTGTGCATTTAAATCAGTTATAGACCCTCCATAAACTATATTTATATTTTTAGAAACGGCTTCTCCGTATTTTTCAAGTAAAATTTTTCTAATGTATATAACCATACTATGTAAACCGTGAGCATCTATAGACAGATTATCTTTATTATTTATTGCCCATACCGGTTCATAAGCTATGATTATATTTTCAAATTTATTTTTATCTATAGCTCCAAAAACAGATAATATTTGATTTTCTATAATCTTTAGATATTTTACGGTTTGATCTCTTTCTTTTTCACCAATACAAAGTATTACATTAAGATCATTTTTGATAGCGTTTTGTACTTTTGACACAATAATATCTTGAGTGTCGCCTGATTCTCTTTTCTCGCTATGGCCTATTATAACATAATCAATACCAGTGTCTTTCACAGACCCTGCTGTCACTTCACCTGTATGTGATCCATTTTCAAAAACAGAATTATCTTGTGCTGACAAAGTTACTGTTTTTTTAAAAAATAATCTTAGTCGAGACAAGTGTAAAAAACTAGGGGCTATAATTAGGTCTATTTTTGATTTATCTTTGTTAAGGTTTTTATATAAAAGTGTTATTTTTTTCTCAACTTCTTTATAAATATTATTTGCCGCTTTTAAGTTAGCTATGATAATGGGCTTTTTTGAGATCATTGAAATATTATATCACAATAGTTTAGTCTACAATCATCTACCAACCAAGAACCTCTTTCCATGATTGCTTATTCCATGAACCAGAAGGTCCTGAAGTAAAGTTCATGTCGGCAAGACCAGACTCGTAGGTTACCCTTGTTGCACCTCTCATGTATAATAATTTAGCAACAACAGCCTTTACATTAGCAGATCCTTCAAGTGTGATAGCTCCATTTAAAGCATTTAAAACAACAGCACCAGCAGCTCCCCCTACTTTTATTGAGGGATTTGAAGTACAGTTTAAATTTGTTGTACAAGACTTATTTGAAATTAATACAACATAAGAACCAGGTGAACCTGAGCCATAAATGGTAGCAGAGTTAATAACAGATATTACACCATCAGCTACAAGAGCCACAGATGCAGAACCTAAACTTGAATCGATATATAACTTAGAATTATTGCTAAATACAATATTTCCAGTAACATAAATAGGTCCGGTTATATACAATTTTGCCGAGTTGGTAAGATTTAAATCACCATTTATTTTTATAGGCCCTAATGTCCGTGACGCAATTCCTGATATGGTCACAGTTGAGGTTGATTCCCCAGTAGTGGCTTGATCTTGATAATCATTTATATTTGCTTGTGAAATTGGATATGGTATAGATACAGGATCTGCACGTGTAGTCTCACAATCTTTATTATTTCCAAAGCCTATCTGACAATACAAATCACCAGTAGCTGTCACATTAGTAATAGTATTCGCCCAAGCATCTCCTGTTCCAGACGAACCTATACCCATATTATTAATAGTACCCAAGTCACCATTAACAAAAATTGATAAATCAAAGTCTAAAGTTGTTGTTGATAAATTTAGCATTAAATTTCCAAAGAGTCCCTGTTTTGCGGCTCCAGATGAGTATATATTATTAATAGTTGAGAGTGAATAATAATTTGTAGTATTATTAGATGAAACATCAATAACAATCCAATATTTAGTGCCAGAAGTTAAAGTGACAGAAGAAGACATACCTACTGGTATATAGGAGGATGAGGTCGTCACAGTTGATGCATTTAATATACCAGAGGTAATAATTATTGAGCCTGGTTCTCCTGAATTATCATTTACAATTTTAACTATAGCATTAGCAGGTGTTCCTGTTTTTTTGATATAAAGATTTATCTGATTAATAGCAGTTGTTGTTGATGTTATGAAAGACTGAGCAATATCTTGATTAGTAATTGTTTGTCCTATAGGAAATAAAGTTGACACAGCACTAGAACTTGAAATAGATAGACTTTGTGTTGAGTTTGATAATGTTGCCGCAACCGCAGAACCTGTTATGTATGTTGTATACCAACCTGAACCACCATTTCCGACTATATTTCCATTTGCATAAACATTTCCTAAAATATGAGAAGTACCCTCCATAATAAGACCACCATTTCCAACCTGCAAACCATAGTTAAACGAAATACGCTCACCAGTTGTAAAAATAGCCTTTATATACCTATCAAAAATGGATTTACTGCCTTCAACCACAAGATTTTTTTTACCTCCAATATCAGTTAAAACTGCAGTGGCTGTAGCTCCAAGTAAACTTATATCACTCGGCGCATCTGTCTTACCTTTGTTAAAACGATATAGCGCGTTTTCAGTCTGACTATCAGCAATGTTGTAACTAGATTTTGATATTAAAAACTCATTAGTACCTTTTATTTGATAAGAAATAGGTGAAGATATTCCTATTAATAAAGTTGTTGATATTATAATAAAAAATAAAACAACTAAAATCATAGCCGCTCCTTTATTCTGAGTACTTTTGTTTAACATGTAAGTTTATTATATAATAATTATTCTCGAAGTAGTATAGTTGTATAAAAGTTTTTTGAAATTGAGCTTGAGTTTAAATGAGGAATTGTATCAAGTGTAAGTTCTACCTTTATAGCTTCTGTTGAAGATGCACTTATATAATATATTTTAAAATTTGAGACATTTACTGCATTGGTTGATATATTTCCAAAATCTACACCATCTTTCATATACTTAACTTTATTATTATTTAGATAAAACTTTATGGTATTTGAAGCATTATCATTTGTAGAAGATGTAATGTGTAGTGAAACAGCACCTTGAGGAACAGAAAAAGAACTATCGGTTATATTTATACTTTCTGCATCTCTTGTGTCGCGAGTTAGCTTATCTAGTATATTTATTGCATTATATTCTATCTCTTGATTTGACCTAGTTATATTATAATTCTTAAATAGAGAAATAATATTAGTTGTGACCAAAGTCGAAATCATGGCTAATAAACTAAAATAAATAATTATTTCCATAATAGAAAATCCAAATTTATTATTTTTTTTATACAAATTTTTATTCATATAGATTGAATATAAAAAAACTTATTTGTTTACTTGATATGGAACCCTTATGATTCCATGATATGTCAAAGTTTATTACCTTACTATCATTATTTAAAACTCCTCCACTATTAACTATGTTTAATGTAATAGGGTCTCGATAAACATCTGCTACAGTAAATGTTCTTATAAACTTACCATCTATAGTATTTGGAGTTGTTGTTGAAATCCAGCGTGAGTTTTCCCAAGTTAGATAATAGTTTGTACTTTCAGTTGAAGAGGCAACACTTGCCCATGAATAATTTCTCATTATTTTTATAGCTTCTACTCCTTCATCAAGTAAAAATACAGCCTGGACTTTTTCAGTATTAGCTAATGATAGGGTTAAGAAATTTCCATAAACATTTGTAATAGAAATCATAGCTAAGGATATAATTGCTGATGCTATAACAACTTCAACTATCGATATTCCTTTTTGATACAATTTTCTATTCATTACTTATTCTATTATACCTAGATTATTTATAATAATACTACTTGTTGCTATAACAGTACTTCCTTTATGAAGCTTATAGACAAGAGTTCCTGTAGCACTTGGAAAACCAGATATTCTGGAAAAATAAATAGTTGTAGTTCCTGTGTTGTTAGACATTAGAGAGATATTACTTTCCAAATTTATTATTTTATCATCATAAGTAATTGAGTTTGTTGAAAATCTAATACTTTGATTTACTACATTTTTTGAATTAACTGCATTTAATCTTGTTTGGTTAATAGATGATTTAATAAAATCAACCTGTTTATTCAGTGATTGTATATTATTTAGAGAATTAAAAGAAAAGAAAATTAGACTAGATATCATAGCCAATAAAGATAAAGATACTATTATTTCCATTAAGGAAAAACCTTTTTTATTTTGTAATATATATTTTGTTTTTGTTTTTATAATCACTGCTTTATATATTATTCATAACACTATACATCGGTGATATCATAGAGATGGCAAAAAATCCCACAGCTATACCAATAATAACCATAAGTATTGGCTCTATAATTGTTGATAAATCTTTAGTTTTTTGATCTACTTCATTTTCATAAAAAACAGCAACCCCTTGAAGCATAGTCGAAAGCTTACCAGTTTCCTCACCGACGGTTACCATCTCTGAAACAAATATAGGGTACAGATTTTCATGTTTATTAAATATCTCAGACATAGCTTTACCTTTTTCTACATTTATTCTAACCTCAGACATAACTCCTTTATAAAGATTATTTTGTAATACTTCTCTTGTTATATCAACTGATTGTATAAGATCTACACCTGAACCTATAAGGGAAGATAGTGTTCGGGATGTTTTGGCAGAGTTAGATTCTTTAATAATAGTTCCAAATATAGGTAAATGTATAACAAATCTATCGAATAAATTTCTACCCTGTTTTGTATGTAAGACTTGATAAATAACAAACATTATAGCAAGTAAAGCCAATGGTAATAAAATATAGTGATCTTTCAAAAAGTTACTCATAAAAATAACAAACTTTGTTGAACCAGGTAGTTCGGCTTTAACGTCAGCAAAAGTTGCTGTAAGTTTAGGAACGACAAATACCATCATGATGATTCCAATTAAAATCATAACAATAAAAATAACTGAAGGATAGATCATCGCACTCTTAATTTTCTTTTGAAGTTTATAAGTTGCTTGCATTTGAGTGGCGACTGATTTTAAAGAGTTTGCAAGATTACCAGACTCTTCCCCTGCTTTAACCATAGATATAAATACAGGAGGGAAAATAGTATTCCACTTATTTAAAGCATCATGAAAAGTTTTACCAGCAGATATATCTAAATTTATTTCATGATATATATTTTTAAGTTTCTTGTTTTTACTTTGTTTTTCCATCACAGATATTGAGCGCGTCAGAGATAAACCTGCCTCAATCATGTTTGCTAGATTTTGAGCGAAGACTATTTTATCTATCATTTTTACTTTTGAAAATGATGATAAGAACTTTTCCCATAAGACCTTGAGTCTATCATCTGTGACAATTTTATAAGAAACTAAAGTATCTCCACTTTGTTTTATCTTAGTAAATAAATCTGATTTTGAATCTGAAATAAAAACACCTTTATAAGTTGATTCATCCAATTTCTTTGCAACGTAAGAAAATTTCATATACATATATAATAAACAAAAAACGCGGTTTTGTCGCGCTTTTTGTTTCTATAAAATAGATTTGTTTGAGATTAGTATCCTCTTGAGTATCCACCACCTTGTCCACCTCTTGAGTCTCCACCTCTTGATGAGTATCCACCACCTTGTCCACCTCTTGATCCACCTCCATTGTATCCACCTCTATCTCCACCAAAAGATCTTCTTGGAGCTGATGAACCACCTTCTGTTTTTGGCATAGCGATGTTTACTCTCAATTCTCTTCCGTCCAATTCGTGACCATCTAGACCCGCAACTGCTTTAGCTGCGTCTTCTGCGTTTGCGAATTCTACGAAAGCAAATCCTCTTGATCTACCTGTCATTCTATCAATAGCAACTTGTGCCGATGTAACTTCACCGAATTCAGCAAATGCTGCTCTCAATGAATCATCATTGATTCCCCATGATAGATTACCTACGTATAATTTTTTTGTATTTTCTGCTTCCATTTTGTTTATTCTTATTTTTTATTTATATTAATCTGACTAACACTACTTTGTAACTATATGATTTATTCCAATGAAAGTCACTGCAATTGGTTATAAATCAAGGTCTATCATTCTCTCAAAGTCTGTGGGAACACCCTTGTGGGTTGAGTATAGCACACATAAACAGGGATAGCTAATCCTCCAACATCTTCCACACAAGCTGATTAAGCTCAAATCTCTCCACAAACATACGTACATTATCCTTATCTGCATTCACATGCATTTTCAATATATCAGCAACTTGATTATTTACATTAGATTCGTCAGCTTTAAGTTTTTCCACATTTGCAATCTTACTTAAAACAAGTTGTGTCTTCACTCTTTTATCAGCCATCTCTTTTCTCTCCTCTTTTATATCATCCTCAGTTTTATTTATCATTTTAAGATAGTCTCCAAAAGGTTGACCGCTTTGAGCAACATCAGCTTTTAACTCTTCAAGCATGATTGATTGCTCGGATCTTAGTAAAAATTCTGGATATTTTATTTTTGATTTTTCTATCACTTCATCAATAAGTTTAATACGACCTTTTTCTTTTTCTCTTTGATTTTTATTTTGAGATAGATTCTCTTTTATCATTTTTTTCATCTCATCAACAGTTTGAAATGGGCCAACTTTTTTTGCAAAATTTTCATCAACTTCAGGAAGTTCAAGTTCTCCATGTGAATGATCATGATCATCGTGATTTTGATGATATTCATGATGAGCAACTTCTCTTTGTAGATTTAATATAACAGTATCTATCTCAGCAACAGTAACATCTTCTTTTATTTCAGTTTTTTCTTCATTATATTTTTTTGCAATCTTTTTATAATCAGCAACATCAATCTCTGGAGCAACTGCAAATTCTATTTTAATTTCAGCGTCAGCACCAGGTGTCAATTTAGTTATAGAAATATTTGGCTGATTTATTGGAAAATATTTTCCATCTTGTAAAATGGTAACAAAGTTAGTATCTATAAACATACGAGTAGCCTCTTCATATATCGCATACTCTCCTACTTTCTCAACTATAACTTTAGCTGGAATATTTCCTGGTCTAAAACCATCTATCTTAACAGACTCACCTATTCTTTTAACCGCTTCATCTTTTAACTTATTTAAAGCATCTGACTTCACTTCTATTTCCAGGGTTACTTCGCAATCTTTATCTGTATTTGTTTTTTTGATTTTATATTCTGCCATAATTTTATTTATTATTTATTTTTATTAAGTTTATTAGTATTAGTTCGGTAATTTTAACATTGGAATAATTTGTTTTTTTCTAGAAATAATTCCTGGTAAAACTTTAGTGGTTTCATTATTGTCTATTCGAACCTCAAATGAAGCTGAGACCAAATCTTTTGTAAACTGGTCGTAGACAATCACTATTGATTCTTCATTAAGAATATCTGTAACAAAAAATAATATTGCATCAGTATCTGTTTCTTCAATTAATATATTCTTCATTGCTTCTATAATTCCTGCAAGTCTATCCAATACAGTTTTTACATTCATTGTCTCAACAACTGATATGCGAATATTTTTATCACCTACCATACTTTTTTTACTATCTAAATGTACAAGCCCAGTATCAGTAAAATCTGATATATCTGATTTAGCATTAAACATTTCTAAAGAATATTCTTCTATATTTATATTTAGTTTTTCAGCCAATTTACTTGCAACATTTTTATCATGTGATGTTGTTGTTGGAGATCTAAAACCCAGCGTATCTGATAATATACTTGATAGTATCAATCCGGCAATATCATTTGGTAAATTTTCACCATGTGCACCCAGCATATCGTATATAACTGTAGCAGTTGAAGCTAAAGGTTTGATATGTATGTCGATAGGTTTTTTAGATTTTAATGTTCCTGTTAATATATGATGGTCTATTATTTGTATAATGTCTGCATTATTTATATTATCAAACAGTTCTTGGGAATTGTTTGTATCCACTATTACAACCTCATCGTTTTCGTCAATAGATTCGAGAAGTGCAGGTTCATTAGTACTCCATTTATTTAAAACAAATTGTGTTTCTTTGTTTAACCCTCCTAAGATGAAAGGTTCTGCTTTTGTTGATGTAAAAGTATTTAAATACCAAGCATATACTATAGCGGAAACGGTAGCATCAGTGTCTGGTGATTTATGTCCAAAAACTTTAATCATATATTTTATTTTTTAAATTATTTATTAATTATCTGAATCTGTTGAATCTAAATTTCCCCCCCTACAACTTCCTCTATTTCATCTTCTGCTATTGCCTTTATGTCTATCCTGTAACCTGTAAGCTTTGCTGCGAGACGTACATTTTGACCACCTTTACCGATAGCAAGTGACTGCTGATCTTCTGTTACAACCGCATGCGCAACTTTATTATCTTGATCAACATCAACTCCCAATATTTTTGCTGGAGAAAGTGCTCTCTCAATAAACTCATTTATATTTTCTGCATATTCTATTATATCTATTCGTTCACCATGGAGTTCAGACATAACAACATTTACTCTTGTACCTCTTTGTCCAACCATTGCTCCGACAGGATCTATAGATTCGTCATTACTCCAAACGGCAACTTTTGATCTAGCTCCAGCTTCGCGTGCCACTGATTTTATTTCGACAATACCTGTTTTTATTTCAGGAACTTCAAACTCAAACAATTTTGCTAAAAACCTAGGATGTGAGCGTGAAAGTTTCAAAAATACTCCACGACCTGAATCATCGACATCAACAAGATAAGCCCTAACTCTTTCTCCTTGTTTAAATTTTTCATTTTTTATTTGCTCATCATATGGCATAACACCTATAGCTTTTCCTACATTTATAAATACTGATCCCCTATCTATTCTTTCTACGGTACCTGAGATTATTTCCCCTGTTTTACCACCAAACTCTTCAACAAGATTAACTTTCTCAGCTTCTCTTATTTTTTGCATGATTATTTGTTTTGCGGTTTGAGCAGCAATACGACCAAAATCATCTTTATGCTCCAATGAAAAAACTATTTCCTCACCTGGGTTGATATTTTTTTTAATTTTTTGAGCTGTTGCCAAAAGAATATGTTGATCATCGTTAAATTTAATTTTATTTAAAAATACTTCATTATCAATATTTTTTAAATTATTTTCCTTAATTTCCTCAATATCTTCATCTGTTAATATATCTTCTGGGTCAATAGCTGTTTTGACTTGATAGAATTCTGTTTTACCAGATGATAAATCAAACTCACATCTAACAAATTGTGATTTTTTGCAATATTCTTTTTTATAAGCTGTTGCAAGAGAAGCTTCTATGGCTTCGATTATTTTCTCTTTGGAAATATTTTTTTCAGTTTGCAACTGTTCTATTACAAGGTTTATGGTTTTTAAATCAAACATGTTTTTTTTATTTTTTTATTTTGATAAAATAAATTTAATCTCTGAAACATTAATGACAAAAGTCGCCTTGGGAAAGTGCGACTTCGGCTCATATAAGAATGTCTGGAAAATAGATTTACTACGATTTGTATATTATACTATAAGGTATACAAAGTCAATTTTAAATAATATGCACATAGATCAAGATCAATTATACAAATTCATTATAGATTCAGGCTTAATATCCAAAGAGGAGTATGAAACTATTAAGAAAAAATCTGAGGAAGAAGGTAAACCTCTTCAAGATACATTGATGGCTCTAGGTAAGATAAATGAAGATGATTATTTAAGAATACAGGCCTATTTAGTAGGTATACCCTTCGTTGATTTAACTAAAACCAAGGTCGCTATAGACATTCTATCACTTATACCAGAACCTATAGCACGAAAGCATAGTATAGTTGCATATAGTAAAAAAGATGATTATCTAGAAATAGCCCTGATGGATGGTGATGATTTAAACGCTATAGATTTTATAAAAAAGAAAACAGGGTTAAGGGTTTTACCCAGATTAACCAACACTGCGTCTATTAAAAACCTGTTACTGCAATATCAAAAAAGTCTTAAAGCTGATTTTGGTGATATTATTCAAAAAGAAATTGGAAATCTAAAACTAATCGACAGCGATAGAAAGGATATAGATAGTGACAATATAGAGGATTTAAAGAAGATGGCTGATGATTTACCTGTTATCAAGATAGTGGAAACATTGTTAAATCATGCTGCTATACAAGGGGTTTCTGATATTCATATAGAGCACGGTGATCAAAATACAATCATAAGATACAGGCTTGACGGTCTTCTTCATGATGCAATGATTTTACCAAAAAATTCTGGTCCTAGTATAACAGCCCGTATAAAAGTTTTAGCTAATTTAAAACTTGATGAAAAAAGATTACCTCAAGATGGACGTTTCAAAATAGATATGAATGGAGAGAAGATATCTTTCCGTGTATCGGTTTTACCTACATATTATGGTGAAAAGATAGTTATGAGACTTTTGCGTGAAAACGTGTCAGGTTTTACACTGGAAGGTCTTGGTTTTCACGGACAAGCCTTGGAAGATATGCATGATGCATTGAACTATTCTGAAGGAATGATTCTAACCACAGGACCAACAGGATCAGGCAAGACAACGACTTTGTATACAATGCTAGATATATTGAATACCCCAGATGTAAACATCTCAACAGTTGAAGATCCGATCGAATATCAAATTAAACGAATAAATCAAACGCAAATACGTTCTGATATCGGTTTCACATTTGCTTCAGGTCTTCGTTCATTATTACGTCAGGATCCAGATATAATCATGATTGGAGAGATTCGTGACAATGAAACAGCATCATTGGCTATAAACGCAGCCTTAACAGGGCACTTAGTTTTATCTACTCTACATACAAACTCTGCAGCAGGAGCTGTTCCACGGCTTATGGATATGAAATGTGAACCTTTTCTACTTGTTTCAACTATTAAAATTATCATCGCACAAAGACTTGTAAGAAGATTGAGTGAAACAAAAATACAGCACATGTTAAATGATGATGAATTAAGTCAATTGGCAAAAAAGATTGATTTGGATAGGGTTTTGGTTTTTATGAGAAAAGAAAAAATAATTGATGATAAAATGACTTGGAAAGATATCATTTTTTACAAACCAAATATCGTTGATGAAAATAATAATGGTTTTAAAGGACGTATTGGTATACACGAAGCTTTAAAAGTCACTTTAACCATAAAGGAACTGATAATGAAGAACGAAACGGCTGATAAAATAGAGAGACAAGCTAAAAAAGATGGTATGCTAACAATGATAGAGGATGGTATTATGCAAGCCGCAAAAGGCTTAACTAGTATAGAAGAGGTTTTGAGGGTAGCCAACGACTAAAATAACCATTATACTTAAGTAAATGGATAAAAACTACGAATTATCATTTACATCAAAGGATTCTATAGATTCAATAAAAGAAAGAATACGTAATGCCAAAAACTCTATAGATGTGGAAATATATTACTTTGTGAACGATGAAGTCGGATCTGACATTTTAAAACTGTTGATACTAAAGGCAAAAGAAGCTTTAAAAATCAGATTATTGTTTGATCATGTTGGTTCATATGAATTTTCTACGAATAGTAAAACCTTGAAAGAACTAGAAAATCACAATATAAAAGTCCAATTCTTCAACTCGGTATTACCTTTCTCTAAAAACAGAAAAACTTTTTGGTTTTTAAGAGATCATAGAAGAACAATTATAATAGATGATGATTATCTATTTACAGGCAGTGTCTGCTTAAGCTCCGTAACAATAGACTGGAAAGAGCTTGGGATTTTTATAAAAGACAAAGATATTGTCATAAATGCCAAAAATGTTTTTAATGAAACGTGGAGCAAGGTTTATCATCCAACTTTCAATATAGGTTCAACAAAAAGAGAGGAATCAATGTCTTTGACAGATTTTAATTATATAACCCAATCACCTCTTCAGTTTAAAAGACATATTTATAGATATTACATAAGATTAATAAAAGCTTCTAGAGAAAGTGTCTTTCTTATATCGCCTTATTTTGTACCTGATAGAAGAATGGTTAGGCAAATAATTCACGCATCTAAAAGACATGGTAATGTACATATAATAATACCTAAAAATACTGAGATACCTGTTGTCGATTTGGCAAGAAATACACATATACATAAACTGTTGAGTGCTGGTGTACATGTGTATTTTCATAAAGACATGTTACATAGCAAATTTTCAATATTTGACAATAAGCAAGCATTTATTGGAACTTTAAACCTAGATAACCTTAGTCTTAGGTACAATTATGAGTGCGGTGTCGGTATATTAAATACTGATTGTATAAAGGAGCTAAATACCCATATAATTAATGATTTAATAGCTTATTCAGAAAAGCTGAATCTGACTTCTTGGAAAAATAGAAGTTTGTTAACTAAAATTAACGAAAGATTTATCTGGCTAATAAGAAAAATATTATAGAGACAGTATTCCACAAGCTACAATAGAAGCAGTTTCAGCACGTAAGATATACTTACCCAGCCTTAAAGGGTTTACATTTTCAGATTTAAACAAGGATAGCTCTTCATCAGAAAAACCACCTTCGGGGCCAATAAATACCGCTATTTTCATCAGATTATTTCTATTAGCTTTAGTTTCAATGTCTTTTTCTTCAAGGGATCCAAAGTAAACTATATCAGAGACATCTTTAGCATTTTTTATGGCATTTTTTAAATCAACAATATCCCCGATTTTCATTAAATCAATCCTACCTGATTGTTCTGTAGCCTCTTTGATTATTTTATTTATCCTTTGAGTGTTTGGACTATTTTTCATAGATCTTTCTGTTGTTATAGGTATTATTTCAATAACACCCAACTCAACTGCTTTTTCAATAATCAATTCAAAATTGCTATTTTTTATAGTAGAGATGTATAAAGAAACACTTTTACCTAGTTCTTTGTCATCAATCATATTCCTTATTTGTCTTATATATTTAAAAGACATGTCTTTTTTACCTATTTCTGATATTTCAACCTCAATCTCCCCTATTTTCTCATTAAAAAAATAAATTTTTTGTCCTGATTTATATCTAAAAACATTTTTAAGTTGATGAATAAGCTCTGTTTCTTGTGTAACAACTGTATTTTCTGAACTTATGTCTATATTTTTTATATAAAACCTGTGTATACGCATATATAAAATATAACATATATAGGTAAATACGTGAAAAATTTGTATAGTCTGCTATAATAGACCCTATGTTAATACCAACAGTAATAGAAAAGACTCCCCAAGGGGAAAGAGCATACGATATATACTCTAGATTATTAAAAGATAACATTATCTTCTTGAATGATGAGGTTCGGCATGAAAGTGCAGGTCTGATTATTGCCCAGCTATTATTTCTTGCCTCTGAGGATCCTAAAAAGGAGATAAAACTATACATAAACTCACCAGGAGGGTCTGTAGTAGACGGTTTAGCTATAATAGACACAATGAATCATATAAAAAACGATGTATCTACTATATGCGTAGGTATGGCTGCTTCTATGGGGGCAATGATACTCTCAGCTGGTGCCAAAGGTAAAAGGTTCGCACTACCAAATGCTGAAATAATGATACATCAACCTCTAGGTGGTTATGAGGGTCAAGCTTCCGATATTGAAATTAGGACAAAGAAAATACTACAAACAAAAAAGAACTTATATGAGATTTTGGTTAAAAATACAGGTCAAAAATATGACAAAATAGTTAAAGATGCAGACCGAGACTTCTTTATGTCAGCCAAAGAAGCTAAAGATTATGGTATTATTGACAAAGTTATCTAGTTATACTCTAATAAAAAACTATTGCAATATATAGATTTTCCCTTTAAAATTAATGTATTACTCCGGTAATAAAGATTATTCATTATCATTTACATAACAAATCAAAAATAAAAATATGAACAAAGCAGCATTGGTTGATAAAATACACGAATTATTAGGATCAACAAAGGTTCAAGCAGAATCAGTAGTTGATACAATTGTGGATTCAATTATCTCAACACTTAAAAAAGGTGATGAGGTTTCAATAGCCGGTCTAGGTATATTCTCAGTTAAAAAAAGAGCAGCTAGAGTAGCTAGAAACCCAAAAACAGGAGAGCCTGTTAAAGTTCCAGCAACAAATGTTCCTAAATTCCGTGCAGCAAAAGCACTTAAAGACTCAGTTAAATAATTTTTTAATTAAACTTAACTAAGTAAACAAAAAACACTCAGTAAAAACTAAGTGTTTTTTGTTTTATTATTATCTAATATGTAGTGCGGGATAAGAGAATCGAACTCTTGTCTACTGCTTGGAAGGCAGTCATTCTACCACTAAACCAATCCCGCTTGTTTATAATGTATGTTATAATAACAGATATAATGAGTATATACAACAGTAAACTATTTTATATACTAAGCTTAATAATCATTTTTACATTTAGTATAAACACATTAAATAATCCAAGTAAGAATATTTCATATAAAAATAAGGCCCTAAGAAATGGTTCACCTGTAACGGCAACATCTAATACTAAAGTTTTACCTTTAATATTAGATCTAAATAAAAATTTAAATAGTACACAGATACAAAAAAATATTTTTGCATCACAAAAGTTAAATAGTGATACATATATAAAAATAAATAATGATAAATTACATAATTATTTAATAAATATTTTTTGTAGCGAGTCTGCTGAAAAATATACAAAAGTTGCAAGTGGTAGTGGTGTTTTTTTAACCAACCCTGATGAGGTTTCAGGTATTGTGCTAACAAATGCACATGTTGCAAGACATTTATTGGACTCAAGTAAAAAATGTGTCGGTCGAACAGGTAGCCCAACCACAACAACTCATACCTTATCACTCAGATATATACCTTATTATTGGTTAGATAAAAATAATCAATATGTTATCGGTGACCCCGATCAAAATTCTACAGGAGAATTTGATTTTGCAATAATAGAGTCTAGTAGGATTAAACCATTAAAAAAAGATAGTTCAAATATATATACAGCGCTTAGAGTAAACCCTAAATTAAAAATATCAAATTACGATGATAAATCTGGGTTAAACAGTATATATATATACTCTTACCCTGCCCAGCAGATTTTATCAAAAAATGTTTATAATCAATTATTTCAAAAAAAGGACTTAGTTTCAGTTTCTAGGGTTTATAGTAGTCCATTACAAAATATAAAAGACAGTTTACTTGACGTTGTAGGTTCAAAATACATAGACCATGGTTCATCAGGTGGTATGGTTATATCTCAAGGTCAATCAAATACTCTTATAGGTCTTTCAAGTATACTGATTAAAAATGAAATACCTCAAATAGTTAGAGTTGTTACAATAAAACACATTCTTGCTGTGATGGAATATGATTTGAGGAATATAAACAAAACACAGACAGAACCGTTTTTAGCTATAATCAAAGATTTACTAACTAAAAAAGAGATAGACATGAGCCTTATTCAGATATTTAATGACATTAAGTTAAAGTCTTCCCTGGAACAATACACCAAAGAATCTCTAGTAAGATTAAATATAATAAAATAGGTTTACTGTTTTATTATTGTTTATTAGCTAAATCATTTTGAATTTTAATCATAACATCTACAGAATCACTATCACTCAAAATATTTTTCTTTTCGTAAGAGCATTTCAAACATTTTTGTATCACATACTTCTCATTGTTTGTATATGACACATAAATGGGCTCCATAAGCCCACCACAGCTATTTAACCTGTCGCCAGGGTTTATATCAACATGTTTACTGAAAAGACACCTTGAGCAATGATTTGTATAGCCATTACCTTTATTTTCATAACCACAATTTTCGCAAATGAAGTCTTCTTTATTTTTAATAAAAGACATATTGTCGGAGCGCTGGGATTCGAACCCAGAGTCACATCAGCCCAAGTGATGCATGTTAGCCGTTACACCACGCCCCGATTGTTTAGATATTACCACACAACGAAATAATAAGAAACCCTCAACATCTAAAGCATTAGGTTAACGTCTTTAATATATCTATATATTTTATAATCATTTTCATGATATTTAACCAAAGCTAGATCAAAATGTATCTCTGAATAATTAAGGATGTCAAATTTACGATCAATATCCTCTTTTATATTAAAAATATGCTTTCTTATAAGTCTCCATTTTTTATCGATACCAAAAGTAGATAAATCAAATTCATAACTTTTTCTTGTTTTAACTTCAATAATCCTTATATCTAAAGTTTTTTTGCACAGATTGTACTTGTAAACTACAATATCTATCTCTGAGTCAATTTTTTTAATGTTTCTTTTATATAACTCAAAGCCACATGTCTTTAATTTATACATAACAGCAGTCTCCCCTTTGTATCCAACACTATTATTAAATTTTTTATTTAAGTTATTCATGTCCAATATTCTACATAAAGACACATAAAGTTCCGGTAAAGAAATGATAAAGTTTTAATCAAGAAAAAATGAAGTAAATATAAAGACAGATTTCTGAGACTATTTTGTTTAGATATAAGTCATGTTGCAATATGTCTTTTATACACATATACACATAGTTATCCACAATTTGACCGATATAAGTATAGAAACACTAAACCAAAAACATTAAATAACACAAAAACCTTTACTAAATAGTGCGGGATAAGAGAATCGAACTCTTGTCTCATCCTTGGCAAGGACGTATTCTACCACTAAACCAATCCCGCATTTCCTATCTTAATCATGTGCACCCACCAGGATTCGAACCCAGAACAGCGGTTCCGAAGACCGATGTGATATCCATTTCACCATAGGTGCTTTTAATTTTACTTAAAAAGTATTATATTTCAAGTATAAGAACTAATATATCATACTTATGAACAAATCAAAAATAATAAAAGACATTAAAATTCCTGAAGAAATAACTTTAATTTTAGAAACTCTAGATAATAGCAACTATGAGGGTTATTTAGTCGGTGGTTGCGTAAGAGACATGTTAATGAATAAAATACCTAAAGATTGGGATATAACAACAAATGCTAAGCCTGATGAGATACAGGCATTGTTTCCTGACTCATTTTACGAAAATGACTACGGTACAGTAGGAATTAAGACATCAATAGGTGTTGTTGAGGTTACACCTTATAGAAAAGAAGGTTCTTATTCTGACGGTAGGAGACCAGATAGTATTGAATACACCGATGATATTAATAAAGACCTATCTAGGAGAGATTTTACAATAAACGCAATAGCCTATAGTCCGCTAGAAAAGACACTGGTAGACCCTTTCAATGGGATGATTGATATAGAGGCTAAGTTAATAAAGTGTGTTGGTGAGGCAAATGAGCGATTCTCAGAGGATGGATTGCGGATACTTAGAATGATTAGATTTTCTGCCCAATTAGACTTCTCTATTGATACAAACACTTTAATATCAGCGATGGATAAGAGACAAATATTAGAAAAAATAGCCAAAGAAAGGATAAAGGATGAGTTCTGTAAAATACTTATGTCCTCCGATGCTATAAAAGCATTTATATATATGAGTAAAATTGATATTTTACAATATATAACAATACACTTAAAAGAAGCTGTCAATGTTAAGCAAAATGGTTGTCATACTTATGATGTCTTTGAACACCTAATAAGAAGTCTTCAGTGTGCAGTAGATAAGAATTATCCATTAGAAATAAGACTTGCTGCCCTATTTCATGACATAGGTAAACCTTCGACCCGTGTATTTTCAAAGGAAAAGAACGATTATACTTTTTATAATCATGAGGTTG
The DNA here is from genome assembly GCA_943356525.1 of Candidatus Nomurabacteria bacterium. Classification (GTDB taxonomy): domain Bacteria; phylum Patescibacteriota; class Minisyncoccia; order Phycocordibacterales; family CAIZLB01; genus CAIZLB01. The sequence continues at coordinate 56,567 of CALRFG010000001.1, read as the reverse complement.
TTGGAACCAAGATGACAAAGCAGATATTAAACGATTTAAAGTTTTCACATGAAACAATAAACAAGGTTACAAAACTCATAAGGTGGCACATGTTTTTTTCAGATACAGATCAAATAACAAAATCTGCGGTAAGACGAATGATATCAAACGTTGGGCGAGAAAACATATGGGATCTTATAAACCTGAGGATATGTGACCGTGTTGGTACAGGAAGACCGAAAGAAGATCCTTATAGACTTAGAAAATATATGTCTATGATAGAGGAAGTGTTAGCAGATCCTACAGATGCTTCTATGCTTAAAATAGATGGTAATGACTTAATAAACATGTTACACGTGAAATCAGGACCAGTAATAGGTATAATTTTAAATATATTACTAGATAAATGTTTAGATAACCCTGAATTGAACACAAGAGAATCACTATTGAAAATATCTAATGAGTTGTTACACATGAACCAAGATGAACTAGATCAGTTAAATAAGGTTGCTTTGAGTCATAAAAAACAAGAGATTGATGAAAAAATACATAATATAAGGTCAAAATATAAAGTTAGATAGTTTCATATGTAACAAATTCCCCTATTTTGTTGGTTTTTTGTGAAAACTCTTATGTATATTTTTTAGATGTGAGTCTGTGACATGTGTATATATCTGTGTTGTTGATATATTCGAATGACCAAGCATTGCTTGAACTGATCTTATATCAGCACCATTTTGTAAAAGATTAGTAGCAAAGCTATGTCTTAGTATATGTGGAGTTATTTTTTTTGATATTCCGGCAATTGTTGAGTATTTTTTGACAATCCTTTCTATAGTTCTTGGTGTCACGGGAAACAATTTATCATTAACTATCTTTTTACCTTCTATAAACTTAGATTTGTACTCTTTAACTGCTATCATTGCATCATCAGTTATAAAAACAACCCTTACTTTAGAACCTTTTCCGCGTACAGAAATCTCATTTTGACTTAAATCTAAATCGTTAGGTAAAGAGCATAGCTCAGAAACACGTAAACCTGTGGAAAATAAAAGTTCTATAATGGCTGTATCTCTGTATTTTTCTTTGTTTTCTCCATTAATTATAGACTTAGGAGCCATAAGTAAAGCATTTAGCTCTTTATCTGTCATAAAAGATATATGTCTTTCGGGAATCTTGGCTAAATCTATAGTTTCAGGTGAAACTGCATTTATCTCATTTTTCTGTAAAAACTTCAAGAATGACCTTATTGATATAAGATAGTAGTTTTGAGTTTTTTTACCTATATACTCATCCTGACTTTTATCAAAACCTGATGTCTTTTTTCTGTTTAAAGACATTCTAAAGTCTCTTATATCCTGCCTTTTAATGTCTTTTATGTCTTTTATGTCCTTAGTGTAAAGGTATTTTTCAAAGTAATTTAAATAGCGACTATAATTATCTATAGTCTTAAGGCTACGACCTTTTTCTATTTCTAAATACTCTAGAAAATTTCTAATACATTCATTTATAGTCATTATAGTTAATTATACCATTTTAATTTAAAAATCTTCATTATTGATGATTTATTCTTCATATACAAATGTACCTACATAACAGCACTTTATGACATCATAGTATTAAATTAAAAGGTTTACGTTCTTGCATAAATATTAATTGTATGCTAATATGTTTTAATGATTTCTAAAACTAAAAAAGCTAAAGTTATAGCGAAAACTAAATTACATGACAAAGACACAGGTTCTTCTGATGTTCAAGTTGGTATACTTACAGAAAGAATAAATCAACTAGCAGATCACTTGAAAGTTCATAAAAAAGACAATAGTTCAAGAAGAGGATTGTTAAAAATGGTTTCAAAAAGGTTATCTCATTTAAAATATATAAAAAAATCTGATTCCACTAGGCATATTGCATCTGTTAAGGTATCTAAATCTAAATAAGATTAAGTTTTAAAACCTAAAAATAACCTTGACGACAAGGTTATTTTTAATTATTTACTAATTAATATATAATTAAACCATATGGAAAATTTAAAACATAAAGGGCAAAGGGTAGGTATTTTTATTGATACTCAAAACCTGTACCATGGAGCAAAAAATTTATATAGATCTAAGGTTAATTTTCAAAATATAATTACAGATATTCTAGCAGAAAGAAACCTAATTAGAGCTGTTGCATATGTGATTAACACAGATTCTATTGAAGAGCAGAATTTTTTTGATGCGCTTGAAAAAATGGGAATCGAAACTAAAATAAAAGACATACAGATTTTTAGTAGCGGATCAAAAAAGGCTGACTGGGATGTAGGTCTTGCAATAGACGCAATTCGATTAGCGCCTAAACTTGATGTAGTTATCATAGCATCTGGGGATGGTGATTTTGTACACCTTGTCCAATATCTACAAGGAACTTTTGGGTGTAGGGTTGAGGTTGTGGCTTTTGGTAAATCTGCATCATCAATGGTAAAAGAACATGCTGATGAATTTATTGATTTATCTGAAAACCCTTCTAGATATCTTTTTTATAGTAAAACAAGCTCTAAAAACAATAGTACTAGACAAAATATCACATCTGGAAGTAAAAGGGGGTTAAAAAAATTTAATCAAACTGACTCTGATTTAAAATAAAATAATAATAAGTATGAGTGAAAATAAATTAAACGATGGTTATGATATACAGTTAGAAAAAAAAATACCTTCTATACACACATTAGAAAGCGATCTTGCTTCGGCCATAATGGATAATAGCTATGGTAAGAATATTATAAAAATAATTACAGATCCTAAAAATTCTACTTATAGTAGAGATTTTGATAAAAAAAATAGTGCAGGGTCTGATAATAATTTTTTTTCAAAAAAAAATATAGTTATTTTAATAATAGTTATTTTTTTAATTTCATTAGTATCGATAGCATTATATATGTTATATGACTCAAAAAACTTGTGGTTTAATAAAATTGAATCAGACTTATCAAATCCTTCTGAAGATTTGTCTTTAAGTGATCAACAGCCATTGCTGAAGTATAACAATGTATTGAACCCTGAAATACTAAAATCTAGTGATTTTTCAAAACTAGAAAGGGAGGGGGTTATTTCTGAATTGAATAATATAAAACAATTATTATTGGATAGTAATATAACACCTAATAATAATGTTGGTATAGATTCAAATTTAAAAGTAAGGCAATTATTTGAAAAAATTAAATATTCAGGAAATGAAGCACTATTAAGGTCTTTTAGTGAAAACTATGCTTTTGGCTTATATTCCAGAGAAGGAGGTCAGTTTGAAAATTATCTACTTTTAGAAATAAGTAATTTCGACTTAGCATTCAAGTCAATACTGGATTGGGAAAGTTTTATGCCAATAGACTTAAAAGAAATATTTATAGGAAATAATGAAATTTTAAATAAAGTAACTTTAACACCTACAACATCTTCAACAACAGTAATGACAGCAACTACATCTATAACAAACAGTAGCAGCTCTCCGGTGATTATTACTAAAAAATATTACAAGAATAACACAAAAGTCTTTGTGGATAGAATTTTAAAAAATTATGATATTAGAGAGTATGTAGATAATGAGAGTAATACAAATATTATTTATGGTTTTATTAATAATAAATTCTTATTAATTACTTCAGGAGATCAATCATTTCTTGATATTAAAAACAGATTACTTAAAGAAAACATATCTAGATAGGTAGATTTGTAAGTAGTTTTTTTATATAAACTTATCTTTTCTTCTGACTTTATTTATATTTTCTTTATGAAAACTTTATCTATAGTTTTGTATTATTTAATTGATGTTAAATAATATTAAAATATATTCAATAGATACAGAATTAAATAAAACTAACCTCATAGAGATTGAGACAATAATATTAAATGGTCTCTATAGATTTTCTATATTAGGTATCAATCAAAAAAACTCTACAGACACTAAAGATAGAATATACTCAGCACTTAGGTCTCAGAGACTAGTAAATTTAAAATCTGATAATAAGAAAATAACTGTTAACCTTTTACCTACTAATATAGTTAAGAAAACGAATATATATGATTTATCAATAGCCTTAAGTTACTTGTCTTGTATGGATCAAATCAATATTGATGAAGATGCTATTGTTATAGGGGAATTATCAATACTAGGAAATATAATTCCAGGTAATTTTATAATTAGATCTATATATCAAGCTATTAAAAATAATATTAAAATTATAGTATGTACTCAAGTCGAGATTGATAGACTTGATAAAAATAAGATAGATATACAGAAATTAATAATAGAAAATAATATCAAATTTATTTCTTCAAATAACTTAGGTGACTTAATTAATAATATTAAAAATAAAAGCTACTCAGTTCTTAAAGGTAAGGAAAATGAAAGTATTGATAAGGGTATCTGTAAAATCACCCCTGACACTAATCTAATTAAAATTAAATCGTCTAAAGACTTGAATATAAATATACTAAAGATAATTTTAGCAATTTGTACTAAAAGAAATATATTTATAGAAAATACTAAAAAATCATTTATTAAAAAATATATAGAAAACTTGATATATTATAATAAAAAACTAAATCCTATTGAGGTACTAAAAATGTCAAATATGCTAAATTTAAGTGATGATCAAATACTTGAAACATATACTTATCCTAAAGTTTCAATACTAGACAGTCAGACTCAAAAAAATGATTTGTCTGATTTATTAAATAAAAGCTTATTTGGTTTTAATATTATAGAAGATTTTTTGAATATGAGTGAAGAATCACTGTATATTATTAAAAAATATAATTCATCCAGTATACTTTGCTTTTACAATTCCTGTCCATGTGGTAATAGTAATGTTTTTTTTAATAATATTGGAAATAATAAATGTTTCTGTTTACAAAGAAATATTTTAAAATATAGGCAGAGAATACAGAGAATAGAGAATGGTTTTTTTGATTTTCACATAAATACAGCTTATGAAAATTCTATAGATTATATTTCAGATGATTATATAAAAGTGAACAATATTATAAGTAAATTTAGGAATGCAGAGGTCAAGATTATTGATGAATATGCCTCAAATATATTTATTGAAAAAAATATTAATTTACTTGATAGAGCTTATTTAGACAAAATACTTTGTCTAGCAAGAGATATAGCTAAACTTAATCATATATTGACGGAAGAAGAACCTAAACTAAATCAGGAAAATATTGATCTGGCAATACAGCTGCTTAAAAAGGATTTTTAGAGCCGCGAACCTCGAAGTGTAGATGTGGTCCTGTTGACTGACCAGAGTTTCCTGATTTACCTATAACTTGACCTCTATCTACATTTTGACCCTTATTTATTGATATATTACTCAAGTGAGCATACAATGTCTGTGTACCGTTGTTGTGCTTTATAACTATATAATTACCATATCCTCCATTCCATGAATCACCGCCTCTTGTAAGAGTTACAACACCGTCCAGAGCAGCATAAACAGGTGTACCTATGTTTGCACCAAAATCAACACCATTATTACCGTGTATACCTTGGGTTTTAACACCATTGATAGGTCTAATCATGCCAGAAGAACTAACTTTTGTATTATTATTTGAATCTATAACTGTTTTACCTAGGTTTTTTATAGGATTATTTACATTAGCCTGAGTACTTATTTTACCCCCTGGTATAATTATGTTTTCACCAATAATTAATTTATCTCCATCAGTTTTATTAAATCCGATAATATCCCTTTCTGTAACATCAAATCTATTAGATAGACCACTCAAAGTATCACCACTTTTAACCTTATATGATATACCTGAAACTGGAAGTATAACTAGTTTTTGACCAACTTTTATACTACTTTTTGAATTTAAGTCGTTTGCCCACAAAACGGTGTCAACCGATACGTTAAACCTGTCTGCAATAGAGCTTATATTATCACCTGAAACAACTTCGTATTCGACAATATCACTATTATCATCATATTTTAACTCCACAGCGTCATCATTTAGGGCCACTTCAATAGTTACAGGTATAATATCAGTACCGAAAGTCGTTGTAGATATATCTATGTTTTTAATATCTAAATCAATCGTTTTTAGAAGTAAATTATCCATATCCTCGTTTAAACCCTTAATAACAATGGTTTTTTTATCTAACATAAAAGCTTTTACTGTTATTTTCTGTTTTTTACTCTTAGTATAAGTGTTTTTTTCAATATTATAAAAAACACCTGGTAATAAACCCTCTGTTAAGCCCAAGTTTTTGTTTAAATCAAAAACAGAAGAAGAACTAGCGTCAGTCTTACCACCTGCGCTTATTGTATGATTATTTAAATTTACCTGAACAAAACCTGTTAATAACCCTGAAAATATAAGGAAACCCGCTAGTGAATTTGAAGATTTGTATAAAATAGTTTTATCTTAAACGAATAAAATGATCTTTAACTATCTGAAAAAAAAGGGATGTTAAAACTCATTGCACAATCTATATGTTATATTGAAAATATATTGTAATCAAGTTATTTTGTGTGGTATAGTTTTGACACATAAAAGCAAGAATGCTCCAAATTTAGCTAAAAAAAACCACCGATGATATAATTAAAAGTCTAGAAACAGATAATACTGATGATATTTAAATGCCTTGAGGATGGATTATGGTATATTAAACAAGAAATAAAAGTTCCATTCAGAGTATTTATCCGAATTTATAAAAAATTAAAAATCCTACAACATAAAGATAAATGTCTCCAGGCAACCTTAAACAGCAGGTTTTATCTAATGTTTTAAACAAATAAAAGCTTAATGAATTATATAGACCAATTAAATCCCGCTCAACAAAAAGCAGTATTAAAGATCAATGGACCGATACTTATAATCGCTGGTGCCGGGGCAGGAAAGACTAAAACAGTAACCACACGTATAGTTAATCTGATAAAAAGTGGTATACAGCCTGAAAACATATTAGCAATAACTTTTACAAACAAGGCTGCAAAAGAGATGAGAGAAAGAGTTCATCAGATGATAGAAGGTGATAGAGACTTGCATGCCGTTATAGGGAATAGGCATCCATTTCTTTCTACATTTCACAGCCTTGGCGTTTATATTTTGAAAAATTTTGGATACACACAAGGTATAAATAAAAACTTTACCATACTAGACCGCGATGATAGTCGTAAAAAAGTGAAAGAAATACTTGTAAGAAAAGGGCATGATCCTAAAAAAGTAGAGCCTTCAAAAGTTTTAAATATGATATCAAAAAATAAGGGTGAAAACATAACCTTAGCAGAATACACGACCAAAGTCTTATCAGGACATGATGGTTTTTTAGGTGAAACAGTACAAGCTGTTTGGGCGCAGTATGATGCTGAACTACGAAAAGAAAAAAATGTAGACTTTGATGATCTACTTACTTTACCTGTAAAAATAATGAAAGAGAATCCGGAAATAAAACAAAAACTAAATAATCTTTGGCAATATATACATGTAGATGAGTATCAAGATACAAACCCTATACAATATGAATTGTGTAAACTTTTAGCAGGTGAAAATAAAAATATAGTAGTAGTAGGTGATGCTGATCAAACTATTTATTCATGGAGAGGTGCGAATATTTCTCATATATTAGAATTTGAAAATGATTTTCCTGGAACAGAAATGGTTCTTCTTGAGGAAAATTATAGATCAACTGCAAATATTATAGAGGCAGCAAACAATGTTATTGAGAAAAATATTTATAGAAAGAAGAAAAATTTATTTACACAAAAAGAATCTGGAGATAAGATAGAGGTTTATACAGGTTTTGATGAAGTTGATGAATCAAGATATGTTATAGGAAAAATAAAAAGCCTTATACAGCAGGGCGTAGAGCCAAAAGAAATAGCTGTACTTTATCGTGCAAACTTCCAATCTCGTGTATTAGAAGAATCATGTCTTATGTTTAATGTTCCATATCAAGTTTTAGGAGTAAGGTTTTTTGAAAGAAAAGAAATAAAGGATATGATTTCATATCTTAAAGCTGCTGTTAACAGAGATTCGATTACGGATATTAAAAGAACAATTAATACTCCAGCACGTGGTATAGGTGCAGTTAGTTTAATAAAAATAGTTGAAGATAGAATAAAAGATTTAACCCAAGCAACGCAAATAAAAGTTAAGGAGTATTTTGCATTACTGGATGTTATAGAAAATAAAACAAAAACAGAAAAACTTTCTGAGGTTTTTAAATATATTTTTAAAAATTCTGGTATAGAAAAATCATATTTAACAAAAAGTGAGGATGATTTAGAAAAGCTAGAAAACATAAAAGAACTTATTTCCTTAACAACAAAATATGATGGATTTGAACCAGAAGAAGCTTTAGAACTTTTCCTTGAAGAAACTTCACTTATGTCAGATCAAGATGAGCTTGATAAAAAAGATCAACAAAACAAAGTTAGACTTATGACGGTTCACGCATCAAAAGGTTTAGAGTATGATTATGTTTTTATAGTTGGAATGGAAGAAAGTTTATTTCCATATGAAAGAGCAAATGAAACCAGTGCAGACAGAGATGATGAGGAGGAGAGAAGGCTTTTCTATGTAGCCCTAACCAGAGCAAAGAAAAAGTTGCATCTATCAAATGCAATAATAAGAACAATATTTGGAGCACGTCAAGTAAGAACTATGTCAAATTTTATAAAAGATATAAATGAAAAACTGATAGATCACAATGATAACACCACATATAACAAAGTTTATGGGTCAAATAATGGTAACAAAGACAATGGCGATAAACGCGATTTACTAGACTTATCTGAGATAGATTGGTAAATTGGGGTAATATGGAATATAACTTAGAAGCTAAAAAATCATTGGGTCAAAATTTCCTGAAAAATACGACCATAATAAAGAAAATTGTTGAAGAAGCCAAGCAGTATATAGGTGAAAATACAAATATCATAGAAATAGGCCCAGGAACAGGGGAGTTGACCGCTGAAATACTTAAAATATTCCCAAAAAATAAGCTTATTTGTATAGAAACAGACGATAGGGCAATACCTTTGTTGAATGAAAGGTTTGAAAAAAATATTAAAACAACTAAAAATCTGGAAATAATACACCAAGATATAAGGCTTTTTGACATAGATGACAAAAAACAAGATAAAATATCTCAAGATTATGTAATAATCGCAAACATACCCTATTATCTCACCGGTTTTATATTTAAAAAGTTCCTAGAAGCCAAAAATCAACCAAAAACTATGATTTTTATGGTTCAAAAAGAGATAGCGGACAGGGCAATGGACAAAAAGATGAGTTTATTTTCTTTGGGTATTAAAACATATGGCGAACCTTACATTTTTATGAAAGTGTCAAAAGGAAATTTTGTCCCAGCGCCGAAAGTTGATTCTGCTGTTTTGATAATAAAAAATATAAACAAAAACATATTTGAAAATGAGACAAAAGCGAGTATAAAATATATAGAAAAAAAATACTGGGAAACAGCAAAAAAAGCATTCAACAGTAAAAGAAAACAGCTTGGTTCTACCTTAAAAATAACTGATGATAAGTTTAAAAAAGAAAGACCGGAAAACATAATACCTGTTGATTGGATTTATATAACAAAATTGGTATATAATGATATTAATGAATAAGAAGACTTTAAACATTATTTCAGTTTGTGTGGTATCACTAATAATAGTTTTTGCCGTAACTTATAAAAATAAAATAGAAGCTAATAACTCTGATAATGTAGTTGCTGACTCTAGTGGAAAAATGCAAACAAAAGCTGATCAATATCAAGCTAATATATTAGAAACAGTTGTTAATGAAAATGTTAAATATCTTGAAAGGTTTTCAGATAGTTTTAAAAAAAATAGTACCGACAATTTAAGTGATGGACTATCAAAAGATATTTTTACTCAATATATAAAATACAATGCTTCTGGTGAAATTAATAAGGATGATGTTTTAGATGCTACCGAAAGTGTTTTAAAAACAAAAAATGAATTAGAAAACCCTGTAATTTACAGTGATATAAAAATAGTTTCTTCAAATATAAATAATCTAAAGGTGTACGGAAATAATATTGCTGTTATACAAAATGCTACAAATAAAGGAATAAACTCATTAAATAATAAAACAAATAAAACCCCATATATTGCAAGTATATATAAGAAAACAGCAGAACTTTTAACAATGACAGAAGTACCTGAATCTTTATCTGATAATCATATAATTTTAATTAATGGTTTAAAAAAATATAGTGAAGGTTTAATCATGATGGATCAACAATTAACAGATCCAGCAAAAGCTCTTTTAGGACTAAACAAAATTAAAGTTGCAACAAATGAAGTTTTGATAAGTTTTGAAAAAATAAAAAAAACCATTATACTTAATAAAATAGATTATACTGAGAGTGATCCTGGATTTTTTTGGATATCAAATAATGTAAATAACACATCTATAAAACTAGAATAAAAAAAATGAAAAAAACTTTAGAAAAAATAATAGTTTCGATAATAATATTTATTTTAGTTTTTAGTCCTGCTATAGTTTTTGCACAGACAGTGGATACTACCAATGCACCTAGGGCAATTGTAGTTAATGAAAATACATTGACTCCAGAGTATATAAATAGTCAAATACAAGATAGTGTACTTGCAACTTCACAAGCAAGCTCATCTCCAAACTCAAACCCGGCGATAGCTCAGGCCATAGGAGGTGTAGCAAGTTGCATTGGTTCACAAATTTTATCAAAGGCAATAGTATCAGCTGTAACAGGTGCAGAAAGTACTGTAACAGACAGTCTTTTAAATGTACCTACAGCAGAAAGCGGTATTGTTAAGGCAAATATAACAACAGAAACTAGTGCTAGGGTTGGTACAGTTTTAGGTATAGGGGGTATAGGATCAATGGCATTACCCAGTTGGGATGCTATGGCTTATTGTATAGTTAACTCAATGCTTGTATATATCGCAGACTCTACTATACAGTGGATTAACACAGGTTTTGAAGGTAATCCAGCTTTTTTAACAAATCCTGATCAATTTTTTACCGATCTTGCTAATGCAGAAAAAAGAGCTTTTATACAGAATTTGGCATATGGTGTTAACTCAAACGTATGCGGTGCTTTTAAAGGTACAATAGTTTCATCTATATTAAGTAGATATGGAAGAAATAAACAAAACTATTATGGTCAACAAGGTTATGAAAATGGTGGATATGGTCAACAAGGTCAAAATAATTTTAACGGTTGCCCTTTTGATCAAAACCCGGGTCAATTAAATGCATTTTTAGGTGGTAATTTTACCGAAGGTGGTGGTTGGAATACTTGGTTTCAGTTAACACAAAACCCAAACAACAACCCTTATGATACATATTTTAGAACAAATGAAAACTTATACAGTCAGGTAGCTGCAGTTAAACTAAGTAAGACTACAGAGTTGAACTGGAATGACGGTATTCTAAGTTTTAGAAAATGTGAAGGTACAGAAAAAGATAAATCAAAATGTCCTATAACGACACCTGGTAAAATCATACTAGGGAAGGCACAGTCATCTTTAGAAATTGGTACAAATAGACTTCTTTTAGTTGATAAATTTGATCAAGTTGTAACAGCACTAGTTGATCAACTTATAACAGTAGCTATTGATAAAACATTAGAGAAAGTAAACACTAATTAATTTAATATTTTAATTTATTTGTAGTATACTTTAGTTAAGTATGTCTAATTTTAATTCTAAGAAAAATATTTTTTTGTTGGTATTTTTTTTATGTTCGATGTTCGTTATTCCAAAACTAGTAGAAGCAAAAGTTGATGTAGTAGGAGACACAAAAGGGTATTTGAATGATAATGATAAGGCAAGTGGTTATATTGTAGATGAGGCTTATTTTACATTATTTAACGCAAACCCTTCCAACCCACAATTAACAGATGAAGAGATTGATGCATTAAAAGTTAAGCTTAAAGCTGATTTGGTTCCATTTGCTGATAATATAACAAAATATAATGTATACAGAGAAAATAGTTCAAATGTAAGTACTTTTGTATATAAAGAAAAACCAGGTAAGGATGTTAATATTGCATATGCAACAAAAAGGAGAGATAACGGTACAGGTGGTAATTTTTATACAGTATTAAAACCAACTGTAAAAGAATCAGTCGAAGCCAATGAGCAACTAAACATCATAGATAAAGCGCAAGGTAGACCCGAAGGGACAACTATAAATGATAAAAATGTATTGTGGAATGCAAGAGCTGCAGAAGAGTCTTTACAGCAAAAAGTTGATGAGACAACAAAAAAAGCAGATGAAGCCAGACAAGAACTGGAAAATGTAAGATCAAATGGCGGTACTCCTCAGCAGATAGCAGTAGCACAAGCACTTGTAGATGCTGCAGAGTTTCAAGAAACTGGAGCTTTGAACAATCGTGGTGTAAACCAAAAAATAATAACCGAAAAAGAAAGGCAAGCTGCGTCTTATAATCAACCTGTTTCAGAACCTGATTGCGGTGTTACTAATTTTTGGTCACCTAATTGTATGTTATGGGGTGTAGCAATCTTAACAAATGTTATATTTAAACTTGCTTCTTTTGCTGCATATTTAGTTGGTACACTTTTTGATTATTCTTTGGAGCTTTCAGTAAACTCTGCAGAGTTTTTAAAAAAGCTGGGTGTCGTTGAAATAACTTGGTCATTTATCAGAGATATATTAAACATGACTTTTATTTTTATACTACTTTTTACAGCTGTTCAGATACTTATAGGAAATGATGCAAAGTACAATGCAAGAAAAATTCTAACTAATGTTGTTATTTTTGCGATACTTATGAATTTTTCATTATTTGCCGCAAAACTTATGGTTGATGGGTCAAATATTGTTTCCTTAAAAATATACGAAGTAATGAAAAGTAGCTCAGCTAATAAAGAATCGTCTATATCTTTGAGGGTTATGAACACTGTAGGTTTAACGGGTCTTTATAATGTTTCAGAAATATTTACACCTAAAACACTACAGGCCGAGGGTACTTGTGCTAACAATCCAACATCATTGATTACTGTTTCTATTTTGGGTACAATATTTTTAATAGTGCTTATATTAGCATTGGGTCTAGCAGCTATATTATTTTTGATACGTTTAGTAAATATAATATTCTTATTTATAAGATCACCTCTTTGGGTTTGGGGTTATGTGATCCCTGGGAATGAAAGAATGAATCAAATAAGTAGAAAATGGTGGTCAGAAATGCAGCATGTTTTATTATTTCCAATCTTATATCTTTTTCAAATATTGATAGCTATTATTGTTTTTGATAAATTGGCAACAATACAAAAAGATGGAGGAAGCCTTTTAAGTCTAATATGTAGTCCACCTGTAGGAGCGTCGGGCTTAGGGTCTTCTATATCTCTTGTAGCTGTTTTCTGTATAGTTATAATGTTTTTAATGAGAGCTATTAGTTACGGAGTTAAGCATGTGGGAGATGGAGGTGATGGTGCTATTGGAAATAAATTGGGTACCGGTGTAGCAAATAAATTTGCAGGTTGGCAAACAAAGATGACATCAGGCTTAGCTAAGAAGGTGGGAGCGGCTACATTGGGTGCATCTGTAGGTGCGATAAAAGTTCCTCTTCGCGCAGTTACGGGTCTAGGTTACGGTGCCAGAAGTGCATCTAGAGGTAATGGTTTTTGGAAAGGTGCAGGTGATGGATTTTCAAATCCTGGCGCTAACCTAAAAGAGACAGCTGCTGATGCTTTAAGAAATAGTGCATTAGGATTAAGGGGTGTACCGATTGTAGGTTCAGCTCTTGCAAGAAAAGCAGTTGCATTACAAGCTCAAACAACTAAGGAAAGAAAAGAAATAGACAATAAAATAATAAAAGGTTCAAAAGAGGACGAAGAAAACCTAATAAAAATGGCAGCTGAGAAATATAAACCGGATACACAAGAGCAGTGGGAAAAGAAAAATGGTGCAATAGGAGTTGATGCAGCAAAAGCTGATAAATATAAAGAGTACGTAGAAAAGCAAATAGAGAAGAGAGCAAAAGTTTCATTTGGTAATAAAGATATAATTCACAAAGAAAATAAAGATGGTACAAAACACCTTACAGCAATAATGGATAAAGCATTGGTACGTGAAGAAATAAGAGACGCAGGTGGTAATATTACTGGTATAAAGTTTAAACTTGACAACAAAGAGGTTGCAAAAGGTTTAGGAGATGTATCAAAATATCACACTACAGGTGCAGGTGCTACAAAAATTAATAAAAAAGGTTTATGGAAACCTTATAGAACACAAAAAGCAGAGGCTAAGGCTAAAGCAGCAGAGGCAGCGTTCAAGGCAGAAGAGGGAAAATACCAGAATGATCAGAATGAGAAGGATTCAGAAGCAATGATTAAAAAGATAAAAGAAAAATTAGCCCTTTTACCTGAAGATAAAACAATAGATGAAATGATTAAAGACCCTACATCACCAGGTTTGGATAAAAAAGCAGGTAAAGAAAGTAGGGAATTCAATACAGCAAGAAGAAACCTTGAAGATGCCGAGCATTCATATTCTGGAAACATACCATCTGATATTAGACGTGATCTTGAAGAAAAAGTATATGATGCTGGTGAAAAAGTAAAAGAGGTTCGTGAAAAAGTTAATAAAGATTTAATAAAAAAGAATGAAGACTTAGCAAAAAAAGCGGCAGCAGCAGAAAAAGCAAAAGAAAAATAATTAAAAAACTATGAACAAAACATATTATGATGAAAAATTAAAAACTCTACCTGAAAATCTTCAGTATGCTATTAGTATGTCAAATTGGGAAGAATCCCTTGTACAAATCAAAACTCAATTCAAACTACACATAGACCAAACCCAAGTACTTGAAGACTGTACAATGAAGCTTATGTTTGGCGATATAGATGCGCCAGATTTTATAAGCCATATGTTTGGTGATGCACATATAAATTCAGAAATGGCTGCAGATATATTACTGGAAGTTGATTTAAAGATTTTAAAAAAAATAAGAGAAGATTTGGTTGATATGGATGAGGGAGATAAAGAAGAAGAAGAAATAGAAAACTTTCTACTAGACGATGATGAAAAAGAAGCCCGTGCAGAAAACGAAGCCTATGCAAAACACTATGCCGAACTAGATAAAATAAGAGAAGAGGATGATGCTAGTCCTGAAGATGAAGAAGAAGTTATAGAAGAAGTTATAAAAGATAAAGAAATCCCAACCGACATCAATAAAGAAAAAGACGATATGCTAAACGAAATAAACACACCGACAAAATCATTCACCATAGAACTAACGCCTAAACCTGTACAACCCGCATCACAACCTATCCCTGTGGACCATCAACTACAGAACACACATATAGAGAAACCATTTCACACAGAAGATATTATTCCAGAAATAACAAAAACAGAAATACCGCCTCAACCAATGCCTATAAAAATCCAAACAAATATAGAACAAAAACTTGAGATTAAAAAACCAATAACTATAAATCTTGACGACATCTATAGAGAACCATTAGAATAACAATATGAGATATCAAGTACCACAGTTTATAGAGTTTGAAAGTAAAATCATAGGACCTTTAACATTTAAGCAATTTATATATATACTCGGCGGTATTGGTGGTACATATATTATATATAAAGTATTTGGTTTTTTTCCTGGTATTATACTCATGTTTATACTTTGGGCATTAGCAGGATCTTTAGCTTTTGTTAAAATAAATAATAAAAGTTTTATAGATGTTTTAGCTGCCGGTTTCTCATATATGACAAAATCAAAGTTATATATATGGAAAAAAATAGATAAACCTGTTACGGCCGAAGAGAAAGTACAAGATACAAGTGTAGCTGACTCATTCCTAGCACCATCTTTGTCACAAAGTAAACTAAAAGATCTGGCTTGGAGTTTGGACGTAAACAAAAGTGTATATCCAACAAAAAAAGAACAGTGAGAAAAAATTGAATAATACCTATATATCTGCTATAAATATAGGTATGGCGACTATAGTTTAGTGGTAAAACCCAGGTTTGTGGATCCTGAGTCGAGAGTTCGATTCTCTCTAGCCGCCCATGAAGACTAACCCTGCACAAGATTTTGTACCAATCAATGAAATACGTGAAGGTATTATGATATTGAAGGACGGCTCAATGAGAGCTGTTGTTTTGGCAACATCAATTAACTTTGCATTAAAGTCAACAGAAGAACAAGAATCTGTTATTTATCAATTTCAAAATTTCCTTAACTCATTAGATTTTACAGTTCAAACTTATATACAATCAAGAAAACTTGATATAAGACCTTATGTAGCGCTGTTAGAGGATAGGCTTAGGGCTCAAACAAGTGATTTGATGAAAGTTCAGATTAGTGAATATATTATGTTTATAAAAGGATTAACAGAAGGGTCAAATATAATGACTAAAAGTTTTTTTATAGTTGTTCCATATGCACCCATATCAAATGCAACAAAAAGTATAACAGGAATGTTTAAAAAGAAAGATGAATTTGAAAATCAAAAAAGTAAGAATGATGACTTCGAGGAAATAAAAAATCAAATAGAACAGAGGATATCTGTAGTGGAGCAAGGCTTAGCGCGTTGTGGTGTAAAGATAGCTCGTCTTGGTAGTGAAGAGTTAGTTGAATTATTTTATAGAATATTTAATCCAGGAGATGCAGAAAAACCAATAAAGATGTAATATATACATATGGGATTTCTAGATTTTTTAAAAACAAATAATAACAACCAAATAAAACAAATAACGTCTATATTACCGAAAGATATTTATAGATCGGCAGTACTTGAACTTAAAGATATTATTGCACCTTCCGCTCTAAAAATAAGTCCTAAGACTTTAAACCTAGGTGAGAAGTTAGTTAGAAGTTTTTTTGTAATGTCTTATCCAAAGTTTTTATCAGACTCTTGGTTTTCACCAATCATTAATCTAGATAAAGCCTTTGATATATCGATATTTATACAACCCATAGACACATCAACTGTGTTAAATGAATTTAAGAAAAAAGTTGCTGAGGTACAAAGTCAAATCAACGACAGAGAGGAAAAGGGTTTAGTTCGTGATCCACAGCTTGATGCCTCATATCAAAACCTAGAGCAGTTGCGTGACAACCTACAACAAGCACAAGAAAAAATATTTGATGTTGGGATTTATATATCTATATACGGTGACAGTGAGGAAGAACTCAACAGGGTAGAGTCAGAAATAAAATCAACACTTGAGGCTTCTCTTGTTTTTATCAAACCTGCATTGTTTCAACAAGAGCAAGGTTTTAGGACAACTATACCAGTATCTACTGATGAATTAGATGTTCATTCAAAACTAAACTCATCACCACTATCAAGTATATTTCCATTTATTTCTTTTGACCTTACAGAAGGTAGAGGTATTTTATATGGGTTGAACCGTCACAATAACAGTTTGGTGTTATTTGATAGATTTTCTCTTGAAAACTATAACTCTGTTACTTTTGCAAAATCTGGTTCTGGAAAATCTTATGCCACTAAACTTGAGATATTAAGATCTCTTATGTTTGATGTTGATGTTATAGTTCTTGACCCTGAAAGAGAGTATGAGAAGATGACAGAGACTCTAGGTGGTAGATATTTTAATATATCTTTAACATCAGAAAATCATATCAACCCTTTTGACTTACCTATGCCACATGAGGATGAGTCTCCGTCTGATGTTTTACGATCACATATAGTAAACCTGGTTGGACTTTTCCGTCTTATGCTTGGAGGTTTAACACCTGAGGAGGATTCTATTATAGATAGAGCTATATCTGAAACCTATGCACTTAAAGATATCACCCCTGAAGCCAATTTTTCAGCTATAGAACCACCTTTGATGTCAGACTTTGAGTTGGTACTCGCTGGACTTGAAGGAGGGGAGTCATTGGTACAGAGACTTACAAAATATACAAAAGGAACATGGTCAGGATTTATAAACAGACCTTCAAACTTGGATATAAATAAAAAATTAGTGGTATTTTCTCTTCGTGATATGGAAGATGAGCTTAAACCTATAGCTATGTATATAGTTATGCATCATATTTGGAGTTTAGTACGTAAAGAAATAAAAAAGAGACTTTTGGTTGTTGATGAAGCGTGGTGGATGATGAAATCAGAAGATACAGCATCTTTCTTGTTTGGCTTAGCTAAAAGAGGTAGAAAATACTATCTAGGTATATCAACAATAACTCAAGATGTAGAAGACTTTTTGAGATCTCCTTATGGATTGCCTATTATCACAAACTCATCTATGCAATTTATGTTAAAACAGTCACCAACATCGATAGATATGGTTCAAAAGACATTTAACCTTACAAATGAAGAGAAATATTTATTATTAGAGTCAGGTGTCGGGGAGGGAATATTTTTTGCAGGACAAAAACATGTTGCACTGAAAGTTGTCGCATCAGAGACTGAAAATAAAATCATCACATCAAATCCAGAAGAGATATTAAATGCCAATAAAGATAATCAAAAAACATGGCTACACAATTAGGTGAGAGGCCAAGTAGAGTGGAGAGGAGGGATACTTCTGAATTAAATAGTCCTAGTAAAATCGAAAGGGTTGGTGAAAAAATAGGTGGAGACAAGAACCCTGTAAATCAGATCACTAATGCTAAAAATGTAGCTAAAAATATCACAAAAAAACCAATAACATTAAATTTTATATGTATGTTGGCTGTCTCTATAATACTTGATCTACTTAGTTTAATTCCTGCAATAAGTATACTTATATCAATACTATACAATGTGATATTTATACCTTGGTTTTTCTTCTCTGGTGTGAAGTTTAATATGAAAAAAATAGGATCTATGGGTGCAACGTCTATACTTGAATATATTCCTTTTATAAGTTTTTTACCTTTTATGACGTTAAATGTAATCTATTCCTACTATTCAAATTAAAATCTGATATAATTATAACATGAGTTTTTTCTCTAAAATATTTTTAATAACTATATTTGTTTTATACTTGAGTGTTTCAACAAAAACCTTTGCCGAGTTGATCAAACCTGGTGACATACCAGAACTAAAAGAAAAAGTTTATTACAACATAACACCTACTAGACCCAACATAGGTGATACTGTAGAACTTGAGGCTCAGATGTATGGTACACCTATACAAAACACGAGTTTTATATGGAAAATTAACGGAGTGGTTTTTAAAGATGGGGTAGGTATAAACAAAGCTAGTTTTGTTTTATCTGAAAAAACTAAGATAGATCTAAAAATAACTACAGAAAATGGTCTGATTATAGAAAAAACTTTTGAATTTGATCCAAAAAAAATCATAATAGTCTGGGAATCTAGAACATATACACCCCCTTTTTATAGAGGTAAATCATTTTTTACACCAGAGGCAACACTTGTTTTAAACGCAATAAATCTTGATCAAGAAAATCCTTTAACAAATAAGTATAACAACTACACATGGAAAAAAGATGATACAGTCCTTGGAAATCAATCAGGGGTTGGATATTCTTCATTTGTATATGAGGATGACATCTTGGGGATAGAACCTTTATTTAAAGTTACACTCTCAAGTATAAAAAGTTTTAACGATAAAAATACACAAAAAAACTCTTTCAATAATGAAGCTTTGTTAAAAGTAAGAGCCCTACCTAGTGAAATTATAACTTATGAAAAATCACCATTACTTGGAGTTTTGTTTAATAAAACAATAAAAAATACTTACTACATGAATAAGTTAGAAGCAACTATAGTTTCTTATCCTTTATATTATTCTTTTTCAACGGTTTTTTCTGGATTATATACATGGTATATAAATGATGTAAAAATTAATACAAACCTGAATGAACTTTCTTTTAAAAAGAAAACAAATAATGACAGGTCAAGAATGTCAGTAGAAATTAAAAATGAAAATTCAATACTTCAAACAAGAAGTGTTACTTATATAATAGAAACAAGTAATAAATAATCTGATATAATCAACACATGGATAAACCTTTATTCAATTTTGTAAAAATACTTGTGTTGATTTTTGTTTTGCTTTTGGGTGGTGATGATGTTTTGGCACAAGTTCCCCAAGCTGTACCAGGTCAAATGAGGCTAGATGCCGCAGCACCAAAACAAGCCTCCACCCCAACTCAAGAAAAAGGGTTTGCTGATAAATTTGTGGATTGGGCAGCACCTGAAGGTTCGATACTTGCAACAATATTTCCAACTACAAAAAACTGTGATTATGTAAATAAGAAACTTTATCAACCTTTTTCTGGTATAGACAAGACTTTTCCAGGGGCAGTGAGTCTTGGTGTTGTTGAGGTTCCAAACAGAGACACCAAGGAAGGAGGTAAGATAACTTGTATTAAAGTGGCTAGTGGGACTGAGGGGTTGTTGAAAATGTTGTTTACACTTTTGATATCAATCATAATAATATTATCTGTTATCAATATATCTGTTTCAGGTATACAATATATGACAGAGGAGGCAACTGGTCAGATAAAAGGAGGTGCTAAAAAGAGATTGCAAAATAGTTTAATAGCTTTGGCTTTAGGCTTACTGTCATATACCATATTGTATACAGTAAACAAACAACTTGTGGCTTTTAACTTTAATCCAGGACAACTTGATACTGAGAATAGTATTGATGGGGGTATAGCTAAAGCAGCCCAAGGATTGAAGGAGGGTACATATTCTACAAGCTTTGCAAATGTTGAAGGTTTACAGCAGAGTGTTAATGTTCCAGGGCTTTATGGACCAAGTGTACCAAATAGTCCGTATTTAGGAGGTGCTGGGGGTGGGTCGATTGTGGATGCTTATGGAAATTATGGATTACCGATGTCAAGTATGCAGTCAGGAATAGCATACGCAAAAATAAATTCAATAGAAAATCCAACCTTAATGCAAGCTAGAGCAAGTGGTGGTGTTCTAAACATATCAGGTGAAGTTTTTCCTTTTAGATCAGGTGGTGGGGGTGAGGGATATTTACCATTTGGTACTTATACAATAACAAATTGCCGTATAAGAACAGATATAGCATCTAAACCAACAATGTTTGTAAGTGGTTTTGGATATTCATGTGACCTAAACGATATACAACTTGATCCGAGGACAAATACACAAAGAACAGAACTAAGAATACACCCAGATGGAGGTGGACCTGGTACAATTGGTTGTATAGGTATTGTCGGAGATTTGGCAACACAGCAAAGGTTTTGGAGAGCAATACAAACCTATACAGCTTTGGGTAAAGGTTCAATAATTGTTGGAAAATAATAAATAAAAATATGTTAAATACAAAATTTATAAGAATAATCATAATAATATTAATATCGTTTTTAATAATTTTTTCTTATTTTTACGTAAATAATAAAAAACAAACACAGTTAAACATAGAGGTATCAACAAGTACACAAACAGTTATATCTGATAGGGTAGTGTTTGGAAAAAATGAAACATTGGGTGATAAAAAATTAGATGATACATCAACATTGTTAAAAAATAATTTAGATGTCAATGTTGTAAGTTACAAGGACGGCGTTGAAGATGTTGAATATAACAATCTAAATAAAATTTTATTCAACTGGGAGATAACAAAAAACCCTGAGCTATTAAGTCAAGCTTTATCTTTATCTGAATCGGCAGATAATGAGGTTTTGTTGGAAGCTTGGAGACCTTTTATATCAAAAAACTCATCAGAATTGATAAAAATTATAAATACAAGCAGTGACATTAAAAAAACTAAAGCAAATGTTTATTTAATATTTCAATGGTATGTAGAATTAAGTGGTGAGTATGAAAATCTTTCATCAGCAAAAAAACAAGAAATAACAAAACAATACAATCAATTGAAATAATCTGATATAATCAACACATGGATAAACCTTTATTCAATTTTGTAAAAATACTTGTGTTGATTTTTGTTTTGCTTTTGGGTGGTGATGATGTTTTGGCACAAGTTCCCCAAGCTGTACCAGGTCAAATGAGGCTAGATGCCGCAGCACCAAAACAAGCCTCCACCCCAACTCAAGAAAAAGGGTTTGCTGATAAATTTGTGGATTGGGCAGCACCTGAAGGTTCGATACTTGCAACAATATTTCCAACTACAAAAAACTGTGATTATGTAAATAAGAAACTTTATCAACCTTTTTCTGGTATAGACAAGACTTTTCCAGGGGCAGTGAGTCTTGGTGTTGTTGAGGTTCCAAACAGAGACACCAAGGAAGGAGGTAAGATAACTTGTATTAAAGTGGCTAGTGGGACTGAGGGGTTGTTGAAAATGTTGTTTACACTTTTGATATCAATCATAATAATATTATCTGTTATCAATATATCTGTTTCAGGTATACAATATATGACAGAGGAGGCAACTGGTCAGATAAAAGGAGGTGCTAAAAAGAGATTGCAAAATAGTTTAATAGCTTTGGCTTTAGGCTTACTGTCATATACCATATTGTATACAGTAAACAAACAACTTGTGGCTTTTAACTTTAATCCAGGACAACTTGATACTGAGAATAGTATTGATGGGGGTATAGCTAAAGCAGCCCAAGGATTGAAGGAGGGTACATATTCTACAAGCTTTGCAAATGTTGAAGGTTTACAGCAGAGTGTTAATGTTCCAGGGCTTTATGGACCAAGTGTACCAAATAGTCCGTATTTAGGAGCTGCTGGGGGTGGGTCGATTGTGGATGCTTATAACACTGTAGGTTCTTGGAATGAAAGGACTGCAGAAAACTGGGTAAGAGGTCTTAATAATGGACAAAGATCAACAGATGGTAGACTTGTTGTAACTGTATACAGTGCAACCAAAGACAAAATAACAGACACAAACACAGCACAAAGAAGAGGAAACTCAAATAATCTTCTAAGAGAGGGTTCTGTTGCATTGTCTCCTGATCTTATATCTAGATATAAACCTCAGACAGGTCAAGAGGTTTATATAAACGGAACTTCTATTGGTTACTATGAAGATGCAACAGCGGCTGTTTATAATGGTGTTATTTTTAATAATACTGTCGATATTTATGATGAAAATGGAACATTGGGCGGATCATACTTAAAAAATATACCAGCTGGACAATGGACAATATATTTTGGTCAAAAAAGAGCACAAATATTAAATCGTTAACAAAAAAACATTTTAAACAAAAAATATGAAAAATACTATAAAAAAAATAATTTTTACTTTAACAATACTAATATTAGGCTTAGGTGTATATTTTGGTTATAGTTTTTTTCAAAAATCTAAAACACTAATAAAGACAAATGGTGGGGATGTTACAAATATAGATAGAAATAGAACCCCTTTTCAAACAAGAGTTTCAACATCTACAAACGTTGAAACATTTGCAAATGAAGAGGTTGTAGAAAATCCAACAGAAACAGCATCAGAAAAACCAAGACTTATACAACTATGGAATGAACCTGTTTCAGGTTTTGATTTTGTATATAAAGATATAGAGGTTATATCAACAAGTACAAATAAATCAACATCAACAAAGGATATTGTAAAAGATATTAAAAATAAAAAAATATTAAAAAATCAAGAATATATTTACTTTTGGGATCGTAAAACAGGTCATATATATGAAAATATAGCTTCTACAACAGATATTGTAAAGATTTCTAACTATACCTCACCTGGAGCTGAAGAGGTATTTTTTGCAGATAGTTCTTCTTTGATTATAAGAACTTTAGCTAATGATAATGAGACAATCTCTACTGCATACATGAAGCTAATAAAGGAGTTTTCATCATCAACTATTTATAAAGCTGAGGTTAAAAATATAAACATTGATGCAAATAATATATCTTTTTTAGGATCTATTAAAAAAATATTCTATTTTATAAACAAATCTGGTGGTGGTGTTGTTTCTAATATAGATGGTGTTGTTAGGATAAATACAATAAATACTACTATATCAGAGTGGTTATCACAGTACGTAAATAAAACAGTAGTTGCTTTGACAACAAAACCTTCGGCTTATTTTAAAGGTTATTTATTCACACTTAACCCAGACGGTAACTCTAAAAACACTTATATTTTGGGTGAAAAATACGGTTTTAACACACTTATGTCACCTGATGGCAAGAAGGTTATATACAATGAAATATTAAATAACACTTTGGAAACATTCATATATGACATAAAAGCGAAAAATTCAACGTATTTAAATCAAGCCACCATAGTAGATAAATGTGTTTGGGGCTCTGATTCTAAAATAATATACTGTGGTATACCACAAAGACTAGAGCAAGCACCTTATCCAGACGCATGGTATAAAAATAATATATCTTTTGGTGATAATATATGGTCGATTGATGCTGAAACAGGGGGCTTTAGACTTATTGTCTCATTACAAGATCAGGTTATAGTACCTATAGATATATATAAAATGAACATATCTAGTACAAACAAATATCTGTTATTTCAAGATAAAGAGACTTTAACTTTGTGGAAATACGACCTCTAGTAATAATTAAATAAAAAATAAGGTCATTCTTTGCTAGAATGACCTTATTTTTTATTTATTTTTAGAATTTGAATAAATATTTTATTATGAAGGTTTTATTTAACAGCTAATAATTCAACTTTATATTTATTTCTGAAATATAACTCTTGAACTATCATAAAAATAGATGAGACTATCCAGTATAAGGCAACTGCGGCTGAAACTTGAAGTGATGCTATAAATATAAGTATTGGTATAAAATATTTCATCATAAAACTCATTTGTTTCTGCATCATTTCTTCTGGTTTCATTTCAGATATAGGTTTTTTTGGGTCAATAGGTGTCATGTTTTGCAAAGATAGCCTTATTTGTATATATTGAGCCAACCCTGCAACGAAACCAACTAAAACGTTGGCTTTAGTAAAGTCTATACCTAGTAATACATATTTAATATTATTTACACTTGAAACAAATGGGTATAGATCAGCTAGGATTATTTCAGGTAACCCCCCGTTTGCAAAAACAAAATATAACGCAAGGACGATTGGTATTTGTATTATCATTAATAAAAGAGAAGAGAAAGGGTTAAGTTTATGCTCTTTATATACCTCTAGCATTTTTACACCTAACATTTGTTTATTATCTTTATACTCTTCTTGTATCTTAGATATGATCGGTTGTATTTTTTTCTGTAGTATTTGGGTTATAAACATCTTATGAGACAAGGGGAGAAGTACTATTTTAATCAAAGTAGTCAAAACTATAACAGCTAAAGCAACATCATGGCTTGGTAATATGTCCAATATAAATATCAAAGCATTGTACATTGGTTTATAAAATATTGTATGGAACATTGTTGTGTTTTATTTGTTTTTATTACTTATTTTTAAAATATCGTTTGTAAAAGAATTAACTATGTTTTCAAAGGATTCTTGAATAATACCATTTTCTAAGAAAAAAATAACCTGTTTATCTGGAAAGGTTTGGTTTTTGGTAGATAAAAGACTCTTCTTGGCCTCAAAAAAGGCATGTCTGGCTATTCTTTTTACCTTGTTGCGCAGTACAGCTTTTTTAAACACTTTCTTTTTTGCTACAAAATAAACAAAAAAACCAGGTTTTTCTTTCTGGTTTATTGTTTTTATAGTGTAAAGCATGACTGTTTTTTATATTATTATACAACAAATCACTATATAAATGATTATGAACCAACAGTTGAAAGGTTTTTTCTGCCTTTTCTTCTTCTTGCTTGTAACACCCTTCTACCACCATGTGTTTTGGATCTAGCTAAAAAACCATGAGTTGTTGCTCTTTTCTTTTTCTTTGGATTATAAGTGAATGACATAATATATAACAATATACATTATTTTATAGAAAAAACAAGGTAAAAAAAGTTATCCACAAGTATATAATTTATCCACATGGAAGAAATTAACATTATATGGAAAAAAACATTAGAAGAAATAAAACCAGAGGTTACTCCTTCAGGTTATAATTCTTGGCTTAAAAACACAAAAGTTGACTCATATGAGGATCATGTTTTGAAGGTTTTAGTACAAAACTCTTTTGCTATAGACTGGATTAAAAGTAAGGCATATACAAAAATACTCAATATTCTTAGAAAGAAACATGAAAATATAAAAAATATCGAATTTATAATATCTCCAACAATAGTTAAAAAAGAAAAAGATCTTAAAAACAGCGATAGAATAGAAGAAAAAGGGGGTGAAAAGGTTTATGATAAGAAAAATGAGTTACCTTTGAAGGATAACTATATAGATTTAAATGATAACTTGAACCCAAAATACATATTCGACTCTTTTGTTGTGGGTTCTTTTAATGAATTAGCAAATGCTTCAGCTCAGGCTATTATTAAAAAACCTGGATTTTATAACCCTTTATTTTTTTACGGTAGTACAGGGGTAGGGAAGACTCACCTTATGCAGGCTGTTGGAAATTATTATAAAAATAATCTTAGTAAGAAGGTTTTTTATGTAACAAGCGAAAGGTTTACAAATGACTATATATCTTCTTTACAAAATAACAAATCTAACCTTTTCAAGGAAAAGTACAAGAAATATGACCTTTTGATTATGGATGATATTCAGTTTTTATCAAACAAAGAAAAAACTCAGGAGGAATTGTTCCATTTATTCAATTTTTTATATGACAATCAGAGACAAATCATCTTTTCATCAGATCAGCATCCTAATTATCTACAGAATCTAGAAAGTCGTTTAAAATCAAGGTTTTCACAAGGTATGATTATAGATATACCTAGGATAGACACTGAATCTAAAATAGCTATTATTAACTCTAAACTGGAGCAAGGAGACACTAAACTAGACCAAGAGACTATACAGTACCTAGCAGAAGGTTTGGATGGTAGTATAAGGGAAATAGAGGGTATAATAAACAATATATCAATACAATCTCAAATAAAAGATAGGGTTTTAAGTCTCGATGAGGTTAAAAACTTAACAAAAAACATTGTAAAAACCTCAGGAAACATCTCCTTAAAGGATGTTTTAAAGGCTGTGGCTTCATTTTACAAAATAGATGAAAAATCTATAATAGAAAAGAACAGAAAACAAGAGATAGTTAAACCTAGGCAGGTTTTAATGTTTATATTAAGGGAATATTTTGGTTATTCTTTATCAAATATAGGTGAAAAACTAGGAAAGAGGGATCATACAACGGTTATACACGCATATGACAAAGTTAAGGCTGATTTGGTTTCAAACCAAGTTTTATTTGAGGAGATCAACCAAATCAAATCAATGCTTCGTATATAGTTTGTGTATAAACTTGTGTATATCTTGTTTATATACTGTATATAAGTTTGTATAAACACTGTATAAGTATAGGTTTTATCCACAGTTATCCACATATACATAGTTATACACCTATTTTATCCACAGCTATCAACTAGATTATCAACATTCAAATTATCAAATAAGGTTGAAGTATATAAGTATATTAGACTTATTAAGATATCAACATACATAATGGCTATTATTGTGTATAATTAATTTAAATATGAAAATAGAAACAATAAATGAATTATTGATAGATGTTATAGGTAAAGCAGCTAAAATAACCACAAGAAACCCAAATCAACCAGTTTTAGAGAATATACTATTCGAGATTACAGATGAATCAACATTGAGAATAACTAGCTATAATCTAGATATATTTTACAAACAAGATATATTTATAAAAACAATATCAGAAGGTAAAAATAAGAAAATATGTATAAATCCAAATCTTTTACTAAGTTATTTAAATCTATTCAATAAAAATGAAAACGTAATTATTGAAATACTAGAAAACTCTATAAAAATAAAAGTTAAAAATCAGGAATCAAATATACAAATAGTTTCCTCTAATACTTATCCTGATATTAAAAATTTTAACCTTAGTCAAAGTGAAAACAGTTTAATAATAAATTCAGATATATTAATTGATGGAATACAATCGGTTTCTTTTGCAGCAGCTATATCTAGTATAAAACCAGAGCTGTCTTGTGTCCTTATGTCTTATGAGGGTGATGTATTTAGTTTTGTAGCCACTGATGGATTTAGACTAGTTGAAAAAAGAAAAATTATAAATAAAGATAATATAAAAAATATAGATGATTTTAAGCAAATACTTATACCAGCAAAAACCTTAAATGATTTAATGAAGGTAATTTATCCAAATATTTCAATATCTATTTTTCTAGAAAAGGGTTTATTTTGTGTAAAAACAACAGAGAGTTTATTATGTGTTAGAACTGTTTCAGGTTTGTATCCAAACTATAAAGCAATTATTCCAAATAAATTTATTACAGAGATAGAGATGTCAACAGAAGATATTTTAAATGCATTAAAAGCATCAAATATTTTCTCCGATGATTTTAATTATGTAAAAATTGATATAGGTGACAAAGAAATAGATTTTTATTCTAAAAATAATAAAATAGGTGAGTCTTTTTCAAAGCAGGAAATATTTAAAAAAGGGGAGTCTTTGTCCCAAAACTATAATCATAAATACTTATCAGATTTTTTAAATAAAATTAAATCTGACAAAATAAGTATAGAAATCAGTGGTAAAACAACACCAACAGTAATAAAACCCCTTGAGGATAATAGTTATGTTTATATGGTTATGCCTATGAATAAATAAAGATAACTTTTAATTATATATAAAACAGTGCTTAAAAACATAAAAGATTTATCAAACCTAATTAAATTAGAAAATCAACTGGATATTACAAAGAGTGCATCTGATCAAATTATCTATGCTGTATTAAAAATAATAAATGAAGAATCTGGTTTAAAAATTAAAGAAAAAGATATCCTTAATAATAATAATATATTTAAAATTAAATTAAACTCAAACAAAAGATTTATAATACTCATGCATCTGGAAAAGATTAATAAAAAAATAAAAAATTTAAATTCCAGCCTTACTCTTGAATTGTAAAATAATCTACCGCAACTTTAGTAACATCATCTTTATTGTACTCCACTATTTTTATTTCATTCTCTGGATTTATGTTTTTTAACAAATTTAAGTTAACGTTAAATTTATAAGGTGATGTAGTACTATCTCCAACCTTTACTCCGTTTATTAAGAAATCTACTTTTGTAGTCTGATCTGTATAACCAGAAACACTCACACTTAATATAGAGTCCTTTAATAAATTTTTTTTACTACCAATTATATTTACCATTAAACCTGATGAAGAAGTGTTTCCATCACTAAACTCCTGTGATTCATTATATATAGAATTTTCCCAATTGTAGAATAATGGATCAGCAGCAGGATTTCTTGGTTGTGCGCCTGTAACATCATCTCTATCAATCCAGTATAGCTCACTGTGAGCAACACCATCTGCTGTTTGATAAACCCCTTTCATAAAAGGTTTAACATCACTACTTATTTCCTCTGGCTTTATAAATGATTCTTTATTAACTTTTGTTAATAAATAATCCATGTATTGTTTCCACATAGGGGATACTATCAAAGCTGAAGCAATTTGGCTCATAGGGCTATTGTCGTTGTTTCCTATCCATGCACCCACAACCACTGTTGGTGTATAACCTATAGTCCAAGCATCACGAGAGTTGTTTGTTGTACCTGTTTTCATGGCAACTATATCATCTTTGAAATAAGATTTTACAAATATACTGTTACGCGCAACCACATCAGACAAGATATCGTTTATATACCTAGCGGTTTGCTCTTCCAGGACCTTTTTAGGTGCAGGTTCAAACTCCTCCAAAACTTGGCCATTTGAATCTTCTATTTTAATTATACCAGTAACGTTGTTTCTAACACCATCATTTGCAAAAACCCCATAAGCACTTGTCATGTCAATTACAGACACTTCACCAGACCCAAGTGCAAGCGATAAACCATACTTTGATGCATTCTCTAGATTGGAAATACCCAACGCCCTAGCGGTGTTTATAACAGATTGGACACCAACAAGATATATCATCTTAACCGCAGGTATGTTTCTAGATGCACCTAGTGCCATTCTTATACTCATAGGACCCTTAAAACCACCCTCATAGTTTTGAGGCTTATAACAAACAGTTTCTGCTGATTTAGGTATACCACTAGGTGTACATTCAGACGAAAACTCGGTTAAAGTATCAAACAATACAGTTTGAGGTAAAAAACCTTTATTAAAACCCGTTGCAAACACAAAAGGTTTAAAAGCTGAACCTGGTTGTCTATATGCTGTCGCAATGTTAAAATTTCCATCTATTTCTGTATCAAAATAATCTCGTGAACCTATCATGGCCAATATTTGTCCTGTTTTTGGATCTATAACAACCATAGAACCATTTTCAGCACCAAATCTTTTTTGATTATTTTTTATATAATCAAAAACTATTTCCTCTCCTTTTTTTTGAATATCATAGTCTATTGTAGAAATAACCTTAAAACCACCTTCAGATAATTTTTCTATACCATATTTTTTTTCTAGCTGATCTCTTAAATACATTACAAAATGTGCTGCTTTTATTGAACCTAGATTTCTTGGTTCAAATACAACAACCTCTGCTTTTGCTTCGTTGTACTGCTCCTCTGTAATCATTTTCAGTTTAAACATGTTTGAAAGAACAAGATTTTTCCTATCTAATAGTGCATTTTTTTTGCCTACATAAGGGTTATAAGTAGAAGGTGCTTTTGGTAAAGATGCAATAATAGCAGCCTCTGCTAAAGTAACATCATTTGCTTTTTTATTGAAAAATAATTGAGTTGCTTCCTCAACACCATATATATTTCCACCATAAGGAGAATTATTTAGATAAAGTGTTAAAATCTGATCCTTAGTTAAATTCCTTTCAAGTTTTAATGATAAAAATATTTCTTTAATTTTTCTAACTATTGTCTTATCTCTTGTCAAAAGAGAGTTTTTAACAACTTGTTGAGTTATAGTAGAACCGCCTTGACTGTAACCACCCTCACTAATGTTTGCAAAAACAGCACGCACAAGAGATGATATTTTTATACCTCCATGTTGATAAAAATCATTATCCTCTATGGCAATAGTTGCCTGTGCTATATAAGGAGAGATTTGATCAATTGGCATAACAGATCTTCTTACTTTTTGACTTAAATCATACAATAAAACATTTCCTGTTCTATCGTATATCTTAGCTGATTGTCCAAGTAGTTTGTCATCAAAAACGTTTATATCAGGTGTTTTTAGGCTGGAAAACCACAATAAAAAAAGAGCGGTAATAAACATCAATAAAGCAATAACTCCTAAAATAATTTTTCTTACTAATTTTTTAACCCAGGATTTATTCTTTTTATTTAAATTAAAAAATTTAATCATTTTGCTTATTATATAAATAATAAAATCCTCTATTTTATAAATAAAATTTCTAAAAACTTTTACCATATATTTTATAGTATAACCTATTCCTCTTGAAAAAAATAACTATCAAAATCCTCAATATCTTCATCATCTTCGTTTTTCTTTTTCTTTTTATTTTTATTTAAACCAAGTAAAAACTCTTCATCTTCTAATAATCCCTCATCGTCCTCTATAACAACAGTCAGAGTCTCTTCTGTTGTAATAAGTAAGTCATCATCTGCTATATCTAAGCCAATATCAGGTAAATTCAAATCATCTATTTTTGATTCAGGGTTTATGGCTTTGTTAATATTTTCTTGATTACTGTTTTTGGACATATTGTTGATATTAAATCATATACCTCTCATGAATGCAAAGTGCGTCAATCCACAAGCTATAGCATCATATTCATCATCTATTTTTTTTCCATCTTTTTTCAATTCAGGCATCAATAAAAACAACATTTTTTTAACAGCAACCTTATCACTTCTTCCAGAGCCTGTTATCGCAGATTTTATTTGAAGCGGTGTGTATTCAAAAACACCCATCTGATATTTTTTACATATATATATCAAAACCCCCTTAACTTCACTAACTTTCAATGCTGTTTTTTGATTTGTATTCATAAAAAGATTTTCTATAGCAAGATCTTCTGGCTTGTATTTTTCTATTATACTTTCTATATATAAACCTATTTTGAGTATTCTGTCTTTAAAATCATCATCTTTAGATGTCTTAAAACATTCGGAGTGAAGTAATTCCGTTTTTTTTATTATCATATCTTTTTTTAACACACATATACCAAGTCTTTCGTATCCTGGATCTATAGAAAGTATTATTTTTTCTTTTATATTATTTACCATCTATATTATTTTTTGTATAAGGAATATTTAAATGATCATAAGCTGACTCTGTAACAACTCGTCCTCGAGGAGTTCTATCTAAAAACCCAAGTTGTATAAGATAGGGTTCATTAAAATCCTCTATAGTTGCTTCATCTTCAGAGAGAGATGCGGCTATTGTTGAAAGACCAACAGGTCCACCACTATACTTGTTAATAATAGTTTCAAGCAAATCAATATCAGACTTATTTAAACCAATTTTATCTGTTCCTATCATATTCAATGCTTCTATAACAATATCCTCATCTAATGATTTTTCATATATTTGTGCAAGGTCGCGACATCTTTTCAATAGATAGTTAGCTGTTCTTGGAGTTTTTCTACTTCTTTGGGCAATATATAAAGCAGCTTTTTTATCCAGGTCTATTCCCAATATTTTTGCAGATCTTTCTACTATAAACTGTATCTCATCATTTGTGTAAAATTCAAGCTTAAAGACACCTCCCGAGAAACGTGAACGAAGAGGTGAAGATATCATTGCGACCCTTGTGGTGGCTGCTATAAGAGTAAAAGGAGGGAGGTCTAGTTGTATTGTACGGGCGGCAGGGCCTTTGCCTACTATAATATCCATCTGCCCAGACTCCATGGCTGGGTACAATATCTCCTCTACGGACTTGTTAAGTCTGTGAACCTCATCTATAAACAAAATATCTCCCGGTGAAAGATTGGTAAGTATAGACGCAAGGTCACCCACTCGCTCAATAGCAGGTCCTGAGGTTACTTTCATTTGTGAGCCAAGTTCTTTTGCCACAAGATAGGCAAGTGTGGTTTTGCCAAGTCCCGGAGATCCGTAGAAAAGTATATGTTCGGGAGCATGGTTGCGTCCTTTAGCTGCTTTTAATAGTATATTAAGGTTGTTTTTAATACTTTCTTGTCCGATATACTCATTGAAAGACGATGGTCTAAGGGTTTGGTCTAAAACTTTGTCTTCAGGAGCGTTGTTTTTGATGATATTTAAGTCGCTTGACATGATGATAGCGATATGCTATACTTGTTATAGTTACTTGATAAATGTTTTGTTTTATATTTTATAAAAAGAAACAGAACTAAATTTTGAATCGGCTTTTTAAGTCTCCAAGCAATAAATCCCCTGGATTTTTTGGTGTGAGTTAGAGGACGCTTTGGTGTATAGCTTGCTATATTCCTGAGGCTATCCTTGAAAACACATTGAGCTTTTTTCTTAACGAAAAAAGTTTTGCTTGGAGATTTAAGGAGCTGTTCTTTTTTATGATATGTTTTTATTTTTTATTAGTCAATTGACTAATAAATTTTTTTAATATATATCAACAACTCTCTCTAGCTCATCTATCGTTGTTATTCCTTTCAGTATTTTTATAATACCATCCTGCTTCATATTTATTAGTTTTTGATCTAAAGCAGCTTCTTTAATTTCTCTTTCACTTGGACCGGTTGCAATAATTTTTTCTATTTTTTCATTTGATAATATTCCTTCATGTATTCCGATACGTCCTTTATAACCAGTGTTATTACATTCTTTACAACCAACAGCTTGATAAAGTTGCATAGGTATTTCTTTTATTTCATCTTTTTCTTCATAACCATCTAAAGAATTTATTGTTTCTTGTATTATTCTTTTTTGTCTTTCTGTTATATCAACAAGTTTTCTACAGTCTAGACACAATGTTCTTATAAGTCTTTGTGCTATAGCTAAATGAAGAGAGGATGTTAATGTTTTTGGATCAGCACCTAGGTCCATAAGTCGTATAAAAGTTCCAGCTGCGTTGTTGGTGTGCAATGTGGAGAAAACCAAATGACCTGTAAGTGATGCTTGTATAGCTGTTGAAGCTGTTTCTGAATCACGTATCTCACCCACAAGAATAATATCAGGATCTTGACGAAGAATAGATCTCAAACCCTCACCAAAAGTATATCCTTTATTTTCATCAACTTGTGTCTGGACAACTCCAGGTAAATGATATTCAACAGGGTCCTCGATAGTTATTATTTTATACTCAGGTGACATTGTCTTTTTTAAAAATGCATACAAAGTTGTAGTTTTTCCAGAACCTGTTGGTCCAGTTAGAAGTATAAGACCATTTGGTCTACTTATTTCTTTCATGACAATGTCATATAGTTTTTTTGTCATTCCTAAATCCTCAAGTCCTGATGAGATAGATTTAGGGTTTAGAATACGCATAACAACAGACTCGCCATATGCCCCTGGTATAGTTGAAACACGGATCTCAACATCCGCAGTATAAATTTTTATTGTAAATCTTCCATCTTGTGAATTTTCTTTTATATTTAACTTAAGTCCTGATAAAAGTTTTAAACGAGATAAAAGTGAATGATATGTTTCAAGGTCAAAACGAGAAGTTTCTATTAGAACACCATCGACACGGTATCTAAGTTTTGAATACGAATCTTCTGCTTCTATGTGTATATCAGATGCTTTCGTTGCAAGACCTCCAGCCATAATAACAGCCAAAAGTTTTGAAAGCCTGTGACTCTTTTTTTCCTTCAAAGCTTCTTCAATAAAAATTTTAATATCATCAAGACTTTGTGTTTTTTCAACAAGCGTCTCTATTTCATTATTTGATATATCCAATGAACCCGCCTCTGTTTCAACAGCAAAAGATAAATCTTTGTAAAAATTAAATGCTTTTTCAACACTATACATTGATGCTATGTGAAAAACTATTTCATATCCTTTTCTTTTTAAACTATCTACAGTCACTTCAATATTTGAATTTAATGGATTATATAAAGCAAGGTAAAGTTTTTTACCGACAATATCAAAAATAACACATTCAGATTTTTTAGACTCCTCTTGATCAAGTAATCGAAGTGCGTCAGTGTTTATAGAAACTGTAGAGAGGTTTATATAAGGAATAGAGTATCGATCCGAAAGCATTTTTACAAGTCTTTCATCTTCTTCTTGTCTCATTTGTTTGAGTTGTTGGTTTTTCTTATCTTCATCAAAGATTATTGTCATGAATGTATTGTAAATGTTTATAATGTTTTGTGCTAATTGCAGATGATTGACTTTTAAGTTGTTTTGTGTTAATATGTTAACATCTAAGTCCACCCTATGTAGGGATGGAGTTGAACAAAAACAAAACAAACTACTCCAGAAGTCATGAAAAATATCGTTAAAATCGTCGTCACTGTCACTATTATTCTTGCTATCCTTTGCCTCTCGTCCTGTGTACACTTTGTCCCAGAGGGTCAACCGCTGGCAATCCGGCCCTATATCCAAAACCTACAAGGTCAAGATGGTTTAAGAGAGGTGTCGGAGACCCAAACACGAACCGTAAAACAGTTAAAAGGTGTTAATGTTACTAAAAAAACACCATACTATAGCGGCAGTGTTACTGCCACAGTCGGACTCGTTCCTGCTCGTGGTTCTGGAATAACACCCGAAAGAATTAACCTTGTTGAAAGAGAAATCTCTCAAATGGCTTCAAAAAAGCTAAGTGACAAAGGTACTCTACCTCAAGGGGAGGAATATATCCCCTTTGCAAAAAGGGCTTTATCTGGGATGTATGACCCCGACGGAACTTTTTTTGTTAAACTTGAACAGAAAAAGAACCCTGTGAGCATAAGGACTCAAACGATTTTTGTTCCAGAATCGGAGGTTCCAGCCGAAATCAGAAAAATGTTTCCTGTCAATTAACCCTTAATTTACAGTGAAATATTCAAACTCAGAGCTATTAACGCTCTGGGTTTTTTCATTGACATTATTGTTATATATGATATAATATATACAGTATGAAACTTAACTTAAAAATCACTTGTTTTGCGGCATTAATTTTGTCACTTTTACTAACTCTAACCAACTCCAACTTACATGCAAAAACCTTTGAGTACAAAGGTTTAAATGTAGGTATTCCGGATAGCCCGGACTATGTTTACTGGGGAATAAATGGACCAAATAAAAGTGTTCCAGAAAAATTCCAGAAAATCTTCAACCTTTCTTGGGCTCAAGAAATTGACCCATTCAAATGGTATCAATATTTTGATGCCAAAAACACAACCGAAATCATTTTACCCCTAAAAGGTGATTTGAAAACTATCTATAGTTTGGTTGATGTTTCGGCACAAAACCCTTTGACTGTATCATGGATTGCTGTTGATCAAAAAATAGCAACATTCATTTGTTACTATTTTGACGGTGGTCTAGGTGTTACACACCTTATAAATGCCGGCGGTGAAATCATTGGAGTTGTTAGAAATTCGACCTCAAAAGATAAATCAGCGTGGCTTTCTGAGGGTATTCACACCCTGTCAGAAAAAGGTAATGAAGAACACAAAGGTTTACCTGGTAGGTGGTCTAGGAGCAGAAAAAGCTTTATGCCATATGCTTATCATATCGACCACCATATAGGTGACAAAAATGATAGTGGCAATTATACTCATCGAGGTGACATATCTGGCAACAGGTCTGAGACTGGGAATAGTGCTGGGTGTAACCGCCACAACGGAGAAGTTGCAAGGTGGATTTATGAACTACCAACAGGAACAACATTCAAAGTTGTTCACAAATAATCAAAAGATTCGTCTTTTGGGCCTTGGGTTAATCCCCAAGGTTTTTGTTTTATATAGCTTGACAAATATTTCATATATGCTATAATATACTCATAATGTTAAAAACAAACAAACAAATCAAAAAAACAATAATTATGGTAGTTTTTGCTATATTTATGATACCTGGTGTGGTTTTCGCGGGAAAAGATAATTCTTTTTCAGGAACTGGAGGTCCTGGTATCATGACTGGTGGTGGATATACCTCAAATTATGGTTATTCAGGTCCAAGTACTTACTCATACTCTCCTGTGTATTCTTATTCTTCACCATCATACACCCCTTCATATTCTTCACCCTCATATTCTTCACCATCATATAACTACGGATCATCATATACTCCGTCTTACTACACGCCGTCATATAGTGGTTCTAGTTATAGTGGATACTCTCTACCATCATACAGTGGTTCATATTACAGTGGATACTCTTTACCATCATATGGTTCATCATACACATCTTCATTTATACCTAATTCAAACTATTCATCAAACACTACATCAAATAATAACGCCAATACAAACACCAACCTATCAAACTCGACTTCAACTTCAACTTCAAACTCAAACTCATCATCAACTGCTACAGCTATAAACAATAATGTTAACAATAACAATGTATATGTTTATACAAACCCAACTGGTAATGCTGTAGTTCATAACCCTAATCGTGTTTTGTTAGATGGTTATTGTACAATAACTCCATCAAACCCTAGACCTGGTCAATCAGTAACAGCTACGGCTTATGCAACAGGTGGTATAGGTAACTATACTTACATATGGGGTGGTGATATAAACAGTGTTTCAGGTGCATCTACATCATTTACATCTTACACAACTGGTAAAAAATACATAAATATTACAATAAGATCTGATCAAGAGATTATTACAAAAACATGTAATGTTACTTTTGAAAACAATAACTCTGTTTACGGAAACTATTACAACTCATACACACCTTCATACACTGGTGGATCGTCAGTAAGTCTAACACCTGGTATAACTTCAGGAACACCTGTATCAGGAGTTTATCTAAGTCAGTTGCCTGCAACAGGTCTATCTTTAAGTTTCTTTGACTACATGGTTGCAACTATGGTTCTGATATTAGGAGCAGTGTTTGCCTTCATTTATCAAGCTAAAAAAAGACTAACTATAGAAAATATCTAACCTTTGATTGTAAAAAGTTTTTAATACAAAATCATCCTTGTAAAAGAGGGTGTTTTTGTTTATTGTATATTTATGGAAAATATCTATGAAGAATTTATAAAAAAATTAAAATCTATAACTAACAAAGATAAGGCTACTGTTGTTTATTTACAGGGTGATTTAGGTTCTGGTAAGACAACTTTTACAAAAAACCTGTGTAAGCAACTAGATTTAAATATTGATATAACAAGTCCAACATTTACTATATTAAAAAGCTATGAATTTCCTATAGAAAATTTTAAAAAATTGATACACATAGACGCTTACAGGTTGGAGTCTTATAAAGATTTACAAAAGATAAGAATAGAAGAATATTTAGAAGATAAAGAAAACCTTATATTTATAGAATGGCCTATTATCATAGAAAATGATGAAATAAAACCAGATATTGTAATAAGATTTGATTATGTTGAGGATGTGGATATGAGGTCAGTGAAAATTGATTAATTCTACGTATTTTTTTAAAGAATGATATAATTTAGTATATGAGAAAATACACTTTATTTTTTTTATTAATAATAAATTTATTGATTAATAATAATATTTATTCCACTGAACTGGTTTTATATTCTAAAGATAATTTTAAAATACAGTCAGATTCATTTATACAAGATGAATCAAAGAATATATCTTTGACAAAAAATTCAAACTTAAATATATCGTTTACTAACGATAATAAAGAAAATTCATTCGAAGATACTGAACCTAAAATTGATTTGAAAATTTTTAAAAATGATAATAAGGATTTGGTTTATTCATTAAAAACACCAAATCAAAAAATAAACACAGAGATTGAAGGTTTTAATCAATATTTAGAAGAAAATAAAACATATTTTGAGGAGGTGTTTCTAGAAAATGATAAAATTAATATCAAAATACCGTTAAATTTTGAAGGTGGAAAATATGACCTAATTTTAACTATTGAAATAGGTGATAAAAAATTAAATTTAGATTATTCATTTAATGTGTCAAATTCAGCTTATAGTTTTACAACGTCAGATATCATAATAGAGGATACAAACGTATTGGCTAATATAGGCTATGTTTCTTTATTTGATACTGATCAGGATAATAAAATTGTTGTTACGTTAACAAAAGAAGGTGTTGAAATATTTAAAAAAGAATCAGATAAGAAGTTTTTTAATGAAGGTAGTATTATTGTTGATGAAAACATAGATGCTTTATCAAAACTAAAAGGTGAAGTTGTATTAAAAATAGACATAAAAGATATTGATGGTCAAGTAATATTGACCCAATCTAAAACTGTTGATTTAAAAAAAACAAACAGTAATAATATATATTATATAATTTTAGGTATGATGATTGCCTTGATGGTTATATTATTTTTTGTTTTTAAAACTAAAATAAGTAAAAAGGTGATTGCTGGTTTATTTTTGTTACTACTAATAATTTTAGCTTTGTTTGTATCATCAAATATTTCAGCAGTTGAAACTTGTGGTGGTGTAAACAAACCTGCCGATACATGCCTTGAAGATATAAAAACCACATCTGTTTGCCAACAGAATGAGAGTTGCTCAACAACTGACGCTAGGGTTAGAAAAAATTTTTCAACTGGTAATATTATAACCACAGCCTCTAGTCCTGCTTCTATTACTGTTGATGTTTGTGTTAATATGAGTAACCTTAAAAGTAATGATAACTTTTATGTTATTTCTGATTCAGCTACTTCAGCTTGGCTAAAAAAAAGGTATCACATTTTCAGTTTTAAAAAAGGTACTGCAAGTACCGTGACTTTTGATCCAGGAGGAAGAAAAAGAAATGTTAACTATGCAACATATGATGGTAGTTGTAAGGTTATTGTTACATCTGTATACAAAGGTGCTGATTCAAATACTATGGGTGCAAAAGTTAGAGTAATTGAAGCAGGTAAGATTGAACCATCTATGTGTAAATCTAGAGTTGTTAATACTGATACTTATGAAAATAACAGTAATTTATTATCTATAACAACATGTACAAACAGTGACGGTACAACAAGTCTTAGTGATACATATATAAAAGGTAGTGTGTACATGACACCTGTAAAACACCCTACTAGTTCATGGAGTGATCAAACTGTAAATGTTTGTGATTATCTAGGTATAAACCCAGCTGATATACCTAGTTTAAAAAATCAAAATAAAGGTTTTTATGCTTTGATGGAACAAACAAGTTCTTGGTGGCAAATAAGATTTCCTATTTTTGAGTTCAAATTTGGTAATGTATATGCAAAATCAAGTAGTCTAGGTGCTTCTCAGAAATATTATTATGGTGCCTATAAAGAAAATTATCCCAGTATGTCTTATGATGGTTCGTGTAATGTAGTATTTAGGTTATATAATACCGGACATGACACCGATTCTTGGACTAGAGGATACAGTCTAATAGAACTAGGTTTAACATCAAACGCTACTTGTAGAGACCCATTGCTTGTAGATTCATCATCTTATAAATACAGCGGTAAGGGTTTATATAATGGTGAAGTTGAGGAAAAAACAAAAAATGATACCGTTATACCAGCATATAATGTTTTGTGGACTTTTGTGGCCACATCAAC
This sequence comes from Candidatus Nomurabacteria bacterium, assembly GCA_943356525.1. Classification (GTDB taxonomy): domain Bacteria; phylum Patescibacteriota; class Minisyncoccia; order Phycocordibacterales; family CAIZLB01; genus CAIZLB01. The sequence continues at coordinate 16,100 of CALRFG010000001.1, read as the reverse complement.
CACATATTCTAAATATAAAACAATAGCACCTTTCTTTCAATCTTTGATAGTTTGTCAATCTGATAGAACTTGTAATTTAAATAGTGTGTGGATTGAATCAGCAACAGATAATACATGCGAAGCCACAACTACCCCCCAACAGGTATGTTCATGTAACAATACTCGAACAAATACATGTACAACAGGTGGGGTAGCAACAACTACAACACTAAACTCTCCACAATGTGCTTTCAATTCATATTGTTCACCAACAACCTCATTAGATAAGACATTTTTTACATTTACCCCTATTAACAGAATAGGAAATGTAACATATACACACTCACCAAATGTATCTACACTAAAATCATCTCCACCATACACCTACATATATTCAACAACTACAACACCAGGAACACCTCTGTCACTAACGGTGAATTTAACTGATTCTGATGGTTCTAAATCAAACGCAACTTGTTCTGTTGAAAACACAACAGCCTTAACTGAAATCATCATTAAAAAAACCCCAGCCATAACTTTAAATAAAGGTGGTACTTGTACACTTGACTGGGAGATAATAAATAGACCTACTACTGGTATGACGTGTACATTGAGTGGCGGCGACATAACTCCTGAATCGCTTTCAGGTAACTCTGGTAAATGGATATCACCTCCAATATATCAAAACACAAGATACACCATAAGCTGTTCAGGAGACACAAGTACAACCATAGTATCTTCTAGTATCTGTCGTGTAAACCCGACTATTAATGAGATTTAATTCATGTGTTTATAGAATGGCCTAGTGTTATAGAAAGTGATGAAATAAAACCAGATATTGTAATAAGATTTGATTATGTTGAGGATATGGATATGAGGTCAGTGAAAATTGATTAATTTAATTAGTACTTAAAAAGTAAATAATATATAATATTATTATGAAAAAAATGTTTTTATTTTTAAATAAGAAAATATTAATGTTTGTAATGTTGCTTTTGTCAGGTTATGTTTGGGTTAATGCTGAGGCTTATCCGGTTAGATCATCAGATTTTCCAGAATTTAGGATATCATCAGTATCTTCACCTTATGATTACCGTTTAGGTAAAAACTATTCACCAGGCGAGGCTTTTAATCTAACTTTCTTCACTTCTCTATCTGATTGTAATAATGAAACGTATACTGTTGATTTTTATGTTAAAAATGAAACAGAAAATGCATACTCGTTTAATGTATTTGGTTACATAACAGATGTTGTATGGTGGAGAAATGTTAAAAACGCTACTAAAGTAACGCGTAATATATTTGGTGTATATACAAAACCGTACAAAGCATCAACTATACCTGGAAAACATGCTATATATATATATACGCATACAGAAACACAGTCGAGAATACGTATGAACCTAGAGAATATTATAACGGACCTATTGTTATTTCATCCTGTGGGTTCTGGAGTCCTGGGAGTTCTGGGGGTTATGCTGACCCCAGTAGTGCTGGTTATGGAGAGTATTGTTCAAGTTACTATAACCCTCTCTACGGTACATCTGAACAAGGTAAACAATTAACATATTATAAACCTTCAGCATATATACTTTTTGAGCATACATATTGTGTAACAGGGGCAGGTCTTTGCGTTGAAGAAGAGGTCTCCGATGTATGTCCAAATATTGATGAAATACAAACAGAGATACCTGAAGGATATGAGCTTGACGTTAACGGTGACTGTGTACTAACTATTCCAGATTTATGTTCAAACATTAATGAAATACAAACAGAGATACCTGAAGGATTAGAAGGGATAAATGGTGAATGTTTATCTCCCGTAACTTATGCCTGCGTTGGTAGAGATTGGGTGGGTACACGGAACAGTGAGGAGGAAACAAGAGACGCAAACGCCCCTATGTGCGGTCTAAGTGCAGTCTGTGATGCTAGTATTAATAATTTAAATGTTGAATTTACAGTAACGCCTTCTCAGAACATAGCAACAATTACGTATACCAGTACAGGTAAAGATACTAAAATACAATATCCTGGAACATCATATACATACACTATTCCAAATACAAAGTCACTTCAGACTATGGATGTTACTGTGACTGATAGTTTTGATAACACATCAAAAACTGTTAAATGTGAAGCAGATACAAGTGAAACAATCACCAAACCAAAAGATCCGGTAGCTAAACCATCAATAAAAATAACAAAAAAACCCCTAGTAACCTTAGATAAAGGTGGAGACTGTAAATTGTCTTGGAAAATAGAAAATATGCCACCAGGCACAGAGTGTACTTTAAAACGAGATGGTATTAAAGTTAACGCTACCGTAAACAGTACGTCAACAGGTTCATATACCCAAAGTGATATACAGTCAAATACAAAGTTTAGTATAACCTGTGCAGGAGTTAACCTAAATCCTTCTCTGACTGAGTCTGCTGTATGTCGTGTAAACCCAGAAATTAACGAAATATAAGATTTTAATTAACTAATTTAATTAGCACTTAAAAAGTAGATAATATATAATATTATTATGAAAAAAATATTTTTAATCTCCATATTTATTTTTTGTATTTTTAGTAATAAAAATACAATACTAGCCCAAGATGAAGGGGTTTATGTAAATGATTTATTTATAGATAAAATAGAATACAATGAAAAAGAAATTATTAAAGGTTCCGTTAGAATATTTAATAATTCAACCTCAAGAGAGTCAGATATTTATATACAAACTTTTATATCCACAAGTTTAGATAATCAAATAATAGAAAGCGATTTCCAATATGGAAAAAATATTTATTTAGAATCAAAATCTAATAAGGTTTTTAATTTTGAACATATTTTAAATACCGAATTAAACTCAAAAGCAGATTTTATTGTTACAGTTTACTCAAAAGATGGAACTTTTTTAAATCAGATTCAAAAACCTATAATTATAAAAAGTAAAAAAAATAAAAAAAATTTAACTTTAAATAATTTTAATATTGAAGCCGAAGGAAAAAATTTTTTCCCTCAACAAGGTCCAACAGTAAAAAAAGATGGAAATATTTTTATCAAATTCAAAATAGACAAGATAGGTATTAAAGGACTTACTGTTAAACCTAAAATAGAATTATACAATAGAACAACTTTGAATAATAAACCCTTAGAAACCATCATACTAGATGATATTGAATTGGATTCTAACAAGGAGTATAGATTGAAATTACCAACAAATATAAATCCTCTCGTCTATGCTGGGGTTTTAACATTTGAAAATCTCGAATACTATATACCATCTTCCTATTTTAGATATATTTTAGAAGGTAATATAGGTACAATATTAAACATAAATACATCTTCTTTGGACGCGAAGAAGGGAGAAAAAATTAAAGTTAATATTGAATATGCTGGAATTCCTTTAAATATAACAAATGAAGATTTTTTTGATATTAATGCTGTAAATGATCAGACTGATGATTTTGATACAAGTGAACCTGAAGGTGTTGATATATCAAGTATGTCTTCTGAGGAAGTTGCTAAGTTTTTTTACGATCAAATAGAAAAAGATTCAACAGAAAATGCTAGTAACACTCAAAATACTGCTGTGAATAAAACCGCAATGATAAAATTATCTATTTTTGATAGAAAGAATAATATTATAGGCGAAGGTCAGACACAAATAAATTTATCGGCAGCAAGTACTACTGCTATTGAGGTTGATATATCAAAAACAGTAAGCGGTTTTATTATAAAAGCTGAGATGGTTGATGAAGAAGGTGATATTTTATCAAGATATGAAACTAATCTACCTTCAGAGAAAGAATTAGAAAATACTTATTTAGGAGAATATTCTATAAGAATCACATATATTATTCTACTTTCATTATTACCTATAATATTTATTATAATTATATTTTTCAGAAAAAAAATAAATAAAAAAGTGCCTAAAAGTACTTTGCTATTTTTAATTGCACTAACTCCTTTATTTTTAATCTCTCAAAAAGTGGAGGCTTTTACAACAGAGTTAGCCCCACAAGCTAACTCTTCCCAAAATTTTAAATTAAATTCTTTTATCTCACCTCAACCTAGTGATGTAAGAATATATCAACCGGGTGAAGACTTTACTTTACAGGTTAATGCATCTTATGTTGCTTGTAATAATGCTGGATTTAATAACAATCTATTTGGTCCTAGTGATGATTGGTGGAATTTTAATCTAAATGGTATATACGATGCACATATTTGGCAACAGGTAACTTCAAGAAATTTCAGATCAGTAAGATATACAACAATTCAATGGATTAATGTTTTATTTTATTCTGGTGATACGTGGGGGCCACGAGTTTTACCTAGACTTGCTTCTTTTTGGACTGCTATAAGTTCAATAGGTGGCGTTCAAAGTCATCCAGAGGTTATTAAAGGTCCATATAAAACCTATCCTCAAACTGGTTTTACAAATACTAACGTTCAAGGTAAATCAGGTAAATATTTATGGGCTTCCTCAGCGTGGGGTAATGGTTATTATAATGCTGGAGGTCATGAAAGAAGTAGTAACTATAATATAAATGCTGGTACATATAAAATGCCTACAACCCCAGGAAAACATAAGTTTTATATAATGTTACAAAATCAAGCTCGGGGTAACACCTCAACTTTTAGAATATATTCACAAGAAGTATGTGTTGCAGGTGCAGGAGTTTGTCCTGGTGAAATAACTTCAGTTTGTCCAAACCTAGAAGGTGATTATATTAAATTTGGTAACATAATAAGAAAAAAAACATTGGACGGTGACTATATTGATACAAACTATATAAAAAACCCTGAAGGTCAATGTGTCAATAATATAGAAACTCCTCCTGCCGATGAAATTGAGTGTGGGTGTAATTCCCAAAATATGGTTTGCTTCAATAAAACAACAAATGAAACTGTCAGCAATGAAAAAGACAGTAAAGAATGTAAATTGTTTCTAAGTTGTTCAGTTTCCGACAATAACTCCCCTTCGGTGTCAAATGTGATATTGATAGCAAGTCCTTTAAATGGTGCGACAATAGAATATTATAAAGATAACCAAAAAATTATAACTAATTCGTTTACAATAAATAAGACAACATCAAAGCAAACCATACCTGTTAATATAATTGATAAAAGTAGAGATTCAAATACGCTTAGAACGGTTAATACAACATGTATTATTCCTGCAATAGATGATATTGGATCCCAAAACTCAGCTTCGATAATCTTAAATAAAGAACCTAATGTAATTGTTGATAAGGGTGGAAAATGTGTTGTAAGTTGGGATATAGAAAATATGCCAAATGATACAAGTTGTGATGTCGTATCTATCGGCGAAAACATATTAACACCTACAAATCCAATAATTAATTTAGATCCTATCAACGGTTCAAATTCTGGATTTGTAAGTGTTGATAATCTAAAAACAAATCATAAAATAACTGTTAATTGTAGAGGTCCAGGTGTAAATCTTTCATCATCTACTATTTGCCGTATAAGTCCTGAGATTTCAGAGATTTAGTAATTAGTTTTATATTTTAAGATAAAGAAACAACCCTTTCGGGTTATTTCTGCTTTGTGGAGATGGAGGGGGGGGTAGAGACTTACAGTCTCAGTACACCTTTGCTATTTTTTCGGAGCAAAGCCCCTCAAAAATATAGCAAAGCTTTTCAACTCTCACCCGAAAGTGCAACTATGCACTTTCTCATCACCTATATCGAAAACAACTCCCTAAGGAGTTGTTTCTAATTTTGTGGACACGAGGGCAAATTTATCAAATCATTTTGGTGAGGTTTTGGAGTTTATTTTTAGGTACTCTAAGGTGTAAAAGAAAAGCCCCCACAGTGTGAGTCCTGTGAAGGCTCTCTGTGAGGGTTGAGATTACTTAGGATATTTTTTTTATATGATATAATTTTGGTTATGAAGAAAAAAATTAAAATAAAAGATATTTTATCTTTGCGTATAGGATTAATTATCTTGTTTTTAGTTCTGAGTATTTTTTACTTTTTTTTCACACCATCAAATAATGGCGAGGGGTTAAAAAGATTAGAGGGTACAAATTTATTTTTTGATAATTCTATAGTATCTATTGAAGAAATTTTTATTTCAGATTTCATGGATATGAAAAAAACTGGTGTTCTTGCTGAAGAGGCAGAAGGTAAATTTTCAAAAAATAAATTTAATTATATAAAAAAGAACTTTCTTTATCCACCAAATACACTAAAGACAGAAAACGATGAATATTTACTTTCTCCGTATGTACCAAATTATTCTTATAAAATTTTTGATTACGCTGTAATTTTAAAAAATGAAAGTGAATGGTCATATGAGGGGGATACTTTTTATTTTGATCTTAGTGAGAATAAGATTAAAAAAATAAGTGACGCTGATACCTATACAAATAATACTACAGTGAATACATATGGAGATTTTGCTATATTAAGTTATTCTGATAAACAAAATTCTACCAGATTCTCATTCACATCATACAACAAGGAAGATGTTTTGGCTTTGTTTACCAAAGATGGTAGATATATAAAAATTGGAAAATATGTAAGAAGTAGTCATTACGACGCTTCTCTCGCAGATTTTTTTTGGAATGAAAATGTCTTTTATTTTAAAATAAATTATAAAAATTCAAATCGATATTTTTCATTAAAAATTATTAAACCTAATTTTGAAAGCAAAGACTTGTTTTATAAGGATTTTATAGAAAATACTATGGATAGAAAAATCACGGATAAAAACTATGATGATAGATTAAAGATCTGTGAACAAATAAATACTTTTGCTGACGTTTCTTCTCGAAATGAGGTATCTAAAGGGTTACAGAGTGAATGTAAGATTAATTTTGCCATAATACAAAGGGGTGAGTCTGTTTGTGAATCACAGAATGATAGTTATCTTAAAGATAAATGTTATTTTAACGTAGCATTCACAAAAAAAGATACAAAAATTTGTGAAAAAATTAGTAAAAATACTTATACTTATATTACGCCAGAAATATGTAAACTAATTATTTTGGAAAATAAAACAATAGATGATCCCAACTTGTGCAATCAATTTAAAACAGAAGATGTCGTAAATGTATGTTTTATAAATTCGGCAATAATAAATAAAGATAGAAAAATTTGTGATTTGATAGTTAATAAAAATTTTTATTATCGAGACTGCCTTGAATCGTTTAATTTTTAACGACATTACCTTAACTACTAAAAGTTTAATATTTTTATCTTTTCTTCTAATTAAATGAAAAGCCTGAGGCATTTCTGAATGTATAATCGGGTTTATATATCTGATAGATGGATATTTTTACGACCTTATTTTCACGCTCTTGTATAAAACAAAAATATAAAATATAAATTATTACAAATAATTTGAAATTCTTTGAAAAGTGGAGATGGAGGGAGTTGAACCCTCGTCTATATAGGTATAACACATACATCTACGTAACATAGATATGTTTTCAAACTTCATTTATATGATTATAAATACACATCCAAACATCATATAAACTAATCTTATAATCTCGATCAAGGCTCAAGATAACACCTTAACCTTACTTTGCTATATTACACCTTATCTCCTACACAAAGTAGATAGTAGTAAGATGTCTCGCATGAGGTAGAGCTAGGCTCTAGCAAAGGCGAAAGAGTTGCTGAATCCAAAATTGGACGCAACAGCTTTCTGTGTTTTAGCACATAGGGTTCCTCAAAGTTTAACGAGATTTGAGGGTACTCGGTTACGCATATGTGTTAAAGATCTATATATCGAATCCGGTCATCCCCGTATATATGTAAACGACTACATGGGGTTATTATTACATAGATAGGAAGATTTGACAGCCCTGCTATAATTAAACCTATGACTAAATATTTTAAAGAAGATCCGTATGTTTTTACCGAAGATTCTGTAGATGGTGTACCTTTTTATTATAAACATATATCCACAGCCCCGTGTGTTCATATCAAACTCGTGTTTGATTACGGTGCTATGCATGATGAACCAGGGCTTGAAGGATGTGCTCATTTTTTAGAGCATGTGATTTTGAAAGGTTCCGATCTTATAGAAGATGAGAAAGCTTATAGAGAGTTCTCAAATAAATACACACTTGGAACAGCAAATGCAAATACAAGTTTATATAAACTACAAATTATTGGTAAATGTCTACCACAAGATGCTGAGCATGTATTAGATGTATTCTTCAGTTCTGTTATTAGTCCCAAATTTGACCCAGAAGCGGTGGAAAGTGAAAAGAAGGTTATTGTTCAAGAGTTGTGGAGATATTATACAAATGAGACATATTTAAAATATTTGATTACTTTAAGAAAAAATAATTTATTTGACTGTCCTGAATTACTAAGAACCAATAGTGTTATTGGTTGGGTAGATACTATAGAGAAAAATACACCTGAGGATTTAAGAAAAGCTAAGGATAGGTTTTTGGTTAAAAGTAATCTTAAGATTTTTATTGCAGGAAACTTAGACAATCTTGAAGATATAAAAAATACAATACTCATAAACCTGAAGCAAGTTTCTGTTGGTAAAAAGTCAGAGATTCCAAATCTCTTAAAAACAATTGGAAAGCCTAAAGAAAATAAATATGAAAATAAATATATAGATATCGGTCTTGGTGATGAAGAACAAGCTAGTATAGAAGCTGAAATAATATTACCTATATTTGATTTGAAAAAAGATTCAAAAAAGATTGCCACGTTGAGACTTCTTGTTTTAGTAATAAGTGATTTAGTTTTTGAAAAATTGAGAACTGAAAATAAACTATGTTATTCGGCTGGTGCAGGTATGGGTTCTGGTGTCACTTTTCAAAATATCGTTATTCAAAGTAAATTAAATTCAGAGTGTATAGATAAGGCCATATCCCTTATTCATGAAATAATTGATGGTGTCGCAAAAGGGATGTTTGAAGAAAAATTTAATAATAATAAAGAATTGATTATTAAAAGATTTATTTCAAACGAAAGAGTGACTGATGATATTTTGACATCAGTTGTTAGTAGTTATACAAATTATGGTGAAAATATTCTCTTGAACAATGTAATAGAAGAAATGGAAAAAGTAACATATCAAGATACTGTAGATTTTGCAAAAGAATATTTGCCACTTGATAGATTTGTATTTGAAATACTAAAACCTAAGGCGGTTAAATAAACCTACCTTTTAAAAACCCTATCAATCTCTCTCTGGGCATCTTTCTTTTTCAAGGTCTCACGCTTATCAAATTTTCTCTTTCCTTTAACAAGTGCTATCTCAACCTTAATCAAACCTTCTTTACTGTAAACGGAAAGAGGTATAATAGTGTGTCCAATCTGCTCTATGGCATCAGACAGTTCTTTAACTTGTTTCTTTTTCAACAACAACTCCCTAGGCCTTGTCTCTATATATGAAGCTGGCACATTCTCAGGTTGTAATGGTTTTATGTTTGCACCTAAAAGTTGAACCTTACCCGCCTTATCTATAATCACATAAGCCCCATCAAGTGACATATGAGCCGCCCTAACCCCTTTAACTTCAAACCCAAAAAGTACTATACCAGACTCTATTTTTTCTAATACCTCGTAGTTATGATATGCTTTTTTGTTTTGTATTATAGCCATGTTTATATAGATAATAACACAAATTAATGCTAATATCAGGACATGGTAAAAGTTAAAAAGGAAAACAAGAGTGATATAAAAACAATTTTAGCCAAAAATGTCTTTGGTATAATAGTGTTTTTATTAGTAATATTTATACTATCTGGTTATTTACAAAAAGATATCAAAGAAGAAAAGAATATAACACTAACAGAACTTGTAAATGATATAAATGCAGAAAAAATAACATCTATAAAAAATACAAATGAAAAAATTGATATTTTATATAAAGATGGCTTAGAGAAAATATCTAAAAAAGAAGGTCAATCATCCCTAACTGAAACTTTGTCAAACCTCGGTGTAGATAAAACAAAACTTGCGTTAACTTCAATCGAGATAAAAGACGATAAAAGTGCTGGATACATTGCGTTAAGTATTTTTCCATTTTTATTTCCAATACTCCTATTCTTTTTGATAATATGGTTTTTATCTCGTGGTATGAAAGGTGCAGGAGGGCAAGCTTTTTCTTTCGGATCAACTCGTGCAAAACTCATGTCAGCTGATGGTCAAAAAGAAAAAATAACTTTTGCTGATGTTGCTGGCGTTAAAGAAGCGAAACACGAATTAGAGGAGGTTGTTGATTTTTTGAAAAATCCTAAAAAGTTTGCGTCTATAGGTGCTCGTATACCTCGAGGTATTCTTTTGATGGGTGCACCTGGTACTGGAAAAACTTTATTAGCTCGCGCTGTAGCAGGTGAGGCAGGTGTAGCATTCTTCTCTATATCTGGATCAGAGTTTGTAGAACTATTTGTTGGTGTAGGAGCGTCACGTGTTAGAGATATGTTCAAAGTTGCTCGTGCGTCACAACCTGCTATTATATTTATCGATGAGATAGACGCTGTGGGTAGAGTTCGTGGTGTTGGTATGGGGGGTGGAAATGATGAAAGGGAGCAAACTCTAAATCAAATCCTTGTAGAGATGGATGGGTTTGAGCCATCTGATTCTGTGATTATTATGGCTGCAACAAACAGACCGGACGTTCTTGATCCCGCATTGTTAAGACCAGGACGTTTTGATAGAAGGGTAAACGTAGAGTTGCCTGACAGAAAAGATAGAATAGACATACTCAAAATACACGCCAAAAATAAACCTTTTGTAAAAGATATAAGACTTGAAACTGTAGCGGAGAGAACTCCTGGATTTTCAGGAGCTGATTTACATTCAGTTATGAATGAGGCAGCTATATTTGCAGCTCGTGAAAACAGAAAAGAAATAACTCAAGATGATCTTATAGTGTCTATAGAGAAAGTAATGCTTGGACCCATACGTCAAACTCATGTTATGGGTAAAAAAGAAAAAAACCTAACAGCATATCATGAAGCGGGGCATGCGATTGTTGCGTCCATTCTTCCATATGCAGATCCGGTGCATAAAGTTTCCATTATCTCCCGAGGACGTGCGGCCGGGTATACACTTAAACTTCCAATAAATGATGACAAAAAAATGCAAAGTAAACTCGAGTTTTTAGATGATATAGCCGTTTCACTTGGAGGTTATGTTGTTGAGAAAACTATTTTTGGAGATCTTACTACAGGTTCATCTAATGATCTTCAAGTTGCCTCAGCGCTCGCTCGAGACATGGTTACCAAATACGGTATGAGTGATGCTGTTGGTCCTATAGCATTAGAGCCTGCCGGCGGCCGAACTATGTTTGGAAATGGGGTGGAAGCAAAAAACTATAGTGAAAAAACAAATGAGTTTATCGACAATGAAGTTTCTAAAATAATGAAAGAGGCATACGCACGAGTGTTAGAGATAATTAACACGAATCGCGAAGCATTGGATGGAATATCAAAAGCTTTGGTTGAGAAGGAGACTTTGGAGCAAGGTGAGTATGAAGAGATTATACGTGGATTTGGGATTAAGGTGGAGAAGGAGTAAGTGATTTAAATAATAGTACAAATTTGTTATCGATATAATATTTTCAAAAAAAGAGCTTGGCAGATCTATAGTTTCTAAGAAAAAGTTTTTATGAGGAGGTAAATAGGTGAATATTGCACAAAGCTATAAAAATGCTATATTAATAGCACTGCAAGCATAGCTCAGTTGGTAGAGCAGTCGTCTTATACACGACCGGTCCTTGGTTCGAGTCCAAGTGTTTGCACTAGATAAAACAAAAAACTGTAATCTACTTACAGTTTTTTGTTTTTTACACAATTACTCCATATGTAAACACTCACTTTCCTCAACTAGTTTCAACAACTCTTCTGACAACCCTTTTTCAACCAAATCATTTGCAACCTCCCTAGCGGCTTCTACCATCTTAAGGTTTTTTATAGCCTCCATACCCAGATCGCTCAAACCCCATTGTTTATCACCATACAACTCACCGGCGCCACGCATCTTAAGATCAAGCTCTGCCAACTCAAAACCATTTTTAGCTTTCTTCAAAGCCTCCAGTCTTTCTATGGTTTTACTGTTTACTGTTGAGGTACAAAGATAGCAGTATGCTTGATGATTTCCACGTATAACACGACCTCGCAGCTGATGTATTTGTGATAATCCAAATCGATCGGAGCCCTCTATCATGATCACTGTAGCATTTGGAACATTCACACCAACTTCAATCACAGATGTGGCAACCAGTATATCAATCTTTCCATCAAGAAAATCTTTCATAGTTTTATCTTTCTCGACTGTTTTCATTTTTCCATGAAGTACTCCGATGTTATATTCTTTAAAATCATTCTTCTTCAACCTAGATGCTTCTTCTTGCACTGATTTAACATTTAGTCGACTCATCAAGTCTGGGTCAGGATCTTGTATACGTGCACATACAACATAAACCTGCCGTCCCTCGAGTAATTGTGTGTGTACATGACTATACATTTTCTCTCTTTTATCTTCTCCGATAATTTCAGTGACAATAGGTTTTCGGCCAGACGGCATTTGATCAACTATAGAAAGATCAAGATCACCAAATACAGTCAATGCAAGAGTACGGGGAATAGGTGTGGCTGTCATAGACAATAGATGAGGTGTCTGAATTATTTTTGGACCTGTATAATTATTTTTATTATCAATATATGATTTTTTATTTACTCGAAGAGTATCTTTTTTCTTTAACTTATTTTTGGTTTCTTCATCTACAATATGTTTGTTTGCAAGTTTTTGTCTTTGCTTAGTTCCGAAACGATGTTGCTCGTCTATGATAACAAAGGCAAGATCTCGAAACACAACCGATTTTTGTATAAGTGCATGTGTTCCTATAACTATAGATATGTCACCTGAGGCAATCCACTTTAACATCTGATTTTTAGAAATATCCGTACCTTGTTTGTTTGTAAGAAGAGAAGACTTTGATGGAAATTTTTTACAGCCTGAACCTGTCAAAAGACCTATGTTTATAGGTAGTTTTGCAAACAGCTGCGTAAATGATTCGTAATGTTGCTTTGCTAAGATTTCGGTAGGTGCCATATATGCCACCTGAAGCCGTGCGTTTTTTTGATCCTGGTCCCTCATACTTTTCACACGTGAAGCAATGATGGCGTATGATGCAGCTGCAGCCACGGCAGTTTTTCCGGAACCAACATCACCTTCAAGTAAGCGAGACATGGGGTGTGTTTTTTTGAAATCATTTAATATTGCATTGATAGCTTTTTCCTGAGCTTCAGTTAGATCAAAAGATAAATGTTTTCTAAAATTGTCGAGCGCCTCATCGAGCCCAACAAAAGAATAGGAGAGAGAAGACTCTGCATCTTTTCTGTTTTTTGCATTTTTAAGTTGTATATAAAAAACTTCTTCAAATGCAAATCTTTTCTTTGCTATCTCTGTATCTTTTTCTACTCGAGGACTATGTATATATATCATCGCATCTTGAAACGAAGGCAGTGAATATTTTTTTAGAATATCTTCAGGTATATTATCTTTTATATTTTTAAAATCAGAATGTACTAAAATCTTTTCTATAATAGTGTGTAAGTATTTTGAAGTGATGTTTTTGCTTTCTCTATATATAGGTTGAAATAAAACCTCTTCTTTTTGTCCAAAGAGATTCATACCTTGATTTAGTGGGTCAGCCTTAGTTTTTTCTATCGTTGGGTTGATGATAGAAAATTTTCCTTTAGTTTCTTTTACCAGACCAGAGACCTTTACAATATCACCTTCCTTAAACATCTTACTAATATATATTTGGTTATACCAAGATAGTTTTATAGAACCTGTATCATCTTTTAGTATAGCGTCAACTATCATTATCTTGGTTCTAAAACTTTGATTTACTTCTATGTTTTGAATTTCCCCATAAAGAACAACACTTTGATCTACCTCGATATCTTTTATATATCCAGCTTTAAAAGCGTCACCGTAACGAACAGGGAAATGATACAACAGATCATATATAGTTTTGATTCGGAGTTTATCAAAAGCAATTTGATGAGGTTTACTTATAGTAATTATTGCAGATATGGATTTTTGGAGAAATGTTTGATGCATTGGGTGTATTATAGCAAATTATCCTATATGTTATATAATAAGACTGCAATGCACACAATTATGAAAACAATAGCATTACTACCTTATCAATCAAGTCTTCAGGGTGATAAGTACGACCAGAGGTATGACACTCAAAATAAAAATGATTCATCCATAACCGGGGAATATCAATTGTACCTTTTTGAAGAATTTCGTACTCCACAGCTTAATATTCCAATAATGCCAATAATGGAACTGATACAAAACCAGTAAATAACAAAATAAAAAACAGGGAACCGTAAGGAACCCTGTCTTTTTTATACTTTCTACCAAAAGAAATCCTCAACAAACATTTGACCACCTCGAACACCCTCATCCTTCAGTAATTTCTTTGCATTATTTTTCATCTTCTCGGGACCACATATATAGTACAGAGAATTTTTTATATCTTTCACATATCTATCTAAAATATCTTTACAAATAAAACCTTTCTCACAATCGGTTGACATAATTGCATTATCCTCGGCCTGGCTCAAAAGATATACTTTCTTAAACCAAGGTTTATCTATGGTGTCTATTTCTTTTTTAAAAATAATATCAGCTTCAGTTCTTGATCCATAGATAAGAGTTATATTTTGATTAATATTTTTATTTACACGATCTCCTAGTATGCTCATAAACGGAGTTATACCAACACCTCCTGCAATAAATACCAAATCTTTTTCTGGTTTAGGTATAAAGTTTCCAAATGGACCATCAATCAATACCTCTTCACCAGCCTTTAAATCTTTTGCGGTTTGTGTAAATCGTCCGGCAAGCTTCATTGTAAATGACATATCATCGCCCGGTTTACTTGAAATAGTAAATGGATGCCTGGCATACAATTTATTTTTATTTAATCTCAAGAAAAAAAACTGTCCAGCAAAAAAATCTTTATGACCACTAACAGTCAATGTAAAAGTATCATGTGTTTTTTTTATTACTGATTTAACTAAAAATTTACCTGTTTTTCTTTCTCGGATTTTATATTGTGTTCTGTATATTATACCAATGATTATCACAATTCCAGCTATTATGAATATTAAACCAGAGTCATCTGAATCAGAACCAGCGTTTATACCATGATATAATGCGAAGAAAAATAACACATATGTAAGTATGTGAATATATTGCCAAACTCTATATGATATCAACTTGTAGAGTTTAGAAGCTATCATCACACCTATAAATATATACATTGCTATTATACCAGCTGCAAGTGGGGTATAAGCAAAGTCAGGAAACAAAAAACCTTTAGTTGATTCATTTGATAACATAAAAAAAACAGGATGGAAAATAACAAAGAACGCAACAAAGTAAGAAAATTTTCTTTGAAATTTTATCATCTTATCAAGTCCTACCCATTTATTCCAAAAACGTGCAGTATCGCCAGAGAATATGAGTAATGTAAGTAGTAAAAAACCTATTATTCCAAATAGTTTTCCTATTGAGTACAAAAGAGTAGCTAATGTAAATGTCATGAGACTATTTTAGCATACCTATCTCATATTGTTTTAAAGCTGCTTGAGCTTTTCCTCCATCATGTTTTCCTACACCCTGAAACATACTAGTTGCATCTTTACCGCAACCTTTTAAGATAAAATCATTTGGATGTTTTCCTTCGGCAATAAACTGTGTAGGGTTAATAACTTTTCCTTCTATGGCAATCCAACAATCTTCTTTTTTATCATGTAATGCAACTTCTGCGAGTGAATATGATTTTCTACCTTTTTTTGTTATCTCCGATACGGTGTCATTTCTTGGCGATACTTCTTCTATAGGTATAATAACCTTTGGTGTTTTGTTAAATGTTAAAAAAGATATAACTGCAATTACTAGTAATATAATGATTGTAATAATGTATTTTTTATTCATATTCCTATTATATACAAATTTTATGTTAAAAACATTACAAATATGCTATATATAAGTGAATAAGGAGACGTGTCAGAGTGGTCGAATGTACCTCTTTGCTAAAGAGGCGGGCTCGTCAAAAGGTCCCGAGGGTTCGAATCCCTCCGTCTCCGC